>CAWVSY010000007.1:0-83747 GCA_963933055.1 uncultured Oleispira sp.
TATTTTTATCATTACCCACTCACGCGGCTCAAGTCGGTGATCTTCTAGACAGTGATGCAACCGCTACCTATTTCTATAATGGGCTATTATTTTCAAAATCCGATAACGCGCCTTTTGTGGTAGAAGAAGCTGCTGATAGTGCACCAGGAACACCTTCTGCAATCGATGTTTGGGGACCTATTGCTAGCGCGAATCCAGAGCAAGAAATAACATTAAATGAGTCTCAATGCAGTGGTTCTGCTGCCAGCACTGACTTAACGTACGCTAATGGTTCTAGCCTTAGCCTGCCATCAACCATTCCCTCACAGCAAAGTGATGTATTCAAAGCGGGTAATCCTCTAATTATTCGTATTGTTGACTTCGACGAAAATCTTGATGGTAGCCAGATTGATACCGTCACGGTGACGCTCACGTCAACCAACCCTAACGATACAGCAGAGTTAGTGCTGCATGAGACGAGCAATAATAGTGGTGAATTCATTGGTATTATTCAAACCATTGCAACAAACACAGCGTCTGCTAATGACTGTGCTTTAGCATTAACGCCTGAAAGTATTTTATCGATTGATTATCAAGACGAGCAAGATCAGGATGATTCGCTCAATAAAATCTTAACCTTTGATCCATACAGCAAAGTTTTCAACGCTTATACCGGTGAACTGATCGACGGTATCACTCTGCGTTTAATCGATAATAGCACTGGCCAGCTGGCACAAATATTTGGTGATGATGGTATTAGTACCTTCCCTGCTGAATTAAAATCCGGCAGCACTGTTCAAGATAGCAGCGGTAAAGATTATAATTTCCCCACAGGTAGCTACCGCTTCCCTTATGTGCCTAATGGTGATTATCGTTTAGAAATAAGCAATTCATTCGCATTTAATTTCCCAACAGAAACCAGCGATCAAATTATTCAATCATTACCTTCAGCGCCTTATCAGTTGAATGGCTTATCAAAAGGCTTGGTAGTTTCAACTCAAAACCTTTTATTAAATGCTGACATCCCATTAGATCCAATCACTGACCGTATATTATTGGATAAAAGCAGCCAGAAAACAGAAGCAGGCACCGGTGACTTTGTGCCTTTCGATATTAACTTAACCAATATTGATGCAGATGTTCAAAATCTAAAACTGGTCGATACCCTACCCATTGGCCTGAGCTATATTACAGGATCATTAAAGGTTAATGGTCAGCCTTATAGCGATGTTGTCGTCAGCGAAACAGGCCAAATAATTACAATTAACTTTGCTACCTTGGCACCTTCAGAAGTCGTGAAGGTTTCTTATGTTAGCCAAGTTTCAGCAACGGCTCGTGGCGAAGTGACTAACCAAGTCGTTGTTGCTCACTCTGTATTGAAATCCAATATTGCAACCGCAAGTATTGTCATTCGTGATGACCTTATGCGCAGAAAAGCACAGGTATTCGGTCGAGTCATTTTAGATGATTGCGAGGGTAATTTGGATGCTGAAGGCTTGGCTGGCATTCGTTTAATAATGGAAGATGGCCGTTACGTTGTTTCTGATGAAGAAGGCCAGTGGCACTTTGAAAATATTAAGCCAGGCACTCATGTCGTTCAATTAGATGTCGCCACATTGCCTCCTTATTTAGAGCTAGCGACCTGTGATAATAAATTCTTCCATGCTGGCCAAAGCTACTCTCAGTTCATTGATGTGCAGCCCGGCACACTGTGGCGCGCAGATTTTCATGTTCAACCTAAAAAGCCTGAAAATGGCGATGTGCTTCAAACACTGTTAAACGAACTGATCCCTTTTTCAGAAGAAGATAGCTTAGCGAACTACGGCTCTCCAGTAGATAAAAAGATTGTTTACACCGCTAATATTGGTGGCGCAGGTGTTGCCTTAAATAATATCGTTGAAGAAATTTATCTTCCTAAAGGTGTTGTATTAAAAGCAGGTAGCCTGACATTAGATGGTCAGTCTTATCCTTATGACTATCGTAATAATACAATTTCAGTTGATATAGGTGATAAGCCTAAGGTTTGGTCACACGAAATTAAATTCACCGCGCTTATTTCTCCGACGGCCGAGAAAGGTATTTTAGCAGCGCGTGCAATTTTACATTATAACATTGGGCCTATCTTAAAAGATAAAACACCCGCCGCTGAAACTCGCGTGAAGCTTTTCCTTCCGCCAGCTGACGGTAATGCTGATCCATTGAAAAACCCTAAATTTGAATCTTTATCCGATGTATTAACCGTACAAGATAAAAACAATCTGTCCGATGTTATTAATGCACTTGATGGCTTACAAAATTTAGAAATTTCAGTGGTTGGGCATACCGACAATGTGCGTATTGCTAAACGCAGCCATAATCTCTACTCAGATAACCAAGCGCTTTCTGAAGCTCGCGCAGCCTCTGTCGCACAATATATATCTGAACAAATTGGTTTGCCGATTGAAAATATTACAGTTGCGGGCCGTGGAAAATCGATACCACTTGCGTCCAACGCAACACAGGAAGGTCGTGCTAAAAATAGACGAGTTGAAGTACGTGTCTTAAAAGCGACGCCTAATGTCGCTCTGGCCAGCATCGACATTGATGTACAAGTGGCTAAGACACAAACATTAATTCCAGGTTTGGATATTAATCAAGCTACCGCAGCGGGCAATCCTGAAGACCAAATTGTGATAAAGCAACAACCCACTATTAATGATGCTTGGTTCGCTAATAAAAGCGCTGAAAGCAATTGGGTTTGGCCTCCAGAAGGTTACAGCTCGGATATTTCTGCAACGAACATTTTAGTCCAGCACCCTAAAAATAATCGCGTACGCTTAACGTTAAATGGCGTGCCTGTTCACAGCATTTATTTTGAAGGGATTAAACGCGCAAAGGGCAAAGCAATATCCGTGAGTGAATGGCGTGGTATTAATATTGAAGAAGGCGAAAACAAATTTGTAGCCGAAATATTAGACCGTGATGACAACGTTATTGATTACGTAGCGCACAGTGTTTATTTCTCTGGCGCGCCTGCAAAAGCTGAAATTGTGCCAGAAATGAGTAACTTGGTTGCCGACGGTATTCAAGTGCCTATTATTGCGGTTCGATTTAAAGATAAAAATGGCTATTCCGTTCGTAAAAATACACAAGGTGAAATTCAGATCTCTGATCCTTTTCAGCTTTTACAACGCAATGAATATGACATTAATCCACTCAACGATACGAATAAATTAAGCTATCGTGTTGAAGGTGATGGTATTGCATTCATTAGACTGCAACCAACAACTCAAACGGGCGAATTGACCTTAACGTTTAATCACAGCAATGGCTTAAGTGACAAAATACGCTCTTGGCTCAAACCAGCACCACGTGATTGGATTTTAGTAGGCTTAGGTGATTTAACCATTGGCGCGAACTCTGCTACTAACAATGCCGATCAAAAGTCGAATGGCTTAGTCGATGAAGGCATTTATCACGAAGGCCGCTTGGCATTTTATACCAAAGGTCAGATCTCTGGTGATTACTTGGTTACCGCAGCGTATGATTCTGAAAAAGAAGAAACAACGCCCTTCGCAACCTTGATACAACCAGGTGAATATTACACGCTATATGCCGATGCGAGCCAACAAGGCCAAGATGCAAGCAGTGGCGATAAGCTGTATGTAAAAATTGAAAAAGATCGCTTCTACGCACTGTATGGTGATATGAATACAGGCTTAGACAAAACGGAGCTATCGCGTTATGTGCGTAACCTAACGGGCGCACAAGTTGTTTATCAAAATGACTTAATTGAACTTTCTGGTTTTGCCAGTGAAACTGATTCTTCGTTTGTACGTGATGAAATTCAAGGTAACGGCACCTCGGGCCTGTATAAATTAAATAATAAATTCATTGTTGCTAACTCTGAAACTATTCGCATTGAAACTCGTGATCGTTTAAATAATCAGGTGATTCTTTCAACTAAAACACTGAAGCGTAATCTTGATTACAGCCTAGATTACAACGATGGTAGCTTGTACTTTAAGAGCCCTATCGCCTTCACTGACAACGCCTTCAACCCTAACTATATTGTTGCCGATTACGAAACTGAAGACGTTAATGGCGGACACCTAATCGGTGGTCGTGCAGGATTAAAACTGTTGGATGATACGCTTAAAACAGGTATTACCCTTATTGATGAAGACAAAGATCAGCAAGGCAATCAATTAAATGCTATTGATGCAACACTCGATTTAGGCCCTCTTACGCTTTCGGCTGAGGTTGCCCAAACTCGTCCCCGTGGTAATGCCAGCTCAACCTCTGGCACCAGTGCAGCGAATACTAAAAATGCGAGCGCTAAAAAACTAGAAGCCAAGCTTCGTACCTCAGGTGCTGAAATTACGGCTTATACGCAACGCGTCGATGAAGAGTTTGGCTTAGATCAACAAAACCAAGCAGACCTTGATCAGCAAAGTACTGGGGTTAACGCAAAAATTTACATCACTGAGCAAGACCAGCTAGAGATTGATAGCCTTTATCAAACTCAAATTTCTTCTGGGCTCGACAAACAGCAAGGTTCGGTTAATTGGACGCACAACTTTTCAGATAGCAGCTCGGTTAATGCAGGACTGCTATCAAACATGCAAGAAACAGATGAAGGCATTAACTTTGTTGACGAACTAAGCCTTGGTGCAAGTGCACCCGTATTCAGCCAAGACTTCCGCGTCAACGTTACCGGCACAACGGATATCACAGAACGCAGCGAAGATAACGATCGTATTAAACTGGGAGCGGAATATCGCTGGACGGATTCGCTAACAACTTTCGCAGATTATGAGCGTTCATTTAATGCTAATAATTTAGAAAGAACGGCAATGGGCTTAAGAACGCAACCTTGGCAAGGCGGACAAGTTGAGCAGTCTTTGGTGCAAGAAACACAAAACGATGGCTATCGTTTGTATTCAGAATCTGGCTTAAGCCATGACTGGAAAGTTGATGAACACTGGTTGGTTAGCTTTGGTTTTAATCAGAGTAAAAATCTAGAGCAAGCTCAGCCTAGCGAGCAAACAACCAGTGAAGATTTTAATGCCATCAGTACTGGCTGGGGTTATCGTTCAGAACAATGGCAGTGGACTAACCGCTTAGAGCGTCGCATGTCGGTTAATAGTAATACTCACAGTGCACGTACAAGCCTTTACCATCCACTAGACAGTTCAATGGCGATTGGCGGTAGTATGGATTTCTATAAGCAGGCATCACAACCTGCTTATGAACAAACTTTTGATGCCACACTCGATTTTGCTATTCGTCCGCGTAAGCAACCGTTCGCTTTGTTATTACAAACACGCTGGGTTCAAGATAAATCTTCTACTGGCGAATCAGATGATGACAGCAGAAGCCGTCGCATTATTAATAATGCTCACTTGAACTGGATGTTTAATCAACGTAATCAGTTAGCCGCACAATACGGTTTCAAGAATGTATTAGATCAATACGCGAATGAAGACTATAAAGCCACTGTTCACTACCTTGCAGGCGAGCTACGCCATAACCTGAACGAACGTTGGGACATTGGTGCTCATGCTCGTGAATTAATCAGCAGTGGTACACAGCAGCAAAATAGCTATGGTTTATCCGTTGGTATTCGCCCGGTTAAAAACGTATGGGCAAGCATCGGCTATAACTTTGAAGGTTTTGTGGATAACGACTTCTCAGCCGCCAATTACACCGCAAAAGGTGTGTACTTGAAAATGCGCTTCAAAGCCGACCAAGATACCCTTGCCTCTTTGCGTCAAGCATTCAATTGGTAACATCTTAGCCCAACCTACTCATTTAGCCCGATCTTAGGCGAACTTTGACATGGTAAATTATTCACCTATCTGACAGAATAATAATTCATGTTGTAAAAGTTTACGGCCAGCAAGGAGTTCAGAATGGCAAATGAGTTATTGATTAATCAAGACGGCCAGCCAAGCTATGGGGTTTTTCCCAAGAGCATTGTCAAGATTAATCACATGGACTTCGATCTGCGCAATACTATGGACAAACGCCTTGGGAATTTAGCTAAGCGTTTCAAGTTCAACCAATTTCAATTCATTGGTTTCACTAGCCCAGAGCTGATCATAGGCATTGCGATTGTTGATCTTAAAATTGCGAGCAATTGCTTTGTTTATGCCTACCAACCTGAAACGAAAAAATTTGAAGAATTCAGTTTCATTCAGCTACTAGCGCATAAAACTCATATTGATTTAAAACCCAATGAAGGTATTGCTCAGTTTGAAAAAGCGGGCAATACAGTCGTTATCAAAGCGACATCAACTCCGCGTTTGCGCTCTGTAGAAGTTAACCTAAAATCCGGTTTCAAGCTGGATGCCGTTATCGACGAATCCGCGAATTTTAACCTGCTTGCGGTATGTACACGTGCAGGTTACAACGGTTGGGTTTTTACACAAAAATCCACCGCGCTCATATGCAATGGTAGCGTTCGCTGGGGAGCTGAAAGTTTTGATCTAGAGGAAGTCGGAGCACTCGCATCGGTTGATTGGTCTGCGGGCTATATGCGCCGTGAAACGTCTTGGAATTGGGGCAGCCTATCTTGTAAACTGCCGGATGGCCGTCGCTTAGGATTTAACCTAGCCGCTGGCGTAAACGAAACAGGGTTTACTGAAAATGGCCTTTGGCTTGATGGTACACTTCACAAAATTGATATGGTTGATTTTCAATTTGATCGCAATCACCCAGATCATGCTTGGACGATGCGTTCTAACGATGGCATCATCAATTTGCATTTTGAACCTGCAGGACAGCGCAAAGAAAAGATCAACATGGTTATTGCGGCGTCTAATTTCACTCAACATTTTGGCCGTTTTTATGGCGACATATTATTGAATGGTGAAATTATCCATTTAAAAGGTGTTTGGGGTTTTGCCGAAGACCATTATGCGAAATGGTAGTTGTCGTTAGCCGATAGCATTTTAGAATATGCCACAAAAAAGGCCGTGATGTACTGAACTGATTCAAGGACATCGCGGCCTTTTTTGTAATAACTGAGCGCTATTTTTTATTCAACTATCTGATCAATCACCAATGTCACCGTACCATCATCCTTGACCATGACAGGCGATACAATTCCTTGAAGATCTCCTGCGCTGGCCATCGGCTGACCACCTTTGGCAACACGAGCAATAACCTGCACCTCTTCAAACTTACTTAATGCCAATCCAGGCACCATGCCTTGGCTATCATTAAGCGAGACTTCTAAGGGTAAATCCTTCGCCATCAATCTAACGGCCGCTAAAGGCATCACTGGGCCACTGATTGCTTTCGCTAAAATAAATACCGCATCACCTTCTTCTAACTGTGCTTTAAGATCATCAGAAATTGAAACACGCACTTTAATTTCAGCACGCTTCATCCAAGATAAATCCACCGCTTTACCCTGCTCTTCTAATAGAATAGCAATGCGTTGAATACCTTGCTCTATAGCACCCGCTTCTGGGCTACCAGACATGTTAAACCAAAGTGATTTCCAGTATTCAAAAGCATCTTCCAAACGATTAAGTTCAAATGCCATAATACCAGCCAGTCCTAATGCTTGAGAATTATTAGGGTCTATCGCCAGTGCTTTTTCGATAATGGCTAACATTTCAGGGGAAGCAACTTGCTCAGCAATATAAAATTTACCTTGAGCAATCTGTACAAGCGTTGCCGATCTATCCGCCGCGGCTTCTTCTGGAATGCTTTCAAGAATTTTCTCGAAGGTTGCAACGCCTTCTATATATTCGCCATCGGCATACAACATGCGCGCATACAAATACAGCCACTCACCATTTTTAGGCTTGCTAATAGAGGCTTTGCGTAAGCTATCTTTTAAAGTAGCTTGCTCTTCCGCCGTTAATTTAGCCGTGCTCATTTTCGTTAATAACTGAGTCGCTACAATTTCATCTTGCGCTCCCATGTCTTGATAAAGAAATAGAACACTCGACACCATTAGAATAAAGATGGCAAAGGCCGAAAGAATTTTAGTTTTTGGTGAAACATCACCACCACTTACGCTATCAGAATCAGAAGAAACGAGTTCAAGGTCTAGCTCAAGCAACATCTGCTCGCGCTCTTCATCCGTATAATTCGCTTCCGCTATTTCTTGCTTACGCTGTTCATATAACCGTAAATTTTCTGCTTCTCGACTTATTTTAAGATTGCGATGAGAAAATGCAGGCCACACTACAAAGCCTAGAGTAATTAATAATAAAACTAGAGTAATAATCATGAATCTCGTTTCTCACTATTCTCGACTGAATTATCAGCCTGATTTTTATGCTGGCCGCCATTTTGCTGTTTTCTAGCGGCTTGTAACTTAGCTAACTTGGCGTGTTCTTCATCACTCAAAGTCGGCTCTTTTTTGCTACCGCGCGTTAGGCTGATAATCATGCCCAAAGCGATTAAAACCATAATCCCCGGAGCAAACCATAAGAAAAATGTATTTTTTTGGACCGGTGGATTGTAGCGAACAAAATCCCCATAACGATCGACTAAATAACCAACGATTTCATCATCAGTCTGCCCTTCTTGCATCAGCTCATACACCTTATCGCGCAAGTCTGATGCTACAGGAGCATTGGAATCGGCTAAGTTTTGGTTTTGGCATTTAGGGCAACGCAGCTCTTCTGCTAATATTTCAAAACGCTCTTTATCGACATCGTTATCGAAGGGGTATTTATGACCGTCAACCACGGCATGAGAGGTTAATGCGAATAACGAAAGCATCAATGAGAGAATAAATTTCATGGCTTATTCCCCTTCCACATGAGTTTTCATTTGCTGAAATACATCTTTGTATTTTTGCCAAACGCTGTGATTTAAGTCACCAATATGTTTCGCTCGAATAATGCTATCACCATCCACAAAAAAGGTTTCTGGCGCGCCGTAAACGCCAAGTTCTAAACCAAGCTTGCCTTTCGGGTCGCTGATATTAAACTCGTAAGGATTGCCATAATCTCGCAGCCATACCTTTGCGGCTTCATCATCATCTTTATAGTTGATGCCAATAATACGAATACCTTGTGCCGCTAGAGTATTCAAAAATTGATGCTCTGCTTTGCACGTAGGACACCAAGTGGCCCAAACGTTGACCAACATAGGTTTCCCTTGCAAGTCGGTTTGAGTTAACTGCTTTTCGGCTTCGACCTGTTGCAAAATAAACTGCGGAAACGGTTTATCAATCAAAGGCGAAGGCAGTGCATCTTTATTTTCACGGCCAATACCGCCACCTAAAAAAGCCGCCATCACAGCGAAAATGATTAGCGGTATAAACAACATCAAACGATTCATATTAACAATCCAATTCCATTCTTCTATAAGCTAAAGGTCTAAGCGTTTTTAGCACGTATACGATAGCGCTTATCTAAAATCGCTAACAAACCACCTAGCGCCATAAAGATTGAACCCAACCAGACCCAGCGCATAAAGGCTTTCACTTGTAAGCGCATCGCCCAGGCACCATCTTCTAATGGCTCACCCATAGAGACATATAAATCACGGAATAAACCGGCATCAATCGCCGCTTCTGTCATCATGGAACCTTTAACTTTATAACGACGCTTTTCTGCATTTAGAGTTGCGACTAATTCACCTTGCTTAGATATTTCAAACACCCCTACGTGCGCACTGTAGTTAGGCCCTTTCATTGTTCCAACTTGAGCAAATTTAAAATCATAACCCGAGACCGTTGCGGTTTCTCCTGGATACATTTTCAACGCTTTTTCAACACTGAAATTACTGACAACGGTAATGCCTATAACGGTAATCGCAACACCTAAGTGAGCGATAACCATGCCCCAATAGCTCAAGCTTAATTTCGACAAGCGGCTCAACTGACCTTTTGACTTTGTCCAAACATCGCGCAGTGTCGTTGCGATCAACAAGGTCGCTACAAACATACCTACTGCTACTTTGAAGTTCATTTCACCGGCATAAACCAATGGGAATACCGCCGCAACAAAAATAGCTAAGACTATAGACCCAGCAATTTGTGCCAGTAATAATTTACCCGACATCGTTTTCCAGCGCGACATCGCACCAATACCGGCTAACGACGTTAACGCGGCCGCAAGAGGAACAAACATGGTATTAAACCAAGCAGAGCCGACGGATAACTTTTCACCGCTAATGAAGTCAACAATTAACGGATACAAGGTACCCAATAAAATCGTCAATGTTGCTACGATGAGTAAAGCATTATTGGCTAATAAAAAGCTTTCTCGAGACAGCAATTTAAATTTACCGGCAGAAGATACCGTCGGTGCTTTTAACGCATACACCGTTAATGAACCGCCCACACATAAGCCGAGTAAAATAAGAATGAAGACCCCTCGTTCAGGATCGGAAGCAAACGCGTGTACCGATGTTAATACCCCAGAACGTACTAAGAAAGTGCCTAATAAACTCAAAGAGAAGGCAAAGATCGCTAATAACACGGTCCAGCTTTTAAATACCCCACGCTTTTCTGTTACTGCTAACGAGTGAATCAAAGCGGTACCGACTAACCAAGGCATAAATGAAGCATTTTCGACTGGATCCCAAAACCACCAGCCGCCCCAGCCAAGCTCGTAATAAGCCCACCAGCTACCCAAGGCGATACCCAACGTTAAGAATACCCAAGCGGCGGTTGTCCAGGGACGTGACCAACGCGCCCAAGCCGCATCCAAACGCCCACCTAATAATGCGGCGATAGCAAAGGCAAAAGCCACTGAAAAACCCACATAGCCCATATACAAGGTTGGTGGATGTACGATCAAACCAAAATCTTGTAACAGCGGATTTAAATCGGCACCATCCATTGGAATTGACGGTAAGCTGCGATCAAATGGATTGGATGTGAATAAGGTGAACAAGGTAAAACCAACACCGACCATGCCCATAACAGCAATAACACGCGCCACCATATCTAATGGCAAGCTTCGGCTAAACAAAGCAACCGCCGCCCCCCAAAGTCCGAGCATCAATACCCAAAGTAATAATGACCCCTCGTGAGCTCCCCATACCGCACTGACTTTAAAAGGCGTTGGCAATAGGCTATTACTGTTATTGGCCACATAAGCGACTGAAAAATCATCAACCACAAAACAGTAAGTTAATGCGGCAAAACTGATACTTAAGAAAACCGCCTGACCTAAAGCCATCGGTCTTGCGTACTGCATCAACCATTCACGATTGGTTTGCGCCCCGATTAAGGGAACAACAGATTGCACACACGCAAATGCGAGGGCAATAAGAAGTGCTATGTGTCCGTATTCAGCTGCCATTTCTAGTACTGCTTCTCGTAGGTTGATTGTTGTGCATCTTTTTGTGCATTCTCTTCCGCATCTTTTTGCATTTTTTCAACGCCATCTTTGTGCGCTGAATCTAATGCGTGCTGCACTTCCGGCGGCATATATTCTTCATCGTGTTTCGCTAAAACTTCAGAAGCGATCATCACTTTACGTGAATCCACCTTCCCCATAGCCACAATACCCTGACCTTCACGAAACAAATCCGGAAGAATGCCTTCATACTCAACGGTAACGTTTACCGCACCATCGGTAATATCAAAACTAACGTTTAGGCCATCATCACTGCGAATAACGCTACCAGCAACCACCAAGCCGCCTGCTCGAATAGTTTGCCCTTGGCGAACTTCGCCGTTAGCAATTTGTGTCGGGGTCATGAATAAATCAATGTTCTGGCTTAAGGAATACATCATTAGACCCACTGCTGAGCCTAAGCCAACCACCATAAATAAAATTAGAATCAGTCGATTTTTACGCTTCGGATGCATTTTGCTTCTCCCGACGCTGAAGGCGCGTCTGTTGTTCAATCAATTTCTTACGCTGGCGCATAGGTGCCAGTATATTTGCCACAATAACCAAGGCGGTAATGCCGTAACAAAGCCACACATAAAAACCGTGTTTACCCATGGCTAAAAATTCTGCAAAGCTGTCAAAAAACATCTTATTTCTCTGCCTCTGCCTGTATGAGCTTTTTCACCCAGTTTTTCTTACGCTCATGCCACAATACGTTATTGCGAGTGCGCATAAAAATTAAGGTGGCGAATAATAAATAAAAACCAACAATCATAATCAGCAAAGGAATTAACATCTCCATTGCCATGGTAGATTCTTCGGTTAATTTTAACGTTGCGGGCTGGTGCAGAGTATTCCACCATTCAACCGAATACTTAATAATCGGAATATTCACGAGCCCAACTAACGACAAAATAGCCCCTGCTTTAGCAGACGTCTCTTCGGTATCCATTGCTTTCTGCAGTGCCATCACACCAAAATATAAAAACAGCAATAACAACATAGAGGTTAAACGCGCATCCCAAACCCACCAAGTTCCCCAGGTCGGTTTTCCCCAAATGGCACCAGTAATGAGAGCGATAAAACAAAAACTTGCACCAATTGGCGCAATAGACGCAGCGACCCAAGCAGCCATTTTCATCCGCCAAATAAGGAAGATCGCTCCCGCAATCGCCATCATGGCATAAGCACTTTGGGCAAGAATCGCGGCAGGCACATGTATATAAATAATACGGAAGCTATTACCTTGCTGATAATCGGCTGGTGCAAACGCCAAGCCCCAAACCGTGGCAACGGTTAAGCAAAGTGCCGCAGGGATTGCAAACCAAGGCAACCAACGTGCTGAAATTTCGTAAAACCATTTTGGCGACCCCATTCGGTGATACAGTCGCTTTAACGCTTCCCACATAATCTGCTATCCAAATTCTATTTTTGTATTAACGAGAAAGATTTAATTTTAATGCACCTGCTACCGCAAACGGCGTTAGCGTAATTGAGATACATAAAAAAGAGGCTAAAAACCCTAATTGCCCCGCATACTCCATTTCAATGCCTGCATGATATACCGCACTGGCACCAAAGATGAGTATAGGAATGTAAAGAGGCAAAATAACCAGACTTAAAAGCAAGCCACCACTGCGAACACCCGCGGTTAAAGCCGCGCCGACTGCGCCAAGTAGACTTAAAATAGGTGTGCCTAATAACAAGCTAAAAAATAGCGCGCTATAAGCATCTTCTGGTAAATTCATCATCAACGCGAGTAAAGGAGCAACCAGTGTTAAAGGTAATCCGCTAATACACCAATGCACGAACACCTTGCCTAGAGCCATCGCATACAAAGATTCACCGGAGGCTAACCATTGTTCTAAGGTGCCATCTTCAACATCGGCTTTAAAAAGCGCATCAAGTGATAATAATGTTGCAAGGAGTGCAGCAACCCACACAACACCAGCGGCAATTTTGGATAAAAATTTAGGATCAGGGTCGACGGCCAAAGGAAATAACGCCAGAACCATCAAGAAGAACATCAATGGATTGAGCCATTCGCCAGGGTTTCGAGCAGCAATGACCAAATCTCGCTTTATGGTTGCAGTAACCAAACTCATGTGTGCACCCCCAATTCGATTTGACGCAATGCTGGAATGTCACTCAAAGCATGGTGGCTAGTAATCAAAACAGAGCCTCCACGTTCAACATGCAGGGCAAGCTGTTGCTCTAACCAAGCCACGCCCTCTTTATCCAGGGCGGTAAAAGGCTCATCTAAGATCCAAAGAGGCGTTGGCGTCACTAATAAGCGTGCTAAGGCAACTCGGCGCTGCTGCCCTGCTGATAATTGCTGACACGGCACATCTTCGTAGCCTACAAGCGTTACCTCGGCTAATGCTTGCCAAAGATCTTCTTCTTTCACTTCTGGCCAGCTGCTAACAAACCAGCGTAAATTCTCGAGCGGCGTCAGTACTTTTTTAATCGCAGACAAATGTCCAATGTACAAACGCTGATGCGCGTAGTCTTGAAAGCAAGATTGGATATTTTCATTAAACCAACAGACGTCACCTGAGAAATCCTGATTAAGGCCCGCCATTAAACGCAGCAAGGTGGTTTTACCCGCGCCATTAGGTCCGACCAGCTGAATAAGATCGCCTTTTTTTACGGCTAGATTGAGGTTTTCAAACAGAATGCGATCGTCTCGCTCGCAGCTCACATTATGGATAGATAGATCACAGTGGGTCGTAAATCTTTTTGATTCATCGACTTGAGCTGAGCAGGTCATACAATTCCTAGTCTGTGGGCTGTTTAATGTGCTAATTTAATAGGTTAAATAATGGACTAAGCAATTAAGCTAATGTGCTGCATTATAAACAGTTTAAAGGCGCGCAGATACTAAATGTAAACCTCAAGATTGATATAGGTCGGTGGTTAGTGTGAAATAGTCATTATTAGACCCATTATTATCCGATTTGGAGCTAATTTACCCTCTATAATCAATATGTTACTTAACAATAAAGTGCCTTAACGATGGATAGAATTCCGCTCATTAACCCAAAACTGATCAAGGTATCTGCCACCACAGACAATACCTCGGGAACAGTATTGCGAGCTGAGGTAGTATCATCCACGCCGATCAAACCTTCCAAAGCAGAACCCTCCAAAGCAGAGCCCTCCAGAACAGAATCCAGCACAATGGCCCGTTCTGCCAATACTCAAAACAGCACACAGCAAGAATATAAAGTTGTGCTAAAAGTGGGACAGCAACAACTTGAAACCATCAGCACTGATGACTTTCAAAAAGGTCGCCAATTAGAGGTAAAAGTCTTACCTGGGCCAGAATTAAAAATCATCAATACGGCGCAGCAACCTCTCACGCAATCGTCTCCACTGCAATCACCATCATTACACGCTACTGCACTGGCACAGCAACTGCTTGCCGACCGCATTCCACACGTTCAGCAACAAGATTTACCAAATCTAATTAAGCAACTGAGCCAAATAATACAGCGCCCACTCAGCGCACTAGAAAGCAATTTTAAACCCGCTGCTTCTTTGCTCGAAGGACAAACTGCAACCGTACAAATAGCGAGCGCAGCACCCACTGATCAAAAACCAAGCAGCCAGCAGCCTCTAACCAATCAGCAGTCTCTGGCCAATCAGCTCTATCAGCAACAAGGCAAAGCCAGCATAGATAGCCGTGAAGTTATATTGAGTAAAAATGCCGCTTTAACCAATGCTTCGCAACTCAATACATCCCTTAGCTCAACAGTAGAACAACTTAAAAGCTGGGTACAGCAATTGCCAAGAAATCAAGACATCAGCAGCAGTACCGGATTACGTAATGCGCTCGACAATGCAGGCATCCGCGCAGAAGCCCAGCTGCGCGAGGCTGCTCAGCAAGCCGTTAATTTACCCAACAAAAAAACAGCCAATAATATATTCCAGCAATTACAAGCTTTGCAAAAAAGTGCACTGACAATGCCCGTAAAAGAACCCACTAGCGCACCACAACCTGAGTCTAAAATTAATCTTGCAAGCATCGTTAAAAAAACAGCCAAAACATTATCAGATAATAGCCAGCAGGTTTTATCTCAGCTAATAAAAGCGAAAGGTGCTGTCTCTGTGCCCGCTATAACCATCGCTTCGCAAAGCGTCACAAGCGCACAATGGCAAAATCCTTTACTGAATAATACCCCCATGAGCCTAGAGGCGTTATTGCATATGCCATTATTGCAAAACCCCAGCTCAAACAATAAGTTAGCACTGAGCCAGATACTTATAGGACACTCACTCGCCAACCAAGCAGAGTCTGCTAATAACGGCGGTCGCATTCCTCTTAACTGGCCCGAAAAAATGGGAAATGACAGTACATTAATAAGAAATTTGCAGAATTTATTAGGCCATATCGAGCGCGAGCAAATACAGCAAATGCAATCGGCAGATGGCAATCAAAATAATAATTTGAATGTCCAGCCGCAGAATCAGCAGTGGATACCGCTATTAATTAATCATCAACAGCAACTGCAGCTGATCGAGTTTTTCTTGGATAAAGAAGAACGAACAGATGACGGCGGTAATCAAAAACAACACTGGTTTGTTAACTTGCATTTTGATTTGCCGACATTAGGCAAGCTGGGGATTGAAATTTGTTTAATGGACAATGAATGCAGCACGACGTTTTGGTCTGAGTCAGCCTCTTCTTTGCATCAGCTATCACAACACATTCAACCACTGCGTCAGCGCCTAACCGAACAAGGCATCATGGTTAGCGACATTCAGTCTCGACACGGCACCTTAGAAAAACGAAAACACAATATTCAACAGCGATTAATCGATGTTAAGACCTAACCCTTTTGTCTAAATTCGCTGAGCAACGGAATACGTATGAAAAAAGAATATACAGAAGAAATACCAGAAAGCTTATTGAAGGCAAGCCAAGCCATTGCCCTAAGTTACGACGGTGAAAAAGCACCAACATTGGCGGCAAAAGGGGATGACGAACTTGCTCAAGCAATCATTCAGCTAGCATTACAAGCCAAAGTGCCTATTTATGAAAATGCAGAACTCACTCAGTGGTTAAGCAAACTTGAGCTTGGAGATGAAATTCCGCAAGCACTGTACTTAACCATTGCTGAGATTCTAGCCTTCGTCTACAAACTTGAAGACAAAGAACCTCAATAATAAAAATACAATACGTTGAAAAGCCTTATACCACTTGCTCTGCCTGTTGCGTAACTGCACTTAATAACCATTTAATATGGCACTCAACGACCTCTTCAGGAATAAGTTCAACCGAAGCCATCAGCGTCGATAATGCGCGATAATGGTACACATCGACCAAGCCATGAATAGAAGCCGTAAAAAATAAAGCAATTTGCTTCTGACGGTTTTCGCTCTGTTCAGACATGGTTGGAATCGCATCAATAATTAACGTCATCAAATGGCGCTGCCACTCTTCTACCAAACGCGCTAATTGCATTTCTAATTCTTGGTCTAGCTGTTGCGACTCTTCTAAGTTCAATCGCGGTGGCTGAAACATCAGCTGATAATAACCTGGATCTTGCTGAGCAAAACTGATGAGCAGACGAGCAAATTGCTGCAATGCTTGTTCTGCATTTACCGCATCGCCCATTTTTTCATTCATTTGCGTAAAGAACATATCAAAACCGCGTAGGCGAGTCTGAATAAAAAGGATTTCTTTATTAGGAAAATAATTATAGATATTGCTCGCAGTCATCCCTAACTGCGTCGCTAGCTTGCGCATAGACAAATGATGAAAGCCAACATCGGCCATCACCTGTGATGCACTGTCCATAATTCGCTGGCATTGTGCAGCGACTTCTTCGGGAGTAAATGGCTTCTTCGGCATAGATCATCCTTTGAGATCAATGTTATTTTTGTTTTAGTCGATAAGCGTTCACTATAAAACGACCCTACAAACACAAAAGCAAGACCCTTTCGGGTATTTTTTATAAATAACGTAAGTTTTTACAAATTTTACTTACATTTAGGTCTTTTTCGGCCGTAGGGTGCAAAACTTTAGTGCTTTCTTATTAGTATCAACATACTCCATTACCTGCCCTAATTACTGACTTCACGGTCAACTACCTCCTCATCATTTAAGCGTGCGCAAACATGGGATAATAAAAAACTCAAAGGTCAACAACGAAAAACTTGATGCAGGACAAGAGAAAAAAAAACACCCACTTTAAAATGCCAACCCTTCATACAACGGCTCGATTTAAGAAGTATACTCATGACAGAAAACTTGCACTGGGATCCAGAACTGATTCAACGCTATAATCGCTCAGGTCCACGATATACGTCTTATCCGACAGCGGTTGAATTCAAAGCCGTTGAGAGTGATCAAGTTGAGAAAGATTTATTAAGTAAGCGTGATCCTAATGTTCCTCTATCACTGTATTTACACATCCCTTTCTGTGCCCATGTTTGTTACTACTGCGGCTGCAATAAAATTGTGACCAAAGACAGATCTAAATCTGAGCCTTATCTTGAATTATTGAAAACTGAAATCGATCGTAAAGCTGAGCTTTTAGAAGGCCATCCGATTGTTGAGCAAATGCATTGGGGCGGTGGTACACCAACGTTTCTTTCTGACGAGCAAATGATCGACCTAATGGCCCATTTGCGTAAGCGCTTCAATTTCAGCACCGCAGATAGCTCTGACTATTCAATTGAAATCGACCCTCGTGAAATGCGCCCAGGTACTCTTAAGCTATTACGTGAGCTCGGGTTCAATCGTACAAGCTTTGGCGTGCAAGACTTAAACGAGAAAGTGCAGCAAGCCGTTAACCGCATTCAACCTGAAAGTATGATTCGAGACGTTATGGTCGAAGCACGTGAACTCGGTTTCCGCTCAATCAACATTGATCTCATCTATGGTCTACCTCATCAGAATCAGCAAACCTTTGCTGAAACCCTCGAGGTGATTATTGATATGTCACCCGATCGCCTTTCTGTTTTTAACTATGCTCATTTGCCTGAACGTTTCAAGCCTCAACGCCGCATCAAAGAGGAAGACCTGCCTAGCCCTGAAGAAAAATTGGCGATTTTAGGCAATTGCATCACCAAGCTTACTGAAGCTGGCTACCATTATGTCGGCATGGATCATTTTGCAAAAACGGACGACGAATTATCCAGAGCCCAAGCCAGAAAAGAACTTCATCGTAATTTCCAAGGCTATACGACCCATGGTGACTGCGACTTAATAGGCTTTGGTGTCTCTTCTATTAGCCAAATCAGTGACTGTTATTTGCAAAACAGCCCAGATATCAACGTTTATGAAGAAGCCATTAGCAACAATCAATTTCCAATTGTTAAATTGATTGAAACCCATAATGATGACCTCATTCGCCGCCATGTCATTATGGAATTATTGTGTCACGATCAGATGATATTTGCTGAGCTTGATCAAGAATTTGATATCGATAGTCGAGAGTATTTTGCAGACGAGCTGAGCAAACTCAGCCCAATGATCGAGGATAATTTATTAGAGATCAGCGACCAAGGTATTCACATGAGTGACAAAGGTCGCTTATTGGTGCGTAACGCTTGCATGGTATTTGATACTTACCTACATGCAAATATCATTCAAAGCTATTCTGCCAGCGCTGATGCCAGCACCGATAGCAAACGCCCACGTTTCTCGAAAGCGATTTAGTTTAACCGTGGCGGTGAGGTGGCTATAAGCCACCGGGCTGCCCACGCCAAAATCCCCATTGATAGCCATCATGGTGCAGGTAAACTCGTTTTTCGAAAGGTTTTTCTTTAGACTCTAGCGTTCGCCTCAACGTTCTGGCTCTATCAAATGCGGGGGCATCTACCCAATCTTGTATATCCGAAACATACCATTGAATGTAAGCTTCTGCGTAATACGAATCCCCCAATAAATAAGGCTTAGAAAGCTGCAAAATATTTTTTAAACGCCCTACCCCATAATAAAAACCACCCTGCGTAGTTGCGTATTCACTGGCAGCCTCGTCGACAAAATCATAGCGGTAATTCAACGTGATACGCTTACGCTTACTGCCCTCAACTTGAACAATCTTAGTTTCTTTTTTGCGCACCAGCAGTTTATGGTTAAACAATACTTCCAGCATGGCCGCATCTTTATGCTTGCTTGCGCGCTCAATACTGTATGGAATCGCAAAGCCCTGCCAGAATAAAGGCTGTTGTTTTAGCGCCGCATCGATAATACGCAGCGCTTGATTTTCAGTTAATACTGGCTGACCAGACCCAAAGGCCGTAGGCATATGCATTAAAAGTATGATTAAAAAACTAAGATATTTATTCATAAAACCAAAGAGTCATAAGGGGAATTATTAAGAGTAAGCCATAAGCTGCTTTATTCTAAAAGTATAGACGCCGACTCCAACCCTCGCCTCATCAAGCAAATAAATCCTTATAAAAACACTCTTTATTCATATAATTTATCAGCGACCGTTGGATGTCACTTGTTTGTCATAAATTGATTTTACAGTAACTCATCTTTACAAAATTAAGAGATGAGATAATGACAATGCAAAGCCTTTCTCAAGCACAATCCGCACTGCAAACACTGGGTTCGCTAAATAATGCCGTAGAATCAAAACTCATCGCTCGTTTTAGTAAAGACCCTGATGAGATCTACCAAGCCCAGCTGTTCCGTGCAAGAGTATTTAACTTAGGCGAGACCAAGCAAGACAAAGACCCCTTCGATGATACGTGCCTGCATCTTATTATTAAAGACAGCCTATCAAACAGTATCGTTGGCTATAGCCGCATTATCACAAGCGATATTATCTCTTCACCGACGGAATTTTACAGTGCGAGTGAGTTTGATATCACGCCCATCATTCAACCCAATGCCCGCTATATGGAAATTGGTAGAACCTGTGTTGACCCTAACTATCGCAGTGGTGCTGTCATTGGTTTGCTATGGTCTAAAATAGGCCAGTATATGAATGAGAAAAGTATTGATTACCTAATGGGCTGTGCCAGCATTTCAATACAAGACGGTGGAGCAAAAGCAATTGCAGTGATCAATTATTTGCGCAATAAACACTTCACCAGTGAAGAATATCGCGTTACGCCTAAAATTCCTTTGTCACAATTTGATATCGACATCGATGGTAAACAACATGTACCGGCACTGTTAAAAACCTATTTACGCATGGGAGCCAAGGTCTGTGGCGAAGCGTTTTTAGACCATGATTTTAAAGTCGCCGACGTGGTCATTCTATTGGCCAAAAAAGACATCAAGGCGCGCTATTTACGTCATTTTTCTTAAGAGTTTATTCATACCCATGCATAAAGAAAAGTTGATCGCTACTTGGCGCTTAATCTGTGCAATACAGTACCTAATATTAATCATTATTATTGTCCCCATTATTTTCAGTTCTGTGGCCAATAAAATCCCTAAGCGCAGAGAGCTTGCAAGTCTTTTATATCGTCGCTTTTATGCGGCTTTAAATGTAAAGCTGATCATAAAGGGCACGCCGACGAGCCAACCCTCTTTATGGGTTGGCAATCATATATCTTGGTTAGATATTTTATTATTAGGAGGCAATAATACCGTCGACTTTATTGCCAAAACCGAAGTGGGCGACTGGCCAGTGATTGGTTCTATTGTCAAAAAAGCCGGCACTGTATTGATTAGCAGAGAGAATAAGTTTCAAGCCTATCGAGCCCTGCCCCAACTGCAAGAACGAATAAGATCCGGCACACCACTCATGGTCTTTCCAGAAGGGACAACGACGGATGGACGTGCAACCCTGCCCTTCAAACCCATGTTTTATCAAGCGGCGATCAGAGAAAAAATCATGATTCAGCCAATATCTCTGCAATATTTTAATGCGAATGGCGATGTTACCGATTCTGTCGCCTTTATCGGTGATGACGAATTTTCTACCAGCCTTAAACGCATATTAAAACAGCCTAAGATCATCGCTGAAATACACTTCCTACCCGCCGTACCCGCCCACCATTACCATCGAAAGCAATTGGCTGAGCTTAGTCGACATGCCATTAACGTAAAAATGAGACAACAAGAAGGCGCAGGCCAAGCGATAGAAGAAGCCCCGATATCAACGGTACAGCTATCAAAAATTTATCAATAATCAGCGGCTTAGATAGCATGTAAAGACTCAGATCTCTGCTAACCTTTAACTAGATCCAATGACTTAGATAGAGGGTTAACGTGAACAATCTTAGCATCGCCGACGCAGTAGAAAATATTTTTGAATTAATGGAAGTCCTTGATGACGCGTATTGGGAAGCCAATACCTGCGAAGAAAAAGATTATATTTATAATCTGGCCAACATTTTAGTGAATGAGTACATTGAATTGAATAAAGTCAGTGTGCAGGATCATCATTTTGAGTATGAAGTCATCTCGATTAGCCAAGAAGCTCTAAAGCAGGCGCTTACTCAATTTCAATTACGGGTACCTAAGCAGATTCGCCGCCAAACAACATTGATTAAGCTAAACAGTCTTCTCAATATATTGATGGTATCCATTACATCCAGCTGAGACGATGACTTCCATTAAAAGAGCACTGATTAAAAGAGCATTAGGAGGTTGAAAATACCAACTGATGCTCAACCACGACAACCTCGCTACGACGATTACGGCCCGCATCTTTCGCGCTATATAAGGCTTCATCTGCTGCCGCAATTATTTCTGTCGGCAAATAACTTTTATCGGGTTCAACCCAAGCCAGCCCCATACTGACGGTAACGATATTACTTGCATTAGAATAGTCATGAGTAATGTTTAAATGATCAATCGCTTGCTTTAAGCGCTCAGCAACAACGACGAGACCCTCTGGCTGAATAGACGGTAAAATAACAATGAACTCCTCCCCTCCAAAGCGGGCGACAAAGTCTCGTGGCCTTTGCACAACCGATTTCAATTGCTGAGCTATTTGAGTCAAACATTGATCACCTTGCAAATGCCCATAATGGTCATTAAAGGACTTGAAATTATCAACATCAATCATAATGAGACCGATGTTCCCTTGCTCTCGACAGGCCCTGCGCCATTCTGCCGTATAAAAGTCATCAAAATAACGACGATTTGCAATTTGGGTTAAACCATCCGTCATCGATAAAGAGGATAAACGGCGCAGCTCACTCACTTGCAGCAAATGCAATTTAAGCCGCGCAAGGGTCAACATTGGACGCTCTAAAGGCTCGGTCAAATAATCGATGGCGCCTGATGTAAGTGCACTGAGTTCTGTATTTTCATTGGCTTCCCCCATTAGAATAATAGGGACATTTCGCATAATGGGATGGGCTAGCCAGACTCGGCAAAAATCGCGAGTATCTTCGAGTAAGAAGCCATAATCCATCAATAGCAAACTAGGCGTCACATCAAGATCTTGTAACCAAGTATCGAGCTGTGATTTGCGAACAATACTCGTAACCCGAGCATCTTCGGACAGCAAATCGCCTAATAATGACTGCTTCTTTAATCTTTTATCTGCGATCAAGACTAATGGCCTAGTATCCATACTCACCCTATTACTCGATTTATATTGATATTATAGTTATAAAATTTTAAGTCATTAAAACCAAATTGCATACTTATACCGTTCAGAAACGCACTGAACAAGTATTTACTTCACGCTTTATATCATCGACCAAAAATATAAAGACTTTAATTCTTGCCTCAACCCACCTAAACTTAGGCCTTTATACCTATTTAAAGCTAGAGATGTTTTTTCATGATACGAGCAATACCTTTTATTCGAACAGCAGCCGTCGCAAGCCTTACGTCCGTCCTTTTCATTAGCGGTTGTGATAAAACTCCAGAAGCTCAAAACGAAGCATCCGAACAAATAAAACCTAAAGCCACAATAAGCGTGCAAGAAAAGAAAGCCAATTTTTTCGCCTACCTGCACCCTATGATTAAGCAAGTGAACGAAGAAGTGCTTGCGCAAAGAAAAACCCTGCTCGAAATGCAGGCCGGCCTACCAAAACTGTCATCAAAAGATACTAAAGTTCTAGAAGAATATACGCATACTTATCGAGTTAAAAAAGAGTTACCAACCAAGCAAAAAATTGAATTATTAAAGCGCAAAATCAATACCATCCCAGCATCACTGATTCTTGCTCAAGCGGCCAATGAATCTGCTTGGGGAACCAGTCGATTTGCCCGTGAAGGCAATAATTATTTTGGCCAATGGTGCTATAGCAAAGGTTGCGGTTTGGTCCCACTGGGGCGCGATGATGGTGCGAAGCATGAAGTGGCTAAATTTGATAGCCCGATTGATTCGATAAGAAGCTACATTCGTAATTTAAATAGCCACCCAACCTATAAGCCGCTAAGAGAATTACGAACTCAGAGTCTTTTAAAAGATAAAAAGCCGAGCGGTGAATTGCTAGCACAAGGGCTGCTTGGTTACTCTATTCGTCGAGAAGAATATGTAAAAGAAATTCAAAGCATGATCCGTTACAATAAGCTCAGTCGTTTTGATGCTGAAAATTCAAAGACTGACAAAAAATAAACCAGTACTTCAGATAAAGGATAAGCTGTGACTGCTGCTAAAGATCGTCGGTTTAGTGACCGCTATGAAGGTGCAAGCTTAAAGCTAGAACTGCGACCACGATATTGGTTTGGTTTAAAAAAACAGAAGTCACCCGCTCTGATTACTAATTTCTCAGTGGGGGGTATCCGCATTATCACCCCTCTTAAACTAAAAGTGGGTCAGATAATTCACATCACATTATTAAGTGAATTTCATAATATCAGACAATTACCGGCAGAAATTGTTCGTTTTGACGGCAAAGATTCGGATTACCACTACCGTTATGGATTGCAATTTAATTTCAAAAAATTGTCTGAAACAGCCAGCAACAATACCGTTTTCATTCTTAAACAAATTGAATTAGCCATTCAGCAAACGCTGACTGCGTCATAAGCTCAAATACATTATCTATGAACGCTACCGTTAAAATATTAAAAAATAAATTTAAGGCCCATTCATGAGCAGTAATATTCTCGTTCTAAACTGTGGAAGCTCTTCCATAAAGTTCGCTATTTTCGACATGACTCAGCAACAGGTGCTGATCAGTGGTTTAGCAGAACGTCTATACGAATCTCAACCCAGCATTCATTGGAAAGGCCAAGTCAGTGGCGAAGCAGTTATTAATGATCAAGGCCATCAAGCCGCTCTTGATACGCTAGCGGGGTTATTACGTGAATGGAACATTCTCGATTCATTAATAGGCATTGGCCACCGAATTGTGCACGGCGGAGAAAAATTCTCAGCGTCAACACGATTAAACGATGAACTCATCACATCCTTAAGAACCTTAAACCATTTAGCCCCTCTGCATAACCCAGTGAATCTGCTAGGCATTGACGCTTGTCAAAAAATGCTGCCGGACTTACCGCAAGTCGCCGTTTTTGATACGGCTTTTCACCAGACGATGCCTGAACATGCTTATTTATATGCCGTGCCACATGCTTGGTATGAAAACTATGGAGTCCGTAAATATGGCTTCCATGGCACCAGCTATCGCTATATTACCCAAGCCTGCGCCCAGCAATTAAATAAACCGGAAGAAGACCTTAATATTCTGTGTGCCCACCTCGGTAATGGCTGCAGCGCCAGCGCTATTTTAAAGGGCAAAAGTATTGATACCAGCATGGGCTTAACACCCCTCGATGGCCTTATTATGGGGACGCGTTGTGGCAGTGTTGACCCTGGGCTAATTGAGTTCATGATGCAAGCTGAAGACGCCAGCATTGAAGAGATTATGACAGCCTTGAATAAAAAAAGTGGCTTATTAGGGCTGTCTGGCTGCAGCAACGATATGCGCACATTATTGGTTGAAGAAGCATCCGGCAACGAAAAAGCAAGCCAAGCAATCAATGCTTTTTGCTACCGCATTGCTCGTGAATTAAGCGCGCTATCGGCGTCTCTGCCTGATATTGATGCGGTTGTTTTCACCGGAGGCATCGGTGAACATGCACCGTCAATTCGCCAACGCATTATCGATTTTTGGCCGAACGCAAAAATCACATTAAACGACCGTTTGAATCAGCAATCAGGTGATGAGCAAGGTATTATTAGCCAGCCTGATAGCCCAAAAGCCATGGTTATTGCAACCAATGAAGAATTAATGATCGCCCAAGACTGCTACGAGTTATGCAAAAATGATTAATATTTTTATCGCCCCAACAGGTTTACACAGTGGTTTAAGCAGTATCAGTATTGCACTGTTACACGCCCTTGATACTCAAGGCATTAAAGCCTCTTTCCTTAAGCCCGTTGCCTCTTATAAAGAAGGTGAAGTCGAACGTTCGACGCAAATGGTTAAACAAAATTACCCATTGAACCCACCTCAACCAATGCCTCTTAAGCAAGCACAACAGCTTATCAGTACCGGCCAACAGGATCGTCTATTAGAAGACCTTGTCGGCTTGCATTACATGGCAACCGCAGATACTGAAGTCGCTATTATCGAAGGGCTCGTACCTGATCGCAGCGAGCCTTATACCGCCAAGATTAATGCTGAAATTGCTAAGGCCTTGAACGCTGATGTCATTCTAGTGAGCAGCGCAGAAAATCGCTCCAATAACGACATTCAAGCGGACATCAACTTAAATGCCGCGATTTTTGGCGGTTTTAAGGCGGGGAATATCATTGGCGCCATCATCAATAAATTTGGCACACCGCAAGAATCTCATTTCATGCTATCAAAAAATGAGGAAAGTGATGCCCAACGTCTTGAGAAACTGCCAAAAATAGAATTAGAACACTGCCGTTTATTAGGAACGATCCCATGGCAGCGTGAGTTAATCAGCCCAAGAACATTAGACATTGCTCGTCAACTGGGTACTAAAACCATCGTTGAAGGCGACTTAGCAACCCGTCGTGTAAATACCATTACCTTATGTGCTCGCACCCTGCCAAACATGCTTAATCGCTTAACCGCGGGGACATTGATTGTAACCCCTGGTGACCGCGTTGATATCATACTGGCCTGCGCATTGGCAGAAACCAACGGCACACCTCTCGCAGGGCTTATTTTAACGGGCGGCTTAATGCCAAAAGATGATGTTTTACGTCTTTGCCAAAAAGCGGTTAGCAATGGCCTGCCTATTTTAAGTACGGAAAGCGATACCTTTGCTTGCGCTAGTCAGCTTGATCGCATCAATACAGCGGTTCCAGAGGATGATCTACAGCGCATTGATCTTATTCGTGCTCATATTGCTGACAATATCGACATTCAAGCATTATTAGGCGCTATCAAAGCCCCTCATGCTGTGCGTTTAAGCCCTGCGGCCTTCCGCTTCCAATTGGTTGAACGCTCACGTGCTGATGTTAAACGCATTGTATTGCCTGAAGGCGAAGAACCAAGAACGATTCAAGCAGCGGTTATTTGCCAACAGCGCGGCATTGCACGCTGTGTATTATTAGGTAAAAGAGACGTTATTGAACAAGTTGCTGAAGCGCAAGGCATCACCCTGCCTGATTCCTTAGAAATACTTGATCCGAATGACATTCGTGAAAACTATGTTCTAGATATGGTTGAGCTGCGTAAGCATAAAAACTTAACAGCACCGATGGCCAGCGCCCAGCTAGAAGATAACGTTGTTCTAGGAACCATGATGCTAGCCTTAGATCATGTTGATGGCTTGGTATCTGGAGCCATTCATACCACCGCAAATACCATTCGCCCTGCCATGCAGTTAATTAAAACAGCGCCTGGGGCAAAACTTATTTCCTCGGTTTTTTACATGTGCCTGCCAGAACAAGTGCTGGTCTATGGTGATTGCGCTGTAAACCCCGATCCTAATGCAGAAGAGCTTGCCGATATTGCTATTCAAAGTGCCGACTCCGCACTAGCAATGGGAATTGAACCTAAAGTTGCAATGATCAGCTACTCAACCGGAGTATCAGGGTCCGGCAGTGACGTCGAAAAAGTGAAACAGGCAACAGAGATTGCACAATCACTGCGCCCAGACTTGATTATTGACGGACCACTCCAATATGATGCGGCTACCACAGAGTCGGTTGCCAAGAGCAAGGCGCCAAATAGCCCTGTCGCCGGTAAAGCGACTGTTCTGGTATTCCCAGATCTAAATACAGGTAACACAACTTATAAAGCAGTTCAACGCAGTGCCCACGTGATTAGCGTCGGACCCATGCTGCAAGGCTTGCGTAAACCCGTAAATGATTTATCAAGGGGCGCATTGGTTGAAGACATTGTATACACTATCGCTTTAACCTCGATACAAGCACAACAACTTAAGTCTTAGGAAACGATATGCGTGGAAAAATAACAGCAATAATTGCCAGTAGCCTTCTCTTTATTAACGTTATTTTTTGGTGTTCTATGCTGTTTATACTGACACCTATTAAGTTTATCCTCCCTGAAATAGCGGTCCGTAAGATCATGGACCCTATTTTCAGCACCATCGCTGGCGCTTGGATTTCTTGTAATAGCGGTTGGATGAAACTGACCCAGTCAACGCAATGGGATATCAAGCTGCCTGACAATCTCGACCCTAAAGGCTGGTACTTTGTTTCAAGCAATCACCAGACTTGGGTCGATATTTTTGTCCTTCAGCATGTACTAAACGGAAAAATACCTTTTCTTAAATTCTTTCTAAAACAAGAACTTATTCGCGTCCCTATTATGGGCCAAGCTTGGTGGGCGTTGGATTTCCCTTTCATGAAACGTTTTTCCAAAAGCTATTTAGAAAAATACCCAGAAATGAAAGGTAAGGATATTGAAACAACACAGAAAGCTTGTGAGAAGTTTAAGTACATTCCAACCAGCGTCATGAACTTTTTTGAAGGAACGCGCTTTACTCCAGCAAAGCATGAAAAGCAAAATTCACCTTATGAGCATTTATTAAATCCAAAATCTGGTGGTTTTGCGTTTGCTTTGAATGCTATGGGAGACAAATTTCAATCATTATTAGATTGCACCATTGTTTATCCAAACGGTATCCCAAGCTTTGTTGATTTTATGCAAGGTAAAGTACCCGAGGTCATCGTGCGCATTCGCGAAGTGCCTATTCCTAGCGAGTTCTGCCAAGGAGATTATGAAAACGATGCTGAATTCAAAAAGAGATTTCAAACCTGGGTTTCAGATTTGTGGTCAGATAAAGACCAGCAAATCGGTGAATTAAAGCAGATGGCCAACCTAGACGCACACACACATTTAACGTTAGGTTAACCCATCACACAGTTGCGACCGTTTGCTTTTGCTTGATACAGCATGCGGTCGGAATCTCTAAGCAAGACATCGGGCTGATCTTGCAAACTGGGTATCATCGCTGAAATACCAATACTAATGGTCACCTTTCTCAGGTCTGACCCTCTATGTTCTATTTGAAGGTCACTCACTTCTGCGCGCATACTTTCAGCAATACTCTGAGCACTAATCAGCGACATTTTAGGCAATAAAACAATAAACTCTTCACCACCATAACGAGCCACCAGCTCACCAGAACGCTGCCCATAATGCATCAAAACAGCACTTACCTGCCTTAAACACTCGTCTCCCGCCTGATGGCCATATTCATCGTTATAATTCTTAAAAAAATCAATATCGATCATGATGACCGCTAATGAATCTTGTGCCCGAATTGCTCTGCGCCATTCGCCCTCATAACTACTTTCAAAATGACGCCTGTTCGCCAACCCTGTCAATGCATCGGTCGTCGATAGCCAATGCAACTCCTCACTCAACAAGGTCAATCTTTGCGAGTCGAGCTCTAGTAAGTGATTCTTAACATAATCAATACGCGAAGAGAGCTCCATGAAATACCCAAGATAGACCCCCATTGCGATTAATAACGACCAAAAAAGAATGAATAATCCACGAGCATCATCAACCATGCCATCAATTTCGGGGCTATAGGGTTGTAGAACCTGGTTATAAGAAAAGATGATGTAACTAAAAAAGACCGTCAAAGACGCTACAATGATCGGCTTTAAAAATGATCGTAATGAAATAAGGATGAAGACTTGCCAAGGAATAAAGCCAAAATGGTAAGCATAACTATAAGGCTCATCCAGAATATGAATAAATACTAGAATACTAAGACCGATGACTATCATGCCCAGCGTTACTATCAGCACAACCCAGCGAATAAGACGACGGCTGAACAAAATAGCAATACCAGACAATAACGTTCCTGCGATAAATACCCGAATCAGCCAGAGCGTATCCTTATTCTCTTGGCCTAGCGCATAATCCGTTATGCCAAACGCCAAATAGAATAGCACCCCAAATGATAAGACATTACGCGATGATTTAATGAATATTAAATTACTGTGCGATTTGTAATCTTGCTCAATATCTTTGGGGAAATATAATTTTTTATAACCAGACAATAACGCTCGATAACGATTAATCTGCTTTTCTAATTGCTCTAAATGCTCATTGAACATCGGTGTTCGTAATACCACAAAAATCTCCATTTATCTGATGGCACTGTAAAGCAAGCAAAGTAACGCAAGCAAAATCACTATGATCATCACTTTACATCAGTGTAAACTCTAAACCCAGTGAGATGACAATTCGTTTACATAAAAATGTGACTTTAAACCAATTGTCTTAACCTATATTCAAACTAACAGGAACATGAATAGCATGAAGGTTTACGACGACATCAGCTTATCTATTGGTAATACTCCTCTAGTGCGCATTAACAAACTGACTCAACACCCAAACTTATTGGTTAAAATGGAGAGTCGCAACCCCGCTCAGTCGGTAAAATGTCGTGTTGGTGCCAATATGATTTGGCAAGCCGAAAAAGACGGCCTTCTAAAACCTGGTATGGAAATCATTGAGCCTACCAGTGGTAATACAGGCATTGCATTAGCGATGGTTGGCGTCTCTCGTGGCTACAAAGTCACCCTAACCATGCCAGAAACCATGAGCATTGAACGTCGTAAGGTAATGAAAGCTCTTGGAGCAAACATCGTACTTACCGAAGGTCCAAAAGGCATGCAAGGGGCTGTAGATAAGGCCAATGAATTGGTGGCGGCCGCCAGTGGCAGCGCTATCATTCTTCAGCAGTTTAACAACCCAGCAAACCCTGCCATCCACGAAAAAACAACCGGACCTGAGATTTGGCAGGATACCGAAGGAAAAATCGACATATTGGTTGCGGGTGTTGGCACTGGCGGCACCATTAGTGGTGTTAGTCGATACATCAAGCAGCAACAAGGCAAAGCGATTACCAGCGTCGCTGTTGAACCCATTGATTCTCCATTAATCAGCCAAACCAAAGCTGGGGAAGCGATTAAGCCAGGACCTCACAAGATCCAAGGCATTGGCGCTAACTTTATTCCTGGCAATCTGGATATCGACTTAGTTGATGAAGTAGAAATGGTTGGTAACGATGAAGCCATGGCAATGGCACATCGCCTAATGGCGGAAGAAGGTATTCTAGCGGGCATCTCCAGCGGCGCAGCCCTTGTTGCAGGACTTCGCCAAGCAGAGAAAGAAGAAAACAAAGACAAGTGCATTGTTGTTATTCTTCCTGACTCGGGAGAGCGTTACCTAACATCGCCACTATTTGCGGGCATGTTCACCGACTAATATTTATCGACTAACATTCATCGATTAATATGTGCGACAGGTGGAATGAACTCTCATTCTACCTGCTCTCTCAAGCCTTATTAAATCAATTACCGACCAAGGCTTCAAAACGAAACATAATAATAGGCGTTGGGTCGTAATAATTGTGATTCGCGGTTTCTAATTCAGGCGTCACCTCAACAAATACCCAATCTTGATAAACCCTTCGGCGATAGCGAAAACCAATACCATAGTTATTGAAACTCATGTTGTCATGATCTTGCCCACCGGCGCGTAGATAATACGCCAAAACCTCTTTTCTGTTTAACTCGTGATATAAAGTAAAGGCATAATCAAATTCAAAATAGCCTTTATCTAACTGATATTTTGCCCCTGTTTCAAAACGCATTAAACGATCGATATTTAAAGGTTTGTTGATTTGAAAACGCGTGCTTTCTTCATAGCCATTATTTGCCGACCATTCAAACTTTTGCGTAATACGGGTATTAAAATTTTCATAATAATCTAAACGGCGAAAACGTAATCGAGAAAAAAGATCAACAGGTATATTCCATCTTACCCCGTTATCAAAACTGATTTTCCAATTCTCCGTCACTTTTAAGATGTAACGTAAGGCTGTTGAATACTCAACCTTTTCAATCTTATCCGTCGTATTCACAGTTCTTTCATCGGACTTATCGTCATCATCCGATGATTCTACTAACAAACTAAAGCGCTCATCCGTATTAGGCAATACTAAGCGAACGTTAATACCGTAGTTATAAATAACAGAGCGACCGATTTCTCTACGAGTAAAAAAGGAAAGTTTTGCCCGGCTACCAGAAATATCATCATCGATAACATCATCACCAAAAAATGTATCGACAAAAAAGCCATCCACATTATAAGAAACGCCGTCTAAATAATCACTCAACCAATCATGAGTATCATCAATCAACGTTATTTTAATGTCATTTTCAGGCCTTTCCGTCGATGATTGCATATCCTCACTACCACCCCCTTCACTGTATTCAAAAGCACTGAAAGAACGTTTCTGAGCAGCTAGCAAAGAATCAGAAGAAAGTAACAAACAAAGCATGCTTAAATAGAGAGAGAATCGTTTCATGAATGCACAGGATCATGATGAATCAAGACATCCGCACGCGGATAAACAGCAACGATTTGAGAGACCAATTTTTCACCTTCGGCATGGGCATCTGACAATAAGCATTCGCTTGAGAAATCCAAATGAACTTGAATAAACTGAACATTCCCAGACTGGCGCGTTTTAATATCATGACAGCCAATAAAATTGTCATTTTCGGCGACCAAACGCTTAACAAGCCGCTCGACCTCTGGATCAAGAGCATGATCCATCAACATATTAAGCGCTTCTTTACCAATACCATACGCACTATGAAACAGCGCGATAACAATGATCCCAGCAATTAAAGGATCCAACCAAAACAAACCACTACTGGCACCAATTAAAGCAAATATAACCGCAATATTAGCCAATACATCACTGACATAATGAGCAGAATCTGCTTTTACAGCCAACGATCCGGTAAGGCGATATACCCAACGCTGGTAAGCAATCAAGACCAAGGTCAAAATCAAAGAAACAACCATAACCCAAATAGCCCCTTCCCAAGCAACCAGCTCTTTTGGATTAACTAATCTTTCACCCGCATGCAGTAATAAAACAAAAGCTGAGCCTGATATAAAAGCAGACTGCATTAATGCCGCTAACGATTCCGCTTTCCCATGGCCAAAAGGATGGCTTTTATCCGCCGGCGCAAAAGCCAAACGAATGGCAAAAAAATTGATCAATGAAACAATGATATCCAAACTAGAATCAGCAAATGATGCGAGAACACTAGAAGAATCGCTATCTAGCCAAGCAAAACCTTTCATTAAAATCAGGCAGCCAGCAACACACATTGAGAAAATAGCCGCGCTTTGAGTGAGTCGTCCATCACCTTTTATATTCATTAAACTGTCCTTGATCCTTGTCTTATAACCATAACTCAGAATGTAGTATTAGCACTCAAATTTAACCAGAAACACCAAAAATTTTGTATTTTAAGGAGTGAGAACAAAAATGTAACTTGATTCATCCCCCTTGCTAGGAGAAACTATTAACAATAAAGGCTACTATTTATTATAACCTAAAAGCATTAAATGCCGCTAAGTTGCAGCCGAAATAATAGGCGCATTGCCGATCCCTACGACAGGAATAAAAATAATGGCTATCAAAAACGCACTCATTGTAGATGACTCAAAATCTGCACGAATTATGCTGCAACGCTTACTTAAGAAAATGAACGTAGGCTCTCTGGCGGTTGAAAGCGCAGAAGAAGCTATTCGCTATCTAGAAGAAAAACAACCAGACGTTATTTTTATGGATCATATGATGCCTGGTATGGATGGATTAGAAGCAACACAAACCATTAAAAATAACCCGAAGACCCAAAGCATACCGACCATCATGTACACCTCTAAAGAAGGTGATGGTTACAACATTCTTGCTAAATCTCATGGTGCTAGTGGCGTACTGCCGAAACCTGCGGATCAACAAGCAGTTATGGCTGTTATTGATTCATTAAGTGAACATGCGGCAAATGATGTACCGGCCAATGCTGGCATTATCGATTCAAGCATCACTCTTGACCACGTTGAGAGATTGATTAAAACACGCATCGACAGCTCAATTTTATCAGCCAAAGCCGAAATAAGTGCAGGCCTTGATGGGGTTAGCCATCAGCTAGTTCAAACCCAAGAAGAACGCTTAGTGATTGCGGAGAGAAGACTCAAACAACAATTAGAGTCGTTGCAAGCAAAAATCACTACACTGAATAATGATAGTGATCTATTTAAGCGCTTACAGCCACAAATACAAAAACAAGCCTTGGTTATTGCCGATAAACTCGCTCGTAAAAATGTTGAAGCATTAAAGCAATCAACAGAGATTAAATTGAATGCTTTGCAAGAAAACCAAACACAACAACTAGCGACTTTAAACAAGAACATCGCGAGCGCTAAACGCTCAGGAATTATCTTAGGTGCCCTATTCGGGGCAGGCATCGCAATCGCCGCTTATTATCTAGTACGCTAGCATTTACCTCGGTACTTCCTATTTTGCTTTAATATGTCGCACTATGACCAATAGTGCGACTTCTCTTGCTATAAATTCGCACAAACCCTCTGCTACAGCTTCTAAACCCTAACGACAATCGTTAAACTAAGTTCATAATAATTCATATTCTTGCACCACGTTTACTTTAGGGATAATCCATGAAGCTAAGATTGATAGCTATATCACTTATAATACTTTCAACAGGCTGCGCACTGACAACACCACTCGTTGTTGCAGGAGCCGGCGGCCACGCTATTGCGCGCCATGAAGAAGATATTCGAGTTCGAGGAGCCGCTGCACTGCAAGAAGAGCCCGACCTACTCACCTATTCGGTAGAAGCAATCGCGCGTAACAAAGAAGCAGAAGCGGTTGCTACCTATAGTAAAGGTTTAACCAGTGATGATTATAGTCATAACATAAAATCACTTGCGCTCTATCAGATTGGTTTGCTTTACATGAACCCTTATAGCGAAGCCCGCAATGATGACAAAGCATTGTCCTATTTTAATCAACACCTTGAACAGTACCCTAAGTCGAAATTACGCCCTAAAATAAAAGCCAAAATTGCGCTTATTAAAAAACGGAAATCTGAAAGTAATCAACTTTCAGCAAAAGAAATGTTAAAGCTTGCTGATCGCATGGCATTGCTTGCACAACCCAGCGTTCCATTCGATGCTGAACTCACCCCGATGAGTGAAAGAGCCATCTCAAATGACCGTATTGAAGATGCCGAAAGCGTTTATTTAATTATTTATAATAATAAAGCATCATCAGACCAGATGAGGGCAAAAGCATTGTATCAACTCGGATTAATCTATATGAGTGAATACAATACTCATCATAGTACGAGTAAAGCGATTAAATATTTCAGAATGATAAAAGAAGAATTCCCAGAAACTCGAGTCGCTAAAAAAGCCAACAAGCGTATTTCTCAAGTAATTAATCAACAATAGCTTAAGAAATACCCGCCGAAGAAAACCTTAGCTTAGCCTATGTTAGGCTAAGGTTATTCAATCCAAATTACATCATCGTTTGAATCGACACACTCTGTCTTAAAATCACTACGGCTTTCATCACAAGTGATACTCTGTATAATTAAATCTGTATTTTCACCACTAATTTCAGCATTAATGAGTAACGCTAAAATACGCTCTGAGTTAGTCTCAGCATCATCGACAGCATTATCAATTAAATTGCATAATCCGTTGGTTGCGCAATCAAACTCAATACCATCATAAAGAATTTTTCCAGAAAGCGATTTCTTTAATCCTTTAGGCCCCGTGCGCATAACCACATTAAAATCTTTATCTGCGACATCATCACGATTATTTTCTTTTAACAATTTCGCGGAACGGATCGAGCCGGATACTTTTTTAGTCTCTACTTGAATGTCATATTCATAGCCCCAGTCGGCTGAAAAACCGGTAATCTGAGAGTGTAAAATAGTCCAAGAGTCATCACTGCCATCCGCATCTCGGTACAAGAGACATAACCGAGGTTCGAATAAACCACAATCTGTTTGATAATGAGCGATGTCCCAACGGGTTTGATTAATACCTTCACAAGTAGCAGCAAAATTATTCTCTGCCGCCGTACATACCACCTTTCGCAAGGTTAATTTATCATCGCTAGCACTGAACCTAAGTTGAACTTTTGCCCCCGAGTTATAAGCATTTGTTAATAAAATACAATCTGCTTCTATACAAGAGAATGCATCTTCACCTGCCAGCATCCAGCTGTCATTTGCATTATCCAATAAGATCTGACTGGACATACTGAGTGCTAAAACAAAGGGCGCATCATCCGAATCGACAACTTCCTCAGCCTCAATACTTTTTAATCGATACAGCTCATCATCACCATCCGAGTCATAATCAACCTTAATCTTGGCGGTGTATCGCTTGCCCCACTCAAAGGCATCAAAACCAGAGTGCGCTATTTTGCTCAGACTAAATTCATCATCGGTATCAAACCGAAGACGAAAACACATGGTTGTTGAACGACTATCACAAGCCACCTTGTAATAATCAATATAAACCGTTTCTGTCGTAGACTTGTATGATGGACCTAACCCCCAATCACAACCTAATAACAATAAACTAATGACGACTATGTATATTTTATTCATGCTTACTTAATTGTTTCCTAATCACAGGTTGTGCGTACATAGAATATAACTGGTATTTCACCGCGTCGGTTTCGTTGCCAGCTCGCTGTTTCATACTTTCTAACCCAGATCGAATATCACCATAATCACTCAAAGGTTGTATATGACCTTGGTCTGATAAAAGTTTATGGGCCGCAAAATTTATCGGAAAACACGCATATCCCGCAACAATTTGCCGATCTATTTCTTTTGCTAGACTCGCAGCAGATGCAAATGCCGCGTCATCAATTTGCTGACCAAATGTGACCTGAACACGCCCTTTCTTTCCCATTAAACCCGTTACAATACTAACAACATCTTCATTCTCTGATTTTTGATATTCTTCTCCTAATGCTTTAGCGGCTAACTCACGCGCCTTCAGCAAATCACACGGATCAAATTCATAACTGAGACTAACGGGTATGGGGTTCAAGGCCTGTAGAGAGGTTGAAAAATCCTCTTTATCCATACGCCCAGCAAGTCCAAGCATTTTCAAAACGGCTGTATCAGTCTCATCAATTCCATTTTTCGCACGCCCTTCTCGCTGAGCAATCCACACAGATTGACCTTCTTCGATAGAGTGCCTGATGTATTTAGAGAGTAATTGCAGTGCTGATAATTTTTCACGTTTTGCTACGATTGAGCGCTTCACAATAAAGCTTTTATTTAATCGCATCACATCGCCAACAACAGGATTTTTTAACAGATTGTCACCAATCGCAATCCGTCCAGTTTGCCTATTATTTATATGTAAGGCGTAATTGACTAAAGTAGGATCCAAGGCAATATCACGATGATTTGATAACCAAACATGGCTGCTAGCAGACGCTAAACCATCAAGCCCCTCAACAATCAGCCCTGTCGTCGTTTTAGCAATAATTTGCTGTACATACCCCGCCAACCATTGCTGAAATTGCTCAATAGACTCCAGCTTAGAAAGGTCACGCTGTAAACGCCAACGTACCAAAGAGCGGGCTAATAAACGTAATGGCCCACGCCAACTTGGGCGCATAAAATACGCTAACCCCTTTACTAAATCTGGTTCAACTAATAAGCGCTCTAAAATATGAGGAAATTCAGTATCATTGTATGGCCGAATATCGGCAAACTCATCCATCAAATACTCCTTGCGTTTGAAATGACGGTCAAGATGGCTTGTTTCTATTTCTTGAAGCGCTAGTATATCGCACCATACACTCTATCCCTATTCTTAAGAGGTGCTTTATTATGGTGGATACTTGGCAACCCAGCCCAAGCAACAATGTCATACCCGTACAAAAAATAGCCGAATTTGCTGCATTAATTAAGAGCCAAGAAGAAGCCAAGCAAAATCTTACCGAGCTGAGCGAGGAGGATATTAAACTGGTCGAATCGTTCGTTAATTCACCGAAAAGCGCATGGATTAAGGCCATCGCTGACTTATCAAACGAGCAGATAAAGAATTTATGTGTGTTTTTTACAGTAGGAGAAATGGTGTTTTCAAACTGGGCATTCACCAGTAAAAACCCAACCATCTATTTTATTAAACACTTGAAATCACACGATGCCGCGCCGGAAAAAGACTTTATCCGCTGGCTAAAGAAGCAAACAGAAAATCGCTACATACCGTATGGCGCTGCATTATAATGATTATGCCGTACTGTCCACGTAGGCATGATCACTGATAAGCGGATGAATCTAATAAAAAGAGTAAAGGTCTGAAAACCATAACTAATGACTTTCAGGCCCATCTTGCATGAGATAATCCAATAGCAACTGACGCTGATCAGGCCACTGAAATAAATCCCAGCCATCATGAACTTCCCGCAGACTTTCTTGCAGCAACGCCATTTTGGGTGCTTCACTTCGATCTTTGCTAACTTCTTTCATGATTCTGGCTGCAACATCAGCATACTTTAAATCCATCATAAGCAATGCAGAAGGCTTGTCCTTAGCAATCAAATACCCAAGCTGAACAGGGTCATCCGCTAGAATAACGTCCCAATTATTGCGCCTTAAATCAGCAGCCAGCTCTCTCACATGATTATCTTGTAACGAAAACAATAATAATCGCCGATCATCAGCTATCAATTCATCAGGAACGGGCATGTCATTTTTCTTCAGAAAATCGACAAAGGTATCAACCGGAATACGGTTATCCCCCCGACCAGGTAATTTATAAGCATCCAAATGCCCTCGTTCAATCCAACGAATGACGGTTCGGAAATTAACACCGCAGTACTTTGCGGCTTCACCTGTGGTTAGTGCTTGTTTATCTGTCACTTAATATTCTCAAATGCTTACTAAACTTATATTAAGTATAGGTAGTGACTAACCATACTTGCCTACCAAGTTTGCACTTTTACTTAGAACTTATTGTGACCAGAACAAGAGCTTTAATGCACTCAAGTTATTATGACCTTAATTTTGTCGCTTATTGATGATATTTTTTTACTTAATTGACACCTTTAGCTTTTTCAGGCCAGCTCGCCCAATGCCCTATTCGTTAATTAATGAACTTATCTGTTCCGTTAAAAACTAAAGATCACCTTGAAAATAAGGTATCATTGCGCACATCTATTCGACAATATTAGGATCAACCTGTGAAAAAAGAAAAACTGTATCATCAAATTGCCCACGCTTGCCTTCAAGTGCTGAAAACACAGGCTTCATCAGGTAATACTGACCAAGTAAAAGCGGTTTATGATGCAATTGATAATGCCTTCCATAACCAATTCGCACTTTTGTCTTCCGAATTAGAAGACTGCAAGCAGCGCTTAGAGCTGATTGGCGAACTTGATGAAAATGAGCACAACTTGAAAGATGCACAAAAAATTGCACGCCAAGAAAGTGCCAAGCACTAATTTAACCGCATTCACTCAATAAATATCCGGCTTTTATCTCCGTTATTCAAACCATTTTCTGATGACATTGAATAACGGATATCACGCTTCAAATTGGAGTTTCCATGCTTTTTTCCACTCGCTACAGTACATTTTTGCTGTTAGTCATTTTGGCAGTCGCGACGGCGGCTTATCGGATCAATATGTACTCACCCGCTAGCTCCATCATCCAAAGTCCAAATGATCAGCGAGAATATCGCTCACTAACATTGGAAAATGGTCTTCAAGTTATCTTAGTTTCTGATTCAGAGGCCGACAAAGCCGCTGCTTCTCTTGCCGTCAATGTTGGCAGTGGCGACGATCCTACCGATCGCCAAGGCTTAGCCCACTTTTTAGAGCACATGCTGTTTTTAGGCACAGAGCCTTATCCTGACTCGGGGGAATATCAAGATTTCATCAGTAAGCACGGAGGAAGCCATAACGCATTTACCGCGCACGATGTTACTAATTATTTTTTTGAAATTGATAATAGCGCATTAGCCAATGCCCTAGACCGATTCGCCCCTTTCTTTATCTCCCCAACCTTTGATAATGAATACGTTGATCGCGAAAAAAACGCCGTTAATGCTGAATACACCTCTAAATCTAAAGATGATGGCCGTCGTATTTATTCCGCTGAAAAGCAGGCGATGAACCCTGAACACCCTTATGCCCAATTTGCTACTGGCAGCCTAGAAACGTTAGCTGATCGTCCAGATAGCTTAATTCGTGATGAGCTAATAGCCTTCTATCAACAGCATTACTCAGCAAACGAGATGACATTAGTACTGATCGGCAATTACGATTTAGATACGTTAGAAAGCTGGGTCGAAGAAAAATTCAGTGCCATTCCTAAGCGCAAAGTGGCGGTAAAAGCACCTCGCCCAGAATTGTATTTACAAAATCAACTTCCGCTCGACTTACAAATTGAGCCTATTAAAGAATTGCGTCAGCTCAAACTGACCTTTCCAATGCCTGAAAGTTTGAGCCAATATCAGTACAAACCACTGCAAATAATTAGCCATTTATTGGGTCATGAAGGTGACGGCAGCTTATTAGCCTTGTTTAAAAAACGCGGTTGGGCTGAAGGCATAAGCGTCGGCCGAGGCATAAGCACACCTTGGGAATCAACACTGTCGGTGCAAATACAGCTAACAATGATTGGTCTGTATCGCATTGATGAAATTACGGCGGCGGTTTTTGCCTATATCGAATTATTGCAAACAGGCCTTCAAAATCCTGAATTTATTCAACGAGTTTATAGCGAACAATACCAATTAGCAGAACTGGCCTTTGCCAACCAAGAAAAATCAAAAGCGGGTCATTATGCGGTACGTCTAGCAAACAACTTACGCCATGTTGAACCCAGCCACGTTATTTATGGCGATTATCAATGGTCAACACCAACGCCGGAAATGCTAAAGCCGTATTTAGATCAACTTAATACTCAAAACTTAATTCGAGTATTAATCGCACCGGAAGTAGAAACGAATACTTTAGACCCTTGGTATGATACCAAAATGATGTTGCGCCCTGCGTTGATAAAAACAGAGACGGCAACCAAAGAGCCAATGTTGCGTCCAGAATATAAAGCTCAGCTTTCATTGCCCTCAGCAAACCCTTTTATACCGGAATCATTTACGCTAACCAATGCACCAGCTCAAGCTGTGCCAGAAGCATTAATTGATCAGCAAGGTTTGCGTTTGTGGTACTACCCTGAGCAAGAATTCCCGCTACCCAAAGCGAAAGTTTTCATCAACTTACACAATCAAGACGTGGCGGATAATGCAAAAGATCGCATCATTGCTCAGCTGTTTAGTCACAGTGTGAATGAACTTATAAGCAGCTATACCTACCCAGCCTACGTAGCGGGTTTAAACTATCAACTGTATGCCAGTGGTCGTGGTTTAGAGTTTTCGATGTCAGGCTATCACGATAAGCTAGACGTTTTATTGGATAAAATAGTCAATACAATGGCTTCTCTAACGGCTGAAAACATCAGCGAAGCAGAATTTAAACGTTACCAAGCACAGCTGAAACGCCGCTTAGAAAATCAACTGAAAGCGAAACCCTACGAGCGCACGATTAGCGAGCTTACTCTTTGGTTACGTACCCCAAGCTTTAGCCAGCAAGAACTCATAGCGGCGTTAGAAACCGTCACATTAAATGATGTTTTAGCCTTTAATCAGCGCCTAAAAGAGTCTCTTTATGTTGATATTTATGTGCACGGCACGCTTGAGCCAGAAGCGGCAAAAGCGATCAGTAATGTATTATTAAAAGCCTATCAGCCAAGTGGCGAACGTATTCCATCCGTTAAAATAACCAAGCTGCCGAATACTATTGGTAATAACCAATACGTACAATCAATAGCACAGCAGCACCCCGATACCGCTGCGACCTTGTACATTCAAGGTCAGCAATTTGCTACAGCCAGCTCTGACAAAGACTTAACATCTGACAAGGCTCGCGCGCACTACGCACTCTTAGCACAGATAATCAGCTCGCCTTATTATCAATGGCTACGCACAGAGAAAAAACTGGGCTACATTGTTTCAGCCTCTCCGTTTCCACAAAATGCGGTTCCGGGTTTGATTTTTATTGTGCAATCTCCAACCACGGATACCCGCGGAATAATGGCTGAAACTGAATTGTTTTTTAATGATTTTAAGCAGCAGATTGCTGAATTAACATTAGAAGAATTTGAAGACCACAAACAAGGTCTGATTAGCCGTTTAATCAGTAAAAAGAAAAACATGGCAGAAAAAGTTGGTCACTTCTGGCATAACATCGAAGTGAATCGCTTAACCTTTGATACTAACGAAGCGATTGCGGAAGAAGTGAAAAGTATTCAGCTAGCGGATATTCAAAAACTGTTCACAGACAGTATTATGGATAAAAAAGATCCACGCTTATTATTTTCTCACAGTATGAATGCACCTGAAGTAAATGATAAATCTGCTTGGAAAGATTTAACTCAAGTAAATAAGGCAGAGCTAGAAAAGCTATAAAGCGTTATCGACTCGATAACATCTCTTTTGACGCCACGTTTCCAGACTGGGCACGTGGCAAGGCTACAGGGAAGTATTCACACCGTTCTGTGGAATAACGACTCAGTAATGGATTTTGATGTGATATCACTCACATCAGAACCTCGAATTACATCAATATAGAGTTACTGCTATCACCATCTGCTGAAATTGCAGCCACTAACGAAAACTGCAAAAAGGTTGCCGCAGTCGTAATGTAATTATGCAACCAAAGATGGATTTGCTCTTGCTGATCGTCTTTATCAGCAATGTGGCCCGCATAACCACTCAGTATTAATTCAACCGTATGTTTCGCCAGTTTTTTCTTACTAGGATCCGTTACCGCAATTAATAATCTTTGCTTAGCGAAATCCCAATCAAACAAACAAAACATCGAATCATCTTCAATATTTTCATCCAATAAATCAAACGCATAATCTGCTGCTGCTAATACTGCTTGCTTTAGTTCGCTTTCATCGCTGCTTGAAGTTTGTGCACTATGGCAAAACGAATTGCTAATTTCCCATTTCATAATATTCACCTTACTATCACTTTTTAAAACCGATCAAATTCTTCAAATTGGTATTCAAACTAGCATTGATGCTAGCTATAAAGCTGCTGCCACTGAGCCAGCTTATTATTAATTTTTGCATCCAAGTAACGCTCGATCGCTTGCTGCATATCTTCGCTGCTTTTAATACGACGAATAGGAATAAATAATTCATTCGCTTCGGGATACGCCTGACGCATCTGCGTAAGCCACTGTTTAACCCGGCTTGAATAATGATGCCCTTTTGACCCAATCACTTGCACTTTACGATAATCTAAAATCATCACCACAACGTCTAACCAGCTCATTTTCTCACGGATACCCGCGATAATAGCCGCCAGATTTGGCGTCGCTAAAGCACCACGGCCTATCATAATATCATCGCAGTTTGATACCTTACGACACGCAATCGCATCTTCTTTCGTCCAAATTTCGCCATTGGCGATAATGGATAACGATCGCCCCTGATCGGCCAACTTCTGCTTTGCCTCGGCAATGTAATGCCACTTAATCGCTTCAGCTTTGTAACCATCTTCTTTGGTGCGCGCATGAATGGTTATCTCGTCGGCACCTGCTTGCACAATAGCATCGACAATTTCATGCACACAGCTTGGGTCATCCCAACCTAACCGAATTTTAACCGATAAGGTTTTATCCAGTGGAACAACCGCTCGCATCGCGGAAACGGCATCATTAATAAGCTGAGGCTCTTTTAATAAGACCGCTCCCCCTTTGCTTTTATTCACGGTTTTTGCCGGGCAGCCAAGATTCAAATCGATACCATGCGAGCCGAGCTCAATCGCTCGTTGTGCATTAGCCGCCAAGGTTTGTGACTGAGAGCCTAAAAGCTGAATGCGAATGGGCACACCACATGGCGTTAGGCCATTATTCTCTAATTCTGGGGCAAGCTGATAAAACGTACGGGGTGGTAAGAGCTGCTGATTGGATACCCGTAAAAACTCCGTGATGCATAAATCATAACCGCCTAAACGGGTGAGCAAATCACGAACAGAATGATCCATTACGCCCTCAAGTGGGGCTAAAACAATGCGCATTTTACGTTTAACATCCGGCTTAAAATTGCTCTGCAGCTTAAAAAGCCGTGATCATATCAACTTCGTTTCGTTTTCGCTAACAACGAACAACAAAACTGTCACTCAGTCATGACAGCTTGGCAGTATCGGCTATTACTAAATGACAGAATCCTTGCTAATCTGGCTCTACTTTAAAAATAATTCTAATAATCCGTCCTACTGAATCAGCAGGACTCAGTCTGAAAGGTCTCAGTATGAACCCACAGTTTGATGTCATCGTATTTGGCGCGACCAGCTTTGTTGGTCAAATTTTAGCGCAATATCTCACCGACACGTTTAATAACGGCGAAAATCAGGAAGCATTAAACTGGGCAATTGCTGGCCGTTCTCAAGCAAAGCTCGATGAAGCCAAAGCGAAGATCAATCAACCTGAGTTAGCAACCTTACAAGCGGATGCCCATGATGAAGCGGCGATCAGAGCCATGTGCACCCAAGCGAAAGTCATCATTTCAACCGTTGGTCCCTACGCACTGTATGGCGAAACGTTAGTGAAAGTGTGCGCTGAGACTGGCACAGATTATTGCGATTTAACCGGCGAAGTTCAGTGGATTGATCGCATGCTAGAAAAGTACGAGACCGCCGCCAAAGCGAGCGGTGCACGGATCGTGCATTGCAGCGGTTTTGATTCCATCCCTTCTGATATGGGCGTATATTTTACCCAACGTGAAGCGAATAAGACCCTGGGTGAATACTGCTCTAACATATCCATGCGAGTGAAAGCAGCTAAAGGCGGCGCCTCGGGCGGCACCATCGCCAGTATGTTGAATATCACAGAAGAAGCGGTAAAAGATTCCTCTCTACGTAAGAAATTAGCCAATCCTTATTTGATTTGCCCAGAAAATCACGGCAATACAGCACGTCAGTTTGATACTAAAAAACCGATATTTGATCAAAACTTTAATGGCTGGACCGCACCTTTTATTATGGCGGCCATTAATACACGCATTGTGCTGCGTTCAAATGCGTTAACAGGAAATCGTTATGGCAATAACTTCCAATACGATGAAGCCATGCTGGTAGGTAAAGGATTTAAAGGACGTTTAACCGCCGCTGCCATCGTTGCGGGTTTAGGTGCCTTTTTTATTGGTGCAGCATTAAAGCCAACGCGCTGGTTATTAGAAAACTACCTACTGCCAAAGCCAGGTGAAGGCCCAACACCGAAAGAACAAGTAGAAGGCTACTACGACATCCGCTTTATCGGTAAAACTCCGTCAGGCAAAGAAATACGCAGTAAGGTGCTGGGTCAAGGTGACCCTGGGTATGGATCTACCAGTAAGATGCTTGGCCAAGTTGGTGCCTGTCTCGCTCTTGATTCAGATTCATTTGAAAACAAAGAAGGTGGCTTTTGGACGACCTCGACGTTACTTGGAGATCGCTTAATTGAGCGCCTTGAAAAAGACGCTCAGCTTAAATTTGAGATATTGGGCTAGAACAAACAATAGGCATAATACATGGATGTATTTTGTGCCTATTAATTCCTCTTGTTAATCACTGTGTTTAAATAACAAATCTCGCAAGCCACTCGCTCGTTCGATCCGCGATTTAATCCCTTGCTCCAATACATCTTGATTGGAATACAATGAAAAAGACTTTTTACCCCGAGTAATCGCCGTATAAATTAATTCACGAGAAATAACAGGATTGACCACATCCGGTAATACCAAAGCCACATCCTCAAACTCAGAACCTTGGCTTTTATGAACCGTCATCGCAAAGGCTGTTTCATGCTCCGGTAAACGAGTAGGTAATAACTGACGAATTTTACCATCATTATTATCAGCGGCACGGCTATTAGCATCAGAGCTGCTGTCCATAAAGCAGACTTTTAATTCTTTTTCGCCTGCTTCTGTATTGCCGTTTTTACTACCCTTTTTTATAGGAGTAGAATCAACCATCATCGCAATACCAATGTCACCATTAAATAAATTCAATTCATAATCATTTCGACTGATCATAACAGGGCGGCCAACGTACCAACGGTTTTGCCCACCCCCTGTTGCTGCAACATCTATACTCAATAATCCACGCGCCTGTAATAATTTTTGCACACGTTCATTTAATGCATGAAGGCCACTACTGCCCTGTCGTAGAGCACATAATAATTGAAATTTATTAAATAACTGTAAAACTTGAAACGGATGATTCACCTGCTCAATGGCATTCAAATAATGACGATAGCCATTCACCACTTGCTCTTGCCAGGCTTGCTCTGCTGCAGCAATCCTGTCCGAGTTTTCTTTATTTTGATCGTTCTTACTAGAGGGCGACTTACTAAAAAGCGACTTGCTAAAAAGCGACTTGCTAAAAAGCGACTTGCTAAAAAGCGACTTGCTAAAAGGCGCAGCTAAGCAAGTATATAAATTAATATCATCGTATTTTTGAAAACTTTGCCCTACCCAATCTATTCGACCCACGTTGACCGCAGTCGCTAACTGGCCAATACCTGAGTCACTGGTGAAACGATGACTCACTCTAAGTTGAGTCAAGCTGTTCGCCATTAAAGGCGCATTTTCTTCAATAAAAGGGCTTAACTGTCCTTTTGGCAAGCCGCATAATTGCTCTAACTGCGCCGCTCTATCGACTTGAAGTCCGTGGGCCGAATAATCATTTACCGAAACCCCACTGTCACACAAATCCCCCAACACACTGCCTGCTTCTACTGAGGCTAACTGGTCTTTATCACCCAATAAAATCAATCGCGTATTATCACCTAAGGCTTCCATCAGCTGAGCCATCATCGGTAAATCCACCATAGAGGCTTCATCAACAATAACGAGGTCATAAGGTAAGGTTTTTTTATGATTGTAGGTAAAACCATCCGGGCGCCAGCCTAAAAGACGGTGCAAAGTAAAACTTGATACTGGAATTTTTTTCGCTAATGGAAACGTTTCAGCCAATGTTTCTTTCGCCGCTAAAATCGACTCGACTAAACGCGCAGCGGCTTTACCGGTAGGGGCAGCCAAGGCAATTCGAAGGCTGGGCTGCTGACTGATCAGCGCCGCTAATAAACGAGTAACCGTGGTCGTCTTTCCGGTTCCCGGGCCACCGGTGATCACACTAAAGCGATTCAAACACGCATTCGCGGCCGCAAGCATTTGCCAATCGGGCTGCGCTGCATTCGGAAATAACTGCTGTAACGTTTTACTCAGTTCGCCATTAATTGCGCCCTCATAATGTAGCCGAGAACTGATCGCATAATAGACCTGCTGCTGATAAAACCAGTAACGCGAAAAATACAGCCGCCCTTGCATAGAAACCAAAGGATAATTGATGACGAGCTGATACGGATCTTGCTGAGCCAGTTTTGAAACATTGTCATCTTCAACATGAACAGTGCTAAAACAGTGCGCATATTTATTTAAACCGTCCTTCAAATTCACCTGTAGTTCTTTTTTTGAAATACCCGTCTTCTGCGAAAGATCATACAATTTGGCATAATCAATACAGACTTCACCACGACTCAAGGCTTGGCTAAGTTTTATCATTAAATAGGCATATACTTTGATCGCCGTTTCATCCAGCGCCTTGCCCGAGCGCTCTGAAAGAGTCACTTCATTCCAGCATAAACTGCTCGCCAATTCGATATCGATGGCCTTAAGTCCGTCTTGATCAAATACCGTTAATAACCAAGATTTTAGCGTTTTTAAATTTTTAAACATTAAAACAATCCTAACTGCTGGTTATCATCCGCGCGTTTTTTGACTTTTTCTTTCTGGATAGACGTTTTCTGTGTTGATTTTTCTTCTGCTACGAAACAATGTTCAGCCAATAACCAACGTCGCCATTTTTCTAGCTGAGATTTTTCCGGGCGGGTAAAAAATACACCTTCGCCAGCAGATGTCCCATTCATACCGCGCAAGAAGAAATAATAAACACCGCCAAAATGCGTTTCATAATCATAATTAGGAATACGACGACTTAAGTATTGATCCACCGCGATTGAATAAATCCAATACTGCAAATCGTATTGATGATGTTCCATCGCTTCCACTAAAGCTGCTGGTTGATAATCACTCATCTGATCGCCCAAATAATTAGACTTATAATCCGCAACATAATAACGACCATCATGACGGAAGATTAAATCGATAAAGCCCTTTAGCTGACCTCGCATCGGTTCAAAGGCCAAACGTCTACCATTAAGCAATGGCATAACCCCAGATGCTCGAATCTCTGTCATTGGCAAATAAAATTCCATTTCAACTAAGCGATTCTTTGTACTCACTTCTGAAAGGCTGCATCCCGCTTCTGCTAAAGGCTGAGTGACAACCTGCTGCATCCACTGGATTAATAACGGGTTAAATTCTTCATCAATGCCATAAAACTTTAGCTGCTGCTCAACTTGCTCTGTTAGCTGCTGCTGATCGACAAAGTCCCAGTTTTCAAGAATGCCGTGTAAACACGTACCGGGCGTTGCGCCTTTCGGGAAATCAAATACGGAGAGCTGAGCATCAAGCTGCTCTTCTGAAATCTGCTCTTCTAAAATCTTCTCTCTTGAAAGATCAGTATTGTTATCAAAAAGTACGTCAAAGTGAGTATCAGACTCAAGCGAAATATCGGCTGTATTTATGTCACTAGCAGATTGAGAATGAGCCTGCATCTGAACATGAGTACTGTCATTATCAATTTTAGCGAGCTGGCTATAACTGGTTAAGCGCCAGTTATCCCAAACCTTACCATTAAATTGTGCGGCTTCGAGTTGCGTATTTTCTGGCTTTAGCGGTTGTGGTAAAACAGGAACGTCTTCGAGTTTTTTTAGCCAATCGTCATAATAATCTAAAGAAATCTTACCCTCGTCGACCACTTCAGAAAATCGTTCTCGTAACGCATCAATGCTGACAGAATTTTGTTCGAGCAAGTACCCAATCGCAGAATTCATCAGTAAACCTTTAGGACCCGCCTTTAACTGCTTAACAACATTTTCTAATTGTACAAAACAGGCTTGTTCCGCTCGAGTTAAGGCAACGTATAATAAACGCATGGCCTCAGCGCGCACTTCATCAACATGTTTTTTCTTGGCTTCAGGGTCTGGCTTGGTATTAATGGTTAATACAGAATGAGTTTTACTATCTCCATCCGTTCTATCTGTGTGATAAAGCGCATCAAACTTAACAGTGCTATTATCTTCATCCCAGCAGAAAGGCAAAAATACAACCGGGTACTGCAAACCTTTACTTTTATGAATAGTGACAATCTGAACCAAATTGGCATCACTTTCTAAACGAATCTGTTGCTCTTCTGATTGATTCAATAAGGCATTTTGGCAACGTTCAGAATACCAACGTAATAACGTTAGCAGACCCTTACCATCAGTATTATAAAAACCCGATTGGACACCCAGTTCTCGACTCGCTTGCTGAAGTACTTCACCCAAGTGCAAGAAATTGGTCAATTTACGCTCGCCATCCACTTGCTTACGTAATCGAACAGCAAAAGACTCCGATTGATTTAATTCAAGGCTATTTTCCAAGCTTTTATCTTCAATGCAGGGCTTCATTTCTAACCAAGCCATCAAAAAAGCCATTACACCACGTTGATTAAAACGATCGCGTAATAAATATAACTGAGCAAGTTCAGCTTCCCAGCGAACTTCATCCTCTAATAACGAGGCTAAATATTCAGCGCTGTAGTTCAAACTTTCACAGGCAAGCGCATTACGTAATAAACGTTCATTTTGTGGCTCGGCGATGGCCGTTAACCAACGCAATAAATCTCGCGCTTCAATAGAATTTAAAACACTATCACGGGATAAAAAGACACTATTAATGCCAAACTGCTTTAAATTATCTTTGACCAATTTCGCTTGTTTACGATTATGCACTAAAACGGCAATATCACCGGCGCTGACGGCTTTGTCTTTCAAGCAGGATTTCAGCAGTAGCTGCTGAATACTCTTGGCGCACATTTCAGCCGCATTATAACGACCGCCATCACGGTTAGTACCCTCTGAATTTAATAGGATATTCAGCGGAGCACATTTATCTTGCCCGCGATAATGGAAATAACCATCATCTGAATTACCAGCCGCCAATACTGATTGAAATTCAATCTTGCCCGGCAAGACAAACGGCTCTGGATGGCGAAAAAACAATTCATTGGTCGCAGACACTAAATCGCTATGGCTACGCCAGTTTTTATTGAGCGTAAAACGACTGTCTTCATCTAACGATTTACCCGCTTGTAAATAGGTAAAAATATCCGCACCACGAAAACTATAAATCGCCTGCTTAGGGTCACCAATCATATAAAGACCAGAACGGGCTTCGATGCCCTCTTTTGTATGATAAACCTGATTAAAAATATCATATTGCAGCGAATCGGTATCTTGAAACTCATCAATCATGGCGAACGGATACTGACGACGAATATGCTCTGCGAGAGAAGCCCCATGAGAGCCACGCAAAGCATTGGCTAACAAACGCAATAAATCATCTGGATTCATTAAGTTTGCCTGTTCCATTGACGCCCAAAACTTCGCTTTCACCTGAGCCAACATATGATGCGGTAAAACCGCAGACATTTGCTCACAATCCGCGACTAACTGATCAATTAAGCGAAAAGCTTTATGCTCAGGCGCTTCACCTTTTTTAGTTTTTGCAAACAGGTTTTCTTGACCCAACTCCAAAACATCTTTTGGTATTTTTCCATTAAAGGATGTTAACTCACTGAAAAAAACTTTCGCAGCGGCGATACGCTTTGGTCGAGTCGACTTAGAGAAGCTGCGTTTATCGACACCTGAATGTTCAATTAAATCATTAACCTCTTGCGTCGATAGTTCTTGCCATATTTTTACTGCATTATCATAACTACTTTTAGCGGCGTGCCATGCACTAGGGAAATCGATATCAGCTTTCGCCTTAGGTAGAAGTTCGATAGCATCATGCTGCAACCAACCACGTACTTTCCAGAAAACATCCTCAGGGCTAGTGATCTGTCCTAATAAGGCACTGAGTTGCTCTTGATCCATCGGATAGGCAAGTTCACGCCAATAATCTTGGGCGGCGCGCCTTAAATATTCTTGTGCATCTAAAATCATTTCTGATTCAAAGCCAACGCCGCTATCGAAGGCAAACTGTTTTAAAATTCGCTGGCAAAATCCATGAATGGTAAATACCGAAGACTCATCCATCTGTGCAAGGTTTGCTTGTAGCCAGTCCGTTAATAATAATTTTTTCGGTTGTTGTTCACTATAGAAATTATCTTCGGTGCGCTCTATTAGCGCTTTAATATAAGGATCAATTTGACCACCTGCATCTTCTGGGTCTTGCTCTAGGCGTAAGACATCTTCGTATAAATCTCGAATACGATCTCGAATACGGCCTCTCAGCTCTTCTGTCGCCGCACGGGTAAAGGTGACTACCAGAATACGGTCTACGGGCTGCAGAGTTAATTCACTCGATGCTTCTGTCTGAAAATCCGCCAATAATAAACGTAAGTATAAATTCGCAATGGTATAGGTTTTTCCTGTACCGGCACTGGCTTCAATTAATCGTTTACCTAGCAGAGGAAAACTTTCGGCGTGTAATATTCTCATTTGCTTCGCCCTCCTTTCTCTTGCTCACCCTTTTCTTGCTCACCCTTTTCTTGCTCACGATCCTCTTGTTCAACAATTTTATGATCCAATAAAGGCTGCAATATGCTCTGCCATAAAGCAATATGATCATTTAAAAACTGAAACTCGTCTTCGGCCAAAGCGTGAGAAAAACAGCGCTGCACAAACTCATCATTCAACTGACTAAATTCACTGTCTGATGCCGTGTGCAGAATGCCCTCTTTCTTTTCAGAATCCGCGGTTAAATAATTCAACGCGACAGATAAAAAGAACGGCTGAGGTTGGGTATAGCAAAGATTTACAAATTCAATTAACTGCAAACAATATTCTTGTGCCGCCTCTTTTTCTAACGGCGTGAATTCGCACCGTTCCATCTCGCCTTCTTTATTAATCCCCAACCCGATACTATTCGCCATTGTCTTTTTGTCATCACGAGCACAAGCAAATAAATGCTCTAGCCAAAGATTAATAATTTGCTTTGCGTTAAAACCACCGCTACGAAAGTGAAAGACCTGTTGTCCATTCTGTCCTGTCATTAAATGTTCTAACTGTCCATTTAGCTGATACTCTCCTATAGCAATACAATCACTTTGCGGGGGCATTTTTTTAAAACTGGGCAAATGGTTTTTCAGCTCTTCAAGTAAAGGCGCGACTTTATGCTCACTTTGTTTTAAAACATATTCAGAAAACCCCGCAGCCGGTAATAGACCTAACGATTTTTGCTGCTGTTTAAATATCTCTACTCGACCTTCTAGATGAGTTTCTAAAATGGATTCGTTAAGTAAATAAGCTTGTAAACTGTCCAGTAAAAATGGCTCATCAACCTCTGTTTCATCCCAGTATTGAGTAAGATTTACATTGAGACGTCTTTGCATAAAAAACTTAGCCGGATTAATTAAGCATTGCTTAATATCATCCAATTCTGGATACAAACGCATATTGTTATCACGATCATCGTTCAGCGCTTCTGGAATAAAAGGAAATTTTTGATAGATGCGTATTTTATCGTCATCAGAAGCTGTTGCTAACTCTCTACTCACAGAAGCAACTTTCTGCCAAAGCTTTTGATAGCTTTGCCTAGAAGTATTAGACGGTTTAATATTAGAGCTTTTAGAATCAGCGTCAGTAACTGCGTTTTTCTCCAAAGGCGAAAAGTACTCGACATTAAACGGCTGCAATAACTGTTCAGAGATTAAGTATTCTCTTAGCTGCTTTTCACTTTGCTTATGTGGTAAATTCTCATCACCAGAAATCACATAACCATTGGCAATATAATCGATTAATTCACTCACCAATACGCAAGGCTGCAGCTCATTATTTTCTCGGCTATCACGGCCACGATAGCTGATATACAGCTTTTGTTGAGCAGCAATGAGCGCTTCTAAAAATAAATAACGATCGTCTTCACGGCGCGAGCGATCTCCACGGCGATACTGGCCTTGCGCCATCAAATCAAAACCTTGCGGCGGTACGCGTCTCGGATAATCTTCGTCGTTCATTCCAAGCATACAAATCATTTTAAATGGAATGCTGCGCATCGGCATTAAGGTACAGAAATTCACGGGGCCTGCCAAAAAACGCTGCCAACCGACCTGCTTTGTTAAGCAACCCGTTAGATATTGCAATACGACACCATGATTTAAGCCTTCATCAAAAGCGGCTAGTGCTAACTCTTGCTGCCAGCGTTGAATTTGGTCACGTACTTTTTGCAATACAACTTGATCACTTAAACCATTTTCATCAAAAGCCTGCTGTGGATAAAAATCGTTCATTAAATTTAATAATAGATCCTGCCACGCTTCTCTTTTTAATAGCGCCTCTTGAGGTGCGTTATCCGTATTTCGCTGATCGCTTAATACTTGATACCAGTGACCTAGTTGATCAACAAAGGCCATCAACTTACCCAATAACTCACCTTGGCTTCCCATGACACTAGGTACTGGCCAATGTTGATCTATAGCATGCGCGTTATCAGGCATTACTAACCCCAGCACTAACTGCTGCAGCCCTTTGAACCAACTATTATCATCCCAACTTGGCAGACCTAGATCAGCGCGATGAGATTCATCCAGCCCCCAACGGATATTCGCTTTGGTTAGCCAATGTTTAATTTGATCAAGATCTTGCAGTTCTATTTCAAATTTCTGCCCAATCGCTGGCACTTCTAAAAATTCAATGACATCGGTTATCGTTAAACGGCTATTTGGTAACTGTAATAAACGTAAGAACGAATCAATGATTAAATTTTCTTTATTTAATGCTTGGTCGGCAATAGCCCAAGGAATTCGCTGATCATCCGCTGCTGAGCCAAATACCGCTTCGATATAGGGCGCGTAAATATCAATATCAGGCACCATGACTAAAATATCACGGGGCTTTAATGGCTCTCTCAAACTAGAGCTAACAGCATCACCAGACTTCTGTCTGATTGCATCTTCATCAAACCAGGTTAACATTTGATCAAATAAGGTTTGTACTTCCCTCAATGGCGAGTGAGCACTTACAAATTGAATGCTCTGATCGGTATTCGCAATCGCTACTTTGGCTAGACTGTTTTCTAAGGCTTTTACTCCGAAAGCTGCTTCACTGCGATTATTCAGCTCTAAAAAATCATTTTGAATATGCTGTAATAAATTTCTATCATTCTCTTCACGGCTATCGACATAGGCTTCAATGTCTTGAAAATATTGTTCTCTTCCACCCTCGTTCGCCGCTTCATGAGTGAGGGTTACAAAATCTCGCCCTAGCTTGCCCCAAGATGCTAATAAAGGATTACCGACAGTAAAATAGTTCGCCAAGCTGGCATCTTTTTGCATCAGCTTCGCGCGTGTCTTCTCATTAACGATATCGCCCCAATAATTACGACAAGGGTTTAATAAAAAGAAATGGACGTCCACGTGTTCACTGATCGCATTTAATACCTGCCAATAAGTGCCTGGAAGCGCTGCGATGCCAAAAACAAATATACGAGCAGGCGATTCATTTAGTGAGCTGCTGGGTAATAGATCTTGAAGCCCTTCTTTACCAGCACGAACAATATCGACCAGCTGATCGGTTAAGCGGGCGCGGTGAAATAAACTATGGCCTAGTTGATCGCTATCTGCGACTAAACGACGCCATAATTCAGGTTGCCAAGGCTGATTACTAATATCACCGTCTTCAATGTCATCCTCACCGGCTTCCCATGCTAAGAGCCAATCAGGGCGATAGACTAAATATTGATCAAAGGTATCGGCGATTTTTTCGGCTAAAGCGAAGACTTTTTGCTGATTAATTGGACGGCTTTCACTTTCAACCTTACTTCCAGCGTCATTGTTAACGTCTAAATAATGAGCAATCGGCGCAAACAACTCTTTATATTCTTCTTCGTTAATTAATACTGGCAATAGGCGCGTTAGCTTCCATGTCATCGACTCTTTTTCAAAATGAGAACGCTCTGGCAGGTCGGGCTTAACTGAGTTGTATACTTTCCAAACAAAGCTTGAGGGTAATGGGAATTCAATATTCGCAGCGATACCCAGTGATTCTGCAATCTGCAACTTCAGCCAATGCGCCATCCCTTGGCTTTGCACCAAGATTTGTTCAGGTATAAAAGGGTCGCTATCACCCTGCTGCATCTGGTGAACTAATAGCTCTTTTAAAACATCAAGATCATTGGAGTGATAGAGTTTGAACATTCGTGCGCCGAGTTGAAAACTGAAAGCACTAACTTATCATTTATTGGCCCTTATCGCATTTTTAACTGGCACAAAAAAGCCCCACCAAGCATTTACTGAGTGAAGCTATTTAAAGTGATTGATTTTTAATCATTTATAACGGTCATATATTCCCTTCATTACGGTTAGTCCACGGTCGCAAGGTACTCTTTACGCTTTTGCTCGGCATCGATGTAACGTAACCACTGAGAAATGACCTTATCCTTACCATCAAGCTGTGATGCAACTTCAAATTCTGCTTTCGCAAGTAATAAATCGTTCAAATTGAATAGCACCAGCCCCTTTAAGATGCGTAAATCTATCTCTTCTACAGACGATTTTTTTTCTTTCTGCTGAATATTCAGTGCGCTATCAAGGTTCGATAAGGCCAATGGCCAATTTTGACGCTCTGTATATATTTGGGCCAGACGATAATAATTTTTAACTGAATTTGATAACTTAGCCGTTTTCTCTAATATTTTAATTGCGCGATCATTTTCTTTAGCCAGCATGAAAGCATCTGCTAATAAAGAAAGATTTCTGCCATTTTCTTTTATTATTTTATTGTTCATACCATAAAGTAGAACTTGTGCAGCCTTAAAAGGTATTTCCTTACTGAGCATAACCTGAGCCAAATTAACAAGTTGGCTTTCTTTCACTAATAGCTTTAAATCGTATGCGGTCTCTAATGCGGCTAATTCAGCATCAATATCCTCTAACTCATTATAGACTGCAGCTAATTGAACCCAATATTGACCTATAGAATTAGAGGTAGGATATAGCGCAATCAAATTCTTCAAACAGCGCTCCATAGCAATATAATCTTTATTTTGATAATACACAGCTCTTTCTATTAGTAACCAATTCTCACGTGGCTTTTTACCTGCAGACTCAGTGATTGTAATCGCAGATTTGATATCAGGTAATGCCTTGGAATATTGTTCAAGCTGATAATACATTTGAGCTCTCAGAACATGAGATTCAGCGCTCGGCTTATCAACCACAGAGAACCAGCGGTTCATTGCAATAAGAGATTGTGAATAATCTTGCTGTATAAGATAAAGCTTGGCCAAACTGTATAAAGTAGTCTGCTCTAGGCTTTCGGGAATATTATCTTGAGTAACAATTTTCTCATAAGAAGCTGCGGCTTTCTTATAATCTTCACGATTATAGTGAAGATAAGCCTCCATATTCCACGTCATGGCAACTTCGTAAGGATTGCGCTTTCTTTTCTCTAAACTCTCAAGTAAAGATTCTGCATCCTGATATTTTTTTTCATCAACATACTCGCGAATCTTATCTAACTTTTTATAAATTTTAGTGCTCATCGTTTGAGCTCTACGTACACGTCTTTTCTTTTCTTTAATTACCGGTGAATGAGCATCAATACGAGAACTATTGTCACTTACTGATTGCGTAGTCGAATTTTTAGTAACGGAATCCTGCTGTGACAACGCTGAAGGGGTATAAGATAAACAGCTAAGGAAAAAACCTGAAACTAGCAGCTGACTAATCATAGGTAAACTGTATGTATTCTTTCGTTCAACGCGTTTATTTATGATAATCATTTCTTCTTACCCTTATCCATCTCAAATCGAATAATATTACGAACCCCTGTAACCTGTTGAGCTTTTCCATCAACGATTTTAGGTTTGTATTTGAATTTTTTTGCAGCGTTTATGGCAGCACGATTAAATATATTTTTAGGTTTAGCTTCAATAACAACCGGATCAATAACCGTCCCTAAAGTCGTCACGGTAAATTCTAACGTCACATACCCTTCAATGCCTTTCTTCAATGCCCTTCTTGGGTACTGCGGGGCAACTTTAACGATCGGTAAATAATCACCATCACTTGTTGCCGCGCCATTCAGGCCAGCATCAATTGATAGATCAGCAGAAATATCTAAGCCGCCCATATCAAAAGCATTGCTATGAACATCATTTGAAGTCACTGGCGCAATTTTAGGAATTTCAGGTTCCTCTTGCGCTGCCGGAGGCTTAACAATTTCTCGAGCTTTGGTTTGCACATCATCATCTTTCGATATGTCTACAAATGGTACCAATCGCCCAAAACTTTCTTTATTTACAACCGAGTTCCCTGAAGAGATCAATCCTTGCATCATCCAAAAAACAGCAAAGGTTGCTAAACTTGCGATAAGCATAGCCAAAGCCCAGCGAATTAACGAAAAGCGAGCTATCGGATTTACAGCTTGAGCTATCATGCTATTTTTTCTCTGTCGCCAATGAAACATCATTAACACCTGCCTCACGGGCAGCATCCATAACCGCGACCAGCACTTTTGTTCTTGCTTCTTCATCTGCCTGAACAACAACCGTCCCTTGAGGGTTTTCTGCGTGTAGGCGCTCAATATTCGCCCGTACTTGGCCTTCATCAATTTTGCGTTTATTGATCCAAATTTCACCAAGATCATTAATCGCAATAAGTATACTGGCACTAGGCTTTGCACTCGCCGTATTGGCATCGGGGCGATTAACTTCGATACCCGACTCTTTAACAAACGATGCGGTAACAATAAAGAAAATCAGCATGATAAAAACCACATCAAGCATTGGGGTGATATCAATCCCCTCTTCTTCTGTTTGTGCTGCTAAGTTTGAGAATCCACGTCTCATACCTTTACCCTCAATTAATGTTTTTATTTAGCTGTTTTTATCTAGAGCACTTCGAGCTAATGATCGAAGGTCATTTTATCTTCTAGTTGTGCTTTTTGGCGCTGGATATAGCGCTGTAACAAGGATAAAGCGAATACACCCGTAATGGCTCCAACCATCCCTGCCATCGTTGGAATAGTCGCTTTTGAAATACCTGACGCCATCGCTTTTGGGCTACCATTACCAAGAAAAGCCATTACATCAAATACTTCAATCATTCCGGTCACCGTGCCCAATAGCCCAAAGAGTGGACACAGCCCTACCAGCATTTTTATTGTGGTCATATTGTTTTCTAATGCAGCCCTTACTTGACTTGTAAGGTCATCTCTCACTTGGTGAGCATGCCAAGAGGTTCTCTCTGCACGCTCTTCCCACTCAGCAACAGCTTGTGCAAGCTGAGGACGATAAGTCATTGAGAAAAAAACAATGCGTTCTAAAATAAAAAGCCATAATAAAAAGATAACCAATAGCAATGCGTATAACACATCGCCGCCACGCTCCATAAACAAATACACCTGATCAATAGCTGTAAACATATCGATTAAGCCTTCGCTAGAGATAACTGTTCTGATTTACGAGCCAAAATACCGGTTGCTCGTTCTTCTAATATAGCAATCAATGCGCGACTACGATTATTGGTCAGCGTATGCAAAAAGACACAAGGGATTGCTGCAACCAAACCTAATACCGTAGTAATAAGCGCTTGTGAAATACCACCGGCCATCAGCTTAGGATCACCTGTGCCAAATAAAGACATCGTTTCAAACACATCAATCATGCCCGTAACGGTACCAAGCAATCCTAAAAGAGGAGCGACTACTGAGATAATTTTTATCCAATTAATACCTCTAGTTAAGCTGGGTACTTCTGAAGAAATGGCTTCGCTTAAATGCAGTTCTAACGTTTCAACATCGGCATCACCATTTTGCTGGTAAACCTTCATCACTCGGCCTAATGAATTATCTTCATTGATAGAATTATTGTTCATTTGTTTTTTTATACGAGCCGTTTCCGCTGTCAGCTTAATCATTCTCCAGATTGCTAATAGAATTCCGATAATCGCAAGAGATAGAATGATATAACCAACAATACCACCTTGATCAATGCGCTCTGATAAGCCTGCCGACTGTCCCATTATTTTTAATAATTGACCTCGAGATGGGTCAATCCAGAATCCTGTGAAGTTGCTCGTTCCATCAGCTGAAGTAGATGCTTCTAAGTCGGCAGCTGGACCGTTATAGCGACTGCCTGGCTGCGACGCGAGCTCAACAAGTTTTTGTGTTTCTATATCAAATGTTAAATAGTTTCCATCTGAAATCGCATTAAAACTTCCTAAACGAACCACCTGTTTCTTAACCGTGTCGCCTGTCGGTAAAACAACATCGGCCTGATAGCTAGATACTTTTCCTGATAGAGTCATCTCTCTCTGCATCTCAAACCAAAGCTGCTCTAATTCTTTAATAGAAGGAAGCTTCGAACTTGATCCCGCTGTTTTAATTAAGTCATCCAAAAAAACCTGACGGTTTTCAGTTTCTGGATTTGAGTTCAATTCTGAACTAATTAAAGAACCCTCAAAGATGCCTTTGCTATCACCAGCCACTTGTTGAAGTACACCAAACAATTCTTTCAAGCTACCCAAGCGATTAGTTAATCGTTCTTGTCCATCGGCTATTTCAGTTTCGTTTTTTGCAAACGTTTCTTCTTTCAACTCACTCTCTTTCTCTAATGAAAGACGACGATTTTCTGCTTTTTGTAACAAATTTTTCTGCTGATTTTTATCGGCATTAAAACGCTGGATACGATCATTAAATTCACGATTATCACGAGATTCACCGTCTTTAACTAGACTCAATAATGAATCCATATCAAGGTCTTTTACACGTTCTTCTGCCATGCTTATAGGTGCAATGAATACCAACATAGAGCTCACACAAAAACCTAATGCGATTTCTTTAAATTTTTTATAAGCATGAATATTTAACTGTGGGATTAATTTAGACATTATTTAACATCTCCATGCACAACAGTGGCATTTAATTTTGTGTCACTTAATTTAGTTGGCGCCGCAACAGGTATTTTTACTAAACTTGGGGCCGCTTGTTCACGAGCAATTCGTAACGCTGTTGTCAATTTCGCTTTATACTCACTTTCGAGAGGTTCCCAGCTTTTCGTTTTCTGATCCCAAATGCCTAGGCTTTTCCCATCTAATGATAAAAACATCAGACTTAAGCGCCCAACCCGCAAAAAATCAACTTCACGCAAGTCTGCCATTGCTTCGCTATTGCCAGTAAGATCAATCGTACTTCGATACGTTTTAATTGTACGACCGTAATCCATTTCTTTTTGGTAAGCATCCATCACTTTGCGATATTTTTCTGCCACAGAGACATCTGATCGTCCCATCAAACCATTTAGACTATCAATACGCGCTAAACGCTCATTTTTTTGAAATGGAACATCAGCTTCTACAAATGACTCTAAGCTTTCCAGCATTCGTAGCATCAAAGGTGTAATTTGGCGTTCGATTAACGTTACCTGACGAATACTTAAATCAATATTATCCAGTTCAAGCTGCTGATTTAATAATTGTTTATTGAGTTGCTCGATATAAACGCTTAAGCCTTCATTTTCTTTATTAATAGTGCGATATTTTCTTTCAATATCACGAGTAGTTGATTCAACCAAATCAATTTTATATTGCGATTTAATAGCTTTATCAGATCGCTCTTCACCTTTTTCTAAAACAGATGTAAGCGCTACACTGTCTGAAAAAGCAGAAGGCACTGTAAGCAAAGCACCAGAAGCAATAAAAATAGACGCTATACTATTCTTCACATACTTCTTTTTTTTACATTTTTCATTTAAATACATCTGTTGAATAGGCATTACATAATCACCGTTACACTCAAAAAAATACAAGCCATTCAATTTAAATGACCCACTGTTAAATTAATGAAATAAGATATACAAGCGAGATGACAAACAGATTACAGAAGAAGGGGATTACACTTTAGTTTCGAAAAAATGTCAGATTAATTTCAAAAAAAATACACGCAACATGACTTACTTAATTTTATATAACAAAAAAGCCCGTAACCTTAAAGGCCACGAGCTTTAAAAAATCATCTTTTAATAAGAGTGATTAGTTTGCTGAACCATCAACTTCTGCAGAAGTGATCGTAGCAGCCGTCAGTGCAGGAACATTAGTTTCAGCTGTCTGTGCATCAACACCGTTGTAAGCAGCAGAAAAATTTACATCATCAAGAGCGAATGAAGCAGGGATTGATAATTCATTCATGCAATCACCATATACATTCACAAAAGAAGCATTAGCCTTCGCCGCTGTTGTATAGTTAGTTACATCTTTGATCTTCACGCAGTTATTAAAATCACCCAATAACAAGATATTGAAGAAACGGCCTTCAGAACCCTCTTTCAAGTGAATTGCATCACCTGCAATCATCTTATCAGCAGCATCAACTACTTCCGTATCCGCAAGCAGAGACAGAGCCGTTACGTTTGCAACCGTTGGGTTAGATTCTTGATAAGCACTTTCATAAGCGTCACCTTTTGTATCCAATTCAAATGCATGACGAGTTCCGGATTTGGAAGAGGTTTTCACGATAACACCGTATTGAATGTTACCAACATAGCCCTCATCCCAATCGATATCGTCATCTTTATTTGAGGTTAATACCAAGTGTTTCGCATCAACTGCGCCACCAAAGAATTCAACACCATCATCGTCATTTTGATGAACCTGAACATAATCAACCGTAGTGCCATAACCAACACCCATAAAGCCAACGCCGTTAAGTTCATCACCGTTTGAAAGCTCTGAACCTGCTTCAGCAACAACAACATACTTTAACGTACCCGAGCTATCAGAGTTATCAAACCCACCAAAATAACCACTAGCGCCTTCACCACTTAAGTTACAGTGAGTTTGGTTCGCAGGATTACCGCAGTTATTATTATAAGCATAACCTTGTAGAACTAAACCACCCCAATCACCACGATCATTAAAATCGTCATCGCCTTCAGCCCACATGATAATTGGCTGAGCCGCAGAACCAACCGCTTGTATTTCAGCACCTCGCGTAACAACTAATGAAGCACCCTTTTTGCTGCGGAAAACCGTACCAGGCTCAACCGTTAAAGTAACGTCTTTAACAACACTGTCACCCGCAATCAGTTCGCGATTACCATTACCCACATTTACACGGCCACTTAATGCCCACACAACGTCATTTGAGAAAGTTTCATCTTTTAAGATAGATCCCGTAACATTACAAACTTTAAAGGTCTTACCATCCATATCATAAGTAGTATTCGAATCAACAATACTGTAATTAGGATCTTCGGCGGCGGGGCATTCAGCGGCAGGAGTAATGGCTGCGGCGCTATAATTAATGTCGCCAAAATTTGTATTGGAATCAAAACCTGCGGAACCTGCACCCGCCGCTGCTGCATAAGGCGTTGTTTCAGGATTCGCTGGAACGGTTCCTGCAATAGCGAAATCCCACCAATTATTTGAACCAGACTTAACCGCGCCTGCATAATCCGTATTATCAAAAGCAAACGCAGGATTCGAGCTCAAATTTGCTGAAGAGGCACTACTACCATCACCACCAGTATTACCAGTAGTAGCATTACCACCACCGCTACTGCTGCTACCACCACCACACGCTGCTAGACCTGCTGCAACAATTGCCACTGAAATATTTTTAAGTAAAAATTTAGTATTCATAATTCTCTCTCTGTTTAGAAAAAGTCACTACTTATTGATGACTGAAGTTAGTTTATTAGCTAATAATTACATTGATGTGACACATTCATTCTATTATTAAAAATTATACGTAAGCGCGAGCTTTAAGCTCGAACCTGGCTTATATTTTTTAACCATGCGACCACCCTGCTCGATCAATACTTCACTATTAGTAATGTTTTTTATTGAAGCCTTAACTTCTAATTCATCAAATAAAATTGGCTGTTTAAAACTAACATCTAAAACTGCACGACTTGCCTTTATGAAATCAGGTACATCTTTGTTAACAGAAATACTATCCAAACTTTCCCCGGTATAATTTAAAACCAAGGTATATTCTCGCCCAGATGCCAGTTCATCAGCTTCTAATTGAAAGTTAGCTAACATATCGGGTTGCCCTTGCATTTGGCGCGTTGCAGAAACATTTCCAGATGCATTTAATGCTTCTACTTCTGAATCTATCCACGTTACATTTCCAGATACCTTTAACCCAACAACATCATTATCAAACGAAATATCTTTCGAAAAACCTAGCTCAATACCTTCAGCAAATGCATCACCACCATTGTCATATTGATATATCGTACCCATACTGCTTCCCGACAAGATACTCGCAGTTCTTTCGATTATATCCGTAAAATCTTTTCTGAAAAAAGCCGCTGTCATGCTTTCATCGTCAGAAAAATAATATTCAAACCTTAAATCTAGATTATCGACAGTAGAAGATGTTAAACGCGGGTTACCTTGGTACAAATCACCTGAGATTGGATCGGTAAATTGAGCAGGAGCAACTTCCCTGAAGTCAGGTCGGTTGATAGAGTTGTAATAAGCAAAACGGGCTTGTGTATTCTCAAGTAGGTGGTAGGTAACATTCAGAGATGTATAGGTATCATTATCACTAACATCAGCCGTTACATTGTTTCCAGTATTAGGATCTTTTTTAGTTTCTAAAGACATTTCAGAATCTTCTAAGCGAAATCCAACTTCAGCGCTAATAAAATCATAAATTTCAAATCTAGGCTGTATAAAAAAAGCGGTATAGTCCCAAGTACCCTCGTACGAATTTTCATAATTGGTATTTGATTTAGTTTCATACGCTCCGTCAACAAAAATGCTATCGGTTAATATCTCATAAATTTTCTGATTATTTTCTAACGCTGTCGGTAATTCTTGATTAGCCGTTGAAATTTCGTACTGGTAATTATAACTATTGGCTACACGCTCTCGACTAAAACTAGAGAAACCATACTTAGTTTTAATTTCATATTCGTCCGTCGAAAATAATAGAGTATTTGCCTTCAAATAAATATCTGCAGAATCATCTGTCAAGTCAGAAAACTCACGCGTTGGATCGTTTTCTTCTGACAAGTCACTCATCGCAGTATAATCAGTTGCTAGCGGATTAAATGTTTCATCGGTATCAATATCATTTGGTCCAAAAAATTCATAGGACCGAGTATCCGGTGAATTCAAAGAGGCTTGTGAAATTGTGAATGCCCAATCCAGTTCGGTTTCTAATGAGAAAGCAGAATCCATCGAGAAATAGTGATTACCGACAAACTGTTGCATTAAAAACTCACGCTCACGCCACGCAAATTCTCTTTCAATTATGAAATCTCTATACTCTCCTCTAATCCCCTTAGTTAACACATTGTCATTTTGAGTTTGTCGCAGCATCATAGTATTAGAATATAAACTGCTATTATCGTTTTGATAAGACAGCGTCAGACCCGATGCAAGCATAATATCATTTGTTAATCTCTCATAATTATACTCATCCATTTCTCTTGTGCTGCCATTACCTACAGGAACATAAGTTGCTCTATCCGACTCCTCAAGATTCCATTCATTCGAATACTTCCCAGTTAATTTATAGGCATATTTATCTGAATCGTTTTCAAAAATAACATCACCGATAGATAATTCTAAACTCATATCAGGACGAATTTTTTGTTTCTCAATTTCTAGCTGAGATAAGTCTAATAAGTCAGCCGCTTGCTGCCCGCCAATCACTTTATTATCAGCGCTTGATAATGCTTTAGCCTGTGACGATAATTCACGATCATCAGAACCATAACCCAGTATTTCAAAACCTGAAGTTTTTTGAGTTTCTCGTGAGGAGCCGGTTAAACCATCAACAAAACCTATTGATGCTTTTAGTTTGCCACTAAATTCATCTGGAGACTCTTTAGACAAAATGTCGATATTGGCTCCCGCCGAATCCGAAAACTTATCAGCAGTTGCACTTTTCTGGACACTAAGACTAGAAATCAATCCAGATGGAAAAATATCTAAAGGAACGACTCTTCTGCTTGGATCAGGGGAAGGTAGATTGGCACCATTAAAAGTCACCGTTGTATAACGCTCATTCAGGCCACGAACTACAGCATATTTACCATCAGCGATGCTAACCCCTGAAACACGTTTTAATGCTGAAGCTGCGCTTGAGTCACCGAATCGAGAAAACTGTTCACTTCCAATAGCGTCTAATACAGCGCTTGAGTCTCTTTCTTGAGTCGTAACTGACTCTGCCGTATAGGTTCCGGTTGCAACAACTTCTTCTATTACATCATCAGTATCAGTATCAGCGGCATAAGCAGGTAACAATGCAGATACCGTCGATATAATGGTCAGCCAAGACATTGATGTGAACATGCTAGCAGGTTTAGTTTTCATAGCTTTCTCAATTCATGTAAATTTGATTTGAGGAAACTTACTACAATGCCATGACAACTTTGTGACAGTTAAATGAGAAAAGAAGACCGAGTAATCAACTAGTTTTCAATTAATTTTTTATACGCAGCAAATAACTTTTCGTCTTTAGGAAGTCGGTCAAGAGACAATTTCAGCTGTTCAATTTCAGTTACTAAAAAATCGATAAAACAGCGAACCTTAAGTGATAAATATTGACGGCTAGGATAAACAACGGATAGCGACTGCGGTCGGAAAGACCAATCATTCATAATGGGGATCATACGCCCCGTTAATAAATATTCGCTCGCCATGAACATAGGTAATACTCCCACGCCTGCACCTTGAATAATTGAATTCATCGCGGCAGCAATATGATTTGTCACGATATGTGGTTCTAACTTAATCGTTGAGATTTCACCGCTGACATGAATCATGTCAAAAGATTCAACCTGCATACCTTCCCCGATTTTGACAAACGCCATACTCTGTAGTTCTTCTAGGGAGCTCGGCATGCCATTGAGTTCAATGAACTCAGGCGAAGCACATAACATTAAATCTGTTTCTGCAATGGTTCGTGCAACCAATGAAGATTCAGGCAACTCCCCTACGAACATGCCCAAATCAAACTTTTCTTCAATTAAATTAACCTGTCTATCGGTATGGCAAATTTCAACGCAGACATCAGGGTATGCTTGCTGAAATTGCGCTACAAAACGGCCGAGTATGCCACTGCCTACCACCATAGGAACGGCAATACGAAGTAAACCATGAGGACGATCTTGGCGATCCGATATTTCAGCGTGAACATCCATAATTTCGGCAACTAAATGCTTACAGTTATTATAATAATCCGCTCCTACTTGCGTTAAGCTCACCTGCCTAGTTGAGCGCTGCAATAAGCGCACCCCTAGATTGCTTTCCAAGTCAGCAACCATTCGGCTTATACGAGACTTAGGGACCTGAAGTGATTTACCTGCTGCGGTAAAACTTCCCTCATCAACAACACGTATAAAGATTGCAAGCTGGTTAAGATCTAACATAAAAATTACTCATAAGTAGAGATACTGATGTCATTGTCCTATAAACAAGACAATATACCTAATAAATAGAGATAAATCCCAGAAGAGAATTATTAAAAATATTTGACAGGATTGTGTAAATTTTCAGCCATTGACTATTGGGAAGAAGTGCTTGAAATGATAGTATTGAAAGGAGCCTAAAAAATAATAAATACAACAAGATATAAATAGGTAAATATATGATTGCATCAAACAGACTAGGAGCCGCTATTGCCATTAGTTCGCTCAGTCTCGCTATGTTTGGTTGCGGTGGTAGTGGTGGTAGTAGCGCTTCCACGGCCCACAACAATGCACCCGTTCAAGTAGAAAATTCAGCGAATGATACAGATGAAAGTATATCGACACTTACTTCCATCGATGCATTAACTATTTCTGACTACTCACTGAATAAATGCATTAAAAATACCGGTCGTGAATTTGTTGAACACATCAGCACTCTTGTTTGCAATAATAAAGACATCCAATTGCTTGATGGTATTGAGCAGCTAACAGAATTAAAAACGCTGCATTTGAATTTCAATAAAATTCAAGACATAACGCCATTACTCAATCTAAAAAAATTAAAGACACTGTATTTAAGCGGTAATCAGATTCAGAACTTAGAGCCATTAAGCACACTGACCAAATTAACTGATCTGGGAATTCAAAAGAACGACATTCAGGATCTAAGTCCATTACAAACAATAACTTCCCTTAAATCATTGCATGTTCATAGCAATCAAATAAATGATTTCACGATTCTTAATAATTTGAATTTAGATACATTATCTGGTCAAGACCGACAAGAGAGCTAGAGAAATAAACGAACGATATCCACTCAAGATACCCTTCAATATTAAATACTAACCTTTAATAAAAATTTTATTAAAGGTTTTTAAAACTTATTCTACCTATTATTCCTATACAACTGTCTAGAAATAATCTGCACATCAAGCTTAACGATACATTAATGAGCATTTTTAAAAATTGCATAATATTAATATAGAAAATCCAGAAATGAAAAAGACTCTTAAAATATAAGAATCTTTTCTACTTTGGTTCCGAGCTAGCCATAGCGTTTAGAATAATTTAAAAAATTTAAAGGCATTAGTAATAATTATTAATCTGTGGATACTTATCACTATTAGGATGCGCATTAAAATAATTATCAGGGTGTAATGGTTTAGATGTTCTTCCCTGAAGACCAGAGATTCGATTAAACTCTTGCAAACTTGCCTTTGTATAATTACTCGTTCCATTTACTTGCTCAAGTACTGACTGACCATTTTTAGCTAGACCTAATGCACCTAGGTTAAACCAAAAACCCGCCTTGGCCGTTTCATAATCGAATTTAACAGAATCTGTAGGAGAGTTAGGATCAGATTTATCTTGGCGAACATCTACGGTATCAGAGGGATAAGTAATGTCTTTACTTTGCACAGATAACCAGACCACTGGCGAATTATCTAATACAAGATTTTGCATAGGAAATAATTGTGCTTGAGGAGAAGCAATACCGATATTTTCCGCATTATTAACTTGGTCACATACAAGACCCGCTCCGACACAAGGAGATACTAAGGTTTTAGTTGAATCAGGATTAATGTAGCCAACCGTGCGCACACCACCTAAATAAGGGGCAAAAGTGAATGTACCAGTTAATGGGATTCCTAAAAGATTTCCGGCATCAACATCAACATCTACAACTGGGCGCACAAAACCAGAAACAGTATCAATTACCTGCCCCTGTACTCCCGTCGAGGACCCAAAACCCAGTCTTAACCCCGCAATTTTTCTGACTCCACTAGAGTCATCGTGAGCAAACTGAATAAAAGGTTTTTGAATAACAAAATCTTCCAGCGTTTGCGTACCATCGGAGTTTTCAATAACACGCCCAAACGTCATATCACGTATACGTAGATCTGTATCTGATGTGCGATTAAAGCCCGATGGAAAAATATCACTTCTAGAAAAAGGAGCACTATTTTTATAGTGGTTCTTTACACCGGTATTTCCCCAATCACTAAAATCGATACCCAAAGAAGCTAAGGCAGCAGCAATTTTCTCGCCATTACTTAAGCCGATTAAATCACCATAAACTAAAGCAGAGGCACTAAATGGTGTCCCGTCATTGGTATACTGATCTATACCCCCACATTTATCCTCAAGACAGTTCCACTTATTAAAAATGTCTGAAGACGCGGTATTGTTACAGAAGCGTCCATGTTGCCCAGCCATGCAGGTGTTTCCGCCCTGACGATAATACCTACCCACATTTAATTCATCGATATTAACGTTCATAGCAATCTCTAAACCTAAGGTTAACTTAGTAAATGTTATACCTTCAGCACTAGGAGTTAGATCTTCTTCTATTTTAAATAAAGCCTGGCCTGTTACTTGGCCAAGCGCCTCATCACTTAAAGCGTTATCACTTAAAGCGGTTAAATCAGCTGAAGTCGGTAAAGTGAAAAACATAATGAACAGCATTAAAGCCGTTTGAAGATTTTTAAGTATAAAATTATTCATAGTCATATTAATCCACAACAAACAGAGAAATTTGAGTATTCGCTGGCAAGCTTAATTCACCATTCATTTCCAAACCCATTAAAAAGGTACTTGTTGCAGGGCCAACGTCTTCCGTACTGGAAATATAAATTCCGGTTGTTTTAAAATTAGTCGCTGTAATTTTTTTGGGTAATGTCCATTGCAAAGCAGACTTGCCAGAGTTTTTAAGATCTGAAACCAAATCAAAACCTAAGCCTTCAAACTCAATAGCACCTTGCAACTCATCCACTATTAAATAGCCTGTTTCAACAGATGTAGCCTCTGCCTTTTTTTTACCTGATGTATTAGTAAAAACGATACTGCTTTCATCTCCGAGTATCACCTTTGCGTTCAAGGTAATACCGCTTTGCCCAGAAACCTTATTTAACACATCATCACTAACAGGCTGTAACTCGGCATAAGTAGTCGAAACCAATAAGCAAGAGGAAATCATTGTGAATATTATTGTTTTTATCATGATCTTTCCTTTTATATATCCATCGTGGTGATACGAAGGTGCTGAACTTGAATACCTTTAATTTCAATGGTATTTCCAATATCTGGCTGAAATGCATAATGGTAATTTTCAGGTGTGCCATCATCAGACATCCCCTCCCGCAATCCTGTTCTCAACTCTGGATTATATTTCTCACCAAAATAAATACTTTTAACATAGACATTGCTTTTTGGTGCAATACCGACAGAGGCAGGCAATGCTGATATCTCGAACTGGAGTTGATTATTACCATTCTCATCAGTGACATTATCAAACGTTAACGGTTGATTACGGGTACCTAACGTTGTGTAAATATCAATACCATTAAAGGTCAGTCGACTATCAATAGGTGTTGTCACATAATCATTATTATTGATGGAGTCCTGTTTACTAGCCGTTGTTGGCAAAGCCGTAGAGACGGTAACCTGATCAATATAAAGACCTGCTGCACCCGCGAGAGAAATACCTTTGCCTTGCGTAGCAAAAATATCGCTATAAGTGCCATAAAAACGAAAGCCTTCTACATCAATCAAAGCTCGAAAATTGTTTTGCTTATCGCTTGGATTCGATGCGATGTAATCATCAAAACGAAGGTGAGCATTAAACTTATCTGAGATTGCGCTTAAATTAGATTCAAACTGAGCTGCTGCGGCACTATAAGCTGCAAAATTATTTTCTTGCACTTTCGTTGAACGATCAACTTGAGTTAAAGAAGCACCAGGGAATTCTGTTCGCAAGGAGGTTGTCACCAATACTGTGGAATCTGTTTTTTCCGTAACATCCCCAGAAAAAACATCAATGACGCGTAAATCACCTAAATAAACCGGATTTTCAATGGTGCCAAAATTACCACCAGAATTTTCTGAACCAGAAACAGTACCCGTCTTATGAACTCTTAACTCACTGAATATAAATTGTTCTTGGCCAGGAGTTTCATTCAAATCAAGAGTAATTTCAAATCCACCAGCCTCACCTTTATCACTACTATGAATAGCCAAGTTATCGACAATTACGCCTATTCCTTCACCTGTTGTCGACGATAGTTCATTATCATCCATGGCTTCGAGTGCATAACTAGGCGCATTTAAAGCACCAAGCAGTAAAGGAAGATTTATATAATGTGAAACGAATTTCTTCATAGAATCGCTCTTATTCTGAATAATTTTATTATTTTTATAATTATTAGCTTTCTACTTTAAGCTTTTTAAAATCTAAACGGTGTCCATCAGCTAATAGATAGTACAAGAATGTTGTACTAACGTACAACATCTTTACCCGGTCTTTGCTTTATAAACGCCTGATCAATTAACCCAGAACCAATGCTTACGACCGGAAGACTGACCACCAGAATTAAAACCATTTAACGTTCGAAGCCCAACATTTGAACCCCAATTTAATGTATCTACAATGTCATAATCATCACTGGACTGTATGTTATCCCCACTACCTGAGAAGGTAATTACCTGCCTAGCCTCAGTACTGCAAGCTCTATATAAAACATCGTCATTACCTCCATTAACCGCTTGCCAGCAACCATATTCCCCACCGTATAACGATTGTCCAATTACCTGCTTGGTAACAGGATTAAAAATAAAGTTTCTCGATGTATCTATAGAGCAATTGTCACTTGTGCCAATCGTAGATCCATCAATATTGGTACACCAGCCACGATCATTCTTTAAACGACTCCAGTTTGCTGCAATTGAAATAGGCACATCAATGGTTACAGCAGGTTTTTCAGGGTGTTTGACTTCGACCTGATAGTTAAGCACAGTATTTTCAACAACAAACGGTAGTGTAAACTCGTCCACATCAGACATTATACTTATATTATTCGTCGTACTCGGCGTATGAGAGAATGTTGTAAAATTGGCAGGTAAATTTGATCCCGCCTTCCCTACCCCTGCTGTTGGCAACGCAGGCGCAACAGAGATATATTTCCATTTATAGGTTAATGGACAGGTATCCGTCGTATTGTTTACAGCATGCAACTTTAGATCTTTCGATTCGAATCCACCCGAAGTCGTACCATCAGCAGTTACAATCCACTTGCCAGCATTGGTTTCAGCTGGATTAGCCAACCCTGCGATTGTAGCTTCTGCTGTAACTAACAATGATGGCGATGCGTCTGTAATTGCCAGTCCACTAGAAGCACTCGATACGTCAATAAGGGCTGAAGGTAAGGTATTGCTATTGGGCAGTGCTAAACCAAACCCGACAGATAAGCTAGACGCTGCGACACAGTTATCAAAAACAGGGACAATGATGGTTTTCTCAGTCTCCCCTGGCGCGAAGCTGATAATTTCCTGAGCCGTGAGATCGCCAAAATGGACTCCTTCAATAGCATTTGTCTCAACGCGCGTTAAGCTGACTGCAAACGTATTATTATTTACGCGGTTAGCATCAGCAAAGTCACCTTCTGCTGGGTTCCCTACAAGACGAGACTGAGTAGCCTGAATGGTGATGGTTTTAGTTGATGCTCGCTCAGAAACTGAGTAATTATTTTCCGTAAACTTGAGCTTAATCGGTGTCGTATAATCATTAATCGCTATTTGTGTACTTGCATTATCAGTGACTTCTGCCGCATAAGGAATCGCAGTGACTTCGCCATTACAATTTGCTTTACGAACCCATGATAATTCAATAACTTCATTGGAATCATATGCTTCATCATTAATGGCCCTTATCTGAACTACTTTATCGCCATCATCTTGATCAGCCCAATACACATCAGTTTGTCCTGAAGCAGATGAGCTTAAATAAGTGATCGCATAGTCAGCAGAATCTGCAGTTGAAGTCGGCGCTAGCTCTAATGTGACACACATAGCACCATCATCACCGCCCAAACGCTCCAATAGAATAATGGCTGAATTACTATCTGAACCTTGATCAACTTCATCGATAGAATAATTGCTTTGCTTGAAGCTCACTCGACCAGGGGAAATGTCATTAATCACTTGAGTGTATTGATTCGCCGTCGCTAAAATCGCACTGCTGTTAGGGTCTGTTAGGCCTGAAGAAGCTGGATCTGTTACCGCTAATAAGCGAACAATAAAACGCTCATCCAACTCAAGCTCCGTATCCGAGGCAGCACTAAAGCCAATCGTTTGTATTTGTCGGGTTACTGGTGTTCCACTGCCATTATTAGCAAAATTCAAACGCCCTGTTCCTATAACCGTATTAGCTCCCGTATTGCCAGAAGGTGTAAAGCCTGCTTGTGTTATTGTAAAGTCATCAGGACTGATTGCGGTTACGGTTTCTACTTCATAAATAACATCAAATGCACCTAAGGTATCTGTGCCAACACGCTCAATCGTAATCACGCCTGAGCTATTCTCATCAATCGCTAAGTTTTCAGTGCCACTTGCTGGAGCAATGCCAATCGCACCATAGAGGTTAGGCGTTTTATCAACGATATTGATATCAATATCGTAATTATCACCCAACTCAGGCTCCATCGCGCCTAGCTGTTCAAGTGTAATCGTAAATGTTTCCGTTCCTTCACGAATATTATCGCCGATGAGTTCCACCGTAATATTTTTATCCGCAGCATCGTGTACTCCCCACGTAAGTGTCCCCTTGCCTCTAGCGGGATCCCCGACAATCGCTACGGGATCATTCTTTAAGCGAAAATCTGTATCCAAGACAGCACTTCCAGACACTAACTTAAAGCCAACACTGACCTCGCCATCGTCACCCGTAATTCGACTCACCGGTATCTCGAATTCATTCACAGCGCCAATCGTTTCATTTTCATCCCCAGCCATTTGCTCTTCTGAAAATTCAAACACACCCCGTGGCTGATCTGGAAAAATAGTTGCAAGTTCCACTGCCGTTAATGCTCGCTCATAAATTTTTATATCATCCAAACCTCCCACAATACCTTCAGAAGCGCCCGGAACATTACCGAAAACCCAATCGTCAGTATTATAAATACTGCTTCCTAGCAATATTTTTGTCGTATCCGGAATAACATTAAGATCAAAAGGTAATACAGGATCTGGGAAAGACACATTAAGCTCTGCTTTATCTATATAAAGCTTAGTTTCAGAAGCATTTTTTACATAGGCAACGGTCATCCACTGACCTAGACGAACAGTTTCTAAGCTTAAACCCGCCTCATGAAGACCGGCACTGGTATCCGTTGTTGTATTATTAAATTGGATTTTATTTGTGCTTTTATTAAAAAATAATGCCGGCTGTCTATTCCCTGACACACCTTTTTGAACAAAACCTGCCCAATCTGAAGTAGGCAATGCCTCTAATTTAAAGCGATAAATTAAAGTATATTCATCCTTAACGGAGATCTGTTGAAAACTGGCTGAAGCGCCATCTAAAGTGAATAGATCTGAACTGCCCATTTTTGCATAATAATCGTTTTCAGCACTCTTTCGAGCAGTGATCTCAACTAAAGAGGTATCCAAATCAAGCGCATTACCATGACCACTGATATCACGCTTGGGGTTAGTAAAATCGTTAAAATCATAGGCCGCGCGTAAAGGTGAAATTATTTTAATCGTAATGACCGTCACTGCTGTTGCCTTCGCCTTTTCATCGGCATCAGTTACTTGCAGCTGAATATCAAGATAATAATCATCATTGACCAAATCTACAGCAGAAATAGTCAGGCTTGATGTATCGGCATTACTTAATACAGGGGGAGTAACCATATCAGTACCGGAATCATTAAGCCCAACTCGCTTATCAATAATGGTCCAAGCATACGTTAAGTTATCATCATTTCCGGTTTCTGGGTCAATGGCAGTAACGGATAAATTGATATTTTGTTTTTCTGGAAATTCACGTTCGGTTGACAAGGTAAGCACAGGGGCTAAATTCACCACAGGTCCATTGGCAATCCAGGTACCCTCTGAACGAGCATCATTAATGTTCATCCAAGCCTGAGTATTACCCGAAAGTCTCAAAGCTAACGCAAGGCGAGAGTTCTGATCGGCGTCATAAGGCGCAGCAAACTGATAGTCTTTACCAAAAGCCGCTTCACACGCCGTGAACCCATTTTTCCACAAAGAAGATAATAACGAAGAATTATCGGCTAATGCCTCTGTAGCAATCTTCCATTCATAGCCATTTGTACACGCAAACCCTTGCTCAAGTGACGCGCCACCGGCATAACACTGCCCAGCTAGCCAGTTTTTCTTATTATCAGTTGCTAAACTAAAATACCCACAGTCTTCTGCGCTACCTTCTACGACGCCATCAATACTGACAAAATCCAAAAATGGGCTTTCTACTTTCCAATAACCTTCACTGGCTTGATCACTGTAATTAACCCAAACAAATTTATTACTAGGCAAGGCATCAATTAATACCGCAAGCGCGTTATTCGAGACGGCAGTATTGGGTGGGCGGTATTCCGCGTTATCTGAAAGTCGCTTACATAAACCGAAGCCTAGTGCGGATTCAGAAGGTTTTAAATCCGTAATATCACTGGTTAATTGCCATTGGTTATTGCCTAAATAACAAGCGTGATAAGCAACATAACCATTACATGATTCAGCAATCCAATTGCCAGTAGAATCCACCAACGTACAATCAGCATTGCCACGATTAGCAGGCTGACCAGCTCCCCACCATGCTTGACGGGTTTGGTTAGAAATAAAGAATTCTTCATAGGCTAAATCAGAGCGATTAAGCCATACTTTATTATAATCTTCTGCTAGACCACTGGCACCAGAAGGCAAAGCCGCAGCGGCAATTGCATTGTTTTCACTCCCATCCCGAGGAACGGCATATAAGGTTTGCTGCCCATATTCCGTTTCACAGGTAGAAAAACCAGATTTCCAGCGCTCTTGAGCCGCTGTAATTAACCAAGCACCTGAATCATAGCAAGCAAATGCGTATTGCTCGGAACAAGGGGCATCTTGCCATAATCCAGTATCTCGATTAATCAGCGTGCAATCAGCAACGCCACCGCCGAGATTTCCTGCATTACCCAAATCAGCATTTAACAAATTAGTATATTCAGTACGATTGCCTAACCAGTAGTTGGCCGTTAACGCAATATTGTTGGTATTTGAATAATAATAAAGCCAAGTCCTCTTTTTAGAGGCAATCATCCCTGTAATGGCAAGGCCTAACTTTTCATTCTCTTCTGCATTAACAGGCACACTAAAAAAATAAGAGGGCCCAAAATAAGATTTACATAAATTATCGGCTTTGATTGGGTCCCATAGATCAACCGATTTAATTTGTGAACCAGCATCACCATCACGAGGTTCGCCAGGATGAGCTATCCCCCCCAGAGCTTGTGCAACCTGCCACTCACTGCCGTTATAACAAGCGTAATGCGCTCCGATATAATCACAATCATCGACTGTCCAGCTACCACCTGCTGCATCACTTTCACGATATACACAGCCTTGTTGAGATTCATTAATCCCCCCTGTACTAACATCATCACGGGCAGGTAAATAATTTAGTCCGGGATTATATGAAAAAGACAGACTCGTAAAAAACAGGGCTGATATTGCGACAAGAAAAGACAGCATCATTTGCTTCTTAGCCAAGAAAATATTCATTTTTTAATGACCCTTAATATGTAAATAACTAACAGGTTCGACACTGATATTTTCAAACCCAGCACTGCCAATGACACTTCCATTCACATTAATATCTCGAAATGAAACGGTGCCTTGAGTAGAGCCCAAAGAAATCGCAACGTACGAATTCTCGCCAACCCCTTCACCTTTTAACTTAAAATCATTCAATTCAAAATCTTCGAATTCAACACGCGTAGAAATATAGTTTTTACCCTCAGTATCATTGAGCGTCACATCACCATCATTCAATGTGTCATACGTAAATTCACCATCATCAATAAAGGTAAAGTTGAAAAAGGACCCCGTTGGTAAACTTGCAGTAAACGCCAAACCTCCTTCATTAGTAAGCTTCAATGTAATATTGGCCGTATCCGCTAATGTAAAATCGTTAATTTCTAGAGCACCTAATCGCCCATATTGATTTTGCAACTGCGCCGCCGTTGATACCAATAAAGGATCAAACGCTGCCAAGGTACTGTCGTAATTAAGCTGGAGTGCACCAATGGATATATCCATGATACCAAAGCTATTCAGCTTCATCGCCAGCTCGCCCGCCTCGGTAACATCAATATCAAAAGAGAATTGGTTATCTTTTATAACAACATCGAGTAAAGAAAAAGAACCGCCACCACCTTCTTCTAAAACGCCATCAGCTGTATCGTCATATCGAACTTCTCCGACACGGATATCAGAATTGGTTGTCACATCGATAGTGATGCCACTTTGACCAGAAACAACTGAAAGATCTGAGTCCTGCATAGGTAAAAGTGCAAAACAATTTGAGCTCAATAGGAATGCGACATACATTATTTTTTTCATAATCACTTCCCTTGTATCGTTAGGTAACTGTCTGGCGTCATGCGATAACCATTAACAACCAAGCGTCCCATTGTCCCTAGTTGATTACCGGCACGAATATTACTCAAAGTCATATCTCCCGTCTGAGTAATCACACCAATATGCAAACCACCCATTTCTTCACCCGCGGCATTTTTACCCGAGGTTAAATCGACTGAATTAGCAATACTAAAATTATTCAATGCGAGATCGCCACCAAAAACAAAATCATCATCATCACTTGCCGTATTAACACCATAATCGGTGTAATCTAATCGCATAGTAAAGATTTCAGGAAAGTTCATTTCAACCTGTAAACCTTCTTCACCATTCGCCCCTCGGGCAAATATATTAATATCGGTATAGCCGCCATTATCATTAATATTGGTTAATGAAAAACCACCGTAAGAATGCATTTGGCCAACAATTTCACCCGCAGTGACATCACCATTAACATTCAGCTGATCAAACTTAAGATTCATATCGTTAATACCGGATATGGAAATAGCCAACCCTGATTTAGTCCCACGAGTAACAAGATCTAGAATCATATTAATGGGTCTGTCCATTCCAGTATTGACCGAGTCCCCATTTGAACCATCGGTATCAATACTCAAATTTCTTATATTTAAAGAATTACCTTCCGTTTCGAAATACGTTCGACCAATGGTTCCTTTAACGTTTAAATCGACATCAAGGCCACTTTGACCTGAAACATATCTTAAGTTTTCTTCCTCTATGCTTTGCATGGCGAGCGCTTGCTGAAATGGTAAGACACATACCCACCCAAGGCACGCTAATGCTTTATTAGATAGCTTCATATCAATGCCCCATCACTTCTAAATAACTGCCAGGAAGAATTTCTAGATTCATTTTGATGCTACCAAGAACAGGCGCAGACGCAGCTCCTTCAGGTTTCATCATTATGTCATTAATACTGACACTGCCTCGCACACCACCAGAGCCACTACCGCCATTTCCCGAAGGATCACCCAGCGCGATAAGCAATCCTCTATTATTGCCTGAAAGTACGTTGATGGAACTATCCGTTATGTGAAAATAATTAGTCGCTGAATTGTTCTTATCAGACTCTAGAGCGTTGAATGATACGGTCGCATTAAACTCCTCAACGTCTGCATCAGATGAATCATAATAGATAAAATCGAACCCTGAACCCGCAGCAAAATACGCATCAAAGTTAACCGCCGATTCACCCAAAACATCCGGCGCACCCAACGTTAAATAACCACCTTCTGGAACGGTGAAGTTTTTGAGAGTGATATCATTAATAACCGATTCATTTAATTTGAAATTTCTTATATTGACCTGGCCACCCGTAATTTCAGGCAAACCTAAACGCAGACCTTCATCAGTAACATCAAACGTCATCCCTGAAAATTTAATCCCGCCAGCAGTACAAGCACCCGCAGCGTAAGTAGAACAATGGTCAACCGTCATTGATAATTCGGAACCATCATCCGTGTAATAAAGGTCGTAAGTCGTTTCTTTTGGAATTGCCACATCTACCGTAAAGCCCGATTCATCAGCAGTAGAATTATTATTTGAATCGTAGCCACCCGCCCAAACATCAACAACCAAAGGCGCCACTCCGCCCGTATCTAAGTGCCTCATGCCAAAGCCACCTAACGATTTTCCGTTAACTTTAACGGTATCTACAGATAGATCGATGGGTAATTCTTTGTTGCTAAAACGGATACCATTACGCCCTTCTCGCGAACTACCCACATCACCAGAAACGATATCAACATCAATAACTTGCTGTGACCGTGTCGCAACATTGATATCAGACATAGTGACATTGCCGTAATTATCGTCGTCAAAGTACTGAACACTATCAATTTGGATTTCATATTCGGAGCGTAAAATAACACCTTCTTGCGCTACGACATCAGACATACTGGAGTCATCCAGACGTTCTAATGCGCTTACCATAAGGGGCATTATTAGCAATGTAGTCAGGGCTCGGGCAGCCATGAGAACTCCTTTTAATTATTATTTTTATTATTGCTGTCATCTAAAGGGTGAAATGACGCATAGATATAGGAACATACCAGAAATAGAACTTTTGTACCATTAAGCGTTATTACATTTTGTTACGGAGAAGTAAAACCACACAAGCAAAGACAATAAACTCTATATATTACAAAGACTTAAGCGTAATTAAAGTTATTGTAAATAATATTAGGGCAATGAAAAACATACGCTTGAAATAGGAAAACTCAGGAGACTAAAGACCAATCAATCGGCGAACGGCCATGCTTTTGAAGATACTGGTTGATACTAGAGAATGGCTTAGAGCCAAAGAAACCACGATGGGCAGAGAGAGGAGATGGATGAATACCTTTCAGCACTAAATGCTTGTTTTTATCGATAAGAGCTTCTTTCTTCTGAGCGTAAGCTCCCCACAGAACGAAAACGACGTTTTCACAGTGCCCAGACAATAGTTCAATTACTTTATTAGTAAAAGTTTCCCAACCTTGCTTTTGATGTGAACCGGCATTTTTGCGCTCAACCGTCAGCATAGCATTGAGTAATAAAACACCCTGCTTCGCCCAAGGGGTTAGATTACCAGTGGTTGCGATAGGAAGCCCTAAATCGGTATTGAGCTCTTTATAGATATTTTTTAATGAAGGAGGGAGCTTTTTTATACTTGAGGGTACTGAAAAACTTAGGCCATGAGCTTGGTCGGGCCCATGATAAGGATCTTGCCCCAAGATAACAACTTTGACATTTTTCAGAGAAGTTAAATTAAAGGCTGTGAAAATCTGATCCGCAGGCGGATAGAGGGTCTTACCTTGCACTTGCTCGGCGGATAGAAAACTCTGCAAAGCGTGCATGTAAGGTTGGTCGAACTCAGAAGCTAATAACCCTTGCCAATCCTTTGGCAAGAGTGAAGCAGACAATTCAATAGACGCTTGAGCCGGCTCTTCAAGAGCCTGCTCATCTGCAAACATATTGAATTGTTCTTTCATACTTATTTCCAGACCCGCTAATTACTTAGCAACAGGACGCATGTGTGGGAACAAGATAACGTCTTTAATCGTTGGGCTGTCAGTGAACAACATTACCAAACGATCAATACCGATACCTTCACCGGCCGTTGGAGGCATGCCGTATTCTAACGCTTGAATGTAGTCAGCATCGTAATGCATGGCTTCATCATCACCGGCATCTTTCTCAGCAACCTGCTTCAAGAAACGATTCTTTTGATCTTCTGCATCATTCAGCTCAGAGAAACCATTCGCCAGCTCACGACCCCCCACGAAAAACTCAAAACGATCAGTAACAAACGAGTTTTCATCGTTACGACGTGCCAAAGGAGAAACTTCCCAAGGGTACGCCGTAATGAAAGTCGGCTGATCCAACTTCTCTTCTGCTGTTTCTTCGAAGATTTCGCATAACCACTTACCAGCCCCCCATGCAGACTGCTTATCGTCTTCACGAATACCGACTTGACGACCATAAGCAATCATCTGCTCTAGGTTGTTTTCAGGATCGTTAATAACCGCCGCATCAAACTCAGGGTTATATTTAAGAACCGCATCGGCCATGGTTAAACGAGTGAACGGCTGATTGAAGTCATAAATAACTTCAGAGACCACATTGCCTTCAGAATCTTTAATCGTGTTCTTAATATCAGTCGTGCCCAGCACTTCTAACGCGGCAGTACGCAACATATCTTCAGTGATGTTCATTAGATCGTTGTAATCAGCGTATGCCTGATAGAATTCGATCATGGTGAATTCTGGGTTATGGCGAGTAGACAAACCTTCGTTACGGAAGTTACGGTTGATTTCGAAAACACGCTCAAAACCACCGACAACCAAACGCTTCAAATAAAGCTCTGGCGCGATACGCAAGTACATATCGATGTCTAACGCATTGTGATGTGTTTCAAACGGCTTAGCCGTTGCGCCACCGGGAATGGTTTGCAACATAGGCGTTTCAACTTCCATGAAATCACGATCCGCCAAATAACGACGAATACTGTTCACGATGCCTGAACGTATCTTGAAAGTATTGCGCGTTTCTTCGCTAACGATCAGATCAATATAACGCTGGCGGTACTTAACTTCTTGGTCGGCCAAGCCGTGGAACTTATCTGGTAATGGACGCAAAGACTTAGTAAGAATCTGGAAGTTTTCAACCGCCATTACTTCGCAATATAGCTCGCCTTTACCCGACTTACGTAACTGACCTTCGGCCGCTACGATGTCGCCAATGTCTAGATTTTCCCATGCTTTTGATTCTTTCTGAAGCTTCTTACCCACGTATACTTGAATAAAATCGCTGCCGTCTTTAATGCCCACGAAAGGACCACCGCGACGCATAACACGACCCGCAACAGAAATAGGCTTATCCAGCTCGACTAAGGCTTCTTTATCTAATTCGCTAAATTCTTTTTGTAGGTCGCCCGCCATGTGCTCACGATTAAAATCGTTTGGGTGACCATTTGACGCAGAACCTTCACGCAGTTTGTCTAATTTACTACGGCGCTCTGCAATCAATTTGTTCTCTTCTAATGCTACTTCAGCATTGTTGTTTTCAGTTTCATTACTCATGACTACAGGCCTTTTTTCAAACTAGCTTCAATAAATGGGTCTAGGGCGCCGTCTAATACAGCCCCCGTATTTCGATTTTCTACACCAGTACGCAAATCTTTAATGCGCGAGTCGTCTAATACATAAGAACGAATCTGACTGCCCCAGCCGATATCAGCCTTCGAGTCTTCTAGTGCTTGAGATTCGGCATTACGAATCTTCATTTCATGTTCGTACAGCTTCGCTTTCAACTGCTTCATCGCTTGATCTTTGTTCTTATGCTGCGAACGCTGATTCTGACACTGAGTCACAACATTGGTCGGTATGTGCGTAATACGTACTGCCGATTCGGTCGTATTAACGTGCTGACCACCCGCGCCCGAAGAACGGTATACATCGATACGAAGATCCGACGGATCGATATCAATCTCAACGTTATCATCAATTTCTGGCGAGACAAAAACAGACGCAAACGAGGTATGGCGACGGCCACTGGAATCAAACGGCGATTTACGCACTAAGCGATGCACGCCCGTTTCGGTACGTAACCAACCAAAGGCGTATTCGCCCTGGAAGTGAATAGTCGCGCCTTTAATACCCGCAACATCTCCAGCGGTCACTTCAAGCAATTCAACTTTAAAGCCTTTTGCTTCACCCCAGCGCAGATACATGCGCAAAATCATTTCAGCCCAATCTTGGGCTTCGGTGCCGCCCGAGCCTGATTGAATATCAAGGTAAGCGTTATTTGGGTCCATCTCATTTGAGAACATACGTCGGAATTCTAAAATACCCAACTGAGTCTCAAGCGCTTCTAATTCAGCCACGATATCAGCAACCGCGCCTTCATCGTCTTCCTCAACCGCCATATCCAATAGATCTTGAGCATCACCACAGCCTGCTTCAAGATCATCAATGGTCTTCACCACCAGCTCTAAACTAGAGCGTTCGCGCCCTAATTCTTGGGCTTTCTCAGGCTCATCCCAAATTGCGGACTCCCCTAAGATAAGTTCAACTTCTTCTAAACGCTCTTTCTTATGGGCGTAGTCAAAGATACCCCCTAAGCATGTCTGTACGTGCGCTTAGGTCTTTAATGGTTTCGACGATCGGATTGATTTCCAAGGTGCGGCCTGTTTTTCAAATATAAATTAGTGGCGCATTTTAAATTAAAGCCGCCTTTCATTCTATAGCTGCCTATAAATAAGAAGCATAAAAAATGACAGGCATAAAAAAAGCGGCCATTTGAAAGTGACCGCTATCCATACACAAACTTAAACGCTATCTAAAACCTACCCTCTATCGAGAGCCTAACACTTGCCAAGAGCCATCAATGTAACGAATCACATACACACCATCGCGCTCTTCTCTTAGACTGCCCGTAACAAGCCCCCTAAAGGTAAAATAGGCAATTGCATCACACTTTTTTTCTGCAACAGGGGTATTATTGCGACCAAAAAATCCGCATTTTTTATCAAGCTCACCTGTTTCCCCGCCATAATTTACATTAGAGCCAATTTCTGAAAAAAGACCTTCTTTTAAGCTTTCATCACTGGTTTTTACCATTTTCGTCCCACCATCAGTGAAACGAATACCACCCCATGCCAACGCGTATTCTCCAAGCTCATTACCCTCTGCATCGGTTTTATAAGCAATTGAAAAACTTTCTGATTCATTCCCCGCCGCCAAATATGGCAAACCGCTTCCATCATTATTATTAACAATTTGCTCCGTATCAAAGGCTAAAAACACATCGACACTAATCAGATCATGCGTTCGCCATACTAAGCTAATGTCCAATATCGACTCGGGTAAATAAGAGTCTCCTAACGAGCTGACTAAGTTAGGTTTAAACTGCAAACGCATACTATCAACCCCAAGAACAATAGGCTGCTCTAACGTTCCTGTATACGATTTATCCGATGCAGGAAATGGATCCAACACACCGTCAGTTAACGAGTAGTTAATTCGATAAGCACCATGACCATTATATTCACGCAAATTAAAAAGGTTTTTATTCTTAGCGTAAACTTTATTAACCACATTATCTGGGGTGGAGTCACCGTCATACCTTTCTCTAAAAAGACATGTAAACACGGAGTCTAGAATCGGCTCACCTTCATCATCTAATACAGGATTGCCATCTTCATCAATACGAGGACGTGTATAGCTATTCGTTACTTCTAGATAATCTTCATTCTCTGGAAGCGTCGCACAAATAATACCCCAAAATTTATCCTCACCCGCATTTTTGGGATAAGCAACATAACGCTCCAACCCTCCTACTTCATAATCCAACTCAATGTATTCAACCTCAACCTCGTCGGTGTCATTAAAATCCCCTTCAGCATCAACTGCGGGTAAATTCATCGTTCCTTTACGACTTACAACCAGATTAGAGGGGCTTATCTCTCCGACCTCAAACCCTTCTCTTGGCTTAAAGAACGACTCAAACGTTGGATAAACCGTATCAGGAAAATACGCGGTAAAATTATCACTTGCTACAAATGATTCACTAGCAGATGCGTCTATATAAAAAAAGGCATTATCGCGCAGCTCAACGTCAGAGCCTTCTCTGCTTTTATCACGCCCATTAAACTTTAATGTCGCCTTGACACTCGATAAGTTATAACGCTTGCCTAATTTTTCGTCATCGTCTTTTAATAAATCATCAG
>CAWVSY010000008.1:0-80640 GCA_963933055.1 uncultured Oleispira sp.
CTAGAGAATGTATTTAACATTTTTCACCTTGACGACGAGATTGTATTTTTTATTATAAGCCCCGAGCTTTTTCATCTAGGGTGCTGGCTAACATCTATTTAATAGGTAAAAAATACAATAATAAAGTAAATTAACCTGTTTTAATACGATCGTACCTCAATTAATTTATCCCATATCTGACAATAAATAGAAGCCTAATTAATTTTATAAGACGTTCGTACAGGAAAGGGAGGTTATCGAAATAATAGCGAACAACTGTTTACAAAAATTACTTTTAAAAAAAAAGAAATGCAAAACTGATATCACATCAGTTTTGCATTTAGATAATTTTTACTTAAACAGGAATACTTATTAATACAAATTTAATGACTTTAGTCACTGTATTAACAGAAGCACTTTCAGAACTGAAATAATAACCCCCTACAGGCAGCCATGCTTCACCAAAACCATCTTCAGGTGATTCAATATAAATTTTACCATCCGGCCATGGGGAATTTGGATCTGATAACTCACTCAATTTACCGTCAAAAATAACATTCTCAAATCGGTCATACCATATAATATTACAATCCATTGCTGTACCAAATTCATCAACACATTCGAAGGTGTATAAGTTATCTTCTATGCCGTCGAATGAAATATCGAACATAATTTCAAGATCCAATATGCCGTTAACCGTTGCAGTATCAATCAAAACATTACGATTCAAACCACCACCAATAGTTGAAGATATTTCAAGAACATCGCCTTCCACATAATCGAAAGGTGCACGAAAGTTAATATCATCTCCTGTATCAACTTGCTGATCGCCAATTGATCCAGTTGAAATACTCGCATCACAGGGTGAAACATTAGTAACCTCCTCATTAATTACTCGGCACTGAATATAACCTGTTTTAGTCGGCGTTGAAGCCATATCAACAATAACCGTATTGCTACCAGTAACGGATGTAAAAGTAGTTTTACCAAACCATAAAGCACCATTATCTGTTGTATTTGCAGTAACGGTATACGCAACATTAGGCGGTGTATTTATTGCAGTAACGCCTTCACTACCAACAGCCATTTGACGACTAAATGATTGACTAGACGCTGTAATTTCGCAGCTTTCATTATTGTCTAAAGACTGGCCATCTTTAGTACATTTAAAAAGAATACTTGAACGATCATCTTTCTTATAATAATCCCAGTTCCACGTTGTGAAGTGATGAACAGTCGCAACAAGCTTTAAACCTGTTTCGCTGGTTTCAGATAATTCAACAGTACCAACACCGTCTTCAATCCATAAACCTTTTTCGCTATCAAACCACCACATTTCAATGGTATCACCTTCAACAAATACTCGGCCGTCATCACCCGTTGTAATCACCATATCCATTTCAATTTTTGCCATTGCACCTTCAGCTAAAGAGAGTGGAGCGCCATCTTGTGAAAATTGATAATCCGCCATGCCAGTAGAAATCAAAGTAACCGCTTCACCTGAGCCCGTTAACGCTTGAGCTCCTCCTAGAAACGCGGCATCAACAGCACGAATATCAATAGGAGTAATCGTTATGTCTATTTCACCAGTAACGATGCTACCGCTTGCATCAACAAAGCTATTAGCATCAACGATTAATTTTGTATGCAGCTCGCTTTCTGTAACATCAATCGCTTCGTTACCAGCAACCGTATGACTTACTGGATTAATGTGTTGCAGTGTTAAAGTAGCGGTTGCACTTTTCTGAGGGCTATCAAAAGTATATTGATAGGCTTGAGTCAAATAACCCTCTTTGCTTGCACTCACCAACATTAATGAAGTCTGAGAAATATCATCAAATTGTGCTAAACCATACTGATCAGTCACAACCGTTATTCCATTAATCGTGACAGGCGCCTCTGTTATAGCAAAACCTTCTTTATTGGACACATTGATTGCAAAAGAAAAATTAGGATTGAGTGAAGGTTGTGAAATAACCGAGATCGTTTTGCTTTGGCTGTCTTCATTGCCTTTTTCATCACTTGCGACAACCGTAAGCGTATATTCGCCTAAAGCAGGGAGCATAGTATGATGAATTGCATCAGCAGAAATAATTTCGTCATTTAATAACCACTGATAACTCACCGCACCCTTATTATTTTTTGGCGTAGCAAGCATCGTAAATATTGCATTTTGCTCAACAGAATCTGGAGCTTCTAGCTCAACTTTGAAACAACCAGTGAGAGCCATCATCAAAATAATAGCGATACTGGATTTTATGAATGTCAATGACATGTCAGAACCTTCCTTGGGTGATGAATTTATTATACGCGCTGAAACTCAGCGCGTGAAATCCTAACACCAAGAAAACGCTTGTCAAAAAAACTAAACAAACAAATATATTGATAGATTAACCAACAACATAAAAAGGTAATAATAAGGCATTAATTATTTTAAAAATCAGCATTTAAAATAGAGAAAAAGGATGGTTTTCTAATATTGCTTGTATGAAAAGCGCCTATAAAAAGAATTTAACGAAAAAGTAAAAATAAGCAAATAGGCTTAGTAGAGAGATAAAAAGAGCTGGTTTTACCAAGCTCTTTTTGTGCACCGATTCAATGTTAAATGGTCAAAACATTTGAAACACAAAATCCGTCAGTATTATCGATTTTCTTAACCGTATGAGGCTTCAACAGTACCTTTCAATTTCACCATTAAAGGCTGACCACGACGATCCAAAGCTTTTGGCGAAGGAACTTTAACCCAGCCTTCACTAATGCAGTATTCGTCAACATCAAAGCGCTCTTTGCCATTAATGAAAATGCGAATCGTGTGTTCAAAAATTTCTTCCACATGGTGTGGGCTGCGAGGATTGCCCGAAAGGCGATCTGGTAAAGGGGGAAGCGATTTAGTGTCGTTCATGTATGACCCAGCATAAAATAAAAAGTGCGTTATTGTAGACAATATAAGCCTAACGCTCAAGAACTGCAGCATTAGGTTGGACACCTCATCGTCTATTAGATTTTAGTGCCCATTAAGCAAAAGAAGTACTCTCTAGTCATTGGCTATGCGACTAAATACTGCGCCTTTTTGCCCTTTATACTTAGCATCAATGCGCTTGTTATAAGGGCGCAAGGCTGGACTAGACAAAGTCTCAAAAGACATGGCGCAAATAATCATTTCGGGACGTAACGCCAATGGCAATTTACCGTTATTGAAAAACTCCAGAACAATCTGCCCCTCCCAGCCAGGGTCAATACGCCCCGCTGTTACATGAACCATTAAACCGAGGCGCGCAAGAGAGCTGCGTCCATCTAACCAACCGACTAAGTCATCAGGAATAGTCACAGATTCTAAGGTTGCACCGAGGACTAACTCACCCGGGTGAATAAAGAATGGCTCATCGTTTTCGACAACAATTTCTTTACTCATGATACGTTCCATATCACGCGTTAACTGCTCGCGCTCACCGGACAAATCAAGATGCGTAACCGTATTATTGCTAAATACACGAAAGCTGTTCGCTAGTCGTAAATCAACACTAATGCCCGCAATAGATTCTGGCGCAGGAGCAGGCTCAATGGCAATTGAACCTTGTTGAATTCTTTGTTCTATATCACCATCACTTAAGCGCATGGTTTCTTCCTTTTGTATCTTTAACTCGCATGCTTTAACGTATATTAGTCGTCAGAGATGCTAATGTTTGGAATTTGCTGATCATTCGCGCTGCGCTTAGCTAAAGCAACGGCTACATTGCGTGCTAAATTTCGGTACATCAACGCAACATCACTGTTTTCTTGTTCAACCACAACGGGCGTTCCCGCATCGCTTTGTTCGCGAATAAACTTAGATAACGGTAAAGAACCCAATAATTTCGTATCATACTGATCAGCGATCTTTTGGCCACCGTTCTCACCAAATATGTGCTCAGCATGGCCACAATTTGAGCAAATGTGCATACTCATGTTTTCGATAATTCCCAAGACAGGAATGTTTACTTTACGAAACATTTCGATGCCTTTTTTCGCATCTAATAGCGCGATATCTTGCGGCGTAGTGACAATAACAGAGCCCGCTACTGGGAACTTCTGTGATAATGTCAGCTGAATATCGCCGGTACCTGGAGGCATATCAATAATTAAATAGTCCAATTCTCCCCAAGCCGTTTGAGTAAGAATTTGCATCAGTGCGCCAGCCACCATAGGGCCACGCCATACCATTGGGGTATCGTCGGTAGTGAGATAAGCCATCGACATCGTTTTAACACCATGGGCTTCAATTGGCACAAACCATTTATTATCAATAGTCGCAGGGCGAGTGCCTTCAGCAACCCCCATTAATAAACCTTGGCTAGGACCATAAATATCGGCATCCAACAAGCCAACTTTTGCACCATCTTTTGCCAAGGAAATTGCGAGGTTTACAGAGGTCGTTGATTTACCAACACCGCCTTTACCCGAAGCAACGGCAATAATGTTTTTTACCTGACTAATGGCTTCAACCGTATTTTGTGATTTATGCGCACAGACTTCCCAGGTAATACTGACATCAACGCTTTCTACGCCATCAACATTGCCGACCATGACTTTTAATATTTCAGCAGTGCCCCCTTTCAAAAAATCAGATGGATAAGGCAAATGAATAGCAATACTTACATCATTGCCATTAATGTCGATTTTTTGCACTGCACCAAAACTCACAAGGTCAGTATTCAAATAAGGATCTTGATAAGACGATAGTGCGGCTTCAATCGCTGCGGGTGTTAATAGAATATCAGTCATAGATTGCCTACATGCCTAAGGTACAAAAAGCGACATTGTATACGAGTTTTTATAGGGATACGGAGCTATTTAAAAGAAGTAAGCTAACCAGCGCTATACTTATAACAAAATGAGCTTAAAATAACCAAGAACATACTTGAAAGAAATAACGCCTATTTGGGATAATAAGCCGCCAAAATTTACGCTGTGTTTATTTTTCATCCAAAATCAGCAAACACGATGAGTTCTCTTAAACAAAGAGAGGGCTAAAGATAGTGAGCATCCAATTATGACCGATTACTTATTGATACTGGTCAGTACAATTTTAGTAAATAACTTTGTACTGGTTCAATTTTTAGGCTTATGCCCTTTCATGGGGGTTTCTAATAAATTAGAAACTGCAATAGGTATGTCTGCAGCAACAACCTTTGTACTAACACTGGCCTCTGTCTGTAGTTATTTAGTTTATACCTATTTATTGGTCCCTCTTGATCTAGAATACTTACGCACCATCAGCTTTATTATGGTAATTGCCGTCGTCGTTGGCTTTACCGAAATGGCCATGCGTAAAACCAGCCCTCTATTGTATCGAGTGCTTGGTATTTTCTTACCCCTTATCACGACTAACTGTGCCGTATTAGGCGTTGCCTTACTGAATATCAAACGCGATAACAGCTTTGTTGAATCCATTCTTTATGGTTTTGGCGCCGCGGTTGGTTTTTCCCTCGTTATGGTTTTATTTGCGGCCATGCGTGAACGTATTGCGGTTGCTGATGTACCGAAGCCGTTTCAAGGCTCTGCCATCTCAATGATTACGGCAGGCTTAATGTCACTCGCCTTTTTGGGCTTCACTGGATTGGTGAGCATTTAATAATGAGTTCTATTTTAATTGCCGTTTTATTGTTGGCGACCCTCGCGATTATCTTTGGTGCCATTTTAGGCTTTGCGGCGGTACGCTTTAAAGTTGAAGGCAACCCCATTGTTGATCAGATTGATAATTTATTACCGCAAACTCAATGTGGTCAGTGCTCCTACCCAGGCTGCAAACCTTATGCAGAAGCCATTGCAGCAGGTGAAAGCATTAATAAGTGCCCTCCTGGTGGGGAAAGTACCATTATTGCTTTGGCCGATTTATTAGGCGTTGAACCTGAACCTTTGGATGCTGAGCACGGTGCCGAAAAAGACGTACCCATGGTCGCCATCATTCGTGAAGACGAATGCATTGGCTGTACAAAATGCATTCAAGCCTGCCCTATTGATGCCATCATGGGCGCAGCAAAACAAATGCATACCGTTATTACCGATGAGTGCACAGGTTGTGATTTATGCGTAGAGCCTTGCCCTGTTGATTGCATCGACATGGTGCCGATCGAAACAACATTACAAAATTGGCACTGGGATAAACCTGAGAACTCAGTTTCTACCATTGAAAAAATTCTTATAAAGGAAGTGCACTAATGCAAACCATCACTCTGCACTCTTTTGATGGTGGTATTCACCCACTAGAAAATAAACATCAGTCTACGCAAACAGCTATTGCGCAATTGCCTGTACCTGCACAACTGATTGTGCCGGTAGGCCAGCACATTGGCGCCCCTGCTGATGTTATTGTTAATGTTGGTGACTCTGTTTTAAAAGGTCAAACAATTGCCGACCCTAAAGGCGTTGTGAGCGCCGCCATTCATGCCCCCACCTCAGGCAAAGTCGTTGCTATTGAGCAAAGAGAATTGCCTCATAGCTCAGGCCTTGAAGGCACTTGCGTAATCATTGATAGCGATGGGCACGATCAATGGTTAGAAGAGATCAGCAATGGCTCACAAGCAATTAGCGACTATTTAGAGGCCGATAACGAAATATTAATTCAGCGTATTCGTGATTGTGGAATTACCGGAATGGGCGGCGCAGGTTTTCCAACAGCCGTAAAAATGACGGTCCAGAATCTAACGATCGATACCCTGATTATTAACGGGGCCGAATGTGAACCCTATATTACCGCTGACGACATGTTAATGCGTGAGCGCGCCCTTGAGACCCTGCGTGGCGTTCAAATATTATTAAAGATTACCGCGGCAAAGAATTGCTTAATTGGCATCGAAGACAATAAACCCGAAGCCATCAAAGCCATGGAAGACGCCTTACATAAAGTGCATGGCGAGCACCACATTAGCGTGGTTACCATTCCGACAAAATACCCCTCTGGTGGCGAAAAACAGTTAATTAAAATTTTGACAGGGAAAGAAGTGCCGAGCGGCGCCATTCCTTCTGCAATTGGTATCGTCTGCCAAAACGTAGGAACGTGTGCCGCGGTTTACCATGCGATTGCGGAAGGTAAACCGCTCATTTCTCGCATCACCACCCTAACAGGTGAATCGATTAACCAACCACAAAATGTGGAAGTATTAATCGGCACCCCGGTAAAGCACCTATTAGATTTTGCCGGTTTTAAACAAGAAAAAAGTTTGTTTCAAAAATTAATCGGCCGCAAAGCAAAAGCTGATAGTAAACCCCGCATTATTATGGGCGGCCCGATGATGGGCTTTACCTTAAATAGTGATGAGCTACCCATCTTAAAATCCAGCAACTGTGTTTTAGCTCCCAGCCAAAAAGAACTACCCGCCAATGATATCGCGTCCGCGTGTATTCGCTGCGGTTTATGCACAGAAGCTTGTCCTGCTGAATTATTACCTCAGCAACTTTATTGGTTTAGCAAAAATGGGGAATTAGACAAAGCAGAGCAACACAATCTTGCTGACTGCATCGAATGTGGAGCTTGTTCTTACGTTTGCCCAAGCCAAATTCCCTTAGTGCAGTATTATCGTCATACCAAAGGTGCGATTAAGGATGAACGTGCCGCACAGCAAAAGTCTGATCGTTCAAAAATTCGCTTTGAAGCACGCCAAGCTCGCTTAGATCGCGAAGCCGCTGAAAAAGAAGCCAAGCGCCAAGCTCGCGCCGCAACGGCAGAAAAAGCACAGGCCGCGAAAAAAGCAGCCGCGGCGGAAGCGCTTAATAAGCAAACGGCTGAAGAAGCCGTTGGAAATGGCAATACGAATGCTGAAATCAAAAAGCCTGAACCTGTCGATTTAGAAAAACTGCAAAAGCAGCTCGATGCAGCTCAAGCAGGCTTAAAAAAATCGATGGATAAAATAGCAGAGCTAAAAGCGGCCGCAGCAGAAAGTGGCGCTGAAGCAGATACTCCTATTGAAAACCTAGATGTTTTTGAAAAAGCCGTCGCCAATCGTCGCGACAAAGTGAAGTTGTTAGCTCTGCAAATTGCAGAAGCTAAAAAGTCAGCTCCGCCGGTCAAAAAAGAAGTATCTCGCGATGATATCGAAAAGAAATTACGGGCACAAAAAGATCGTTTAGAAAAAACCAAAGAACGCGTCGACCTAGCAAAAGAACAAGGTTTAGATTCTCTACCCGCATTACAAAAAGGTTTAGATAAACAGATGCAAAAACTAAAAGAGCTAGAAGAAGAATTAGCTCAGTTTGATAAGGCAGGTGCATAAAATGAGCTCTAATTTTGCGAACATCACCTCTCCTCATGCTCATGGCGGCAATACAACCCGTCGTATTATGCTATTGGTTATTCTTGCTACTGTGCCTGGCATTATTGCGCTAACTTACTTTTTTGGTTGGGGCAATTTAATTAATATCGTTCTTGCAAGCATGACGGCTTTAACCTGTGAAGCTTTGATATTAAAAATCCGCAAACGCCCTATTCGCTTTTTCTTAAAAGATAATAGCGCGTTATTAACGGCCGTTTTATTAGGCATCGCCTTACCACCTTTCGTTCCTTGGTGGGTAACCGTTGTTGCGGTGAGTTTTGCCATGGTTTTTGCTAAACACCTCTATGGAGGCTTAGGCAATAATCCCTTTAACCCTGCGATGGTCGGCTACGCGTTAGTACTTATCTCTTTTCCTGTTCAAATGACGACGAGCTGGGCTTCACCTTTCTTTTTAAATGCAGATACATTAATACCAGGACAAGCTTTAATATCCGGCCAAATAATGGGATTTAGCGATACCTTAGGCGTTATTTTTTCTGGTGCCAATCAGCTGACAGATGGTTTCTCAGGTGCAACCCCTCTGGATACTTATAAGCATTTAGCAAAAAATGAAACGGCCGTAGAAATTTTACAAGGGCCTTTGTTTGCCAATTCCACGACCGGAGGCTCTGCAAACAATTGGTTCGCTGGCGGCTGGGAATTTGTCAACATAGCCTTTTTATTGGGTGGCTTAGCTTTATTAGCGTTACGTATTTTCACTTGGCACATTCCTTTTAGCCTGTTAGCAGCATTAGGAACCTGTTCAATATTATTTGGCTGGGATGCTGATTTATACGTGCCATGGTCTCTACACATATTCACGGGCGCGACCATGCTTGGCGCTTTTTTTATTGCCACGGATCCTGTGACGGCTTCAACAACGCCTCTAGGTAAAATCATTTATGGTGCTGGCATTGGTATTTTAATTTTTGTTATTCGTACTTGGGGAGCCTATCCAGACGCTGTTGCTTTTGCGGTATTGCTCATGAATTTCGCTGCGCCATTAATCGATACCTATACGCAACCAAGAACCTACGGCCATGAAAAAGCCAAGCGTGGCCTTCCCTCAAAACCCAATGCCGTTTCTGACAGCACCAACAAGGAGGGTTAATTATGAACGACTCACTGAAACCTGATGATGCTCTAGCAGACGATTCTTCAGCGACGGGCTTATGGGCTTCGATTCGTAAAAATGCGGTTGGTTTAGGCATGTTTGCCATTGTCACCGCAGGCTCTATTGGCATTGCACAAGTAGCGACCAAAAGCAGTATCGACCGAAACATTGAAATTGCTCAAGCAAAAGCACTGCATGAAATCGTACCTCAGGGTGATTACGATAACGATTTATTAAACGATACCGTTTCTCTTGGAAATAAAGATCCAGATGATGATATTCATGCGCGCTGGAATGTACGATTACTTGGGCCAATAGCTGAAAATGCTGTCGCCTATATCGCACGTAAAAATGGCAAGGCCCATACTATTATTTTGCCCGTCACAGCACCCGACGGCTATACCGCCAATATTGATATGATCGTTGGTATCAAAATGGATGGCAGCTTAGCCGGAGTAAGGGTCATCAATCATAAAGAAACACCGGGATTAGGTGATAAAATTGAAGCGAAAAAGAACCCTTGGATTCTTCAATTCCCGGGACTTTCATTATCAAGCCCTGAAGAAAAATCTTGGGCCGTCAAAAAAGACGGTGGCGAGTTTGATCAATTCACCGGAGCAACCATTACTCCGCGCGCCGTGGTGCGATCAGTACGTCTCGCATTACAATTTTTTCAGCAGCATGGCAAAGCATTAGCGGCCGAGCCTCAGCAAGAAGGTATTTCACATGGCGAATAAATCCTTACAAGAAATCTCTTTAGATGGTCTATGGAAGAACAACCCAGCCCTTGTGCAACTACTAGGCTTATGCCCACTGCTCGCAGTGACAGGCACAGTGGTGAATGCAATTGGCTTAGGCTTAGCAACCATTCTAGTATTGGTCGGATCCAACCTAGCCGTATCACTTATTCGTAATCACGTTTCAGATGCGGTGCGCTTACCAGCATTCGTTATGATTATTGCTTCGTTTGTGACAGTTACCGAATTAGTCATGCAGGCATTAACGTATGAGCTGTATCAGATTCTTGGTATTTTCATCCCATTAATCGTAACCAATTGCGCTATTCTTGGTCGTGCCGATGCTTTCGCTTCAAAGAATGGCTTAATTCCTTCCATGGTCGATGGCTTCACCATGGGCTTAGGCTTTACCATAGTATTAATTTTACTCGGCATGATTCGTGAAGTTATTGGTCAAGGTACCTTATTTACCAACATGAGCTTGATCTTCGGCGAGATGGCGGCCAACTGGCAAATTGTTGTTTTTAATGACTACCCTGATTTCTTATTCGCTATTCTTCCACCCGGCGCTTTTGTTGCAATGGGGTTAATTATCGCGATTAAAAATCTGGTCGATAACTACCTAGAAGAAAAAGCCAAAGCCAATCAAGCAGAAGTCGAAGTTGGCTCTAAAAGAGCTCGTGTTACAGGAAAAATCAGCTAAAAGCACGGCTAACGTTACTTTTAATAACCAAGCCATACACTCTGTAACTGGTATATTCTCAAAAACCTCCGATACTGAATGTTCAAGGAGTGACATTCAGTATCATGCAAGCTAACAAAGTTTCATCGCAAGTGGCCTTTTTAAGCGCCGCCCAAACCCTATTAAGCATCGCCCGCCCATGGTTTATCGCTACCTGCTTACTTATCTCAGCAATCGTATTACTGCCTAATGCCGCACAGCTAGATACCAACTATCAACTGCTTCTAAAATACTTACCTTATGCTTTAGGTCTTATAGTCATCATCCTAGGCCAACAGTTTGTACAAGGACGAATTTCGATGGCTGCCGTAAATCTCTTGGTAGGGTATGCGATTATTCAAACACAGTTACAAGCACCATTAGAGCAAGAGAACATTCGTGCTTATTTCACGCTCCTAAGCATTTTCTGGCCACTCAACTTCTTCATTATTTATTGGTTACCAGAGCGTAAGCTCGCCTCTCCATTCGGCATTTTTCTCTGTGCCTTTATTAGCTTTCAGATAACTGCGGGATATTTATTCACCCACTACCTTCCTGATTTTTCCAAATACCTAGAGGACTACCTCGCACTGCATCCCTTTCAAGAAAATAGCGCACACTTTATGGCACAGTGGATGCTGCCACTATTAAGCAGTGTGATTTTATTTCTAATGTACGTCGTATTATTTACCCATACACTCATCAAACGAGATCGCAGCGACTGCGCATTACTTATCAGCCTGATTGCTAGCATTCTCATTTGCGCATGGTTCGACCAAGCCGCAATTTCAAGCGTATTCAGCAGCTCAGTTGCATGCGCTCTCTTAATTACCTTACTGATCAATAGCCATGACCTTGCCTTTTTAGATGAGCTCACAGGTCTTCCTGGGCGCCGAGCCTTAATGAATGAATTAAAGCATTGCGGTAAATACTATTGCATTGTCATGGCCGACATTGATCATTTCAAAAAATTCAACGATACCCACGGTCACGATACCGGTGATGACGTTTTAAGGGTTGTCGCTCAAGAGTTAGCAAAAGTTCGTGGGGGAGGTAAAGCTTTTCGATATGGGGGAGAAGAGTTCACCTTACTTTTTAAACGTAAAAGTGCAGAAGAGAGTGAGCCTTACATTGAAAGCATTCGTCAAAGCATCGAAAGCTATCCACTCATCATTAGAGACAAGAAAAACAGACCGGCGAAAAAGGATAAAAATAGTAAGAAAATACAAGGATCTACGACCCAAGTACAGGTCACCGTGAGCTTTGGCATTGCTCAAAGACAGGCAGAACAAAAGGCTGAAGACGTTATGAAGAGTGCTGACCAAGCACTTTACCGAGCCAAAGAGCAAGGCCGTAATTGCATCGCCAGATAATAATCAAGCAGGCATAAAAAAACCGGTCTCATGTTGCCATGAGACCGGTTTTTTATTGGCTATCGAATGAACAGATTAGCTTAAGAAGCTAATCATTACACCCGCAGCAACTGCCGAACCAATAACACCCGCAACGTTTGGACCCATTGCATGCATTAATAAGAAGTTCTGACCGTTAGCTTCAAGGCCAACCTTGTTCGATACACGCGCCGCCATTGGAACAGCAGAAACACCTGCAGAACCAATCAAAGGATTCACTTTCTCTTTAAAGAATAAGTTCATTCCCTTAGCCATCAATACACCGGCTGCTGTACCAACACAGAATGCTGTTAAACCAAGAATCAAAATACTTAGCGTATCAAAATTCAAGAATTTGTCAGCACTCATCTTAGAACCAACACCAAGGCCCAAGAAGATAGTCACAACGTTGATCAAAGCGTTCTGAACAGTATCACTTAAACGGTCTACTACACCCGATTCTTTCATCAAGTTACCAAAGCAGAACATACCTAATAGCGGTGCTGCGGAAGGTAAGCACAAGGCTACCAATACCAGCACAACAATTGGGAACATGATTTTTTCAGACTGGCTTACTTCACGAGCCTGAACCATAACCATTTTACGTTCTTCTTCAGTCGTAAACAGCTTCATAATTGGCGGCTGGATCATAGGAACCAATGCCATGTATGAATACGCTGCTACCGCAATGGCACCTAATAATTCAGGAGCCAACTTAGAAGCGATAAAGATAGACGTTGGGCCATCGGCACCACCGATAATACCAATTGCGGCTGCTTGCTGAATGGTGAAATCCATCAAGCCGGCATCGGTTGCCAATACGGCGCCCGCAACGGTACCAAAGATACCGAACTGAGCTGCTGCACCTAGCAATAGTGTTTTAGGGTTCGCTAATAACGGACCAAAGTCTGTCATTGCGCCTACGCCCATGAAGATTAAAAGAGGAAATAAACCCGTTTCAATACCGGCATGGTAAATGTAGTACAGCAAACCTGCTGGACTATCTAAATGGCCATCAGCCGCGTAAACAGCCGGAGCATAAAAATCAGCACCTGGAATGTTTACAAAGATAGTACCAATAGCGATTGGTAATAATAGCAATGGTTCGAATTGAAATTTCGGGTGTATTGCTAAAAATAGCAATAAACAACCGATTGAAATCATCGCAAATTGGCCAACTGTCAACTGATAAAAACCAGTGTCTTGCCAAAGATTAATTAAGCTTTCCATTAACCAGCTCCTTTAAGCGATGGTATACAGAGTATCGCCAACTTTAACAGAAGCGCCTTCACTAGTAGTTACACTACCAATGGTGCCTGTTTTAGGTGCACGAATCTCAGTTTCCATTTTCATTGCTTCAAGAATGACAACAACATCACCTTCTGCAACGGCTTGGCCTGGTTGAACAAGTACTTTCCAGATATTACCCGCAAGAGGCGCTTTCTGTGGTTCACCACCACCGACCGCACCGGTAGGAGCTGCGGCGGCTGGAGCTGCGCCACCCATGCTCATTGGCGCACCATTAACGGCGGCCATTTCAGTAACATCACCACCATCATCAACCTTAACAACGTATTCGTTGCCATCAACTGAGATAGTGAAGGTATCTTCTTCGTCTTTAGGTGCTGGCTCGAAGAAATCTGGGTTACCACGATTTTCTAAGAACCCTGGAGCAACCTGTGGGAACAATGCGTAAGTCAATGCATCATCAATCTTGTCTGCTGCAAGCTTAAAGCCTTTTTCAGCGGCAAGCTTATCAACATCAGCAATGATTTGATCCATTTCGTCATCGATCAAATCGGCTGGGCGACAAGTGATTACTTCAGCGCCGTCTAATACGCGAGCTTGTAATTCAGCATTCATAGCTGAAGGTGCTGCGCCGTATTCGCCTTTCAAGATACCTTGAGTTTCTTTCGAGATTGACTTGTAACGCTCGCCTGTCAATACGTTCAATACGGCTTGAGTACCAACGATTTGAGAGGTTGGCGTTACCAAAGGAATGAAACCTAGATCTTCACGTACACGTGGGATTTCAGCCAATACTTCATCAAACTTGTCAGATGCGCCTTGCTCTCTCAACTGGTTTTCCATGTTAGTTAACATGCCACCAGGAACTTGAGCAACTAGGATACGTGAATCTGTCCCCCGTAGAGCGCCTTCAAATTTAGCGTACTTCTTACGAACGCCACGGAAATAAGCCGCGATTTCTTCAAGCAATAATAGATCGATATTAGTATCACGACCTGTGCCTTTTAATGCCGCCACAACAGATTCTGTTGCAGTATGACCATAAGTCATAGACATAGAAGAGATGGCTGTATCTACACGGTCAACACCCGCTTCAGCCGCTTTCAGGATTGTCATATCAGACAAGCCAGACGTTGCGTGAGCGTGTAATTGAACTTCAAGATCAGTTTGTGCTTTTAACTTAGAGATAAGTTCGAAAGCATCATACGGAGTCAGAACACCGGCCATATCTTTAATGGCGATAGAGTCTGCACCCATATCTTCAATCTTCTTAGCAAGGTCTACCCAAGAGTCCAGAGTATGTACTGGGCTCGTAGTATAAGACAAAGTACCCTGCGCGTGCTTACCTTGGTTTTTAACGGCTTTTAAAGCGGTTTCCAAGTTGCGAGGGTCATTCATTGCATCGAATACACGGAATACGTCAACGCCATTTGTAGCTGCACGCTCAACGAATTTTTCAACTACATCATCTGCGTAGTGGCGGTAACCTAATAGGTTTTGACCACGAAGAAGCATTTGATGCGGAGTCTTAGGCATCGCTTTCTTGAATTCGCGGATGCGATCCCAAGGGTCTTCACCAAGGAAACGGATGCAAGAATCAAATGTTGCACCGCCCCAAGATTCAAGTGACCAGTAGCCAACCTGATCCAGTTTTTCAGCGATAGGAAGCATGTCATCAATGCGCATGCGTGTTGCCAGTATAGACTGGTGTGCGTCGCGTAATACGACGTCTGTGATACCAAGAGGTTTCTTAGAATCGGTCATGGGTTATGGCCTTTTCTTCCGTTAACGTTGTTGACGTATTGGTTATCCGAATCCGTGCGCTACTTTTGGCGCGCACGATGCTCTTTTACTGCAGCTGCTAATACTTTTAGCAACTGTGGGTCTGCGCCTTGAGAAGGTGCTGTTACCGCAACTTGCGGAACAACAACAGGCTCTGGAGCAAACTTATTTACTACTTTAGACATCAGGCCAGTAGCGAAAATCAGCAATACCAAAAAGGCAAATACTGTTCCCATACCAAACGCCATCAGCTCTAAACCACTCGAAACTAGCTCAGACATGCCGGCTGATCCTCATATAAAATTTACTCGCCTATTTTTTGAACTTAATTAATTTTTTAAAACTTAATTAAAAATAGTTCACCCAAACAGGGTAAAAGGCACCCTAATGTACTGAAAATACTACATTTTGACAAGTTGTATGACACTTTTTGTGAGATTAACTGCACTTTTCGTAAACAGATGTCTCTAGGCGAGGTAATAAGGGAATTATGGGAATTAAGCAAAAAGAAGAACGACTGTATGAATCGTGTCCCTAGAGATAACATCATTTACAAAAACTGAATTCAATAACAATAAAATAGAAAGGATAGATAAAGATAATAAGCGAGAAGGTAATAAACGAGAAAATAAAAATATACGATATAGAATCAATAAAATAACGGATACTAACTTTTAGGATGTATTAACTTGAAGATATTCTGGAATGGTTTACTAAAGTCTTAAATGGTGCGCTTGGTAGGAGTCGAACCTACGACCACCTGGTTCGTAGCCAGGTACTCTATCCAGCTGAGCTACAAGCGCACATCAAGATCTAACAACACGAATTTTTCAGTTTATTTTCTAGATTAGATCTAGAGAATAAATGGTGCGCTTGGTAGGAGTCGAACCTACGACCACCTGGTTCGTAGCCAGGTACTCTATCCAGCTGAGCTACAAGCGCATATCGTGGCGGCGTATTATATAGAGTAACTATTCAGTGTCAATCTTTTATTTAACATTTATTCAATAATATATTTTGAACTACTTTAAACAAATATCTAACTTTTTATTTCTCAGTACACCAATGTTGATTCCACTTTAAAAGTGGCGGAGAGGGAGGGATTCGAACCCTCGATAAGATTTCTCCTATACACCCTTAGCAGGGGCGCGCTTTCAGCCACTCAGCCACCTCTCCTCAACACAGGGCGAATAATACCATGTTTTTTTCTTTTGCATAGCTTATTTATAAAAAAAGTTAAAATTTCTTCATAAATATTAATATGTTAGAAGTTTCCGCTTGGTTCGCCTTCACCATTTTTCTCACGCTGAATGCGCTGATAGATCTCTTCACGGTGAACCGCGACTTCTTTAGGCGCATTAACACCGATGCGAACTTGATTACCTTTTACACCTAAAACGGTTACGGTAACTTCATCACCAATCATTAATGTTTCACCTACACGGCGAGTCAAAATTAGCATTAGATTCTCCTAATCTATACTTTGTACTTTATTTAATAGTACAGTGAATATTTCACGAATTGCTTGTTTCTAGGGTGTATGCCCAAGTATCGCTCTCGATACCTAGGCGAGATGTATCCCTACCTTTGTATTCAGTATTGCCTACCTTTGGCAAAATGAAAGCAAATGCGGGGATTCATCCAGAACTTTTACAGATGTGTAGGCACTCCGGCCCACACTGAAGGTTATATCAGACTTTCGCCTGAGTTATTCTTCATCCTTAGCATCAAGGCCAAACGCGGTGTGCAACGCGCGTACTGCAAGTTCTAGATATTTTTCTGCGATAACAACAGAGATTTTGATCTCAGAAGTCGTAATCGCTTGAATATTGATGGATTCATCCGCCAATACTTTAAACATTTTACTAGCAACGCCTGCATGAGAGCGCATACCAACACCAACCATAGATACCTTACAGATATCATCAGTACCCGATACTTCACGAGCACCCAATTCAGCCGCTGTATTTTTCAAAACTTCTAACGCTTTATTGTAGTCATTACGATGTATGGTAAACGTAAAGTCGGTCGTACCGTCTTCCGCTACATTTTGTACAATCATATCAACTTCAACATTTGCATCACTAATTGGACACAAAATTTTAGAAGCAACACCTGGAATATCAGGTACGCCTTTCACTGTTACTTTGGCTTCATCGCGATTAAACGCAATACCGGAAATGACTGGATTTTCCACGGAGCTATTCTCCTCCATTGTAATGAGAGTGCCAGGGCCATCATCAAAAGTAGAAAGTACGCGTAAAGGTACTTTGTATTTCCCTGCAAACTCGACCGAACGGATCTGTAAGATTTTTGAACCAAGACTTGCCATCTCTAGCATTTCTTCGAACGTTACCTTCTCCATGCGGCGAGCATTAGGAACGACTCGCGGGTCGGTAGTATAAACACCATCTACGTCTGTATAAATCTGAGCTTCATCAGCACCCAGCGCTGCGGCAAGCGCAACTCCTGTTGTGTCCGAACCACCGCGACCCAATGTCGTAATGTTGTTATCACTATCAACACCCTGAAAACCGGCTACGATACACACATTACCGGCGTCTAATTGCTTGCGCATAGCGGCGGTTTCAATGTCTTCGATTCGGGCTTTCATATAAGCACTGTCGGTTTTAATACCTACTTGCCATCCAGTGAATGATTTAGCACCAACACCGCGTTTCTGTAACGCCATTGCCAATAAAGCAATCGTTACTTGTTCGCCTGTTGAAACCAATACATCCATTTCTCGTGGAGTTGGATTATCCGAGATGCTATTTGCAAGACCAATAAGACGATTCGTCTCGCCACTCATTGCTGATACAGCAACCACTATTTGGTGGCCTGCATCATGGAAGGACTTTACTTTATCAGCGACATGCTCGATGCGCTCGACGGTGCCTACCGAAGTACCGCCGTACTTTTGTACGTATAACGCCATGATTCTGACTAGCTGAAGAAAAAGGGGCCCAATTAAACACTAATTCTGCTTACATTTGAACAAAAAAAAGACGATTGATTCGTTTATCAATCGCCTTTTCTGAAATAAAGCGGGCAAAAATCTACATTAAAATGTTATAGAGCATCAACCAATGCTTTAAATGCTTCTAATGCTTGCGGAATGCCTTCCGCATTTTTACCACCCGCTTGTGCCATCTCTGGCTTACCACCACCACGACCATCAACATACGGCGCGCATTCTTTTACAATGTCACCGGCTTTCACCTTGCCAATAAGATCTTTGGTCACCCCCGCCAACAAGGTCACCTTGCCTTCGGTTTCAGCGGCCAACATAATCACAGCTGAACCTAACTTATCTTTAAGCTGGTCCAATGTTGTTTTCATGGTTGGCACATCAGTTCCGTCAATACGAGCCGATAAGATTTTGAAACCATTACCGTCAATTGCTTGAGCGGCTAAATCGGACCCTGCTGAACTCGCAAGCTTTGCTTTCAACGCTTCCAACTCTTTTTCTAGCTGACGGTTTTTAGCAACTACTTGCTCAACTTTTTCACCGACATTATCGCTGCTGCCTTTTACTGTTCGAGCAATGGTATGCAACGTTTTTTCTTCGCTAGCAATAAAATCCAATGCGGCTTGGCCGACAACAGCTTCAATGCGGCGAACTCCAGCAGCAGCACTGGCTTCAGAAATAATTTTGAAAACCCCTAAATCACCAGTGCGCTTCGCGTGAGTACCACCACATAATTCAATCGAGAACTGATCAGCGTCAGAGCCAGAGCCCATAGCAAGAACACGCACTTCATCATCGTATTTCTCACCAAACAACGCCATGGCACCACTATTTTTAGCATCATCAATATTCATTAAGCGCGTAGTGATTTCGCTATTATCACGAATTTCAGCATTAACCTGACACTCAATAATTGCCATCTCTTCAGGAGTCATCGCTTCCAAGTGAGAGAAGTCAAAGCGTAACTTATCATAAGTAACTAAAGAGCCTTTCTGCGCCACATGCTCACCCAAAGTATTGCGCAAAGCAGCATGCAGAATATGCGTAGCAGAGTGATGTAGCGCGATAGAAGCACGCTTTTCTGCATCAACTTCTGCGGTTAATTGATCACCCGCTTTGACAGACCCTTCAACCAAGATACCTTGATGAATATGGTTACCACTGTCTTTAACCGTATTTTTAACCTGAAAAACAATACCATCCGCTTTCAAAAAGCCGGTATCGCCAGACTGACCACCAGATTCACCGTAAAAAGCAGTTTCATCAAGTACAATCAAAGCCTCAGTTCCAGCGTCAATCTGATCAACTTTATTGCCATCAACGAACAAGCCTTGAACAGAGCCTTTATTGACTAATTTTTCATAACCCAAGAAAGTTGTTTCACCTTCTAGGTCTAGCGATACTTCGCCTTTCATACTGAAGTTGCCCGCAGCTCTGGCCGTCGCGCGCTGATGCTCCATCGCCTTATCAAAGCCAGCTTCGTCAACTTTCAAATTCTTTTCACGAGCAACATCCGCGGTTAAATCCATTGGAAAGCCGTAAGTATCATAAAGCTTGAATACTGTTTCGCCTGGAATGGTATCGCCTTCTAAAGAATCGATAGCATCATTTAAAATGCCCATGCCTTTATCAAGTGTCTTAGCAAACTGCTCTTCTTCTAAGCGTAATACTTTTTCTATCTGAGGCTGAAGTTTCACCAGTTCAGGATAAGCATCACCCATTTGTTCAACTAAGGAGACTACTAACTTATGGAAAAATCCAATCTTCGCCCCAAGCATATGACCATGACGCACAGCGCGGCGAATAATACGGCGTAATACATAACCACGCCCTTCATTTGACGGATAAACACCATCAACAACTAAAAAGCTGGTTGAACGAATATGGTCGGCGATTACACGCAATGATTTATTTTCTAAATCACCGCAGCCAGTGACTGCGGCAGCTGCTTTTAATAACGCTTGAAATAAATCAATTTCGTAGTTGCTGTGAACGCCTTGCATAATCGCGGAGATACGTTCAAGCCCCATCCCCGTATCCACCGATGGCTTAGGAAGAGGATGCATAATACCGTCTTCCGTACGGTTGAATTGCATGAATACAACATTCCAGATTTCAATAAAGCGATCGCCATCTTCTTCTGGTGTACCGGGTTTACCACCCCAAATGTGATCACCATGATCATAGAAAATTTCAGTACAAGGACCACAAGGCCCGGTATCGCCCATTGACCAGAAGTTATCTGATGCGTATTTCGCGCCTTTGTTATCGCCAATACGAATAATTTTATCTTCGCTTAGACCCATCCCTTTATGCCAAAGATCGTAGGCTTCTTGGTCATCGGCATACACAGTAACTAATAATTTTTCTTCTGGTAAATTCATCCATTCTTTGGACGTCAAAAATTCCCAAGCAAATTTGATAGCATCTTGCTTAAAATAATCACCAAAACTGAAGTTACCCAACATTTCAAAAAAGGTATGGTGACGAGCGGTATAACCAACATTCTCTAAATCGTTGTGCTTACCGCCAGCGCGAACACAGCGCTGAGAAGACGTCGCACGAGTATAGTTACGCTCATCCTGCCCCAAGAAAACGTCTTTAAACTGAACCATGCCCGCATTGGTAAACAATAAGGTTGGATCATTACCCGGAATTAAAGGGCTTGAGGCAACAATTTCGTGTCCTTTCGAATTGAAATAATTCAAGAACGCTTGGCGAATATCAGAGCTTTTCATAGTTAACACGGTCCATTGATACTGGATTGAATACTGTCAGTACAGCTAGGTAAAAATATTTGGGCGTGATTATAGCTTGCCTCGTAGGGAATAAGTAGATCTCAAAAGAAACTAACCCTGACGAAATAACTTTATTTCACGGTTACGCACCTCATAACGGTCTTTTATCGCATAATTGAAAAAGACAGTTGACGAAACAAAATAACTGCATGAGAATATAGATATTAAACTTATTTGGAGCTTCTCATGAATATCGACCGTCTTGTATTTGCCATCGCCGGCATTTTTATCCTTGCCAGCGTTGCACTTTCTCAGCTTCATTCCATTTATTGGCTAGGTTTCACAGCCTTTATTGGTTTTAACATGCTGCAAGCATCCTTCACTGGCTTCTGTCCCCTAGCAAAAATATTGAAAGCCATTGGCAAAACCTCAGGCCCCGCCTTTAAATAAGTGCGATTCGACACAGCATTGGCGAATCTTAACACTGAATATTGGCCTCACTGTCTTTATACTTCTGTTTTTAAATAATAGAGACGTGAGCCATGCGCTTTACCTTATTATCCGTAAGCTTAATCTTAAACAGCTTTCTCAGTAGTTTTAGCTATGCTGAAAGTCACTCTTCTTGGCCACAATACCCTAGCACACTTCCCCAGTTTGATTATTCCGGTGAAAAACTTGAACAGCACTGGACACAGCTTGCGGCTGCGACTGGAATGCCATGGCCTGATGAATTGTTTATTAAAACGATGATGAACAAATTCCCACAGCTTACTCAGCAACTTAAAGCACGCGCACAATCGGATAACGCTCCCGAAGCACTCAGGCAAATACTGAATAACAACTACCAACCTCTTGCCCTCTCAATACAACAAGTTTGGCGCTTACACTATCAGGGCAATTATGAACAAGCCTACCAGCTAGGCATGTCACTTTCTCCTGCTGGCTTATTTCCAGCCATTTATGCAAAATTAATTCATACAACCTATTTAGTGAATGACCCGAAGAAAAAAGAAGAAAACTTTCTCGAAGTAGACCAAATCCTTAGCGAAATACTGCCACTCGCCAATCATTACGACTTCATCATTTTTGGCGATGCTTATCAAAAAGCAAGGCGTCTCGAGCTGATGTCAACCAGCGCAGCGACAACATCCGGCTTGCTTGGCCAAACCCAAGACAAGCTTAAAAAATTGCATGCTGATTTTCCCGACAATCCGCTATATCCTGCAATGCTGGCAGGGATTGATGCCGGAATCATTGAACGTGTCGGTCAGTTTATCGGCGGCATAACGTATGGTGCGGATGAAGATCGAGCCATCCAATTATTCCAGCAAGCAATTGAAACACAGCCTAACTTAGCCATTCTTTATAATGAATTTGCACAAACAGTCTTACGCTTAGATGATAATACTCATAACAAGCTGTTATTAGACCTTCTTGAGCAATGCACTAAACTCACGGTTTACAGCGCTGAAGAGGCCTTGAACCAAGAGTCTTGCCGTAATTTATCCGCCAGGAAAAACTCAATACTGCCGAAATAATGTAATTTATTCATAGCACGAATTGCTTTGTCAGATATAATGCGCGCCATTATCACACCTTCCATAGGATTTAATCGTGCATAAAATAGTGATTGTTGGCGGTGGTGCTGGCGGATTAGAGCTTGCAACTCAACTTGGCCGAAAGTGGGGAAAGAAAGGGAAAGCGGAAATTCACCTTGTGGATGCTAACCATACCCACTTATGGAAACCCCTGCTGCATGAAGTCGCTACCGGCGCTCTCGATTCCGGCATTGACGAACTAAACTATCAAGCACATGGTAAAAAACACAATTTCAACTTTCAGATTGGCCGCATGTGTGGTCTCAACCGCGAAAATAAGATCATTGAGCTTTCAGCGATTTGCGATGAAGGTGAAGAGATATTACCAAAACGCGAAATACACTACGATCAATTAGTCATTGCCTTGGGCAGCGTTACCAATGATTTTGGTACAAAAGGCGCTGCAGATCATTGCTATTTTCTAGATGGTCGCGAACAAGCTGAAATATTTCACCACAAATTATTAAATCAATTTATCAAAGCTAACGGCAGCAACAACCCAGAAGAGCTTAGCATCGCTATTGTTGGCGCTGGCGCAACAGGCGTTGAGCTTTCAGCAGAACTCTACAATACAACAGAAGCGCTATCGAGCTACAACATGAGCCACTTTAAAACCGATAAATTAAAAGTATCGTTGATTGAAGCAGGCCCACAAATTTTACCGGCACTGCCAAAAAGAATATCCAATGCCGCAAAGCGTGAATTACAGAACCTAGGCGTCGATGTACTGACCGATACAATGGTAACCGAAGTAACTGAAGAAGGATTCGTTACTAAATCGGGTGACATTATCAAGGCCAAATTAAAAGTATGGGCCGCGGGTGTAAAAGCGCCTGATTTTTTAGCCAACATCGGTGGACTAGAAACGAATCGAGCCAATCAAATCGTCATTAAAGCAAGCCTACAAACAACCCTTGATGATGACATATTTGCCATTGGCGATTGCGCATTTTTACTTCAAGAAGATGGCAAAGCTGTTCCACCACGGGCGCAAGCGGCTCACCAGCAAGCAAGTCACTTATTGAAAGTATTGAGCAGCATTAGAGCGGGCAAAAAACCAGAAGATTTTGTTTATCGCGATAAAGGCTCGCTAGTATCGCTTAGTCGATACAGCACGGTTGGAAGTTTGATGGGGAACCTGAGCAAAGGCTCGATGATGATCGAAGGCCGACTTGCTCGTATCGTTTATGTTTCTTTATATCGCTTACACCAAGTAGCGCTGCACGGTTATTTCCATACCATCTTGCTATCTTTAGTAGGTCATATAAATAAAGTTATCCGCCCACGTTTGAAACTTCACTAACCTGAGTTTCAACAATACAGTCCTTCTCAGAATGAATAACGTCTTGGCGATAATCACCAGGGCGTTTTCCCGTCCAGCGTCTAAAAGCCTTATAAAAAGCACTCGGCTCGTTAAAACCTACCTTGTAAGCAACCTCATACAACGCCAATTCATGATCACTAATTAATTTCAACGCCAGCGCTTCACGGCAATCATCCAATATGGCCTGATAGTTTGTACCCACTTCTTTTAATCGGCGCTGCAAATTTCTAACACTCGTATTTAACTTTTCAGCAACGACTTCCTGATGCGCATTACCCGCCAACAAACACTCATGAAGAGTATCAGTCACTTGCTTATACAATGCTAAGTGCTGCTCTCGCCTAAGAAGAACTTTATTTATTTGATAAACTGTTTTTTCAAATAATTTAGGATTTTTTTCACCGTTATCAGCGATAAGCGGTGCGGCATCAATTTCAATATACACATCATTGGCTGCCATCAAATGGCAGTTCAATACTGCACTATAATCGTCAAAACCTGCGACTCTCTGATCGTAATAATAATAAATAGATTCCGTGATTCTAGGGCTTAACTTTTCAATCGCTGCCAATATGGCTGAAAATACCATGTCTCGCTGCTGGCTACTAAAATGAATTTTATCATGAGCATGAAACTTTAAAGCATAACGACCATTGCTTTGAGCAAGAAAACTAAAGTAGCCAGATTCAGACACGACCTTTGAATGATCTATCAGCACAGATAAACCATGATATAAATTATCTGAATAGATAATTAATCTCTCTAGCGCAAGATCCTTCTCAGCAATATGCTGACCTAACCTAACCGCCAATACTCGATCCTTCACCGCCGAATTTGCGGCTTTATGCAGTGCAGTTAAACGATTGCTAGAAATACCAAACTTGGCAGAATTTTGATCCGCAATATCGACCCTAAGCACATCATCCAGAATCGTTTTTGACACACCCTGCTGCAACCAAAATTCATACAGTATGCGAACAAAAGACATCGCTACTTGAGGTAAAAGTGGCATAACTAGCTCTCCTCAACTCGTAATCTAACGAATTGATCTATTTATTATTGTCGCGCGAGATAGTGATTTTTTAGCCGATTAAAGTCAATGACGGTTTCTTAAAACCGCTAGAAAGACATATAAATATTTTCAACATTGTGAGCTTGTCGCTAAAATCGAATAGGTTATTGGTAAATTAATTCATACCGAATGCTGGTATTGCTCGAGGGCATATTGAATTTGGTCCATAGCAAAACCTCGATAAGCAAGATAACGAAATAACTTTTGCTTGTCTTTATAGTCCGTCAAATCGAGTGATTGTGATTTTTTCAAACCACTTTCATAAGCTAGCTGAAACCAATCTGCATCAGTGCTCATAGCTTGCTCGATAAGATCGGTATCGATTCCTTTATCTTTTAATTCACGCGCTATTCGCATCGAACCTAAGCCGCGATTAATACGAGAGCGCAAAAAAGACTCAGCAAAGCGCTGATCACTTTGATAGCCAGCCTCAACAAGTTTATCTAATAACTGGTGTACTTGAGATTCATTTTTACTGCGAGGTTCAAGCTTTTGAAAAAGCTCGTGAAGGGAATATTCACGTCGTGACAGCAAATTAATGGCTGCTACGCGTAATTCGCTATCCGATAATTCAGCAGGCTGATAAAAGCCTGCCGAACTACTGCGATTAGCTTTGTTATTAGAGTATTTTGAAAACAAAACTATTTACTTTAAATTAGGCTTAAGATTCTGCAATTTCTGCAGCATCTTCACCTTTATCTTCTTTTACTTCTTTATCGGCAGGGCCTGAAAGCAATTGCGCACGAATCTCTGCTTCAATCGTTTCTGCAATAGCAGGATTGTCTTGCAAGAATTTCGCAGCGTTAGCTTTACCTTGTCCAATCTTATCACCTTGATAAGCATACCAAGCACCGGATTTATCGACTAAGCCACACTTAACACCTAAGTCAATTACTTCACCCATATGATAAATACCTTCACCATAAAGGATCTGGAATTCTGCTTGTCTAAACGGAGGCGCAACCTTGTTTTTAACAACTTTAACGCGAGTTTCATTACCCGTTACTTCATCGCCCTGTTTTACCGCACCCGTACGACGAATATCTAAACGTACAGAAGAATAAAACTTAAGCGCGTTACCACCAGTAGTGGTTTCTGGGTTACCAAACATCACACCAATTTTCATACGAATTTGGTTAATAAAGATAACAAGGCAATTTGCATTTTTAACGTTGGCCGTCAGTTTACGCAAAGCTTGAGACATCAGACGTGCTTGCAAACCAACATGGTGATCACCCATATCGCCTTCAATTTCAGCTTTAGGTGTTAATGCCGCAACTGAGTCAACGACAATTACATCAACAGCACCAGAACGTACTAGGCTGTCGGTAATTTCTAAACCTTGCTCACCCGTATCAGGCTGAGAAACCAATAGAGTATCTAAATTGATACCTAATTTTTCAGCGTACAGTGGATCAAGTGCGTGCTCAGCATCAACGATAGCAACGGTTTTTCCTTGCTTTTGCGCTTGTGCCATTACAGACAAACATAACGTTGTCTTACCCGAGCTTTCTGGCCCATAAATTTCAACGATTCGACCGTATGGCAAACCACCTATACCCAAAGCAACATCCAGAGTCAAAGAACCCGTTGATACCGACGGAATGGCTTCACGTGGCTGATCACCCATTTTCATAATGGAGCCTTTACCAAACTGGCGTTCAATCTGACCGAGTGCCGCATCTAGTGCTTTTTGCTTATTTGCATCCATTATGACGTTCCTTTAAATTAAGTTGGTATGACCAGAGCGTTCTGACCATCTTTGCTTTACTGTAGATTTAACCAGTATTTAAGCATAGCTTATTGAATTGGCCAAGTCATAAAATTGTTTTTCCATAACAAAAAACAATCAACTCCTCTACAAACCCCATGAATAGTGAATCTCAAAGTCACAAATATTTTTTTACTGGTCTGAATTTTAAGAAGACGAGACAATATATACAGTATTTTATCCAGTACTATTTCATTATCAATACAGTACTTTTTGGCATTAAATTTGTTTTTTGCAATACCTTTACTGAATACCATGACATAGATGCTTTGATCAATTGCCTCACAATCCCTTACAATGCTGTTTTTTACTATTTAGATTTAGGGTTTCAGCGTAGATATGAGCAAAGCAGCAGCGACACATACACCCATGATGCAGCAATATTTTCGTCTAAAAGCTGAAATTCCAGACATCATGCTTTTTTATCGCATGGGCGATTTTTACGAGCTGTTTTACGATGATGCCCGCAATGCTTCTCGCTTATTAGACATTACTCTTACTGCACGTGGACACAGTGGTGGCGAGCCGATTCCTATGGCGGGCATTCCCTATCATGCCGCTGAAGGGTATATCGGCAAGCTCGTTCGCTTAGGTGTTTCGGTCGGCATTGCCGAGCAAGTAGGTGATCCTGCCACGTCTAAAGGCCCCGTTGAGCGTAAAGTGGTTCGTGTTATTACGCCCGGTACATTAAGTGACGAAGCTTTCTTAGATGAACGTCGCGATAACTTATTAGTCGCGGTCAATAAGCAGAAGCAAAACAAACAAGATGTTTATGGCATAGCCATGTTAGACATCAGCTCTGGGCGCTTTGTTGTAATGGAAGTTAGCAGTGAAGATTCTTTATTGGCTGAACTTGAGCGCATCAAGCCTGCCGAGCTTTTATACAATGAAGATCATGCTTTTCCAGAAGCGTTAACCAACCGCCCTGGTGCTAAATCCCAGGCGCCTTGGCATTTTGAATCCGATACCGCATTTCGCTTATTAACCACACAATTAAAAACCAAAGATTTGCGCGGCTTTGGCTGTGAGGATTTAGTTGTCGCCATTCAAGCTGCTGGTGCTCTGCTTCAATATGCCCAGGATACTCAACGCACCGGCTTGCCTCATGTTCGTACGTTATTAATTGAGCAGCCAGACGATGCCATCATTATTGATCCCGCGAGTCGCAAAAACTTAGAGATCGATATTAATCAGCAAGGTGAGACGGAACATACTCTTGCCTGGGTAATGGATAGAACCGCTACGCCTATGGGCAGTCGTTTATTGCGCCGCTGGTTGAACCGCCCAATTCGTAATCACACTACGTTACAGCAACGCCAACAGCTGATTGCTGAGTCAATTGATGATTACCACTGGGAGCCTTTGCATCAGCAATTAAAGGGCATTGGTGATATTGAACGTATTTTATCGCGTATTGCGCTTGGTTCTGCTCGTCCTCGAGACTTAGCGCGTTTGCGCGATGCCTTGGCGCGCTTGCCTGAGCTGCAAGATTTATTACAAAGCCTCACGGCTGGTCGCGCCAAAGAATTATCGGCACTAATTAAACAGTATCCTGAATGGGTTACAGAGCTACAAAAAGCGATTATTGATAACCCCCCGGTAATTATTCGCGATGGCGGTGTCATTGCTGAAGGCTATGATGAAGAGCTGGATGAACTGCGTGGCATTAGTAAAAACGCCGGTGATTATTTAATTGAAATTGAACAGCGTGAAAAAGAAAAAACGGGAATTTCAACGTTAAAAGTTGGATATAATCGCGTTCATGGCTACTTCATTGAAATCAGCAAGGCGCAATCTGAAGCGGCCCCTGTTGAATACGTTCGTCGTCAAACACTGAAAAATGCCGAACGCTTTATTACACCAGAATTAAAAGAATTTGAAGACAAAGCCCTCAGCGCGAAAAGCCGTTCTTTATCACGCGAGAAGCACTTATACGAACAATTAGTCGAACGCTTAGGGCAAGACCTCTTCAGTTTACAAGATACCGCTAGCGGCCTTGCTGAGCTGGATGTATTAATTAATCTCGCTGAACGCGCAAGCACTTTAAGGTTTACCGCACCTCAATTAGTTAATGAACGCGGTATTCATATTACGGGTGGTCGCCATCCGGTTGTTGAAGAAATTATCGACGACCCGTTTGTCGCTAATGGCTTAGATCTTCAGCCACAGCAAAGCATGTTAATTATTACCGGTCCAAATATGGGGGGTAAATCGACCTACATGCGCCAGAATGCGTTAATTGTATTACTGGCGCATATTGGCAGCTATGTACCTGCAGACAGCGCTGTCATTGGTCCTATCGATAGAATTTTTACCCGCATGGGCTCAGCCGATGATTTGGCCGGTGGTCGTTCAACCTTTATGGTCGAAATGACTGAAACAGCCAATATTTTGCACAATGCAACACCTAACAGCTTGGTATTAATGGATGAAGTTGGCCGTGGTACCAGTACCTTTGACGGCCTTTCACTCGCGTGGGCCGCAGCCGTGCATTTAGCGAAAGAAGTGCATGCACTCACGTTGTTTGCTACCCACTATTTTGAAATGACAACCTTGCCTGAGCAAATAGAGTCTGTGGTTAACGTTCATTTAACCGCAACCGAACATGATGAACGCATTATCTTTTTGCATAATGTTGAGCCAGGCCCTGCAAGCCAGAGCTATGGTTTGCAAGTTGCTCAACTTGCGGGTGTGCCTAAAATTGTTATTCAGCAAGCAAAAGAAAAGCTGCACTTATTAGAAAATGAAACCTTTGATGGCGAGAAGGCTATTGAACAAGCAAAAAACACCGTAGATGCTCCTAATAAACCCGTCGATAGCTCGATTAATCCGATGCAGTCGGATATGTTCTCGCAAGGACCTTCTGAGGTTGAAATTGCGATTGCTGCCATTTCAGCAGATGACTTAACACCTAAACAAGCATTGGATGAAATCTATCGTCTAAAATCTTTGCTAGGGTAAATATTTAGGCCATTGCAATGCCAGCTCATACGCCAATATGCAATTAATTGCATACTGGTATTGCATTATGATATAAGTTTATTCAATTTATAACCTTGCGGTATTAGCCAGCCATCACTAGAATGGCGCAACCGTGATGGGCATAGACCCGATGAGATGAGGAGATAGACTGCAATGACATTTGTAGTAGGTGATAATTGTATTAAGTGTAAGCACACAGACTGTGTCGAAGTATGCCCAGTAGATTGTTTCTACGAAGGCCCTAACTTCTTAGTTATTGACCCAGATGAGTGTATTGATTGCGCGTTATGTGAGCCTGAGTGTCCAGCACAAGCCATTTTCTCTGAAGATGAAGTACCTGCTGACCAACAACAGTTCATCGAATTAAACGCTGAGTTATCTGAGACGTGGCGTGATAACAACATCACTGAAATGAAAGACGCTCCTGCTGATGCAGAAGAGTGGGATGGCGTTCCAAATAAATTACAGTACCTAGAACGTTGATTTAGCGCATAAAAAAAGGGCTACTCCTGTAGCCCCTTTAGCACCCTAACATCCTTTGCATCCTACATAGACAACCTTGTCCAGTTCCTTCCATTTTTGCCACCTTGGCGACCAACTCCCTGTTAGTCTATAACTCAATATTGATCATCTTGTGCGATTACTTAGCCACGTTGACTATAGCGGGTAAATATTTCAATTTAATGACAATTATTTATTAAGCATCGCCAAAAATAGTACTGGCATTCAATCCTTGGCTTTCCATAATTTCACGCAAACGCTTTAAGGCTTCTACTTGAATTTGACGAACACGTTCACGAGTCAAACCAATTTCACGACCTACTTCTTCCAAAGTACTGGTTTCATAGCCTCTTAGGCCAAAGCGACGGGAAACGACTTCACGCTGCTTCTCAGTTAACTCATCAAGCCAGTCTGAAAGACTGCCAGTAATGTCATTGTTCTGAAGTGTTGTACAAGGATCGGCGCTACGATCATCTGCAACGGTATCTAACAAGCATTTGTCGGAGTTTGGACCCAATGGTGTATCAACCGAGGTTACACGCTCATTAAGCGCTAGCATGCGCTTCACGTCAGCGACAGGACGCTCTAATAAATCGGCAATTTCTTCTGGTGAAGGTTCATGGTCTAACTTTTGTGCTAATTCACGGGCAGCGCGCAAATAAACGTTTAATTCTTTCACAACATGAATCGGTAAGCGGATTGTACGAGTTTGATTCATGATTGCACGTTCGATGGTCTGGCGGATCCACCAAGTCGCATAAGTCGAAAAGCGGAAGCCACGCTCTGGATCGAATTTTTCTACTGCTCGAATAAGGCCTAAGTTACCTTCTTCAATCAAATCTAAAAGGGATAAACCACGGTTTACATAACGACGGGAAATTTTTACAACTAAGCGTAAGTTACTTTCGATCATACGCTTACGGCCTTTCTCATCTCCCTTACGAGCTAGGCGAGCAAAGTGTACTTCTTCTTCTGGGGAGAGTAATGGCGAAAAGCCAATTTCATTTAAATAAAGTTGTGTCGCATCTAAGGCTTTGGCTGAACTCGGCTCGGCAATAAATCGCTCTTGTGGTGCCTTACTCGTTCGCTCTACTGACGCTTTGGTTTTCTGTGCTTCTACCGGTGCTTCGATTACTACATCATCGAAAACCTCTGCGCTGATTTTTTGTTGAGCTGCCATGTGTCGTCCCGCCTTTTTTTCGTTCTTGTTGTTCCTGATTACTATTCAGGTTTCATACCAGAACGCTTAGTTAAACATTAACCTCCTCCAGTCACCTTTTCGGCAAAAATTGGAGGGGGTCTACTGGTCTGCCATTTCGACGGATTTCAAAATGAAGTTTCACTTTATCCGTTCCAGTAGATCCTATTTCGGCAATAATCTGTCCCGCTTTAATTTTTTCTTTCTCGCGAACCAGAATGCGGCTTGTATGGGCGTATGCACTGAGGAATTGCGCATCGTGTTTTATGATCACCAAATTGCCATAACCACGAAGGCCTCTTCCTGCATAAACGACCGTCCCTGCCGCAGCTGCATTTACAGATTCCCCTTTTTTTCCGGCGATATCAATACCCTTGTTTTTCTTGTTTCTGGTTGAAAAACGCTCAATAACCCTACCTTTTGCAGGCCAACTCCACCCTGCTTTTGTCTCTAATTCTTGGTTGCTTGGCGTAATTGGTCTAGCGGTTTTCGCATAGCTAACAGGCTTTTTTCTCTTAACAGGTGTTTTCGACGTTTTTCCGACACTACCTACTTTAGTCGTATGCTTTTTCGCCAGACGATTGGAGATGTCAATTTTCTGTCCAGCATAGATGGTATAGGGTCTTGGAATGGAGTTAGCATTCGCTAACTTGTGGTAATCCCAACCATATGTCCAAGCAATAGAGAACAAGGTGTCACCTTTTTCCACTACATGGAAAGACGTCGACTTTTTGCTTTTACTGAACTTCTCTTCAGTTGAGATGAATTCTCGACTGCTAATGCAACCTGTCATACATACCATAAGCAGAATGACTGAAGTCATAATCACAGTGGATAAAAGCCTATTTCTATCGCTATTTTTTTGACACATGAACATGATAGCTTTACGCCTTTTACAATAGTCTATAGTTTCCAAAAAAAAGGTAATAAAAAAAGCACTATGTATTTCTAATTGATCTATAAATAACACATAAAAAATGCTTTTATTTTAACTACTACCTTTTATTTTCTAAATTAGCCTCTAGAAAGAGGAATAGGCTTGCCGCCAAGAGCCTATCGTTTTCCTTCGCTGTCATGTGAGGAAAACTTTTCAAGCAAGATAACACAAGCAAAACCTATAAGAGCCAGCACCAATGCGGGCATTATTTGATCGCCATTTAACCAATCAGGTAAGCGATTTAGCTGTTCAAAAGGCACTTCTACCCCTTTACTATTCAAACGATAGCTAATCGTTTCTTTCCAGGGCCAGACTTTTAGCAGAGCTCCCAGCATAAAACCCGTCAATAAACTGAACATAAGATCTTGATAATGATGCAGTAACCAGCTTAGTAAACGCGAGAAAAGCATTAAACCTAATACCGCGCCTAGTGCAAATATCAGCATAATATCCAATTGAAAGCCTTTTACGGCGGCTAAAACGGGGGCATACAACCCCATTAACAATAAGATAAAGCTGCCTGATATACCGGGCAAGATCATCGCACAGATGGCAATACTGCCAGCAATAAAGATATTGAGGTAACTCGCTTCAATGCTAGTTGGGCTAGCAATACTGATAATAGCGGCTATCAGTGCGCCGACGAAGAGAGCCATGAAGGTTGTCGGCTGCCAGTGTTTAATTTGCTTTGCCATGTGCAAACTCGACGCCAGAATTAAGCCAAAGAAGAACGACCATAATAAGACGGCATGCTGATCTAGCAGATAATGAATGACTTTGGCTAAGGTTAAAATTGCCGTTAATATGCCAGCAAGCAAGGTAACTAAGAAAGTCCCATTAATCGCTTTCCAAGCGGCTTTTGGTCCCTGTTTAAATAAGATAATTAATGCTTGTAGATTCACCGCTTTGATAGAGTCTAAAAGCTCCGTATAAATGCCCGTAATAAAGGCGATTGTTCCACCTGATACACCAGGCACAACGTCGGCACTGCCCATCGCAATGCCTTTTAAATACAACCACAAATGCTTCACTCGACTTCCCTTCTATTACTCATTATTCATTTTTAATTCGTGTAAATTCAGCGTTTCTATTTTTTACGTAGATTTTATCGCTAAAAAAAAACCTGCTGGAGCAGGCTTTCAAAGATGTATTAACGCGTGTGCGTACTATTAGTTAAGCGTTTTTGATACCCGCTAAAAACGGTACAAAGTTGACTTCTTCTAAGGTCTTGCGCTGCCAGTGGTCGCCATTTCGGGTGACGAGTACAAGCGCTTGTTTATCTCCGCCAACGGGCAATATCATGCGCCCACCCTCGGCCATTTGGTCTAATAATCCTTGTGGAATATCTTCCGGAGCAGCGGCAGCAATAATTCCGTCATAAGGCCCGCATTGCTGCCAGCCCCAATGACCATCGGATAATTTAAACTTCACGTTATGCAGCTTTAACTGACGAATACGAGCACGTGCTTTATTAAAGAGAGGCTCGATGCGCTCTACACTATAAAGTTTCTTAACCAGTGGCGCTAATATAGCCGTTTGGTAGCCTGAGCCTGTACCAATTTCTAGCACGTTTTCTAAAGGACCTTGGGCTAATAGCAGCTCCGTCATTTTCGCGACGATATAAGGCTGACTTATTGTTTGGCCATTACCAATCGGCAGTGAGCTATCTTCGTAGGCTCTATGAGCAAGTGCTTCATCAATAAATAGATGGCGTGGTGTTGATGCAATCACATCCAATACTTGTTGATTTTCAATGCCGCGATCTCGCAAACGTTGTACTAATCGATTGCGGGTTCTTTGAGAGGTCATCCCAATTCCGGCTAATTGTTGCTCATCCACACTAGGATCCTTTCTACTTTCACTAAGTCTAGCTACTTATCTAGCGGCTTGATCATTATTCGTTAGATACTTATAAGTTGAGATAAGCATTCTAAAGCATTTCCATGGGTCATATCCGCCTGGATTGGCGTGATACTGACTTTTCCTTGCTCAATCGCATAGAAGTCAGTGCCTTCTCCAGCATCTGCTCCCTCTCCTGCCGCTGAAATCCAATAGCATTCTTTTCCACGTGGATTAGTGGTTAATACGGGATTGTCAGAACGCTCTCGATGCCCTAAGCGCGTAATCTCAATGCCTTTCAATTCCTCGTAAGGAACATCGGGTACATTAATATTAATAATGGTTCGCGCAGGTAGAGATAATGCTTCAATTTTAGGCAGCAAATCAATCAATACTTTTGCCGCGGTTATAAAATGTTTTTTACCGACTAATGAGACGGCAATCGGCGCTTTGTCTAAGAAACGCCCTTCCATTGCCGCGGCGACTGTTCCTGAATAAATAACATCGTCACCCAAGTTAGCTCCTGAGTTTATTCCAGCAATCACTCGTTCTAAAGCATATTCTTCACCACGATAGAGCGCATTCAAACCTAAATGGACACAGTCTGTGGGGGTACCGTTAATGGCAATAAAGCCATTGTCTAAATACAGTGGATGCAATGGGCGATCGAGAGTTAATGAATTCGATACGCCACTTCGATCTCTATCCGGTGCGATAACGTGATGTTTATAACCCGCCTCCGTTAAGGATTGAGCTAGTTGAGCAAGTCCTGGTGCATGCGCCCCATCGTCATTTGATAATAGGAAAGCCATTATTTATCACCTTCTTTGTTATCAGCAATACTTTCACTGCCATTATAAACAAAGGGTTTCTCTTCAAACTTGCCTTCGAAGCGATCCGGTTCTTCTACGGCTATAAATTCTTGCAATACGGACGTTGCATAGTGGCCAGAAGCAAGTGCAAAGCTGATATTTAAATCGTTATTCTCAAGCCATTGCCATTGCATATTTTCAATATTAGAAACAATATCGCGGCGCTCTTGGTTTAGGCCGGCGTGCTCCATACCATCACACAACTCATGGTGCGGGCCTGAAATTGTTTTTTCGAGCTGCAGTGTTTCATCTTTAGACGTTAAACGACCACGGCCCCACATAGGCGCGGTTGCATATTCGGCGGTTTGAGTTTCGTTTCCTTTAACATCAACATCACCGGTTAATGATTTTCCCCATAGGCCTTGTGCAATTCGCGCTGCGACAACTTCGTTAAAGATATAAGAACGAGCCGCTGACAGATACATACTTTTCTTTTGACGATTTTTTTCACGACGCTGTCCGGTAAGCATCGCGAGTGCTTGATCCATATTACCGCCACCACGACCAAAACGTTGCAAACCAAAATAGTTAGGCACGCCATTTTTTTTAATGGCTTGTAGATTATTTTCTATAGCCGCTTTTAAGGTTTCGATAGATGCTTCTTGAGACTCAATTGCTTCTTCGGATTTAAGATCGCGCAAAACGATATTAAAGCGATTGCCAACAAGATCTCCACGGCGTAATTTTTTGCTATGACGAGTTTGGGTAAGGATTTCGATATCTTCGTCAGGAAAAGGACGCGCTTCTAGTGCCATTTCAACTTTAGGAGCGTAGATACTGAACCATTGCGTAGTGACGGCGTAGCGATCTTTTTGCCCTGCATAGCTTACGTCGTTTTCTTTCACGCCAAATTTTTCGGATAATAAACGCGCGACCCAATGGGTATTTACTTCACGTTTTTTAATGTGAAGGTAAATGTGTTCGCCTTCACCCGCGGGAATCATCAGCGGAATTTCATCAACCTGAAAGTCTTCTGGGTTAAGTTTTAAAATGCCTTTTGCATTTGTTTCAGGGTAGGCTTTTGGCCAATCAAAATTCCACATTATATTTTCTCTATGTTCTGTCTATTAATAAAGCAACGGCGTGTACGGAGATGCCTTCTTTGCGGCCTTCAAAGCCGAGTTTTTCTGTGGTGGTTGCTTTGACATTTACTTGATTTAATTCACAGCTAAGATCTTCTGCGATCCGCTCACGCATGGTATCTATGTGCGGCGCCATTTTCGGCGCTTGGGCAATGATGGTGACATCGACGTTGCCAATTTTATAACCTTGCTCAGTTACTAACGTCATCACATGTCGTAATAAACCGCGACTATCAGCGCCGGCAAATTCTTCGTCGGTATCAGGAAAATGTTTGCCAATATCCCCTAAGGCACACGCACCTAAGAGTGCATCTGATAAAGCATGTAAGGCAACATCACCATCAGAGTGTGCGATTAAACCTTGGCTATAAGGGATCTTAACACCGCCCAGAGTTATGAAATCGCCTTCACCAAATTTATGAACATCAAAACCATGACCAATACGCATTATAACTTCTCACATTCGTTTCTATTTACTTAAACGCAATACTTTATATCACCACAATAACTAACACGTGCTTACACTCACCCAACAAGTTGAATTTTTTACGGGACGCAGCAAGTACTTATAAAATACATCCATGTATTCTCCCCTTCGGGCAGCTTCGCTGTTCAAAACATGCTCCTGCAGTTTTGTCCTTGTATGCTCAACGATCACCAGCCGTTACAGGTATTCACGGCGCTGGCGCTCCCTGTGATCGGATGCCCTGAAAAATTAACTTCTAGCGCTCACCGCACTCAGACTTTTGCTTATTATATAAGCTAAATTTTAAATAATGCTGAGCAGTTTTTTCTATTTACTATACGTCCAACTTCATTTCAAAATAAAATGAAACTTTAATCTTACTTCTATTAAAGCACTTCGCGTATCGGGGTTAGGTGTGTCGTTTTAGGCCGTCCCTTCACATGGAAGTGAAGGCCGAGTCTACAGGGACGTATTCACGGCGTGCCGTAAAAGGACAAACCTAATGGCGATAGTCAGCGTAGTGCTATTTAGAAACCAAAAACCTAAATGTTTTGTCTCTTATCTTTTTTCTTTTAGCTCTTGTCATTTTAGAAGCTGTTCAAATAAAACTCAGCCAACTTCAAATCTTCAGGACGAGTAATTTTTAAATTATCACTGCGCCCACTCACCAGCTTTGGTTTTGCCCCAGCAAACTCCATAGCCGATGCTTCATCGGTTACTTCAAAGCCTTCGCTCAATGCTAACTGTAAATTATTTAATAACGATGCTAACGGAAACATCTGCGGCGTCAATGCGTGCCATAGCTGATCACGATCAACTGTGTGATCAATTGTACTGCTCATACATTCCGAATTTTCAACAGCAGTACCACGCTTCATCGTATCGCGAACTGGCGTCGCTAAAATGCCACCGTCAGAATAATACTTAACCTCAGAAAATAACGTATCAAGATCACCATAAGACAAACAAGGGCGAGCAACATCATGAACCGCAATCCAAGCATCAGATGACGTCTCAATATTTTTAATCGCAAGCAAAGCATTCAATACCGAATAACAACGCTCGCTACCACCATCAACAACCATAATACGCGGATCTTTTTCGTAACCTCGAGCTAGGCTAATATCTTGCCAATAAGGGTCACCCTTAGTCACCACTACAACGACTTTATGAAAACCATGAATGACATTATTACGGCTAGTTAGCTGACTCGCCTGATAACTAAGAAGGTGATCTAACGTAAATTCAATCACCGTTTTCGTGATGCCTTTAACCGTCATGTCTAAATATTGCTTAGGGCGATCCGCCTGCATACGTGAGCCAATACCTGCAGCAGGTAATACCAACCATGTTTGTGGATATTGCTGATCAGAAACCGGCATTAAAAGTATTCCATTCTTTTATTTATCAAGGATCAGGTAAAAGCTTTCGTCTTTACCAATAAAACCCAAATCTTCACGCGCTTTCTCTTCTATCAAATCATTACCGGCACGCAAATCATCAACTTCCGCCTTTAGCCAATCATTACGCACTTCCTGAGCGGCAATATCCTGCTCAAGTTCCGCCATTTGCTGCTGCAACTTCCAACTAGCCAGCGTCCCAGTATCATCAAACCAAAAGCGATACTGTAATACCAGAATACATAAGATAGGCACCGTTAAGGATAAAATCCATTTCCAAGCCATGTACTTTCCTTCGTCAAAATCAGGTTATCAATGATATCTTAATATGCAAAAAGGGAAGTGAGTTTTTATCGAAATAAAAATTCAACTTCCCTTTTTTATGATCTGCAATCAAGGAGCTTAACTTATAAAATTAAGCTAGGTTTTATAATCCGAAGATTATTGACCTTTGATTTCTTTCAAACCATTGTAAGGTGCTTTACCTTCCAATTGCTCTTCGATGCGCAATAGACGGTTGTACTTAGATACACGGTCAGAACGGCATAAAGAACCGGTCTTAATCTGGCCAGCACAGGTACCAACCGCCAAATCAGCAATTGTTGTATCTTCAGTTTCACCCGAGCGATGAGAGATAACAACAGTATAGCCAGCATCTTTCGCCATCTGAATCGCTTCTAGCGTTTCAGTTAAAGAACCAATCTGATTGAATTTAATCAAGATAGAGTTAGCAACACCTTTCTCGATGCCTTCTTTCAAGATTTTGGTATTGGTTACGAACAAATCGTCACCTACCAACTGTACTTTTTTGCCTAGGATATCCGTCTGGTATTTCCAACCATCCCAATCAGACTCGTCCAAACCGTCTTCGATAGAAGCGATTGGGTATACGTCACATAGCTCAGCTAGGTAATCAGAGAACTGGTTAGAAGTGAAAACCTTACCTTCACCCTTCATGTCATATTTGCCATCAACATAAAACTCAGTCGCTGCGCAATCTAGTGCAAGCGTAATGTCTTTACCCAACTCATAACCGGCATTTGCAACGGCTACTTTAATGGCGGCAAGTGCATCAGCGTTAGACGCTAGGTCAGGTGCGAAACCACCTTCGTCACCAACAGAAGTACTCATACCCTGTTCGCTTAATACTTTCTTCAAGCTATGGAAGATTTCTGCGCCTGCGCGAAGTGCTTCAGCAAACGTAGGAGCGGCTACCGGTTGCACCATAAATTCTTGGATATCAACATTGTTATCAGCGTGCTCGCCACCGTTGATGATGTTCATCATAGGCAATGGCATAGAGTACTGACCCGGAGTACCGTTTAGATCAGCAATGTGCTCGTATAACTCAACACCTTTTGCAACAGCCGCCGCTTTAGCAGCCGCCAAAGATACAGCCAAGATTGCGTTAGCACCCAAAGTCGCTTTGTTATCAGTGCCATCTAGTTCAAGCATCTTGTTATCAAGAGCGGATTGATCTAGAGCATCCATACCGATTAGAGCAGGTTTAATCACATCGTTTACATTAGCAACGGCTTTCAATACACCTTTACCTAAATAGCGGCTTTTATCGCCATCACGTAATTCTAATGCTTCGCGAGAACCGGTCGATGCGCCAGAAGGAGCGCAAGCTGTGCCGAAAAATCCACCTTCCAAAGTCACGTCAGCTTCAATGGTCGGGTTGCCACGTGAATCCATAACTTCGCGTGCTTTGATATTTATAATGTTAGCCATGTAACTATATTCTCCGTAATTTAATCTTGTTGCGCCGCGGATACGAATAACGATCAACGCGGCATGCTCAAATGTTTAAACAGTTTTAACTTAATTCAGGCTGCTTCTATTAATATGAACTATTAATTAGGCTTTGTGTTCAATCGCCGCATTAATGAAAGCACTGAATAATCCATGTCCATGACGTGGGGTCGATGTAAATTCTGGGTGGAACTGACAACCCACAAACCATGGATGATCAACCACTTCCACAACTTCAACCAAATCGCCGTCGATAGAACGGCCCGCAATACGTAAACCGGCTTTTTCAAGTTCAGCAATAATAGTCGCGTTCACTTCATAGCGGTGACGGTGGCGTTCATTAACCACTTCCTGGCCATAAGCCAATGCGGTATTTGAACCTTCGGTTAAGCGACATTCTTGTGCGCCTAAACGCATCGTGCCACCTAAATCAGAACTGGTATCACGTACTTCGGTATTACCCGTTGCGTCCGTCCATTCTGTGATCAAACCAACCACTGGATGTGTAGTATCGGCATCAAATTCGGTCGAGTGAGCGTCTTTCCAACCTACGACATTTCGGGCGAATTCAATAACAGCAGACTGCATACCTAAACAAATACCTAAGAAAGGTACCTTGTTTTCACGAGCAAACTGAACCGTGCGAATTTTACCTTCAACACCACGATGACCAAAGCCACCTGGTACTAAGATCGCATCTTTGCCTTTTAGAATATCCGTACCTTGACGCTCAATCACTTCCGCATCAATAAACTGGATATTTACTTTGGCTTTATGATGAATACCGGCGTGATCGATTGCTTCGATCAACGACTTATAAGCATCCAATAGCTCCATGTATTTACCCACCATAGCGATGTTGACCTGCTTTTCAGGATTCAACTTGGCATCAATTACTTGATCCCAATCGCTAAGGTCTGGCTCATGACAGCTTAAATCGAATTTTTCAACGATCAGATCATCAAGACCAGCTTCGTGTAAAACGCCTGGAATCTTGTAGATGGTATCAGCGTCTTCCAATGGAATAACGGCACGCTCTTCAACGTTGGTGAACAAAGAGATTTTACGTAAAGAAGACGCATCAATTTTATGGTCGCTACGACAGATCAATACATCTGGCTGTAAACCAATGGTGCGCATTTCTTTAACAGAATGCTGTGTTGGCTTAGTCTTAGTCTCGCCTGCCGTTGCAATGTAAGGAACAAGCGTTAAGTGCACCGATAATGCGCGCTTAGAGCCCAATTCAACTTTCATTTGACGAACAGCTTCAAGGAAAGGCTGTGATTCGATATCACCTACCGTGCCGCCAATCTCAACCAAAGCAACATCAGAACCTTCAGCACCGTCCATCACGCGACGCTTAATTTCGTCAGTGATATGAGGAATTACCTGAACCGTGCCACCTAAATAATCACCACGACGTTCTTTAGCAAGAACATCGGTATAGATACGGCCCGTAGTAAAGTTATTACGACGTGACATCTTAGTATTGATGAAACGCTCGTAGTGACCCAAATCTAAGTCAGTTTCAGCACCATCTTCGGTGACGAATACTTCACCGTGCTGAAACGGGCTCATGGTGCCCGGATCGACGTTAATATAGGGGTCCAATTTCAGCATTGTGACTTTAAGGCCACGTGCTTCAAGAATTGCGGCTAATGAAGCCGATGCGATGCCTTTTCCTAACGAGGAAACAACACCGCCCGTGACAAAAATAAAACGTGTCATACAGGATCCGGGAACTGGAGAAGAATGTTAAATTACAGAACGCAAGATTCTGTACAAGATGGCGCTACATTATACGGATTTTGGCCCTTACGGACAAATGAAACTTGTATCAAATGGTTAAAAAGTGTCGAAACTTGTATTATCTGTTCTAACAGCGATTAACCAACCTATATTGCCTATTTGCGTTCACCTAATATTTACGAAAGCTTTATAAACGCTTTCAAAAAGAGACCTATGAATCATTCAAGTATTGAAGTGGCAAATAAGCAAGGATTTGCTTATGCCATTGGCGCAGCACTGCTCTTTTCCTGCAAGCCCATTATTATTAAATGGGCCTACAGTTATGGTATTGATGCACTAAGCCTGATGCTATTACGTATGATACTGGCATTACCGGTTTATCTATTAATTGGCACGATCATCATTCGTAAAAGAAACATCAAACTCCCCGCGAAGCACTGGCTATCAGCCGCTTTCGTGGGCTTATTTGGTTATTACCTTGCGACACTGCTAGATTTGAAAGGCTTGGAACTGGCAAATGCACAGCTGGAAAGGATTATTTTGTACGCGTACCCCACACTTGTTGTCGTGCTGGGGGCAATAATTTTCAAGCACAAAGTCACCAAGCAACAAATAGGCGCATTGGTATTATGTTATGCCGGTATTATTTGTATTTTCTTACAAGACTTAAGCCTGCAGGGTAAACAGGTAATAGAAGGAAGCTTATTAATTTTATTGAGCGCGCTCTCTTATGCTATTTATATGCTGTTCAGCAAAAAACACATAGACCGCCTTGGCAGCTTATTATTTACCTGCATTTCAATGACCAGTGCAACGTTCGCAACCATCATTCATACCAGTATTGCTCTATCATATGGCGAATTAAATCCCAATGAATGGGTGCTTAGTAATGAACTGATGGCCATCGTATTATTACTCACTTTCGCCGCGACGATTGTACCTTCCTTTATGATTAGCGAAGCAGTGAGTCGAATCGGCGCTGCCAATGCGGCATTAACAGGCACTGTAGGCCCCATTATGACCAGCATTATGGCGGTGGCCTTATTGGGTGAGATCTTTACTCTGCATCATGGTATCGGCATGGTTTTAGTGATTCTAGGCGTCAGTCGCTTGAAGCCCAAAACAATACCGGCACAAAAACAGCCAGAAAAGAAACAGACTGCTGAAGGAAGCCAATAAAATGAGCAACATCATGCAGGTATTAATCATTGGCTATGTATGGCCTGAACCTAACTCATCAGCGGCGGGTAGCCGCATGATGCAGTTAATTACAGCCATGCGTGCACAAAACTGGCAAGTCACTTTCTCTAGTCCAGCTCAACCCAGTGATCACATGGCTGATCTAACCCAGCACGGCGTGCCATGCCAAGCAATCGAGTTGAATAACGGAAGCTTCGATCAGTACATTAGTGATTTAAATCCAAACATAGTGATTTTTGATCGTTTTATGATGGAAGAACAGTTTGCTTGGCGAGTCGAAAAGTTTTGCCCTACGGCTTTGCGTATTTTGAATACCGAAGATTTACACAGTTTGCGTGAAGCCCGTCAGAAAGCGCTAAAAAAAGGCGAATACTTTGAGCTTTCTAATTCAGATCCCGCTAATTCAGAACAAATAGCACAATACCTGCATTCCGATTTAGCCATTAGAGAAGTCGCGGCTATTTTTCGCAGTGATTTAACACTGATGATTTCCCCCATAGAGGTTGAACTATTAACCGAACATTTTCAGGTACCAAAGCAACAACTTATGTATCTGCCTTTTATGCTCGACCCCTTATCAAAAAAAGAGATAGAACAACTTCCTAGTTTTGAAGAGCGAGAACATTTCATTAGCATCGGTAACTTTCGCCACGCACCCAACTGGGATGTTGTTTTGCAATTGAAACAACACATCTGGCCACTGATTCGACAGCAGCTCCCCAAAGCAGAAATGCATATTTATGGTGCCTATCCACCACCTAAAGCAACACAGCTGCATAATGCAAAGCAAGGTTTTCATATTAAAGGCTGGGCGGAAGATGCCAAAACCGTGATGAAAAGTGCTCGTTTATGCTTAGCCCCGATACGCTTTGGCGCAGGAATTAAAGGTAAATTGAGTGATGCCATGGAATGCGGCACTCCCAGCATCACAACCGAACTTGGCAGCGAAGGCATGCTCATTAATGATTCAAATAAGAACGGTAATGGCGGCTGGAACGGCGAGATTATTAACAGCCAACAAATGATCGAGAATCCTCAAGTCTTTGCCGATGCCGCAATAAAAGCCTACCAAGATGAAGCGATGTTTATTCGCTATCAGAAAAATGGATTTGAGATTTTAGCCCAGCAATACGATAAAAATTACTGGCAAGAACTCTTTGTTAACCGCCTAACCGAGCAATATAAAAATTTGCAGGTTACTAGAGGACATAATTTTTTCGGATTGATGCTGCGACACCATTCAATGAAAAGTACGCAATATATGGCACAGTGGATTGAGGCTAAAAATAAACATTAGCCTCAAATCATGACCAAACGGAAACGACATTTATTAATCGCTGCTACAGAGCAACCATTTAAATGCTTACGTCTATTGCCTCAATCACATGCAAGGCTTTACGACGGGCGTGCCCAACTTCAGTACCACGAGCAAGAGCAACCCCCATGCGGCGCTGCCCTGAAACTTCGGGCTTACCAAAAATTCGTAACTGAGTATTGATTTCCGCCAAGGCTTTATCCAAGCCAGAGTAACGGATATTTTTGCTCTCTCCTTCCACCAGCAGTACCGCTGATGCAGAAGGTCCGTGCTGAACAATATTCGGAATAGGCAATCCTAAAATAGCGCGTACGTGCAATGCAAACTGAGAAAGGTCCTGAGAGATCAGCGTCACTAACCCAGTATCGTGAGGACGTGGCGATACCTCACTAAAAATAACATCATCGCCTTTAATGAATAGCTCAACACCAAATAAGCCACAGCCACCCAATTCAGTGGTTACTTTTTCTGCCATCTCTTGCGCACGTTTCAGCGCAATATCAGACATGGCTTGCGGTTGCCAAGATTCTTGGTAATCCCCATTCTCTTGACGATGCCCAATAGGTTGGCAGAAACTGGTTGTTAAGCTGCCATCTTTTGCTGCCGCCAAGTCGACATGACGGATTGTTAATAAAGTGATTTCATAATCAAAATCAACAAAACCTTCCACAATAACCTTCCCGGCACCCGCACGACCACCTTCTTGTGCGTAATCCCAAGCGGCATCAATTTCAGCAAGATCTTTTAAGGTACTCTGGCCTTTGCCTGAAGAACTCATGATCGGTTTTACCACACACGGCACACCAATCTTATTGATTGCGCCAATAAAATCTTCTTTATTATCTGCAAAAATATAAGGTGATGTTGGAACCGATAACGTCTCTGCCGCTAGGCGACGAATCCCTTCACGATTCATAGTAAGCTGAGTTGCTCGTGCACTTGGAACAACATTAAATCCTTGCTGTTCTAGCGACGCTAAAGTGTCTGTCGCAATGGCTTCAATTTCAGGGATAATATAATCAGGCTGTTCACTTTTTATGATGCTCTCTAATGCTTCACCATCTAACATGCTTAGCGTATAGCTACGATCAGCAACCTGCATTGCAGGGGCGTTATCATAGCGATCAAGAGCGATCACCTCACAGCCCAAACGCTGAAACTCAATTGCAACTTCTTTGCCTAATTCCCCAGCACCACATAATAAAACTTTGGTTGCAGAAGCGGAGAAAGGTGTGCCTAAAACGGTCATAATACATCCTAATATTTTGAACAACGGCTAGTTAATAAAATACAATTTACATACTTATTAAAAATAATTAGCCAATTAAAACTTCATCACATTGCCGCTCTCTAGCTCTCGTTCAGCGACTTTTTTCATTACATCTTTACGTGCTTCATTATCCATTGCACCCCAGCCTACAATTTCATCACAGGTGCGATAACAACCTAAGCAAACGTCTTGTTCATCAAGACAGCAAATATAAACACAAGGCGACTTAACAACCTCTGTAGCCTGACTACTGACAGCAGCCTGCTTATTTTTAGCATCCACAAAGAAGCCCTTCTATTTTCTAATTCAATCGTTTTGCACAAGCAATACATCTTCAACGCTTACGGGCGTTAATTCTTTGGTATAGCGCTGACCATTTTGAACATAATGATAAGCACCCAACTCAAGCATTTTTTGCTGCTGCTCTGATAACTGGCGCTTAATCACTGCCGGTGAACCTACAACCATTGAACCATCAGGAATCACCATGCCTTCAGGAATGAAGGTATTCGCTCCAATCAAACAATGATGACCAATTTTAGCCCCATTAAGCACCACCGCATTAATACCGATCAAGGTAAAGTCTCCGACTTCACAGCCATGCACCATCGCGTTATGACCAATAGTAACACCTTTACCCAGCGTCAGCTTAAATCCAGGATCTGTATGTAATACCGCACCATCTTGAACATTACTATTTTCACCAATGGTAATCACATCGTTATCACCACGAATAACACAATTAAACCAAATACTGGCATTCTCTTTTAATACGACAGAGCCAATTATGCTGGCATTGTCAGCAATAAAATGAGTGCCTTCGATAACAGGCTTACGTTTGCCCAATTGGTATAACATAAACAGTCTCTTTTTTATTTAAACGGGAAAATTGGAAATTGAACGCAGTATAAGTTTCTAATTTAAAACATGATCAGGGTCAAAGAGCATGAGAATAGAACTTAATCGATATTCAAATACCTTGCAAGGCAACTAACCACTAATATACTCACCTCATTAATTTCATATTGTTTCACAGCGTTTCAAGATGTTTCACATTATTTCATTACGTTTCACACTACTTCATACCTATGTAGCGATATTGATTTATAGTAGTCATTATGTGATGACCCACTTCTACGGAGAGAAATTTTATGACGAAAGCGCATTCTACAATCGCTAAGCCTTCACGCTTAAAAACTCATATTGATGCCATGACAGAGCAATCTATAAATGTTACTCCTGATGCCTCTAATACCCACCTACATAACGGCATCGATACTCTTTTACCCCCTGCTGATTTGCAAGGAGCCTATGTCAATAACCGCCCTCTTCCAACAGAAGGTATTACAGATCGAAAAGCCTACATTATAGGCAGTGGGTTAGGTGGACTGTCGGCCGCTTTCTTTTTAATCCGCGATGGTCATATGCCTGCGCAAAACATTACACTCTTAGAGGAAGGAAATGTTGAAGGGGGTGCATTGGATGGCGCGGGTAATGCTGAAGAAGGTTACATTGTTCGTGGTGGTCGAGAAATGGAACTCACCTATCAAAATTTTTGGGATGTATTTTCAGAAATCCCCGCTTTAGAGCTGCCCGAACCTTTTACCGTTTTAGATGAGTACCGCATTGTTAACGATGCTGATAAAAACTGGTCTAAAGCGCGCTTACTAGAAAAACAAGGTCAATTAAAAGACTTTTCCACCATGGACCTCAGCAAGCTTCAACAAGTGGAACTCGTTAAACTGCTGATGGCTCGAAAAGAAGATCTGGACGATATTACGGTAGAGCAGTGGTTCAGTGAAGGATTTTTGAAGAGCAATTTTTATCTCTTCTGGCGCACTATGTTCGCCTTCCAAAACTGGCATTCTGTATTAGAAATGAAACTGTACGCCCATCGCTTCCTGCATTTAATGGATGGCTTAAATGATATGACAGGGCTGGTATTTCCTAAATACAACCAATACGACAGCTTTGTACTTCCTTTACTGACCTGGCTAAAAGACAAAGGCATTAATATCCAAACAGGCACCATCGTCACCGACATTGAAATGGACATACAAAATAATGTAATGACCACGACGGCCATCAAATGCCGAACCACGGATGGCGACCATGACATAAGCATCAATCCAAAGGATTTAGTCTTTGTGACTAATGGCTCCATTGTGGAAGATACGGCCTATGGCGATGCCAATACTGTGCCCGAATTAAAACTCGGCGAGCAAGCACAACACGGCGCATCAGGTTGGTCTTTATGGAAAAACCTTGCTAAAAAATCACCTAAATTTGGTCGTCCAGAAAAATTCTGTGGGAATGCCGCCGCATCCACATGGGAATCAGTGACACTCACTTGTAAGCCCTCTCCTTTAACCGAAAAACTAAAAGAACTGTCGGTCAACGATCCACATTCAGGAAAAACCGTGACGGGTGGCATCATTACCTTTACCGATTCAAATTGGTTGATGAGCTTCACCGTCAACCGCCAGCCTCATTTCCCCGACCAGCCAGACGATGTGCTTGTTATTTGGGTATACGCGCTATTGATGGATAAACAAGGTAACTTAGTGAAAAAAGCGATGCCAGAATGTACGGGTAACGAGATACTCAGCGAGATGTGTTACCACCTTGGGTTAACAGAACAAACTGACGAGATTATTGCGGCAACCAAAATACGCACAGCATTAATGCCTTACATTACTGGTCAGTTTATGCCACGCGCTAAAGGCGACCGCCCTTGGGCCGTACCAGAAGGCAGCAAAAATTTAGCCTGCCTTGGGCAATTTGTCGAAACGCACAATGACGTTGTATTCACATTAGAAAGTTCGGTGCGTACCGCGCGTACTGGCGTTTATAGTTTGCTAGGCATCAAAAAACAAATCCCCGACATTTACCCTGGCCAATATGATATTCGACGCATATTACGTGCAACTCGTACTCTGAACAGTGACAAACCCTTTTTAGGAGAAGGTCTATTAAGGCACTTTTTAAGTGGTACTTATTTTGAACACATTCTACCTTTAGGGCCCGATGAAAAACCGGAAGACTTACATAAACCAGGAATGTTTGAACAACACATGCAATCGTTACGTCATGTGTTCGAAGAGAGTCATACTTTAGAAGCAGCGAAAACTTGGTTTCAAAAAACGATGGATACCTTGCGCAAACGCGATTAAGTATTTCATTAACATATCTCGATTCATCAAAAGCGAATCGAGATATCTGCATTGAGGTGATTATTCATCATTTCAGTAATCATCATCGCCGTTAATCCCCATATACGGAAACCTTCGTAATGGAAGCTAGGGATAGAAAAAGGGCCGCGCTCAAAATAATCATAAGGCTCTGTTTCTAAAAAGAAACGTAAAGGCACTTTGAATACCGCATCTAATTCATCGAGATTGGCGGTAAACACCGTATCTGCAGGAATGATCCCTACAATAGGGGTGATCAAATAACCAAAACGAGAAACGACTTGGTCGAGAGGACCAATCACTTGAACTTGCTGCGAGCAAAGATTAATTTCTTCGTGCGCTTCTCGTAATGCTGTAAATACAATATCAGGATCCGTTTCATCACGCTTACCACCCGCAAAAGCAACTTCACCACTATGAGCATTTAAATGCTGGGCACGACGAGTTAATACCAGCTGTGGATCTAATTCATCGGTGATCGCTACCAACACCCCTGCCTGCCTCAAATCCGGCTGATGAATTTCACGGGCATCGTGTTGCTGCACACTATTAATGAGCTGATTTAGAAGTGTCTGAGTTGTCATACTTCTATTTTACGACTGATACCCTTTGGAATACAGAAAAAAGCACGCATTAAGACAAACCTTTCAATATCTACTTGGATATCATCCTGTCTACTGCTAAAGTATTCCAAGGTGAGCATATAGTTATTTTGCCGCTTTTAAGACACCATCATTAATCAACCAATAATCAATAAAATTTATTATTAACGTTTTAAGTTTCTGGAGAAGTTGCATGCATAACCAGCCGACAGTGACCGCATTTTTTCATGAGCCGACTTTTACCTACAGTTATGTTGTACAAGATCCTGCTAGCAAGCATTGCGCGATCATTGATTCTGTCTTGGATTTTGATTATTCATCAGGCACAACGGACATGCATTCGGCCGATGAAATATTAGCCTTCATCAAAGATCAAGGATTGACGGTCGAATGGATATTAGAGACTCATGTTCATGCTGATCATTTGTCAGCAGCCCCTTATTTACAGCAAAAAACATCAGCTAAAACAGGCATTGGCTCAGGCATTACGAAAGTACAGGATGTATTCGGTAAAGCCTTTAACGCAGGGTCAGAATTCTCTCGTGATGGCAGTCAATTTGATCAATTGTTTGAAGATAAAGATGAAATACGCATCGGTGAATTAATAGGCTATGCGCTTCATACTCCGGGGCATACACCCGCTTGTTTAACGTATGTATTCGCTAACGATGCTTTTGTCGGGGATACCTTATTTATGCCCGATTATGGCACAGCGCGCTGTGACTTCCCTGGCGGTGATGCTGAGACACTATACCAATCCGTACAAAAGATTTTTCAATTGCCAGAGACGACGCGTTTGTATATGTGCCATGACTACAAAGCACCTGGCCGCGCTGAATATGCTTTTGAAACAACCGTAGCGGAAGAAAAAGCACACAACATTCATGTTAAACAAGACATCAGCCAAGAAGAGTTTGTGCGTATGCGCTCTGAACGGGATGCGACACTCGACATGCCGCGTTTAATTTTACCCGCTGTACAAGTCAATATGCGCGCAGGACATATGCCAAAAGCTGACGATAATGGTCAGGTTTATCTGAAAGTTCCCGTGAATTTATTTTAAGCTTAAACCTAAAAAACGACGGAGTAATACTGAGTGAGTAATGTGTGTTAAAAAAATACTTACCAATACTGAATTGGTCAAAAGAGTATAACCGCAGCCTATTTATTAGTGATTTTGTGGCGGCGATTATCGTCACTATTATGCTAATCCCACAATCTCTTGCTTATGCATTATTGGCAGGCCTACCAGCAGAAGTAGGACTGTATGCCAGCATACTACCTCTTATGGCTTATACTATTTTTGGTAGCAGTCGCTTCTTATCGGTTGGCCCGGTTGCGGTCGTCTCTTTAATGACCGCCGCCGCGGTTGGCAACTTCGCCTTGCAAAATACAGCAGAATATCTAGCAATAGCGGTTGCTTTGGCTTGGATTTCTGGCGGCATTTTAATTGTAATGGGGTTATTGCGCTTAGGCATCATGGCTAACTTTTTAAGCCATCCAGTTATCTCTGGTTTTATCACTGCGTCAGGTTTAATTATTGCGGCGAGTCAGCTTAAGCACATACTGGGCATTGAATCTTCAGGCCATAATTTATTCGATATCGTTCTAAATTTATTAGCACACCGAGACCAAGCTCATGGACCAACTGTCTTACTCGGCATATCAACATTGCTTTTTCTGTTATGGGTTCGTCGGTATTTCAAACCGTTATTATTGACGTTGGGCCTGTCGAATTTCATGGCAGATATTGTTGCTAAAGCAGGCCCCGTATTAGCCGTTGTGGTAACTATTTTTATTACTTGGTTTTATGATCTTGAGTTACTCGGCGTACGCATTGTGGGTGAAGTACCTACAGGCTTGCCTAGCTTGCAATTGCCTCAATTTGATTCTGAATTATGGCAGCAACTTTTTATTTCAGCGCTATTAATTTCTATCGTAGGGTTTGTTGAATCGGTTTCCGTTGCCCAAACGTTAGCGGCTAAACGTCGGCAAAGAATTTCTCCCGATCAAGAACTAATCGGCTTGGGAGCATCCAATATTGCCTCTGCTATTTCTGGAGGGTTTCCTGTCACGGGTGGTTTTTCGCGCTCAGTCGTGAATTTTGATGCCGGTGCGGCAACCCCAGCCGCCGGTGCTTTTACGGCGATAGGTATTGCCTTGGCAGCCATATTTTTAACACCTCTGATCTATTTTTTACCTAAAGCAACCTTGGCTGCCACGATTATTGTCGCGGTACTCTCGTTAGTCGATTTTCAAGCACTTAAGCGAACGTGGCAGTATTCTCGTAATGATTTTATCGCCATGCTTGCAACGATTGTTTTAACCTTAATTGAGGGCGTTGAGATAGGTATTATGACTGGCGTAGGCTTATCTCTTTTACTGTATTTATATCGGACCAGTAAGCCGCACAGTGCGATTGTTGGACGAGTTCCCGGAACCGAGCATTTTCGAAACATCGATCGCTTTGAAGTCGAAACCTGCAAAAAAATATTAACCTTGCGAATTGATGAAAGCCTGTATTTTGCCAATGCCCGTTATTTAGAAGATTTGATTTATGAACAGGTAGCAAACAACCCAGAGCTAAAACACTTCATCCTGATGTGCCCTGCCGTCAATCTTATTGATGCCTCGGCACTAGAAAGTTTAGAAGCGATTAACCAGAGATTGAAAGACAGCGGTGTATTGTTTTATCTTTCTGAAGTCAAAGGGCCAGTAATGGATCAAATCAGGCGGAGCCGATTCTTAAGCGAGTTAACTGGGCAAGTTTATCTGAGTCAATTTGATGCTTGGCAAGAGTTATCCAAAAAAGATTAGAGGACGCGAATCAATCAGCAACAGATGTATGAGCCAGCGTATTGCTTTCAAGATCGGTAAGAATAAGCAAGGCCTCTTCATCACTATTACCACATACCCAGCGCTCAGCGCCAAAATCAGCACATACCTGTGGACGCTCAGGCTGGCCGAATAAATTGCAGAGATTGTCATCGTTTAATTGAATGCAACGCTCTCCAGCCTTCTTTCCTTTTGGCATGCCTGGGATAGCACTAGTAATAGAGGGCGCGATACAACAAGCTCCGCAACCTAATCGGCATTCCATCATTGAAATCTCTCTAACCTATAAATTTCTTTAACTTACTTGGCGTGATTGTGAATGTATTGCTAATAGCGATATTGCCGCTGTTGCTTAAGCTCATTTTGTTCTATTAGCTTAATCATCATCATATTATATCGGTTTGCATAACGTTTTAATTGATTCATTCGTCTAGGGTCTTCCTCGACATTGATATTTGACTGCCAGCGACGATTTAACGAGCGAATACGATAGTGCTTACGAACGGTTTTCTCTTGAGATGCTTTTAGCCCAGGAACTAACATGCCTTTTTCTAAGCTAATGCCTACAAATTCTTTAATACCATTATGATACGCTTGCTTGGCATCTTGCACAGGGTCATTAATTCTCCCCAAGTCCCCAATACTGTCTTTCACTTCGTCGGCCATGGCTGCAGGCATGCTTATCCCAATGCTCAAACTGAGCATCACATACATCAGCCGCTTGAATGGGGTTTGATTTTTTATGCGATTTTTCATACATAGAATCCTGATTCAATAACGCTCTACTTAATAAGTATCGGTCATAAAGTAAAATTTACTGTTGTTATTTGTTACCAACCTTCCCTTATTAATCCTTTCCGCTACAATGCCCAGCCCTGATACCTATTGTCTATCCGTATCATGTTAAAGCATTCGTTGAAGAGAACAGAATATGATTAATCCAGTCGCTGTAAAATATATGTCTAAAGATGAAATTGAACGTTTGATGTATAGCTTTACGGCTAGTAAATCCAATGAAGAAGCGCAAACATTCGAAGCGTTAGTGCGTCGCTTATTAGAAATTATTGAAGAACAAAACCGCTAATGCCTAATACGACCTCAACCGCTGCCACTAACGCGCCATTAACGATTATCCACATCCATGATGATTGGGTTATTGTTAATAAACCGGCAGGGATTAGCATGCAGCAAGAGCAAGGACAGCCTGATGAACTCAGTTTGTTACAGTATGCTCTTTCAGAAGTGCAAAAAGTTGAACGTCGTATTACAAAATTATGGCCTGTTCACCGCCTCGATAAAGTAACCTCGGGGTTGGTTATTTTTGCAAGGAATGCTCAAGCAGCCGCTTCTTTCACACCGATGTTCAGCCAGCAAGAAGTTCAAAAATACTATATTGCCCTTGCTCTAGGTAAGCCTAAGAAGAAACAGGGCTGGGTAAAGGGTGATATGGAGAAAGGGCGTAATGGCAGCTGGCTATTAACCCGCAATACGACTAACCCTGCAGTCACCCAGTTTAATTCCTGTGCCTTGATGACATCAGAAAATGAGGCCAAGCGCCTTTATTTAATAAAACCCAAAACCGGAAAAACGCACCAGATTCGTGTTGCCTTAAAAAGTATCGCTTGCCCAATTCTAGGGGATGAACGCTACAAAGGAGCGCAGGCCGATCGCTGCTATCTGCATGCTTTGAATCTGTCTTTTATCTGGAAAAAACAGACATTTAGTTTTAATGCCTTACCTGAGCAAGGCTGCTGGCCAGAATTGTCGAGTATAGAACTACTCTCCGAGTTTTTTTAGCAATTCTTCAGCCGTTGGTTTTTTGCCCTCTTGCTCATAAAAAGCACTGGGCAATACTTCAATACCCATACGACGACCAAGCTTAATAATGAAAGGGATGGTCAAAGGGGCAAACGGCAAGACAGCAAAAACCCCAACCCCTAGACCTTTTACTAAATCGCCTAGCTGTTCGTTGGCAATGCGTAACTCAGCCTTGCTCGCTTCTCCATGAGTAAATTTGCGATAAATAGCCAACATCTCATGCGTTTCTGCTTTTTCTTGGGCCAGCGCTTGCTTAATCGCTAATAAATCTCTGCGAATTCGACGTTTGCTTCGCTTGTGTGTCACTCTCACGAGCTTTACCGGCGAGCGTACTAAATGATATAAAATCACCCTCATCCGATCAAACTCCTAGGCCGGGGGAAATAAACTTATCAATAACCATGTTCTATTGGTAAGAAAAAAGCCATTATAACTCATCTACAAATATATTAATTTATTCATAACATCGAGCTCTCAATTGCAACGCCTATCACACCTTTTAATATCACACATATCGCCGCTTACCTCATTCACCAAAATAGCGTGGCAGACAATTAGGGCCAAAACCTTATTGGTTGCGTTCGCCGTCATATTATTAGGGCAAAGCCTTGCTTGGCACGATCTGCAATATACCCAAAATCAAGCATTGGACTATTTTCTAGCCTCAATCATTTTAATTTGCTGCTTATTTTTGCAAATTTCTGTCAACCTCGCCAACGACTATTTTGATGGCCTGACAGGCATTGATACCGCCGCAAGGTTAGGGCCCAAAAGAGCTACTCAAAGCGGTTTAATTAAACCCTCAACCATGCGTTATGCCATTATTTTAACCACCAGTATCGCTTGTATATGCGGAGTCTATTTAATTATTAAAGGCGGCGAGGTCTTTTTCCTTTTAGGTCTTTTATCGCTATTTGGCGTCTATGCCTATAGTGGTGGTAAAAAGCCACTCGCCTCGCTTGGGCTCGGTGAAGTCGCCGTTTTCCTGTACTTTGGCTATCTGGCTATTATGGCCAGCTATGTCTTACAAACAGAGCAATTTCATGTGCAATTATTCATGCCTGCAACTCAAGTTGGGCTATTGATTGCCGCGATCATGTTGATAAATAATATAAGAGACATCGAAAGCGATAAAGCGGCTGGTAAATATACTCTGGCCGTTCGTATTGGTGATGCTTATGCCCGAAAACTTTACGGTATTTTTATGCTCACGCCTTTTTTATTAATTCCTTTTGATAATTACCAACCTTATGTGAATTTTTTATTATTGCCCTGCGCCTTATATTTGAGCATTAAAATTCAGCAAGAAAAAACTCAAGGTACATTATTCAATCAATATTTAGGCCAGACATCGTTATTGGTATTCGCTTGGAGCGTCTTTTATTCATTGTCGCTGATTGATTTTTAATTGTCGTTATTGAACTTTATACGCCTATGGTAAAGTCAGGCATATAATAAAAATAGTTGTCTTACTTCAGGTCCTATTATGCTAAAAGATTACCGCAACTACGATGCTATAGGCTTAGCTCAGTTAATTAAAAATAAAGACCTCAGTCCAACGGAGTTATTACAAACGGCCATTGCTCACGCTGAGCAAGAAAATCCTAGCATCAACGCCATCATTACCAAACTGTATGACTATGGTCAGCAGCAAATTGATCAAGGTTTGCCCGAGGGGCCCTTTTCGGGTGTGCCATTTTTATTGAAAGATCTATTAGGCTCATTAGAAGGCACCCAAATGACCAACGGCTCAGCCGCTTATAAAGGTCATATCTCTCCTAGCGATAGTGAAATGGTTGCTCGCTATAAAGCTTCAGGCTTAGTTATCTTTGGTAAAACCAATACCCCTGAATTTGGTTTAATGGGCGTTACGGAACCAAAAGCTTTTGGCGCGACTCGAAACCCCTGGAACCTCAATCATACTCCAGGAGGCTCAAGTGGCGGTTCTGGTGCTGCAATTGCTGCAGGCATTGTACCGATGGCATCAGGTGGTGATGGTGGCGGTTCTATTCGCATTCCCGCAGCTTGCTGTGGTTTATTCGGATTAAAGCCTTCCCGCGGGCGCACACCAACAGGGCCTTATTATAGCGAGCTCTGGGATGGTGCAGCAGCAGAGCATGTATTAACGCGCTCCGTTAGAGACAGTGCCGCTATGCTGGATATTGTCTCTGGCCCCGATGGCAGTTCGCCTTACCCGGTAAAAAAAGAATCTGGTTATTTACACTGTTTAAATACCCCCGTTCGCCCGCTAAGAATTGCCTACACCGCTCAATCGTTTTTCGATCGCCCAGTCACTCAAGATGCTATTGACTGTGTTGAAGAAACAGTCAAATTATTAGAATCCCTTGGCCATACTTGCGAAGCCGTGCAGCCTTACATTAAAGCCGACGATCTCACTGACAGTTATCTCACGATGTATTATGGTCATGTTGCTGCAGATTTAGAATTCGCAGCCAAGCTATTGAATACCAACTTCAATAATTTGGATGTTGAAGATACAACCAAGCTCATGGGATATATTGGCAAAAAAATCTCCGCCGAACAATTTGTCACCGCCAAGCGACGTTGGAATGATTTCAGTCAAAGCATGCATGCACTTCACCAGGAATACGATGTATTATTAACCCCAACGTTGGGCAGTGAACCTGTTCCAATCGGTGAATTCGAGTTAGGCTTTGCCGATAAAATAGGCACTAAAATAGTGAATGCTTTTGGCTTACAGAATTTATTATTGAAAACAGGGATGACTAAAAAGCTAGCACTAGAGAATTTAGAAAAATTACCTTTCACACAGCTGGCAAATTTAACCGGACAACCTGCAATGTCGGTACCTTTATATTGGACACCCTCTGGTTTACCTTTAGGTTCACAATTTATGGCACCACTAGGCGATGAAAAAACGCTATTGCAACTTGCCCATCAGTTAGAGCAAGCTCAACCTTGGTTTGATCGCACTGCCTTTAGCAACACAGGCAGTATCACCCAAAATACAAAAGAGACTATTGAATCATGAACATTGCATTAATCACTGGCTGCTCTTCAGGTATTGGCCGTGCACTGTGTGAAGAATTTCTAAAAAAAGATTTTTATGTCTATGCCAGTGCGCGAAATATTCAGAGCCTTGAAGATTTGCCTAAAAATGACAAGTTAATAAAATTAACCTTAGACGTGAATGACGCCAGCAGTATTCATAATGCCTTGGCTTATATAAAACAAGAACATGACCACTTAGATGTACTGGTAAATAATGCGGGGTACGCGGCAATGGGACCGCTGGCCGATATGCCTATAGACGATTTAAGGGCTCAATTTGAAACCAACGTTTTTGCCCCGATGGAGCTAACTAAAGCCTGCTTACCACTATTAATGGCTTGTCAAAATACCACCAGCGATACGGCTGCCAAGGCAACTCATAATGCGCAAGTCGTCAATATTGGCTCTGTTTCTGGTATCACAACAACCCCATTTTCAGGGGCTTATTGTGCAACCAAAGCCGCTTTGCATGCATTATCCGACGCCCAAAGAATGGAGCTAAAGCCTTTGGGAATTAATGTTATAACCGTTCAACCAGGGGCTATCGAATCCAAATTCGGTGATAACTCTCTGGCCAATGTCTTACAACGTATCAGTGATGAATCGTTATATGCGCCATTAAAAGAAGCAATCAAGGCACGCGCGATGGCTTCTCAAGATAATCCAACACCTGCTTCGGAATTTGCAGCGAGCCTGGTTGCACAATTATTAAACAAACCAAAAGCCGTTATTCGAATTGGTAATGGCAGTTTGGGGCTACCGCTATTGAAACGCTGGTTACCTGTCGCAATACTGGATAAGATACTTAGCAAGAAATTTAATCTGCCATCCTTGTCTAAACACGGATAGGCTGAACTTTATAATGACGAGTGAGCTCTAACGATAATAATAAGCTCGTCACACAATAGGTTATTGAAACATATGTTTAAGTCGTTTTTTCCCAACCCCAGGCTCTTTTTCTTATCAGTATTACTGTTTTCTGGGGCTGCCTGTGCCATCTGGTATGGTTTTAATCAGCAAATGGCTGACTTAGTGGGCTTGGATATTTCCAATACCGATCCCGTTATTGGTTTGGGCCACTTCGTTACAAATTCATTTTTATTATTTTATGGATTTTATTTCCTTTGTACGGTGTTATTTGCGTTATTTTGGTTTAGATACTCTCCACATAAATGGCAATTTTGGTCAATCATCGGTTCTTCAGCTATTTTATTTTCTACTTATTTTTCGGTTCAAGTATCCGTTGCTATTAATAATTGGCGTCGCCCTTTCTTTGATCTAATTCAAGACTTATTGAAATCGACTGATTTAAACGCTGCAGAAAAAGTAGTCACTGAAGAACAACTAGCATCTGCTTCTTCTCAATTATTTGATCTATTATTCATCTTTGCTGAGATTGCATTTTTAGCCATCTTTATTTATGTAGGTACTCGCTTCTTAGTAAGCCATTACGTCTTTCGCTGGCGCAGTGCGATGAATGAATACTATACAAAGCACTGGGCAGAACTAAGAAGAGTTGAAGGTGCATCACAACGTATTCAGGAAGATACGATGAGATTCGCGACTATTATGGAAAACTTAGGCGTTGCCTTGGTTGAAGCAATTATGACGCTATTCGCTTTTTTACCCGTACTTTGGGCACTATCTGCTTACGTTTCAGAATTGCCTGTGGTCGGAGAAATTGCACATCCACTTTTCTACGCTGCACTTTTCTGGTCTATATTCGGAACAGGACTGTTAGCGTTAGTTGGAATAAACTTACCCGGTTTAGAATTTAATAATCAGAAAGTAGAAGCCGCTTTCCGTAAAGAGTTAGTTTATGGGGAAGACGATGATAATCGAGCACAGCCGGTTAAAATCAATGAACTATTCGACAATGTAAGAAAAAATTACTTTCGTTTGTACTTTCATTATATGTACTTCAATGTCGCGAGAAGTATGTATCTGCAAGCCGACAATATTTTTGTATTCATTCTATTGGTTCCAACCATTGCTGTCGGTGCTATTACTTTTGGTTTACTACAGCAGATTCTGACAGCGTTTAATCAGGTAAGTAATTCTTTCCAATATTTAGTGAACTCATGGCCTACCATTGTTGAACTATTGTCCGTATATAAACGATTAACTGCATTTGAATCAACGCTGGATCATCCACCTGAATCAGATTCAATCGTAAATAACCCTGCTACTAATAACTAGAAACGTTATTAATTTAAAAGCCCGTCGATGAAGAAGAGCCTTTATTAATTTGATAAAGACTCTTCTTCATCGTTAGTTGACGCCTCATTATTCATATGTCGCATATGTCTGATGTTTCTACTAATACGCCACCATCAGCCAATATTGATCAATATATCGTTGAAGCAAGCTCTGAACAAACTGTCATTCTAGGGTTTGTTTTTGATACAGATTATGTCGATCAGGCTTACCAGCAGCTGCAACAAAAATGCCCGAATGAAATTATTGCGGTTAATACCCAGTTTTCAACCTCTCATGGTTTCCTTTACTGGACCAATAAGATACGAATGAAGGCAATCTGCATCTCATAATCAATAGGGAATGGTGGGTAAATTCAGACCCGCATTCCCCATTTCTTCGATCAGTGGCATAATAGCCCCAAATTTTATGAGGCATTGACCATGACAACTGAAAATACCCTATTGGCCCGCTGCGGTAACAAATGTGAACTGTGTGCAGCAGATGGCCCAGTTGCTAAGTTTGAAGTCGCTCCTAGCGATGGTTCAGTAGAGCAAAGTGTAATGCTTTGCCCTACTTGTACTGACCAAATCAATAATCCAGATATCCTTGATGGCAATCACTGGCGTTGCTTGAACGACAGCATGTGGAGCCAAGAACTTCCTGTGCAAGTTATGGCATGGCGCCAGCTTAAGACGTTGAAAGCAAAAGGCGAAGACTGGGCACAAGACCTAGTGGATATGATGTACTTCGAAGAAGACGTACAAAAGTGGGCTGAAGCAGGAATGGTTGATTTCAGTGCAGAAACAACACGCGATAGTAACGGCGCTCCTTTAGTTGCTGGCGATAACGTTACCCTGATCAAAGATCTTGTAGTTAAAGGCGCTAACTTTACCGCTAAGCGTGGCACGATGGTGAAAGGTATCTCTCTAACCGATAACCCTTTACACGTTGAAGGCCGCGTTAATGGCACACGAATCGTATTAGTCAGTGCGTATTTGAAAAAGCAGTAATTCATCACGGCATCGACCATCTTGTCATTGATGGTCGATGACACTTCTTTAATCATTCTTGAGTTATACTCGCCTTCTCTTTTATTTATAATTATTAAACGATTCTAGCCAAGCGCCTTTATTCAGCGCCCCTTTCAAGTGACTCATTATGAACATTGAAAAAATCCAAAGCGCGTCAGTACGTCTACGTAATAACAAAGTATTCGAACTCTTCGTTGTTAGTATTATTATTCTTTCTGCCGTTTTAATTGGTGCTAAAACATACTCGATACCCGCGCCATTTATGACGGTATTAACATGGCTTGATTTCGCCATCACCATTATATTTCTCTTTGAAATTACCATACGCTTTATTGCCGAAGAAAATAAAAAGCGCTTCTTTCATAATGGTTGGAATGTATTTGATACTCTAATTGTCGTTATTAGTTTGATTCCAATAGAAGATAGCGAGATGGCACTCATCGGTCGCTTAGTTCGTATTTTCAGAGTATTACGAATGGTATCCATCATTCCAGAACTGCGAATGCTGCTAAATTCGTTAATACGCGCACTGCCTCAATTAGGCTATGTATTACTATTAATGTTCATTATTTTTTACATATACGCCGCTGTCGGCAGCACTTTCTTTGCTCATATAAACGCTGATTTATGGGGTGATATCGCCATTTCACTACTCACTTTATTCAGAGTTATGACGTTTGAAGACTGGACCGATGTGATGTACGAGACGATGGCTGTTTATCCGCTAAGCTGGATTTTTTATCTAACTTTTATCTTTTTAACCGCCTTCGCTTTTTTAAACATGGTCATTGGTATCGTAGTGAATGTGCTAGAAGATGAACATGCAAAAGAACGCGCGGCGCAAGATGAAGCCGATGGCAAAATCACCATGGATGAACTAGCGGAAGAAATACGTTCATTGAAGAATATGATCGTACAAGAACGCAATAAATAATCACATATTATTATGACTCGCTTGCCTTATTTTAATAAGGCAAGCTCACCCCAAACGTAAATCGATCTTCCCCTAATTTGCCATCAAAACCATGAGCGTAAGTCATACTCACAGGCAATAGTAGGTTATAAAAAAACAATACTTCAACATTGACCTCAATCCCAGCACCGGTCAAATAATCAGCCGATTCTGATGTTTGCCAAGCACTGCCATAATCAATAAAAAGTTTGCTAGAAATATCACCTAATGCAAGAGGGTAGTTTTTCCAACCTTCCTCAATCCGAGCTAGCCATTGCGTATAATTTAATCGATTCACATTATAAAATTGCCCGACCATTGTCGAAGATGAATAACCTCGCAGTGCAAAATCATCACGACCAAATAGCTGACTTTCAGAAATACGATCCTCTCCACCCAAACTAAACGGTTCTCCACGCTTATCGGTCATACCCCAAAGAGTTTGCATAGACAGCGATCGACGCCCAGGCAGGTCAAATATTTCCAACCACTGGGCTTGAACGACCTGCCCTTCATAATCACTGTTTAACAGCTCGTTGGTTTCAAAAACAAGATCAAGATAACGACCCGTTGAATAGCCTGGACTGTTTAGATAGCTTTCCCTGTTATCAAAGCGTAAACCTAAGCCGACCAGACTTTTCTCACAGCGATGGTGCAATACTCCATTGCTATCGGCACACCGCGGTTGAAATAAGTCATCCCGCTTAATACTGCTTTCAGTCTTTAATAAAATACCCGCATTGAGTGATAATTGATCTTCAATGACATTGATAATATTCAGTCGAGAAAATAGCCATTGATCTTTTTCAATAATGTAATCAACTGAATCGTTGCTGGAGCTTAGGCCTGCATCGATATAATCATAACTACGATCAAAAGCCATTTGATAGCGATTATCATACGTATACAATGCATTCAGAGTAGCGACTTCATATTGACTATCGATGGCCGTTTGAGCACTGTATACATGCCGAGACAGTACATCTGAACCGCCCGTCATTAACCCTATTTGAGTATATTCTGGTGTGCTTTGATAATACGGTAGCCACCAAGTTGGAGCCAGTGTTGACCAAGGCTCATACGCTTTGGCTATGCTCTTTTCCACATCATTAGCATAAGGGTCTGGATAATTTAATTCGCCTTCGAATGTTGAGTAATCCAAGCTTAAAGTATGGACACTTGAATCATTGCTCTTCGTATTGAAATCAATTTCTCTAAACTCAAAACCTTTACTGGTATAGGCCTGAAATACAATGCGATCCGACTCATCTTTGCCTGTTGCCATAACCATCTTTGGCGCAAAGGCTCCGCCTAGCATATGAGTTAATTGCTGCAGTGCTTTTGTTTCAGGGTCTAAAACATACACGTTATAAACACCATCATAATCAGCGCTAAATAAAATTCGCCCATCCGCTAAAATTTGAGGGCTATTTTCAACCGCTTTGGTTCGAGTAAGTGGCTGCCAAGTAACGCTATCTACTGAAGCATTTCCTTGTTGCTTAACATTGACTGTGGTTAATTTTATCTGTTGTAAGTTTAGGTATTCTAAATTCCAGCCTTGATTACTACGCTTTATCGAAGCAACTAAGTATTCACCATTATTATCAATGTCATAATCACCAATAACCGTTTTTTCATTGGCTCCTTGCCAAATTATTTTTTGCTCGCCTTTTTTATTGATTAATATTAACTGACTAATACCAAGCTGCTTACGACTGGCAATCATCCAATCGTTATTGAACCAACGTACATTACGTAAACGCTGCTTGTGAGTTAGTGCTTGCCATTGCCCATTCTGTAATAAATAAATATCTGCCCAACCACGACCGTCCGCCCAATAGACCAATCGACTGGCGGCGACATCGCCCTGCTGGTTAACATCAACGGCAACCACATTCTGAGTTTCTGCAACCTCGACTAAGGTATCAACAGCCTCTATTTTTGTGGAGCGCATTAACACCGGAGTATCTTCTCCGTTATTGGCAATAAAATAAAAGTCATGCCCTTGGCTATTGCTCACATCTTGAAATAAAGCTTCTGCTTCAGTCTGATAAGCGGTTTTTTGCCCTCTCGGCAAATCTCGATCAACTGTGTTTTCAGGCTCATTCAGGCTTATTATTTGGCTATTAAATTTTTCACGTAACCACCGTTTATAATCTATCCATAAAACAGGGAAATCTTTTCCGAAGGTTTGTTTTGCTACACTATTTTGTAAGATCGCGGGAATTATCTGACGACTGTAACGCTGCAAGTATTCTGTAATTTTATCTTCGCCATAGGTTTCTGCTAAAAACTGATAAAAATAACTGCCATATAAATAGTGCAGACCCAAAGGCCATTCTCTTAACGGCGCGGAAACCTCTGCCAAATCTTTAATGTTTCCTGCAGCAACTTCCATACGCATTTGCATGGCATAATAAGCGCTTTGCAAACGACCATAAGCAAGATCTTCATTCGTTTCTAAATAAGTCGCGAGGCCTTCCAGCATAAAAGAAGGTGTCATCGAATGAGGAAATGAAAATACAAGCCGTCCAAAAATATTGCGCAAGAATTCAGGGCTAGCCGCAGCCATCTCCAGATGCAATACGTGAACGTATTCGTGGCGAATTAAGGTGTGCAGCCAATCATCACTTTCTTCTAAACCACTGATAGTATCCGGCGGGCTAGTAAAGAGACGAATTTGAGCAAAGGGAAAAAAGGTTGCCCAACCATTAGAAATATCAAAGTCATCAACCAAAACCATCTGAGTTTTTTCTTTTGGACTAGCACCAAAAAAAGGGAGTAGCTCTTGGTGTACACGTTCGGCAATGTTTAAGGATTTATGCGCGAGTACCGAGTTATTAGCAGGATAAGTAATCACAAAGTGTTCACTTTCTTGCACTAACCAAGACCCATGCTCATCGTTATCCCAAGCAACCGAGTTCGCGAATGCCTGTGATAGCCATAATAGAGGAATCAAGATGAATACGATTCTTGTTAACATGTTTATTCGCCATCCTATCCATTTTTTATCCATCATAATCAAGCACAAGTCACTATGCCAGCGAAGTAAAGCATGCTTAACTATTAGTTAAATGTTCATTAAATGTTCATTAATCATAAAAATAGCATTTTGCTTAGGAGTTCACTATGCAATGGTCAGATCATTACCGCCGCTACGCCCGCTACAATGCTTGGATGAATCAGTCGCTTTTAGATGCGAGTCTGAGCTTATCGGTAGATTTACAGAATAAAGATCAGCGCATTTTTTTCCAGTCGATCGTCGGTTCTTGGAATCATATTTTAGTCGGAGATCTGTTATGGCTAAATCGCTTAGCGGTTATCTTCCCTATCATTGATGATGCGATTGATAATTGGCCAAAACCAACCCAACTTAATCAAATCCTATACAAAGATCTCGAACAATTAGCGCACAAGCGCCAACAGCTTGATGAGCTGATCATACAATGGTGTGATTTTTTGCGAGAATCAGACAGTGGCGACCAGCTGCAATACAGCAATAGCCAAGAAGAGTCTCAGGTGAAGCCTCTGCCTGATATTTTGCAGCACTTGTTTAACCACCAAACCCATCATCGAGGTCAAATAACGGCATTATTAAGCCAGTTAGGGGTTGATTATGGCACGACTGATTTTATTTCAATACCTGGGGATGACTAGGCTGATCGTCTAGAACAGCTAATAAGATGAAAAATAGCGCAGTATTTCCATAACGATCATGAATGCCATCGCGGCTAATAGCCAGCTGGCTCGCCTTGGCATGCCTCCCTGCCCTATGCCAATTTGCTCAGACAATGGCTGATTGTTGAATTCATAATCACGCATCAACGCAGCGCCTTCAAGCAAATCATCATCGTTAACCAATATACGCACCAAGGGATTGGCCGCAAGTTCACCTACGCCCCCCAGTAAATGCTCACCTTCAATAAATGAGCTGATCCTATGTTGTTCCAATAGACCTTGAACGACATGGGCTTCTAGAATATCAGAGGCCTCATACACACATTTCATGCTATTCAGTATCCTCTGTTATAACGGCTGGTGGCATAAAACGGTAAATTTGGTACGGCCCATTTTTTTTGATAACCCCCGCAGAATTGCCAATCACTTGATGCAAGCTTGAGCAGGTAAAATACAAATGCCCCTGAGGACCAAAGCTGAAACCATCAGGCCAGCGAATAGAAGCTGATTTCAATAAGGTTTGTAATTCACCACTAGGCAGCATACGCACAATGGCGGAATGCTCTAAGTCCGACAAGTACACATTTCCCTGCGGGTCCATTGCCATGCCGTCGGTCATTGTTTTTTCAGCGACCACTTCTACCGTTGCAGATAATTCATCGTTAGATAAGTTTGCGTCAATTATATTGGCATAAGGAATTCGGTAAAGTTTGTCTGCACTGATGCTGGCGTAATACAGATAATCATTATTGGCATCAAGAACCAATCCATCAACCCCTGGATTAACCGTAAATAAACCAAAAATCGTCATTTTTCGCCCCTGTACAACTGGTTCAAACTTACCAGCAACAACCGATTCATGCTGTTCTAATAATCGGCGCGCGGTATTATTTTGAACATCATAAACGACTAATGCGGGGGTTTTACCAAGAATACTCGCATCGCTAATGATTATAAAATTACCATCTTGGCTAATCTGGAAATCGTTTGCGTGTGAGCCAAGAGCAAATTCAGCCCGCGAAAAGGTATAACGCTGCTTCATCTCGCCCGTCACACTATCAAAGGCAAATAAGCGCACTTTTTCAAGCCCATGCTTACCATTATCCAATACCCATAATCTTTGTTGTTGATCGATGCGGACCGACAGAACTTCATTGAATGCATAAGGCTCAGCGCCACCAGGCTGCCAATCAATACTCGGGAAAGGTTGTGCTTCACCTTCGACCAGCTTAGCAACATTGATAGCGGGTTGTGCTTCAGGATGAAAGGTAAAGAAAATATCGCCATTATCTGCGACGGCGATATTACCTGGAGGCATCGGTAAATGGGTGACCAATTCCATTTCTGTGCTGGCCAACATCGGCATACTGCTGCGATCTGGAAATGCCTCAAATTCAACATAAGTCTGCCTTATTAAGACAATAGCCAGAACTAAGACTATTAATAAGCCAATAAATGCGTGCTTAATCGTAGTAAATGACATGTTACTCCCCAATTTGACTGCAAGTATTAATCAGCAACATCTATTTCATAACGATCCAATCATGGATAAATTATTTAACCTGCTGATTAACTTCAAACTTGTTATAATTTTGTCACCATTCTTATGTATTTAGATGACAAATGAAACTGGAAATTTTATACCAAGACGAAAATCTCGTCGCCATTAACAAACCCTCTGGTTTATTAGTGCACCGCAGTGAGATAGACCGTCATGAAACGCTCTTTGCACTGCAATTAGTGCGCAACCAACTTGGCCAGCGTGTTTACCCAGTTCATCGTCTCGACAAACCAACATCAGGGGTTCTGCTATTCGCGTTAAACTCTGAAACCGCCAGCTTAATGGTTGACCAGTGGCGTCAACGAAATGTTGAAAAGCGCTATCTTGCGGTGACTCGGGGCTATATGCCAGAAGAGCTTCATTTAGATTACGCGATGGTGCCACCGGTTGATAAACACGCTAAGCATGAACGTATCAAGCCTGCCCAAGAAGCGATTACTGATTTTAAATTACTGGCTAACGTTGAAATTGATGTCGAGATTGATAAATACCCACAGTCTCGCTACTCCTTAGTCGAAGTGATGCCAAAGACAGGGCGTAAGCATCAAATACGCCGCCATTTAAAACACCTTAGTCACCCTATTATTGGTGATGCCCGTTATGGCAAAGGTCGTCATAGTCGCTATTTCCGCGACCACTTTGACGCAGGCCGATTATTACTACACGCTTGGCAGCTCAGTTTTGAACACCCTTATAGCGGTGAGCGTATTGATTTGTACGCAGGGCTTGATAAACCAATGAAGGGTTTATTAGAACGCTTTGGCTGGCTTAACGATCTGCCTGTTCCTTTGTCTCAGGCGACAGATCGAGCGTTGGTTGACGAACAATGTAGAGAGCTACCAGAACCCCCACCAGAGGAAGAAGAATCTTTACCTCAGCAATAGGCACAAAATAGGTTGTCGTTCCCATACTAATAGCCATTAAGGCAATGGAATAAAACTTCGCTTTGCGTGGAATTCCTTTGCCTTCTAGATAATAGAGCAAATACTTACCTAACTTCGGATGCCCTACCAGCCAGCCATAAAACTTGGGTGATGTCCTTACAAAACAAGCCGCTGCTAATAATAAAAAGGGCGTCGTGGGCATGACAGGAAGAAATATTCCGATAACACCCAATGCAACGCTTAACCAACCCACAATAAGCAGTAAGGCTTTTAATACTTTGTTTTTTACTCGATTCACCGCCGACATGATCGCCCTTTCGTAACTATTTATTCACTAAATTGAACATTCTCGCACTTTCCTGTGGATAAATCCCTGCATAAGTTTTGTATATGCCTCTATAAGCCACGTATTTAAAGACTTTTATAAACATTGTAAAAATTAACGCTATTATTTAACACCATACTTTTCAATACCTTAGCAAGGCACCTCAATAAAACAACAATTTATTGACAGCGAAAAAAGTTAAAATTTATTATTTTTCTGACTTGTGAATAACGTCAAAATACGACACTTTTCGCAATTATCAACTGTTCTTTAAAAATGACCAAAAAAAAAAATAATGCACCATTAAAAGAGAAATATACGATAAAAGCCCGCCGTGTAAGGGCTGCATTCTTTACCCACAGAATCTGTGGATAAGTCGGTGGATAGGCGTTTCAAAAGTAACCTTAAAGCCCGTGTTATATAGCTCTCTGTTAGATTGGTTGTTTTTTGATCAGTCTTGTTTTTCCTTTAATTTCAATAAGTTACAGCAGTCAATAGAGAATTTATATTTTGAAGACAATCTTTTATAGTAGTGACTACTGACTAAAGGTGCTTGTGAGTAATTGTCTTTAAAGGTCCAGTGCTCAAATAAAGTGTCAAGCATTTTTAGCACTCTTTGTCACAATAGTTAAACTTACTGCCTGTAGAATGGAAGCTAGGGGCTTATCGGGGTAGTAAATACTTACTCAAGGCCCAAAAGAGGAATTGTGGATAAAAAAAAGGAGCTCTAGGCTCCTTTATTCAACAATCAAAAACAGACTCAATATTATTTAATCCCAATTGTTTTCACTAGCTCATCAGCCGTCATGTAACCACCAATGAAGCGACCATCCTGTAAAACAATGGCAGGTGTTCCACTGACGCCAACTTCATAACCCAGCGCTATGTGCTCTGCAATAGGCGCATCACAATCAAGGTTATCTTTGATGGTACGATTCATTTTTGCTGAAGTCATTGCCTCTTCGCGATTATCGTCACACCATACCGATTTAATCTTCTTAAACGATTCTGTTAACTGACCTGTACGACGATCGGTAACACCGGATCGAGGATACGCCAAATAACGCACAGTAATGCCTAAGTCATTTAAACGCGCAACTTCACCGTGTAATTTACGGCAATAGCCACAATCGATATCGGTAAAGACATTGATGACTGATTTTTCTTCGCCTTTTGCTTTAAAGACAACAAGATCTTTATTATCCAATGAGCTCATTAACCCTTCACGCTTAACATTATTACGATTTTTAGTAATGTTATTAGGGTTCATTGGCAATAATTCATACAACTCGCCACGATATATCATGTGCGTTAAATCGGGAGTTAGGTGGACAAGAGAACCATCGGCTAATACGGCTTCTATAATCTGCTGATTAGCAAGACTCATCACTTCTTTGACTTTTACTGGCTGTCCAAAGGATTGAGAAATTTGAGCTTGAACTTTTAAGCCTAACTGCTTGTTTTGCTCTTTGGTCTGCTCTTTAGTCAATTCCACACTAGCAGAAACAGGCTCCACAACATCTTCTGCGAAACTGGTGCTAGTAACCGCAAAAACGGTCAGTAAGGCGGCTAATATTCTCATTCTATCTCCATGCTCTATCGAACAAATACAGTAGTGTTATTGCTTTGAGGGTATTTACTAGGAGTAAGACGACCTCATTAAGTTCCTGCTAGTTTACAGATTTTCAGGCATAAAAAAACGGGCACTAGGCCCGTTCTTTTAGATTTGCTTAAAATCACACAACTCTTGAATAAAGAATTACGCTTTTTTAACCAACTTCTCTTTAATACGTGCAGACTTACCGCTACGCTCGCGTAGGTAGTAAAGTTTAGCCTGACGTACATCACCACGACGTTTAACTTCGATAGAATCGATTAAACGGCTGTGAGTTTGGAAAGTACGCTCAACGCCCACACCGTGAGAGATTTTACGTACTGTAAACGCAGAGTTAACACCGCGGTTACGCTTACCAATTACAACACCTTCAAACGCCTGTAGACGCTCACGAGTGCCTTCAACAACTTTAACCTGAACAACTAAAGTGTCGCCTGGGCCAAATGCTGGTACTTCTTGCTTAAGCTGTTCTGCTTCAAGCTGCTGAATGATTACGTTTCTATTGCTCATTGCTCGCTCCCTAATAATCGTGAGAATCTTCTGACTCACGCTTAAAATCTTCTAATAACGAAACTTGTTCGTCGTTTAAGTCCAGCTTATCTAATAGGTCTGGTCGTCGTTGCCAAGTGCGTCCTAAGGACTGTTTCAGGCGCCATTGTTCAATTAGCTTATGATTGCCACTCAACAATACGCTGGGTACCGTTTGCCCTTCAAATTCTTCCGGGCGGGTATAGTGTGGGCAGTCAAGTAAACCATCCGCAAAAGAGTCTTGTTCGGCCGATAATTCGTGCCCTAAAACTCCCGCTACTTGTCTACTTACAGCATCTAATAACGTCATGGCGGGTAATTCACCACCACTGAGCACAAAATCGCCGATAGACCACTCTTCGTCAATTTCAGCTTCGATTAAACGCTCATCAATGCCTTCGTATCGTCCTGCTACTAAAATAAGTTTGTCATGCTGAGCTAATTCATTAACTCCTGCTTGATCCAGCTTGCGTCCTTGAGGTGACATGTAAATAACTCTTACATCATCGCCTTCAACCACACCGGCTGCTTCTTTAGCGGCATTAATTGCGTCCCGTAACGGTTGAATTTTCATCAACATACCGGGGCCACCACCGTATGGACGATCATCCACGGTTTGGTGCTTATCATGAGTATAGTCTCTAGGATTCCAGATACTTAAACTCAATAAACCCTGTCTCACAGATCGACCTATTACACCCAATTGGGTCATAGGTTGGATCATTTCTGGAAACAGCGTTACTACTCCAAACCACATGGATTCACCACACAAACAGGCTTAATTAAAAGTCTGCTTCCCAATCAACCTGCATTTCACCAGCATCCAGGTCAACCTTCTCAACCACTGCATCAACATAAGGAATCAGCCGTACTTGCTGGTCAAGACTGCCTTCATATCCCTTTACACTCATCACATCGTGAGGCGCGCCAGAGTTGAATAAATGATCGATTTTACCTAACAACTCGCCGTTTTTATTAACGACGATCAAACCAACAAGCTGAGACCAATAAAATTCGTCTTGTGCTAGTTGTGGCAAGTCAGAAGTGCGAACAGCAATTTCTACCTGGCTTAACGCCAACGCTAAATCACGGTCATTAATGCCTTCAAACTTTGCAACAATACCTTTACCTTGGGGTTTGCCTTCTTTCACTTTATAAGGCTGCCACTGACCTTTTACTTTCAGGAACCAGTTCTTATAATCCAGAATGCCTTTCATAGGATCAGTAAAAGAATAAATCTTTACCCAACCCTTAATACCAAACGCCGTCGTCACTTTTCCGACGATGGTTACGTCAGAGTCGCTAATCAATGTGGATTGCTGTGATGATGCCATGATATTCCCCGATAAAAGCTCAGATTACGCTTGTGCTTTAGCGTTATCTTTTAATAACTTAGCAACACGCGCAGAAGGCTGTGCGCCTTTGCTGATCCAGTATGCAACGCGTTCAGCGTCAACACGAAGAGCTTCTTCAGAACCACGAGCTACTGGGTTGAAGAAACCTACGCGTTCGATAAATCGACCGTCACGTGGGTTACGTTCATCCGCAACAGAAAGATGATAAAAAGGACGCTTTTTTGAGCCGCTTCGGCTTAAACGGATAACTACCATAAAGTATTTCGCTCCGATCGTTTATGTTGGTAGGTGTTGAAATTGCCTACCGTTGATTTTTGAACCCATGAAAATTCACGGGTCGCGCATTCTACACCAATCCATTAGTAAATCCAATAGCTTGCAGGCGCTAGTTTGTCGATGTAATGTGTATTGATAAATATAATAACTTTTACCAGAACGGAAATACGACATGTTTCAAACGCTCACCCAGATCGCCCTGCCTATTGCCATAATTTTTATCATGACAGGCGTCGGCCTAAGCTTAGTTCCCGCTGACTTTAAGCGCGTATTTATTCAGCCTAAAGCTTTTTTTCTAGGTGCTTTTTGTCAAATGTTAATTTTGCCGCTGATTGCAATTGCCGTCATTGCAATCACGGGCTTAGAGGGGGAATTAGCGATTGGACTCTTCATCCTTTCTTTATGCCCTGGCGGTGCCACCTCGAATCTATACAGTTATCTCGCAAAAGCTGACGTAGGCTTATCAGTATCATTAACGGCCGTCATTGGCTTTATCACGCCTTTCACAATTCCTTTGCTAGCCGTTTGGGCTATCAATTTTTATGGTATTGAAGGCAGCCAATTTGATTTACCTATTATCAGCACATGGGTAAAACTTATGCTTGTCACTGTCATTCCGGTATTAATCGGCATGGGAGTTCGTGCTAAATGGGCAGACTTGGCTAAGCGATCTGAACGCTATGTAAGCTGGTTTTCGATCATGGTGCTTATCTTGGTCGTTATCAGTATTTGCTTCAATTTGGGTGAGAAGTTAATTGGTTTTGCCATTGCCACAGGACCCGCCGTTATCGTACTGAACCTAACAACGATGGCGCTCGGTTATTTAGCAGGTCGTTTTTTCTTACATCAGGAAGCACAGTCACGCACGATTACAATTGAAGTAGGCCTGCAAAATGGAACACTGACGCTATTGATTACTTCGGGAATTTTAGAGAGTAGCGCCATGTCTATGGCGCCAAGTATTTACAGTTTATTTATGTTTATCAGTGCTTCTCTATTTACATACTTGGTATTAAAACGCGACAAGCAATTGCACAATCAATAAGCATTAAAGCTGCTTAACCATCTCAGGTCGATAGTCATCGGTTGAAATGTCTAAACCAAGTGACTCGATCTGAGCATCTAATGATTTTATCTTTTCGTTCAGTTCGTCCATCGTTAAGGTATTGCTATCTAGCTCATAAACTTGCTTTGAAGCTTGCAGATTATAATAACTGATAATAATTGCATTTTTATCGTTCTCTACAAGCGCAGCCTGTACTTTCTTTGAGCTGCGGTAAATGCGGTTCATTTCTCTTTTCAAACCACGGACATAATTCACTTCAGCCATGAAAGGTTTGGCCGACATAATTTTATACAGCATTCCTACCACCGCCATACCTGCGGCGACGCCTATTATATTCCACCAAAAATTATCACCATCAACCTCACTGCCAAACGCAGCAATCAAAAGGTTAGATACGGTTAATGATGTTAGTAATAAAATAATGGCCGTAGACACCATTAATATATTCATGCGCTTTCTATATAGTACTTTATCAACATGTCGTAATTGCATTCTGTGCCTTCTTATAAAATAAGGATATAGCTGTTCAATAAAACGCCAATTATACCGATTTAAATATCAGTAAAGATATACATTTCACACTTCTCTACCCATGGAGTTTTTTAGGACTGTATTAGGGCGATAAATGACGGCCAATAAAATACCCAACAATATAAACAGTGCGCTGTATATATGCAGAGCGGTAAGCGCCTCATCTAAAATAATAATCGCCAAAATACCACTAAATATAGGCATCGCGTAATATACCATACCTGCATTAATAGCCCCGATCAGCGCAATCGCTTTTGTCCACAAGATGAAGGCTAATAAAGATGAGAAAATCCCCACATATAAGATGCTTAAAACGACGGAACCATTAACCGCTTTACTGGGCACGAGATAAAGTTCTAATACATAAAACGGCAATAAAAAAATTAAGCCTAGAATAAAGCTAGCCAACTGAAAAACCGAAGCACTTATTTCGGCAGGCTTACGCTTTAATAGCATTGAATAGATAGCAAAGATCAATGCCGCCAATAACATCCAGACATCACCTTGGGCGAAGGTTAATTGCGTCAAAATGGATAAATCGCCTTTACTGATGAGCAATAAAATTCCTATTAAAACTAAGCCAATCCCGACTAATTTATTCCAGCTGATTTTTTCTTTTAAAAAAATTCGCGACAAAATTAAAATAAATACAGGGAAAGTAATGGCGATCAAAGCCAGGTTTATTGCACTGCTTGTCTGACCAGCGTAATAAATTAAGGAATTAAACAACGTTATGCCAAGTAACGAGACGATGCTCAAATACCCTATGTGCTTTTGAATGCTAGCCTTCTGAACCAATAAAGGCTTAAGTGCAAAAGGCAACAAAAATACGATAGCAACAACCCAGCGCCAAAAAGCGAGATTAAGAGGCGATATTTGCTCGCTCAAACCACGAGCAATAACAAAGTTTCCCGACCATAACATGACGGTAACAATCGCACAGGCGAACCCTATAAACACAGGTTTTTGTAACATAGAACCCCCGATAATTTAAATTTTAGGCATAAAAAAACCAATACGAGGTATTGGTTTTTTTATTTGACGAACAGTTAACGCAAAAGAATACGGAGTTGAAATATATTCAAGGATACGTCCCTGTAACTCGCCATATACAACGAGGACCGGCCTGCCCTTCCCTGGGCAGTCGAATAATCTAGCAGGAAGCTGCGCTTCCTAAGCGCTAGATTATTCCCACTCTATCGTAGCCGGTGGCTTAGAACTTACATCGTAAGCAACACGTGAGATGTGTTCAATTTCGTTAATGATGCGGTTCGATACTTTCTCTAACAATTCATATGGAAGATGCGCCCAGCGCGCGGTCATGAAATCGATAGTTTCGACGGCTCGCAGTGATACAACCCATTCGTAGCGACGACCGTCACCTACCACACCTACCGATTTAACGGGCAAGAAAACAACAAACGCTTGCGAGGTTTTATGGTACCAATCGAAGTTGTGCAGCTCTTCTAAGAAGATGGCATCGGCTTCGCGCAAGATGTCGCAATATTCTTTTTTCACTTCGCCCAAAATACGCACACCAAGACCAGGCCCTGGGAATGGGTGACGGTAAACCATGTCGTAGGGTAAACCTAATTCAAGACCCATTTTACGTACTTCGTCTTTAAACAACTCTCGTAATGGCTCAACAAGCTCCATCTTCATGTCGTCTGGTAAGCCACCCACATTGTGGTGTGATTTAATCACGTGGGCTTTACCGGTTTTAGACGCCGCCGATTCGATAACGTCTGGATAAATAGTACCCTGCGCTAAGAAATCAACATCTTTAATTTTGGTCGCTTCTGTATCGAATACTTCGATAAAGGTATTACCAATCGCTTTACGCTTAAGCTCTGGATCAGAAATGCCTTTTAACTTGCCTAAGAATAAGTCTTCAGCATCGGCGCGAATGACTTTTACACCCATGTTATCAGCAAACATGTCCATAACCATGTCGCCTTCGTTTTTACGAAGCAAACCGTTATCAACAAATACACAGGTTAATTGGTCACCGATTGCTTTGTGCAATAACGCAGCAACAACCGATGAATCAACACCACCCGAAAGACCTAGCAATACTTTTTTATCGCCAACTTGTGCGCGTACACGCTCAATCTGATCTTCGATAATTTTTGCAGGCGTCCATAAAGAATCACAGTCACAAATTTCATGAATGAAGTGACCTAGCAAGCGCTCACCTTGAAGTGTGTGTGTTACTTCTGGGTGAAACTGTACGCCGTAATAGTTTTTCTCAGCGTGGTACATACCGGCAATTGGGCAAGATCCCGTCGATGCCATTAACTCAAAGCCTTCTGGCATTTGCGTTACTTTATCGCCGTGGCTCATCCAAACATCAAGATGCTTGTCGCCATTTTCAATATGATCAGAAATGTCTTTCAATAAAGCTGACGTGCCTTCAGCTTTAATGCGCGCATAACCAAACTCACGTAAATCAGAACCTGCAACCTTTCCGCCTAATTGCTCTGCCATGGTTTGCATGCCGTAGCAAATACCCAAAACAGGAACACCTAAATCAAATACCGCCTGTGGTGCACGCGGAGAGTTGTCTTCGGTTACGGATTCAGGGCCGCCGGCAAGGATAATACCGTTAGGTGCGTAGTCGATGATTTCCTGATCATCCATATCCCATGCACGAATTTCAGAGAACACACCTAACTCACGAACGCGACGTGCGATAAGCTGAGTATATTGAGAACCAAAGTCTAAAATTAAAATACGCTGAGCGTGAATGTCAGTCATAACCATCTCTTTCTAAAATGAAAAAACCCGCAGACGAATCAGCAGGTTAAAATTTGAATCAATTGTTCTCGAAGCTCGATTGAGTATTTATTCCGCAAAACGGCGTGAATACTTCCCTGTAGCCTTAAGTTCGGCCAGTCGTTGCAGGTTTTCACGCCGCTACGCTCCATGCCTCTCATATTTGCTACCTAAACACTCAAAAGAGCTTCCTATTAATTTCTCTACCCTTCTCAGAAGCGTTACTGAGGCCGTTAGAGCGAGGCACAAAATTTGTGAAAGACCGGAGCTTAGCGTGCTAAGTGAGGATCTTGAACCAATTTTTAACAAAGCTCTAACAACGCAAGTAGCTTCTAGCCCATACGGTAGTTCGGGGCTTCTTTCGTAATCTGCACATCGTGTACGTGCGACTCTTTCATGCCGGCGTTTGTAATACGAACAAACTCAGGCTTAGTGCGCATTTCTTCGATCGTTGCACAACCGGTATAACCCATTGAAGCACGAACGCCACCCATCAACTGATGAATAATATTAGTCAATGGACCTTTAACAGCGATACGACCCTCAATACCTTCAGGTACCAATTTGTCTACGCCGCTATTTTTATCTTGGAAGTATCGATCTGAAGAACCTTGAGTTTGACCCATAGCGCCCAACGATCCCATACCTCGGTAGCTCTTATAAGCACGACCTTGATACAGCTCAACTTCGCCTGGTGCTTCATCAGTACCCGCCATCATAGAGCCAACCATGATCACGCTAGCGCCTGCTGCAATGGCCTTAGCAATATCACCAGAATAGCGAATACCACCATCAGCGATCACAGGAACGCCGTATTTTTCCATCGCTGTCGCAACGTTAGCCACCGCTGAGATTTGAGGAACACCCACACCCGCAACGATGCGTGTAGTACAAATAGAACCTGGGCCAATACCGACTTTAACACCATCAGCACCTGCCTCAGCCAAAGCAATCGCGGCCGCGGCTGTTGCAATATTACCACCAATAACCTGTAAGTCAGGGAAGTTGGTTTTTGCCCAACGTACACGGTCAATAACGCCGGTACCTGATTCATTGCTGGTATGACCATGCGCCGTATCAACAACAATTACGTCAACACCCGCAGCTACTAAGGCCGCAATACGTTCATCAGTACCAAATCCAGTACCTACGGCCGCACCAACACGTAAGCTACCCCGTTCATCTTTCGATGCTAACGGATAGGCTTGCGCTTTATTAATATCTTTTACTGTCATCATGCCCGCTAAATTACCAGCGTCATTAACGACTAAAACTTTTTCAATGCGGTGTGTATGCAATAAATCTTGAACCACATCGCGGCTTTCGCCTTCTTTCACAGTAACCAGCTTTGCTTTTGGCGTCATTACTGTTGATACAGCAGCATCTAGATTTTTTTCGAAACGAACGTCACGGCTTGTAACAATACCGACTAGTTCATCGCCATCGACGACGGGAACACCTGAAATATTGTGCTTGCTAGTAAGTTCAATCAGTTCGCGAATCGTTGTGGTGCTTGCGGTAACGATTGGGTCTTTAACAACGCCGCTTTCGTAGCGCTTAACTTTAAGCACTTCAGCCGCTTGTTCTTCAGCCGTCATGTTTTTATGAATGATGCCTAAGCCACCTTCTTGTGCGATTGCAATCGCCAAGCGGGCTTCAGTTACCGTATCCATCGCGGCAGAAATAAGGGGAACATTAAGTTCAATGCCTTTCGTGATACGCGTTTTCAGCGACACTTGATTTGGCAGAACTTCAGAATAACCAGGAACTAATAAGACATCATCGAATGTCAAAGCATCTTCAGCGATTCGCAACATATGAGGCAACCTGAGCGTATATAGAAGGTTTGGTGGGTACAACTTTGACGCGGCATTTTACTGATGAATTCAGCGTTTGGCAAGCACTTGCCAAACGCTAGGCTGAGAGAATTCTGATAATAGCCTCTAAAAGTGTTTTAAAAGACAAATACGCGAATAAGCTGACTATTGAGTCAGAAAATCAACTAAAATGTCTCGGTATTGCTCAAAATTAAACGTTTGTATATGTCCTCCTTCAGACGTCTGCCATTGCTTAGGTTCTTGAGCCGCAGTATAAAGTTCAAAGCCCAATTCATAGGGAAGTACAGGATCTTTTTCACTATGAAACATAAGGATGGGACTCGGGGATATATCTGCAATAACCTCTTTTGGATCCCACTGGGTTGGCAATAACCACGTAAGAGGCCAAACCAACCACGTAATGACATGACGCCCAGTAACTTCTTGAGCAATATCTCGATAACCGGTAAAGCTAGCATCGAGTATTAAGCCCGATAACTGATATTCATGTTGAAATAATGCCATACTGGTTGTTGCGATAGCAGAACCAATGCTTTGACCAAGAATGAAAATTTTCCGTTCTGGAAAACGCGCTCTTAGCCAAATAAGGGTCGATTCAACATCTTGAAATATGGCGGGTACGTAAGGCTCTCCTTGTGACGAACCATAACCACGATAGTCCATCAGCAAAACGTTAATCCCTTTTTCCGGCAACCAATAAACACTGCCGATATGAGTGCTGATATTTTCTGCATTACCATGCAGAAACAAGACTACAGGAGACTCATCAGATTGTTGATTAGCCTCCTCAGAAAGAGATGCAGGCAAGAACCAAGAATTAATTTCGACACCGTCGGCGGTAACTGTTTTTATTTCTTCATAAGCCACATTAATATCCGCTGGCGTACGCACATATTGTTGCTGTGGATAAAAAAACAAGCTCGTTAAATTAGAGCAGCCGGATAACGACAATAGCAAACATGCACTGAATAATAGCGCCGTTAATGTATTGATACGTCTTTTAAGCCTGGGTAATTTCATTAGAAGTACCAATTCATACCAAGACTGATGCTATCCCCATCAACGGTCTCGTTGGACTGAGTTAACCATTGCTGCTTCGCTTCCAAACGCACCTGAAGGTTTCTAGCAAGCTTACTGCCTAATGAAATAACAACGTCTTGATAATCAATATTGTCACCCAGAACAGAAGGTAGCCAACTTCCGTAAGCATTCATCTGCCATTGACTACCCTGGTATAACCAGCCCAGTTGAGCGCCTGCTGATAACTGATAATCATCGTCAAATTGACCACTGACCTTTAATCGAGTTTCTAATAAACCATAGACCTGACCAAAGTCAGTCGTTGGTTGATTATCATCATTCATATTCAGGTTGTAGCTATAACCCCCCCCCACATCTAAATGCGCAAATAAATCACTGTCCTCCAAAATAAATCGATCAAAACCAGTACTGACACGCCAAGAGATCGGTTGTTGAAAATAATCACGCGCACCAAGCGATAAAATATTAATAAGACTGAAGCGCTGCAATTGTAATGAAATATCATCATCACCGGATGCCTCTTCCTTATTAATTCCTCTAAGCGTCAAAGCGCCCATTTCAATTTGACCACCTCGAATAAAACCGTCAGGAAGATCCATTAATTCGTGATACGCAATACGCATATTTAGGTCAATAAATTCAGCGTTATTTTGCTGCCCCAATGACAAGGTAGCACGATGCGTTAAATGCCCTTGATCATCACGAACGGCCGGTTCAACAATGGGGCGAAAAACATGTTGAATCGAAATTTTGCTTCGCGCTGATAATAAGGCAAGCGATTTTTTACGATTCTCTAATGATCTCTGTTTCTTTTTTACAACCAGGTAACGTAAATAACTAATCGATACTTCCAATACTTGCGCGCGCTGAAAATCCGACAACTGCATGAAGTCTTCATCAGTAATATAATCGGTATTATCGACTATTTTTTTAGCCCACTGTTTTTGTTTGTCGCTTAACTGGCTTTGCTGTTGATTCAACATCACACCGGATGATGCTCTGTATTCGACAGAGCCTACTTTACCGCTATCAATTAAGCTGCGAATGGTATCAATGGGCATCGCTTTTAAAGAAAAATCGTCAGCGACATCAATACGCTCACTAGCGGCATCTAATAATGCTAATAAACGATAAGAGCAATTTTCATCAAAGAAAAAATAATCAAACTCCGTCTCTTTTGTTTCCCATATATGATTTACAAATTGATCAACCTCTTGCTCAGTTAAGTTAAGCTGATACTCCCAAACATCTCTGTGTTCTAAGTGACTATATTCGTTGACCTTGGCATAATACGGTAAAATAGATACCACACCTGGATAACCACCAGCCAAGCCTTTATAACTAAATACCAATTCATTATCGGTAGGATCTGCATTCGCAGCAAAATTCACACTATAAGAAAGTAATTTACTTTTTGATTCATCCTCTTTATCCAAACGAATCAATGAATGCCCATACATAGAGGATGGAGAATTTAAATAAGAAGCTGGAAATATTAATGTGAGTTTGTGTGCATCAATTTCTTTTTTCCATGCCGATAGATCACTGCAAGATTGATCTTGCCAGTTTGGATAAAATTGTTTTAACCACTGATAACGCGCAGGAAAACGACACTGCAAAGATTCATTATCAGGTTGATTATTTTGCGCAAACAGCGGCACTTCAGCGGCAAGTTCAGCCTGTGGATTTTCTTTGCCTTGTGGCGATATAAAAAAACTACCGCTATCATTTTCACTTTCCATTGTGCCTAACAGACTGTGTGACCGAAAATGTAATAAATGCTGCCATTGTTGCATAGCAGAAATTTCTTCGATCGAGTAAGGCTGCTCAGCAGAAATACTTTGATAGGGAATTAGAAGCGACATTATAAACAATGCGGCATAACTATTTTTCAAAACCAAGATAAGCTTCCTTATTTTACAGACATAAAAAAAGCGTGCCGCGGCACGCCTTTTCTACAAAATAACAACTAGATTATAAATTAACCTAGGTATTTTTGTAATTCAACATTAGTTTCCATTGCTTGCTGCATACCTTCGTAAGCAGTAGCAGATGTTCCTTCAGCAGAGAACATAGAATCAAAGTTGGCTTGCATAGTTGCATTGAAAGCAGAAGTATCAGACTGCTGAACACCAATGATTTGTGCTAGAGCATCAAGAGTTTCACCTTGGCCTTTAGAAACATCCATGGCTAGTTGATCCATGTT
>CAWVSY010000009.1:0-79075 GCA_963933055.1 uncultured Oleispira sp.
GGCTTTGGTTGTTCTTCAACTTTCGGCTCTGGTTTTTTCTCTACTTTCTTCTCAACCGGCTTTGGCTTCGGCTTTACTTTCGGCACCTCTGCTTTTTTCCGTTTAATCACTTTAGCCAGAGACGCGGGAACTTTCTCAAGTTCAGTACGTTTGATTTCTGGCAAATCAATTTTGGGAATAACCAAACCAATAACAAACAGGAACGCTAAGAATACGCTTAAAATAATACGAAAATTATTTTGATCAACATCACTCCAAGGCAGTGACGAAGAGCCTAAATGCAGAGTAGACATATTAGCTCGCCTCCGCTTTTTGATTCACCGCAAGAGAAATATTATTGAATTCGGCTTTCGCACACGTATCCATAATTCTCTTAAGCACCGAATAAGGCGTATCTTTATCTCCCATTATCGTTATCAGCCGCCCTTCTTCTTTAAGAGCTTCTGGCAAGGGAGAGCGAGCTGCCAAATAATCGAGTTCCTTTTTTAAAGAAGGAATAACCTCGTCTTCCATCGAGGCAATAGCGGCGACTTTTACCACAGAGCGCCCTTGCACTAATACATCATCTTTCGTTACTAAAATACGTACCGTATCTTTTAACTGATTGGCGGCGATCGATTTAGGCAATTGAATCGCATCGTTATTCAGTACTTCAGAATCATTTTGATTAAGCATCAAAAAGAAAACCAGAATGGTAAAAATATCCATTAATGCCGTTAGGTTTAACGCTGACTTCTGCGCATTGCGCTTATGATTACGTTGCATGCGCTTGGCACGCTTCGACATTTTCATGGCGTCACTCCAGGTGCATTTTGCTCAAGCGCTTCTGCATCACCTAGCGAAACTTCCGGAAATAACACGGCATCAACAACCGATGTCACGACAACCGTTTCAAAACTGCGGCTGGTATCCATAACCGCGACCAGCGTCTGATAGTCAACCTCTGGCGTTGATAGTAAGACAACATCTTTTTTATCAGGAAAGCTTTTCTTAACCTGCTGTAAGACTTCAGATAACTTTTTGTAATTATGAGCATTTTCGACCGTAGGTATAATACCAACAACGCGTGAGGCTCCACCTGCGGCAACAACAACGTTCATACCCGTTTTACGGATAGTAACTTCAACCGATACATCTTCTGGGCTAACGTTCCCAAGAGAATCTCCCAAAGGCAATTTAAGATCCAATACGGATGTTTGTGCAAAAACCATGTTTAGTAATAGCACCGGCACCAATACAATCATTAAATTCATGAAGGAAGTAATATCGAGATCGGCCTCTTGTTTTATTCTTTTATGGCGTCTCATTAAAACTACTCCGCTAACCTTCTTTGTTTGAACCTGGCTTACGCTCAGTAACGATATTCAAGAACTTCACACCAGCCATTTCGATACTGTCGATAATTTCATTGGTCTTAGCTTGTAAGAAGGTATGGCAAAGGAGTAAAGGAATCGCAGCCATCAAACCAAAAGCGGTGGTATTCATAGCAATAGAGATTGAATTTGAAAGCAACGTTGCTTTATCGGCAGGGGCTGCATTTGCCACTGCTGTAAACGCCGAAATAAGACCCATAATGGTTCCCAAAAGCCCCATCAAGGTAGCGATGTTCGCCAAGGTTGCAATGTATTGAGTTCGTTTTTCCAGCTGCGGAATGGCTTCCATGACACCTTCTTCCATCGCCAATTCGATATCGTCTCGACGGCCGGAAGAAATGCGGTTAATACCTGCTGAAAAAATGGTGGCAATCTTTGCATCAGCAGAATTGGTATAATTCAGAGCGGCACGGAAATCTCTTTTTTGAAGCATCGGTAATACATCTTCAAACGCTTGACGATTAGAAGATTTTTCTCGTGACAGAAAAATAAAACGTTCAAGAGTAATCGCTAAGCCAATCGCCAATACAATTCCAATTGGGTACATAAAAGTACCCCCTTCTTGAAAAAAGCGAATTATTGAATCCATCTACACACCCCTATTATTGTCTTTAGTTATTATTTTTTGTACAGCAGGCGCTCTATTCATTAAAAGAGCGCCGGTAACTTTATGTGAATTAATGTAAGTATACTAATACAAAAACACTAATTCTATTTATTTAGTCACATATCCTTGTGGAGTATAAGAACCATTCTGCTGGAAGTGCTCTAGATACTCGGTCTCTCTTTGCATACTCTTTTTACTGATCGGTTTTAACCAATGCTTGCGATAACTTTTTATAGGCACAAAAAGCTGCCCGGCTCCTGGCGCTGATTGCCATGGCGTTACATAAAGAACATTAGGTTCTTCACTATTACCCTGAATCGATATGCCATCTAACCGTATCACTTCTTCAGCCTGCAAGGAGACACAAGGCAAAAGTAATAAGATAACAAACAGTATTTTCATTACTCTTCCCCTGCCAATTGTTGCGGTGTCGTTACTTCAGCTTCAGTTTTATCTTTTTTTATCGTGCGAACAATGCGCTGCTCTTCTGGAACCCTACGCTTTAGACCCACCACCCAAGACTCTACCGTCGAATCTTTAGACGCGCCTTCTGTTTCGTTTAATGCAACAAGATAGCGTTCGTAATAAAAGAGCGCGGAAGCGTCATCATGCAGGTATAAATCGGATAATACCCCCAAGTTATAAAGACTGATCATATCCTCAGGGTTGCATTCAATTGCGCTTAAATACGCGACTTTAGCCTCGGAAAACCGTCCTAACTCACGAAGAATAATGCCTTTCAATGATAATGATGGACAAAACTTTTCGTCCACTGCCAATGATTTATTAATACTCATGAGGCTATCGTCATATTTCTCTAGCGATAACTGGGCAATGGCTAAATTCGACCAAGGGCCTGCAAAATCAGGGTATTCAGAGGTAATATTAAGCAGCATCACCTCTGACTGTTGAAACTTTTCATCTCTCAATAAAGTCAGTGCATCGGCAAATGATTGCGTTAATTCTGCAGATAGCATTTTTTCTGTTACCGCTTCTTGCGCATCAATAACTTTAGGTTTTGGCGGTACAGAGCTGCAACCACTTATCCCAATAGTAATAGCAATAAGCAAACAACAGCCGCGAACTGTATTAACGAATAGCATCGACATAACTTACCTTCTTTTCATATCGCGCATATTGCGCTGGCATCAACTTCGCTAAAGATGCAAAACTCTTTTTAACCCATTGATCGTAAAGACCATCAAATGTACGCCCGGTATTTGTTTGATGCACTTCGATTGCAGCCTCCTCTAGAGGAAATGCCTGATCTTCTAATAAATAACCATATTCTTCCAACGCAAGCTCATCTAGGCCTTCTGGTCGTTCTGATTCAAGCAAGCGTTGACTGAACTGGCTATAAAGCTCAGCAATTCGATAAGTCGCTGACGTTGTATACTCAAGCACGCCAATCTGAACCGCTTGAGTATAGCGATCAAGAGCCGCTTTCATTCGTTTATTTTTACGCTCAATACTTTTCGCTAACGGCAGCGTGATTTTTATTTTGTCGTATTTAATGCGTTCATTTTCAGCAAGTTCATAAGAAGCTTTTGCAGCCAAATATCTTGAGCGATCAGTTTGATCTTTTCTAGCACCAAGGTGAAGCCATACCATCTTGTTCATCCAAAATAAACGCTTAGTATCATCCCCTTGAGTAAGATAAATTTGATCAAGTTTAAAGTGTGCTTCTACCGCAGGATCAAATGGACGCTTATAGTCATGCGCATACCGTTTATACGTTGCCAGCGCATTATCCAAATCGTTGGCTTTTTCAAAATATTGAGCTGATTGAAATAATGCAATGCGCTGCTGTTCTTTATCATTCCCTTGCAACCAGATTAATTTTAATTCGGCCGCGGCTTTCGCCCATTTTTCTTGACTTTCATAAGCAACGATTAATTTAGATGGGATGTCTTTTAATAAACGATGCTGCGGATAACGCTTTCTGAAATCTAAAAGCACTGGCACGGCTTGATCATATTTATTTTCAGCCATTAATAAAGTTGCCGCATCAAATTCTGCACTTACTTTAATATCACTCTCTGGAACCCGCGCTGCGATACGCAGCCAATTACTCACAGCCAAGTCATAATCACCTGCATTCTTGGCGGCTTCTCCTTGCTTATAAATAGAGGCGGCTAATTTTTCTCGCAAATCTTTACGTGCTTTCGTTTGTATTTTTTCATACTTTAATGCATCAATAATCGAAGATTCCGCTTGCTCGTAATTTTCTAAGTAAAAACTTGCATGACCACTCACAAGTGCAGCACCGTATTGGTGACGCAAAGATAACTGGCCTTCTGTATTTTTTGCCAGCATCGCTGTTTTAAGTGCTTGTTCATAATATTTATCGGCCAATAACATTTCAGCTGTATTAACTAAAACTTGGCCTCGTCGATTATCTTGAGGGTATTCGTCAACAAAGCGCATGGCACTAGCAACCGTCAATTGCCTCCAAATTGCTTTATCTTCTTTTTTCGGCTGGTGTTTACTGTAAGTTAAAATCGCCGCGTATCCCGATTCAGCAGCATTTTCATAACCTGGATATTGATAAGCAACAATTTCATAATGATCTTTGGCTAAAGGATATTGACGTAATTCATAAGCAACTTCCGCTAATAGAAAATGGGCCTTAGCCGCATCTGCTGCGTTAGGAAAGCTGCGAATATATTCACCATACCAATTAATAGCGGCTTGAAGTCTTAGCGCTTTACCTTTTTTCTGAGCCGTTTTTTGGCCCCACGCATGATTAAAACGCGCCAACCCCCAAATATAATTTGAGAGCCAAGGTTTAATACTTTCTTGCACCGCTACGCTATGCTGATTCCAATAATCACCACCAATGCCATAGCTCTTTATGAATATTTTCTGATGCTTACGCATCAAATTTGAATAGCCCGCTTGTTCGTAACCGGTGACAATGCGTTGATAAAAATCAGGTGCCAATGCATCATTGGGGTAACGTTTAACAAAAGCTCTCAACGTTGAAGCCCCACTTTTATAATATTTCTTGGCATAATATTGCTTCGCCAAAGTGTCATACATTAAGTGCTCGTAATGTCGATTGCCAACTCGTTGATAAAAAGTATCGATACTTTGCCAATCACCTAAATAATCAAACGTTATCGCCATGATGCTTAAAATATCATTCAGCATATTTTTCTGGCTGGCCGTCGCGGTCAGCAATTTATCTTCAGTAGAAAATTCAGCATCCAGCACTCGGGTAAAAGACATCAATGATTCATCATATTTGTTTTGCTTAAACTGCGACCAGCCAAGGAGATACTGCGCATTAAGATAGAATTTATTTTGATGATCACCGCCAGCAATCAAGCGCTGATAAGAAGATTCAGCTAAATTGTAAACCCCATTCGCATAATAGACTTCACCTAAGCGAAACAATGATTCCAAAAAATAATCCGACTCGGGGTATGCAGTGACCAACTGTTCTAGAACTCGAATAGTTTCGAAAGGTTCTCCCGCTAAAGAATAAGCTTTTGCTAACTGGTAAAGGGCAATATCGTTATCACTACGATCGGGGTATTTTAATAATAAACGCTCATAATCATTAATTGATTCACGCCCTAATGCCACATCTTGAACTTGTACTGAGGATTCAAGTCCCGCACCACTTTCCCATAAAAGTTCGTCTTTTTGTAAACGCAAATTAGCAATGCGGTGATGAGTTTTTACTCTCAACTCTGCATTATTGGAGACTTCTAAATACGCTTTATATTTTTCCATAACTTGGTCATGAGTAATGTCATGATCACTATTCGGCGCAGTATTAACACCGACAACTTTTACATTACTTAATGTCTGATTCGAATAATCGACCGTTTGTTCCGATGCTTCAAACAACGCACAAGCGAGCAATAATTGAGTTAGGAAAAAAATCGCTAATATTCTTACCATTAAGGGCGCACCTCTATTTCAGACACATCGCCACGGGCAATTTTTCGCTGCAACGCTTCATCGTATAAACGTGCGATGGATAATCGAGAGCGCGCCAAATAATCTGTAATACGCTGCTCTTGCAGCGATAGAAATTGTTGAGCTTTGGCTATCAGTCTATTTTTAGACTCTATTTTTTCTTTCTCGATGGACTCTTTTACTGATGATGTTTTTTGCAGTGCATCATTCAACCTTACCGTTAGCCCCTGCCACGAAGAACCCGACCACTTGTCGGCCAAACGTGTTTCTAATAATTGATTCTCGGCTTGTGCAATATAGCGCTTGCTATTAATGACATCGCGCTGTAATTGCCATTGCACAGACGGTTTCATTTCATTTACCTGCCAGATCAGCACACCATTAATACGCGCCCAGCGTTGCTGATAAAGATCAACATTTCGAGTCGCTGAATTCAGTGTCATTAATTGTTCTAAATTAAGTGATGCCTGTGTTAATTTTTTCAAACTCCCCTGTTGCTTTCGCGTCGCCAAAACAGACACATCATTATCAGAGTCATTCAGCATTGTTAGCAGCTCAGCATACGCTTTCTCTGATTCAAGAATAATACGTTGCGCTCGGTTAAATTGAGGGTTTAAATCACGATTCAATGCTTCAGATTTTCGTTGCACAAGCATTGCTTGCCACAATAACAAATCTTGTTCTTTATCTTCTACGTACTGCGCTAACATGACGAGATCACGATATTCGTACAAACCATTAACAATCAAATCTTCTGAGAGTAATTGGTGTAATAAGCCCGATTCATCACTAAAAGGAAGCGTTGAATTTAATTGAGAATGCCAACCCCAACGCGGATCCGTTTGCACTGATATCCATGAATCTAACCAAGCAGCGGCTTCAAGTTTGGTTTTGGTTGTACTGAGGAATTGTTTCATCGCGACTAAGCGCTTTTCGATCGATTCGTAGCTTTTAATGGCTTGCGTATAGGATTTCATTAATTCAAATACCTGCGGAATACCTAACATGGATTCCATAACATCAGGATCAAAAAGATTAAAGCGGGTTTGCAGCTCACGCCAAGGCTGAAGTGCACGTTGATAATTTCCCTGTTCAAAATTAACCCAACCATATTGTAATAAAGCCGCAGGGGTATATGGGCCTTCGAGGCTGATTAACTTAAGGTGTTTCAGTGCCGATTGATTTTCACCATTTTCTACAAAATGAATCGCCGAAATCAAATGAATACGATCACGCAAATCTTTTGCTTCTGGCGTTTCTGGCAGATAAAAAATCGCATCTTCGATCAATAATTTTAGACTGCGGCCACTCGTATTGCCGCCCATCATAGCGATAATGTAATTGTGTCGAGCGTAACCTGTCCAGATCGCACTGCGCGGCATGCCCTCTATGATTTTTTGAGCTTTTATATGCTCACCTAATTCCATATAAGAAGAAGCCATCATAAATTGCAGTTCTGTTTGAGACTCAGCCTTCAAACTTAACGCATCGATCTGCTCAGCACTGTGCAGAACATTGTAAAACTCCCCCAATTCAAACCAGCGTCTGGCTAGGTAAAACCAAGATTGAGGCGATGATGGTACTGGCTGTATCTGCTCAAAAATACGCTGTGCTTCTGCATGCAAACCAAGCGCCAGCAGCATATCTGCTTGCATAATATCAAACTCTTGGCCTAACGACTGATGCTCACGCAAAGGCTCTAAAAGCGCTAGTGCAGAGGGATAATCTTCCGTTAAATAGTAAAAATAGTACTCCCCTTTTTTAAGGCGTAGTATTTCCTGCTCAGAAGAAAGCGCATTTGCTTGGGGCAACCCAAGTAACAAACAACAAACAACCATCAGAAATTTCATTGCGTTACCATTGACTAATAATCAGTTCGGCACGTTGCATTTCTTTTTTATCTCGAATGTTTAGTTCGATATACAATGGCTGATCATTTTTTTCGATTTCTTTTTCCATAACAAGCTCTCTGGACTTGCCATTATTATCAATGCCTTTAACAACCGCTTTAATGGTATGCGCGCCAGGACCAAGATTAAGATCTTTTAATGGTTGAATAGCACCTTGACGCAAGGCGCTGACTTGTCGTTCGGTATAGAGATAATGAATTGGCGACTTGTTATCAATAACAACATTAATCGAATAAGGTTCAAAAAATTCATTGCCCGTTAGCGAAAAGAAAAGAGAGGCTTGCGTCGTCGCAGGACTCAATAAATCTTCCTCAAGCTGATATAAATCTCGATTCAATTGCAGTACTGACTGCTTTACCGAAAACGCTTTCTGGCTCACTGGGCTTATTTCTTCAGATTTCTCTGCATATACGCTCATCGATGTAACGATCAGCAGCATTGAATATAACAAACGCATTATTTAATTCCTTCTTGTAACCATTGCTTTTTCTGCAGCCAATCATTCAACACACCGGCAATTTCGCTTCTTCGCTCATCTAAATCTTGTAAAAATATATGATCTAAAGTGCCATTGGGTGAAATCAACATAACCGCTGGGTTAGGCCTAAATAGCCACGATTCTTTATTAGTTGACTCGTATCTCAAAATTGGTAATCGCGACCAAGGGGCTTGGTAACCTTCTTCTGGTTGCCAGATAACCCATGTCACTAGTCCATCTACCGCTCGACTTTCTGCTAGATACTGCCATTGAATTAACCGCTCAGCACAGCCATCACAGTCATCTAACCAAATAAGCATAACAGGCTTGCCAACCTGCTCAGACAAGCGTTTGGGCGCACCATTCTCACTGGCCATTACAAAGTCGGGAATACTATCTCCAAGCTCTAATGCTTGGGTATTAGAGGAAGCACTAAACATGATTAAAAATAGCGCCCAAATTCTAAAAACCATTGCTAACCCTCAGCAGAACCGATCTGCTATAAATGTTTATTATCAACATTAAACTAACGCCATTTGATTGCCGAGCAACGATCATGATGATTGAGCTATATTTTCTCTCGCATTATATCGCGCGCACAATGACCATACTATGGCAGATTGTCTACTCTATCGGGTAAGTTTCAATTGTTTTGGGTATACGTGATTTGTATTCTGCATTTTATAAGTCTTTTTATTAGATAAATTTTTATTATTGTTATCATCCCTAATACTTAGTACCAGTGTACACGTAGACCAAAGGATTGTCAGTCCTTTGGCTTACTTAAAGTTACAATATACAGGCCGCCTAGCGACTCATCTCTTTCATTGCTTTTTCAAGGCCTTCCAGTGTTAATGAATACATCTGATCGTCAACAATCTGCTTGATAATGCCTAAAGATCCGCCATTCCCCCAATGACTCTCAGGCGCTGGATTAATCCAAACGACTTTATCAAACTTGTCTTTGATACGCTGCAACCAAACCGCACCGGCTTCATCGTTCCAGTGTTCAACACTGCCCCCCGTATGAGTTACCTCATAAGGGGCCATCATCGCATCACCGATGAATATGACTTTGTAATCGCTGGTATATTTATTTAACAAATCCCAAGTCAGTGTTTGTTCATTAGTCCGGCGAATATTATTTTTCCATACCGACTCATACAAACAATTATGAAAATAGAAGGTTTCCATGTGTTTAAATTCAGAGCGAGCAGCAGAAAACAACTCTTCACAGACTTTGACGTGAGGATCCATCGAGCCACCAATATCAAAGAACAATAAAACCTTGACGGCATTATGACGCTCAGGCACAAGCTTCAGATCCAAAAAACCCGCATTACGCGCAGTGGAGGCGATGGTATCGTCTAAATCCAGCTTATCGGCCGCTCCAGTGCGGGCAAATTTTCGTAAGCGGCGCAAGGCTACTTTAATATTACGAATGCCTAACTGAATAGAATCATCTAAGTCTTTGTAGTTACGCTTTTCCCACACTTTTACTGCTTTTTTATGCCGTGATTGGCCTTGCTCAATGCGAAAACCTTCAGGATTGAAACCATTGGCACCAAAAGGCGACGTACCACCCGTGCCAATATTTTTATTACCACCCTGATGACGTTTTTTCTGGTTTTCTAAGCGCTCTTTGAAAGCTTCAATGATTTCATCTAAATCGCCAAGACCTTTAATTGCATCCATTTCTTCCTGACTCATGATGCGTTCCATTTCTTTACGCATCCAATCGTCGGGAATAGACGGATCATCCATCGCTAGATCTAAGCTTTCGATACCTTCAAAATAATGACCAAAAGCTTTGTCAAAGCGATCGTAATGACGCTCGTCTTTAACCAAGCACATTTTTGCCAAAACATAAAAGTCATCCAGATCTGCAAACGCTAAGTTCTTCTCAACCATCGCGATTAAATCTAGGTATTCACTTACGGAACAAGGCACCTTGGCCTTTCGTACCGTCATAAAAAAATCGATGAACATATCGAATCCCTCTAGTTAGTGGCCGAAGAGTATTAACCTCGGCGACGGCTCATAAAGGCCAGCTTTTCTAATAGCTGTACATCTTGTTCATTTTTAACCAAAGCGCCAGCCATCGGCGGAATTGCTTTTGTCCTATCAGTATCGCGTAATAAATCCACACCGATTTCATCAGCCATTAATAGTTTCAGCCAATCAATCAATTCAGACGTAGAAGGCTTTTTCTTCAAACCTGGAACTTTACGGATATCGAAAAACACTTCCATTGCTTCTTTTACTAAAGAGGCTTGGATATTAGGATAATGAACATCCACAATTTTCATCATGGTTTCTTTGGATGGGAAATCGATGTAGTGGAAAAAGCAGCGACGCAAGAAAGCGTCAGGCAATTCTTTTTCATTATTACTGGTGATTAAAATGATTGGGCGATGTTTAGCAATGATACGCTCTTGGGTTTCGTAGCAATAAAACTCCATCTTATCGAGTTCTAATAGCAGGTCGTTTGGAAACTCAATATCGGCTTTATCAATTTCATCAATCAATAAAACAACCGGTTTATCCGCAGTGAAAGCTTCCCACAACTTACCTTTAACAATGTAGTTCTTAATATCATGAACTTTATCATTGCCCAATTGTGAATCGCGCAAACGTGAAACCGCATCGTACTCATATAGCCCCTGATGAGCCTTAGTCGTACTTTTGATATGCCACTGAATCAACTCAGTGCCTAAAGATTCTGCTAACTGTTCTGCTAGCATGGTTTTACCGGTCCCAGGCTCGCCTTTTAATAATAGCGGGCGCTGAAGAGTAATCGCAGCATTCACCGCCATTTGCAACTCAGGCGTTGCAACGTATTCGTTGGTACCTTGAAATTTCATAATAACCTCTAGCAGAATTTAATATTGTCGCAGTATAAGGGCATAAAGCCCCTTGCAACAAGATGCGCCACTCTGCTAGAGCATATTATTAGACATTAATCCTTTTTATCGCTATCAAACTCCCCCCAAGAGTCGTCGTCAGTATCAACATCATCATCAGGGTCGATAGAGAAATCCTCATCAAAACCAATACTCTCATCCACTGCCGGTTTTGCGGCTTCGGATGCTGAATCTAAACTGCCCGCATCACCTGGCCCAGAAAGCTCATCACCTTGAGAACCGTCAGCCACGGGAATTATTTCTTCTTCATCACCCTCATCCAAAGAATCAAAATCACCTGCTAAATCGTCTTCTAAAGCATCAAGATCCGCAATGGCGTCTTCATTCATACTGGTTTGAGCATCGGCGGTAGCATTGGATTTACGCAACATAAACCACCACACACCCGCACCAATAATCGCGACATTGAATAAAACCAAAATCAGGTAAACCCACCAAGCCAAACCGTCATCACCTTCTTCCACGTCGGGCGCTTCTTGTTCAACAACCTCTATCTTTTTAGCCGCCTCATCCACCTTAGAGACTTCTTCCATCGTAATCTTAGGTGCTATGTCGTCGACTTCTGGGGTTTTAACTTCATCTTCTTTAGCCTCAACCTCTGCTATTTGATTCTCTTCAGCTTCAGCATTGTCAGTGACGGCATCTTCCTCTACGGTATCATCCGCCCCTTGAGCATCCTCAACCACAATATCTTCTACTGGCTCGACCGCTGAAACGACAACCTCTGGTTTGGCGGTGATAATAGGTAGATCAAAAAGTATTTCATCCGGCTTTACTTTGAAATTTTTACCACTTTGCGTAATGCCGCGAATGTTCAAATCAACACTGTATTTACCCGCCCCTTTTGTGGGTGCTATTTCACTAATCCAAGCCTGAGCATCGGCATCATAAGTTACAGATTGGATGATCGTATTATCATCAGGACTTTTAATTTTCGCGATGACTCGAGATCGCTCAATATCCAAATTGTCAGATAATGCTTTTACTTCAATGCGATAAACACCCTTCTCTTCATCAGGTTCATGATTAATTTCAATTGGCTGAATCATGGTCATGGAGAAGCTGCGCTTACGTTGAAATGTGCGCCCCTCTATAACGACATCTACTTGATAACTGCCAAGCTCTTTTAGTCGATATAACCCTTCTCGATAAATACCGTCGGTAGGTGGATTTTCTGGATCAGAAAGTATTTTACTGCCATCACGACCACTCGCAGTGACGACTTTCATTGTCACATCAGTGAGGCGCAATATTTCAGCCTTTTTAATCACTTCTCCTTCATTCATCAATTTAATGGCGACGTCTAACTTATCTCCCGGAAAAATGGTTGCGGGTATCCCCTCTACACTGACCGCAAGGTCTGACAAGATGGTGACTCTATTGGATGGATCTAAGTCGGCCTCAGCAATCCACGTTCCAGACTCTGGTTGCTTTATTGTCATTAAGTCGAAACGTACATCTTTATGCCAGCGTACATTTTCAGGATGATCGAGTGCGGTGTAGCGATGACCACTAGGCGTCAATAACGCCGATTCGCCCGTGCCTTTCGTCGATTTAAAAATGAGCGCAGTAAATTCATTCACACTGTCATCGATGACAAAGGTATTATCTTCCATTGGCACTTGTTCTGCTGGAACTGCGCGATCAAAGGCACGCAAGAAAGCTTTCATCAACTGCTCAGCATTGGTCGCCTGAGAATAAAGCCCCTCTGTTTCAAGCGCTATTTGTTGCAATAAATTTTTATCGGCCAAATCCGACAATGCCAGCGTATGAATATTCGCGCCAGCCGTCCGATATTTCCCCAAGACCTCAGACATTAATTTTTTCAGCGCCAAGGTATTCTTTTGCTCTCCTTGAGGGTCATTATTGCTTGCCATATCAACCTTGCCGTCGGTCAATAAGATGATGCTTTGCTGAAAGCCACTATCAGAGTTCAAGCCCCAAGCCGCATCATTTAAGGCTCCCGCAAGATTGGTTTGCAACCCTACCGAGGTAATATTTAACGCTGACTTTTTCGCTCTCTTGCGCCATTGATCATCAACAACCGCAACAGGAACAAGATTATTAACATATTTCCCAAAAGTCCAAATACCCGCCTGAGCACCTTCTGGCATAAGTTCTAATAATAAATTAAGCGCAGGGATACGCAGATTGCTCGGATCGGTTTGCTTCATGCTACCCGATATATCAATAATGATACGAACATCGAAAGGGAGATTTTTATTATCTTCTTTTAGTTCAGCCGCAAAAGCAGGACTTGGCTTTAATAAAAAAGGCAATAAGAAGGATAATAAAAGGAAGGCAATAAGCCTTCCCCCCGAATATTTAAGATCTCTGAGCATTTCAGAACTCCAACAGGGGGAAATAACTTACAAAGTCGACTCTAAAACACGACGACCATTTTCAGTGATGTGCCAACGCACACCGTCTTTGCCACTGACTTTACCCGCCAGACTGCGTACCGTTAAAACATTCAATGTTTTAAGAACGGTGCTTTCATCTTGGTTTACTTCGCGGCATAAGCCCGCCAAAGAACGGAAAATAAAGCGGCCACTTGATAAAATTTTCAGTACGCTGGTAGACGTAACATCCAATTCATCTTGCACATTCAACAGACTTGGATCTTGAACATTTACATCTTGCTCAGTCTCCGTATCAATCAACGGCATCAAGTTAGTCTGAATCATACGTAGGTCATGCTGAACTTCTTCAGCGCGTTGCTTAGCAACCTGAGCTTCGTTAAAAATTCGATCCGATAGGTTATCAATCACAAAGCGAGATAATAACGCTGAGATCAAACAAAAACCGGTAAAGATCAATAATCTCGAAGGATCGCCTTGGCTTTCCAGTACGAGCTCACTATTCACTAAGTCCAATACAACGGGCACCAAGAAAGAGGCACCTACTCCGACCACCAAGAATCTTGGTAAGCTTGACGCATCCGGATCCTTTTCGCCGTACAAATAGTAATTGACTAACCCACCAAAAATGCCTGCAAGCAGCATTACGGTTGCCATGATAAAAATATGATTTGCCATCTTTTGACCTCTCATCCATTAGAGTGTGAATTCATTTCACTCCCTAAATAAAGCTCCAATTACATTAGAAAGACGCAGCGACATCGAGCGTTCCTGCTTTAAAATTAGCAAAGAATCTCAAATTAGCCATCGAGAATGAGAAAAAAATCACAAATTTGAATGAGTTAGCGTTATTTTAGTGAAATAACGCGTCACCAGAGGTCAATCTTGAGAGCGATATTTTGCCCGAAAGAAGTTAAATAATGACAGGAGAGACATTAAGATTAAGCCTAAAATTAGACCGATAAGCATGTAAATAACAGCATCTAAGAAAGACGCATTTTTTTCTAATAAGCCACGAAACAATATGACTAAGAACGCGGGAGCATAATTGCTCACCTCACCATTAAAAATGCCCGCTTCCGACTGAATAGGGTCTAGAGGGGCTGGGGTGAATAATAAAACAGCGCCGATAATACGAATAAAGGCTTTCATATCTTTCTGTACAATCCAGAAAAACATTTTATTCCAGGCCCAAAAACAGCCCAATGCCGATAAGCCGTATAAGGCCCACTGAACAGGGCCATTAAACATTAAGCTTTCCATATTATGTGGCTCTGCCACTCCTCCTCAGGCACCTTATCGTCAGGCACTCCCTTGCCTTGCAAAGAAATTTCAGCCTTGTGAACGGAGTCAGGATCGCCACTAATTAATGGATGCCAATCGTACAAAGGTTTGCCTTCGGCAACCAAACGATAAGCACAAGTATCGGGCAACCAATGAAAGCTTTCCGCTTGCTCTGGGGTTAACCAAATGCACTCAGGGACTTTTTCATTACGGGTTTGATACACGGTGCAAGAGCAATCATTTTTATCAAGGTAACGACAATGAATATCGGTGTAATACACCTCATCGGTATCCTCGTCTTCTAATTTATGCAAACAACAACGAGCACAGCCATCACAGAGTGACTCCCACTCCTGTTTAGACATCTGCTTCAACGTCTTAGTTTTCCAGAAAGGTTGGGCGCTCACTCGTCTTTATCTCGCTTACAAAATACATCTAAGCCTAAACCAAGCTCTTCTTTTGGCGGTGGAAGCTGCAGGTAGAAACCTTTTTCTTCAATCGATGCCAAAACCTTTGCCGCCTCAGCTCGAGCCAACTTACGCTCTTCTGTGATGATTAGCTTAGTTACTAATTCAGGGCGTCCAAAAGTCTCCAACAGCACTTCTGGCACCTTTGATAAATCATCTTTCAAAGAGACGTAAAGATAAGTCTCTTCCTTGCGACGACTTTTATAAATATTACACAGCAGTTTTGTCATAAGTCTCTATACCACGCCCAGATCTATTTGATTCAAATAATCCAACAAATCGTCGGCAATTTCTGTTTTTCGCCAGCCTAATAAAGGCTCTGGCAAAGAATAAGGGCCGCGAGGATACCCAGATCGAATCAAGGCTTCCAGTGTTTTCTTTTTCACTAGCATGTCAGCGGGGATGTCTAACGTATCAGCGTATGCTGAAACGCGTTTTTTAAGCGCCTTCAGTTCCTCGCCCGCTTGCGGAGAGAGTGGTTTTTGCAAAGCATCCGGCCAAACGGAATCATCAACGTCCAACGTTTCAGCAATAACCGCTAAGGCTTCTTCACCGACTCGCTGTCGCACATTAGCTTTCATGCCAGCGCGCGCAAGATCACCAAGATGCTTTGGCTGAAAGCGCGCCATATTCCACAAAACGTTATCAGCAACCACCTGCGAGCGTGGCACATTCCACATACGTGCGGTTTTTTCACGCCAAATGGTTACTTGCTGCAAAACATATTGCTCTTGCGGGCGTAACTTCCAGGCCAGCTTAACCTTACGATACTGCTGACTATAATCATCACTAATCTGGCCAGCGTCTAATAAACGATGACAATCTTCTTGCCACCAAGTTAAACGCTCCATTGTTATTAACAAATCAACCAATCGCGCGTAACATTGGTGCAAATAAAACACATCAGCCACGGCATACTTCACCTGCTGAGGACGAAGCGGTCTTTGCAGCCAATCAGAGCGAGTCTCACCCTTATCAATATCGATATCCAATACGGCTTTCACTAAGCGCTGAAAGCCCATAATGCCACCCAAGCTTGCCAATGCTGCACCAATTTGAGTATCTGCAACAGGCCTCGGGGTTGTGCCCGTTAGGCGATGACACACTTCCAAATCTTCAGAACAAGCATGAAAAACTTTGACGACCTGCTGGTTTTCAAGCAGCTCTGCAAAGCTTGACCAATCAGTAATCAATAGCGGATCGATCAAATAACAATCTGAGTTATCAGCCACCTGAACCAAACCGGCCTTAGGAAAAAAAGTGGACGTGCGAACGAATTCTGTATCAAGGGATATAAAAGCTTGCTGCTGCCATAACTCACAGTACTGGGCTAAACCATCGTCAGTCGTGATCCAGATGGGCTGGGGAATCGAATCCAAAATATTATTGCTCATTTAATAAAATGCTTATTACGTCTAATAAAAACTTAGCTCATTACCCGGCGACCGGTTAATGCATGATTTAAAGTACCACCATCAACCAGATCTAACTCACCCCCCATAGGGATACCATGAGCAATCCGACTAACAACAATACTGGCAGGTAACATATCCATAATAAACTGAGCAGTCGCCTCACCTTCGACGGTAGGGTTGGTTGCGACAATCACTTCTTTAATTGACTGAGATTCCACTTTACGCTTCAAGTCAGCCAATCCAAGTTCATTCGGGCCAATACCATCAATAGGTGAAAGATGGCCATACAGTACGAAATATTGGCCACTAAAATCAACACCCTGCTCTAGCGCTAGCACATCAGATGGCGATTCAACAACACAAAGCGATTCGGTCGAACGCTGGCCATCACTGCAAATTGGGCAAAGTTCTTCTTCGGCGTAATTCCGACATGAAGCACAATGACACAATTTACTCATTGCCTGCAGCAAGCTATTGCTCAAACGCTCAGCACCCAAACGGTCTTTTTCCAAAAGATACAATGCCATACGCTGAGCCGTTTTTGGACCAACACCTGGCAGTATTTGAAAAGAGTCAATTAACTGCTGCAATGAAGCAGGCAACTTTATAGCCATGTAATCATCTTATTTAATGTGAACGTTACGGCTTAATGCTGTGGAAGCATTAAACACTGCTTAAAAAGGAAGCTTCATACCCGGCGGTAAACCCATGCCAGCCGTCATTGAAGACATTTGGCTTTGGTTTTTCTCTTCTATTTTACGCACGGCGTCGTTTACAGCAGCGGCTAATAGATCTTCCAATAATTCTTTATCTTCGCCCATGACGCTATCATCTAGCTCAACACGCTTAACATCATGACGGCCTGTCATGGTTATTTTAACAAGACCTGCACCCGACTCACCGGTTACTTCAGAATTAGCCAGCTCTTCTTGCGCTTTTTGCATTTTCTCTTGCATTTGCTGGGCTTGCTTCATCAAATTGCCCATTCCACCTTTCATCATAATACTTACCTCTATAACTATTTTTTAAACTGTGTATTTAGCCAATCTACCTAACAGGGCGAATTGAACCTTCAATAATATGCGCTTCAAATTCTGAAACTAAACTTTGTACTATTTCATCTTCCATAATGGCATGCCCTGCTTGCGCAAAACGCTCGGCCATTATACGAGTACGTCGCTGATGCGGCGTTTCTCCACGAGGCAACTGTACATGCATCAATAGCTGCACAGGCAAACCCGTGACATCACATAAAACTTGCTCAATCCGCTTGCGCTGAGCATCATTAAATAATGCCCCTTGGCCTGGATCAACATCCATCACCAACTGATTTTCATGGCGGCTAATAAGTGCGCTATTTAGGGCAATCGCCATAGGCATACCCGCAAGCGGTAAATGCTTAACCCACTGCCACCAATTTAAACCTGAGAGCTGCGCCCAATCAAAGTCAAACGACTTCTCTGGAATAATATCTTGCTCCATTTGCGCAACGGCATCCAACACTGGGGTTGGAGAACTAACAGGCAAAGGATTATTTAATAAATCAGCGGCTCCTGCGCTACTCATACCACCATTAGCGCTACTAGCAGTAATAGGGGCGAGTGGCTCAGATTCAACCGCAACGACCGTATTAGATTCAATGACTGATTCAACAATCGGCGCTTCAAATTCTGTTATGGCTGGCTCAGGCGCTACTTCCAAGTCAGCTAGTGGCTTTTTTTCTTCATCAACCTCAGCTCTCTGATCAGTACCCTCACCCATGCTAGCATCACTCGCAAGCTGCGGTGGTATCTCGCTAATCATAGGCGTCTCAGATATAGCCGCCTCAGGTTCCGCAGAACCCGGAGCCTGCAGCGAACCGACCAAATCAAGATTTAACGGTGCACTATTAACCGGCTTAAAGGCCAGCATACGCAATAAAATCATCTCAAAGCCTTGGCGCGGATCAGCCGCCAAAGGCAAATCTTTACGCCCAACCAAAGCCGTTTGGTAAAAAAGCTGAATATCTTCTGGTCGCATCGCCTGCGCCAACTGAAGAATGGCAACCTTATCACCCTCACTATTATCAATGGCACTAGGCGCTACTTGCCCAACGGCTACTTTATGCCATAGCTGCATTAAGGCCTGTACGACTTCGTCATAATCAGGGCCATGCTCTGCCATGGCAGCAACTTGATTTAATAATTCAACCACCTGCCCCGTCGCTAAAATCTCTGCCAACTTAAAGACTCGACCCCGATCAATCGTGCCTAGCATGGCATTCACTTGATGCTCAAAAACTTCGCCGCGACCATAAGCAATAGCTTGATCGGTCAAGCTGAGTGCATCACGCATACTGCCTTGAGCAGCGCGGCCCAATTGCCAAAGCGCAGGTTCTTCATACGAGATGTCTTCAGCTTTTAAAACCGTCTCTAGGTACGATACGATTTTTTCAGGCGTCATATTTTTAAGGCTAAACTGCAAGCAACGAGACAATACCGTAATCGGCAGTTTTTGCGGATCCGTCGTCGCTAATAAGAATTTTACGTGTTCAGGGGGTTCTTCCAACGTTTTAAGCAGAGCGTTAAAACTGTGGGTCGATAACATATGCACTTCATCGATCAAGTACACTTTATAGCGGCCTCGAGTCGGCGCATATTGAACGTTATCTAATAATTCGCGGGTATCTTCAACCTTGGTACGTGACGCCGCATCGACTTCAATCAGATCGACAAAGCGACCCTCAGCAATTTCACGACAAGAAGAACATTCACCACAAGGGGTAGCACTCACACCTTTCTCGCAGTTTAAGCATTTAGCAAGAATACGTGCAATCGTCGTTTTTCCGACCCCGCGCGTCCCTGTAAAGAGATAGGCATGGTGTAAACGCTGATCGTTCAAAGCATTAATTAGGGCACGCAGTACATGTTCTTGACCGACCATTTCTGCGAAGAAACGTGGACGCCATTTACGCGCAAGTACCTGATAACTCATGAAAAATCCGTCAATAATTTGATCTTAATGGGTATCATAGCGGGAAACGAGACGAAAGTCAGAAACAATTAGAACAGAGAATTTGAAAGGGAATATCTAGAAATATTGGAGATGACCCCTACCAGCCACACCTCGGCACACGAATCCACTACTACCGTTGCTCCCTTCCAGGCCTGGCGGAGTTCGTAGTTTCTCGTTGCGAAGGGACCGATAAGGGCCACCATAACACGCTGCAGTTTAAACTGTGCTTAACTGCTGAACGCCATTATCCTTATCAAAAGAATAAAAGCAAGCCAAATTAACGACTTAGAGCATTTTTATGCATTTTTCTCAATCTGCTCGATTAAACCCATCAAGCCACTCTCAATAACTTCCGCGCGCGAAAGGCCCATCCCTTTAGCGAGATTATCAAGAATTTCAACAACATCGCTATTCAACTTAACTTCAATACGACGCATCCCCTGATGCTTATCACGGTGACGCTGCAACCGCTTGCTCAGCTTAAGTTGAGTATTTCGATCGTAAGGGCTGGTTTTTGGACGCCCTCGTTCAGGACGTGAAAACATATCGATCGTCGTACGATCTTCAGATTGAATAGACATAATAATAACAAACACTTGAGAGCCGGCCATTATCCGAAAAAGTGCAAAAAAAGCAATACAAACTACATTCCCCTTGCCAAAAAACCTACTTAGCCCTAACGTAGAGTGAAAATCGATTAGACAATTGAAATATAAGGGATTCTTCATGCCTCAGTTTGGCAATAAACCCAACCCACTTCTCGCTAGCCAAGTTTCAACCCGCATAGATCCACAGCAGCTTGCCTTTAAAAGCTCGACAGAACTGCAAGCGTTTTATGGTGTTTTAGGGCAAGAACGCGCTGAAAATGCCATCCGCTTTGGCGTGGGAATGGAACGCATTGGCTACAACATATACGCGATGGGTGAAAGCGGTACAGGTCGCTCATCCTATATTCGCGAGTATTTAAAAGAACAAGCTGCTACCAAGCCTGCACCCAGTGATTGGTGCTACGTGAATCATTTTTCAAATCCAAGAGAACCCAAGGTTTTAGAGCTTCCCCCGACGAAAGCACTGGCTTTTAAATCCATCTTAGATGAACTCATCAACAATTTATTGGCCACCTTCCCTGCGGTCTTTGAACATCCAAGCTACCAGCAGCAGAAATCCACCATCGACCACGCCTTTAATCGTAAATATGATAAAGCGTTAGAACTGGTAGAAAAAGAGGCCTTGAAAGCCAATACTGCGGTTTTCAGAGACTCAGCGGCCATCAGTTTCGCCCCCATGAAAGAGGGCAAAGCACTGGATGAAACCGAATTCGCACAATTAGCAGAAACTGAACGCGAAACGTTTCATAACAACATTGCAACACTAGAGCAATTTCTTAACGAATCACTTTCCGAACTGCCGCAATGGAAACGTGAATCAACCAACGAGCTGCGCGCCCTCAATAAAGAAACCATCAATCAAGCCTTATCCCCGCTATTGGAGACGATAGAACAAGGTTATCAAGACTTCCCTACGGTATTGGAATTTTTAGCAACCATGCGCGAGCATTTGCCTAAGATCATCTTAGAAGAACTGATTGATGAACGGACCAACGAAAACCGCGATGAATTTGTTAAGCGCGCCATCCTAGCAGAAATTTTACAGCCCAATATTGCCGTTTGCCACGAAGATAGCGAAGGCGTTCCGGTTATTTACGAGCCCCACCCTAGCTACGGCAACCTTTTTGGGCGCATTGAGTTTTCTAGCGATCAAGGCGCGCTCACCACCAACTATCGCAAAATCAGCCCCGGTGCCTTGCATAAAGCCAATGGCGGCTATTTGATGTTAGATGCCGAAAAGTTACTGGCTGAACCCATGGTTTGGGACGCCCTTAAACGCGCAATCAAATCCCAGCAGCTTAAAATGGAATCCCCTTATTCAGAATTAGGCTTGGTTTCTACAACCACACTGCTGCCCGAAGTCATCCCTCTAGACATCAAGCTGGTATTGATTGGCTCACGCAACATTTATTACCTGCTGCAAGAATACGATGCCGATTTCAAAGAGCTCTTTCGTACCCTCGTTGATTTTGATAGCGAAATCCCACGCACCGAGGGCCACATTCATGCCTTTGCTCGCCTATTAAAAAGCCGCATCAATGAACAACAGTATGCTGATATCAGTGCTGCTGGCATTGCACGGTTGATTGAACACAGCTCACGCCTAGCAGAAGATCAGCAATACTTAACCGCTCGCATTGGCGACATATTCGAATTGCTCGCCGAAGCTGAGTTTATGCGAAAACTGGCCAATACGCCGTTAATAGAAACACTTCATATAGACCAAGCACTTGAGGCAAAAGAAGAACGTACGGGACGCATTTACGACCGAATCCACCAGCAGATGCTCGACAACGTTATTCTGATTGAATCCGAAGGTGAAGCCATCGGCAAGGTCAATGGCCTAACCGTCATGACCGTCGGCGATACTCGTTTCGGCACACCTGCACGCATTAGCGCGACGGTTTATCCTGGTTCAGGTGGCATTGTTGACATTGAACGGGAAGCCAGTCTTGGCCAAGCCATTCACTCAAAAGGCGTAATGATTTTATCAGGATACCTAGGCCACAAGTACGCCCAAGACTTTCCACTGGCCATTTCTGCCAATCTGGCGATGGAACAATCTTACGGCTACATCGATGGTGATAGTGCTTCTCTTGGTGAACTGTGCTGCCTAATCTCTGCTTTAATCCACCAGCCACTTAAGCAAACATTCGCCATTACAGGCTCCATCAACCAGTATGGTGAAGTGCAAGCTATTGGAGGCGTTAATGAGAAAATTGAAGGTTTCTTTCGTTTATGCAAAGCACGGGGACTCAATGGCGAACATGGCGTCATTATTCCTTTTGCCAACATTCGCAATTTGGCCTTAAAACAAGAGGTCGTTGATGCTGTAGAAGACGGTAGCTTCTTTATTTATGGCATTAAGAAGGTCGACGAAGCTTTGCAGCTATTAATGGACCGAGACGTTGGCGAAATCTGCAAAGAGCATTATTTCAGCGAAGGCAGCATTAATTTTGAGGTTATCAACCGCCTTAAACAAATTGCCGATGTTTCTAATAAAAAAGCAAAGGTAAAAAAGGTGAACAAAGAGAATACCAACCAATAGGATCGCTAACCCGTAACAACCTGTTGCAACGCATACCGTAAGACTTGCAACGTAACAGGTTTGCTTAATACTTTATTCACCCCGATGATGCCGCATTGAATACGTTCATCACTACTCACTCCAGCCGTTAATGCATAAATAGGCATGGTAAGACCCAACTGTCGTAAAATTTTTGTCGTTTCAAAGCCATCTAAAACGGGCATGTGGCAATCCATCAAAATAACATCCGGTTGAAAATCGGTTACTCTTTCTAATAGCTGCTGTCCATCATCGACAATCACCGCCTCCGCGCCCAATTTTTTAAGCAGCATCTGCACAACTTTTTGATTCGTCGGATTGTCTTCAGCGACCAAAACTTTTAATCCGACAATCGATACATTTTCAACCACTTCAACAGGTTCCGCAGAATAATGAATACCATCTTGCACCGTTATCAATACGGTAAACGTCGCGCCTTTACCAACAATGCTTTCAACCTCGATTCGTCCCTTCATTAACTGAGCAATTTGGCGACATAAAGACAATCCTAGCCCTGTCCCACCATAGATCCTAGAGGTATGTGTTTCTGCTTGCTGATAAGCCTCAAAAATAGTTTCTAGCCGATCAGCAGAAATACCAATACCAGTATCAGTAACGGTCAACCTCAAAAGGTATTCAGAGGAATTATCACTGTTCGCAATCGTCGCTGAATGCATCGTCGAAAGCGGCTCAACATCAACCGAAAATGTTATCTCGCCACCACGCGGGGTAAATTTCAGCGCGTTACTAAGAAGGTTCATGAGCAACTGCTTCATTCGCGTACTATCGGTAAACAAATATTCAGGGACTGATGGCGAGATGTTCTGAGAATACTGAATGGATTTATTCAACATGAGCGCATGAAAGATTGAATTAACCTCCTCAAGCACATCATTCAACTTAAAGGGCCTAGGGTCTAATTCTAATTTCCCTGCCTCAATTTTAGATAAATCCAAGACATCGTTCACAATAGAGAGCAACGCTCGACTTGAATTATGAATGTCGGTCAAATACCCTCGCTGCTCGATGGATAATCCGGTATCCGCCAAAATATCGGCCATGCCAATAATGCCATTCAATGGCGTGCGAATCTCATGACTCATGTGCGCTAAAAATTGAGATTTAGCTTGCGAAGCTTTTAACGCTTGCTGCTGCTCCAACTTCACCGATAGCAAACGACGGGTTAAATATTCAGCGCGTAAAATATCTCGATACGACCGCAGTGCATTGGTCATTGAAAGACTTAAGCGGTTCGTTGTAGCTTCTGTTTTAGCAATATAATCATTAATATCATAATCATTAATCACCTGACGCTCAGGCGCTAAACCTGGCTGCCCTGTTCGCAATAAAATTCTCAACGTATGATTATTTAACGTATTACGAATAAAATTAACGACTTGAAATCCACTGTCATCAGACTCCATCACCACATCTAATAAAACAATCGCAAGATCATCTCGTTGCGACAATATATCAATTGCTTCATGACCTGAGCTAGCGCAAATCAATTCCAAAGCATGACCATCAAAGCGGAATCGGGATAAGAGCAAACGTGTCACCTGGATAACGGTTTCATCATCATCCACTACCAATACAGGAATACGATCCGGTAAGAGATTGGCAATCTCATGCATGCACGGGCTCCAGATTTTAGGTAAGCAGGTTTTGCGTATACCCATTTATACAATCATAAGTCTAGCAATTGTTAAGCTTGTCTATTTCAAGCTTATCTATCTTAGTGTGGTTTAAATAAAGCCATTGTCCAATCTTTAACTTCATAATACACTGTCGCAACTTACTGATTTGAGCACAAGCTCACATTCAGTGAGCGAACATGTCTTGTCGGGGTGCCTTAAATAAAAGGCTGAGATCACGAATGTGGATCCCGTTGAACCTGATCTGGTTAATACCAGCGTAGGAAACAAGATGAAAGAACGCGATAAATCGATAAATTTCGATAGCGCCTTTCATAGCCGTCTTTATGTTTATTAGCCGCTTGCTAAAATAACTTTTTAGCAACGAGCAGCATGTTTTTCAATGCATGATAATGACGCGCCCTACCTTCAGAATTCAAGTTAGACAGATCAATTAATTTTTCTCCATTTTCTCAACAGAGATAGGAAACAATTGTGTCTGAACAAACTTATACTATTCAGCAAAAGCTGAGTGAAACCGCCAAAGTTGATGAGCTTTCTACCCAGCCTTTCCCAGGTTCCAACAAGCTGTATATCAAAGCCTCCAACGAAAGTAGCCAATGCGACATCCACGTTGCACTGCGCGAAATACAGCTCACACCAACAACGTTGGCCAACGATAAAACCGAATATAACGCTCCTGTGCGTATTTACGATACGTCGGGCCCTTATAGCGACCCCGATAAAAGCATTGATGTGCGCAAAGGCCTTGAGGCAATTCGCAAAGATTGGATCGAAGCGCGCCAAGATACCGAAGTATTGACGGGTAATAGCTCCGAATACGCCAAGATTCGTGAAATGAACATTGCTTTAGAATCCTTACGATTTGATTTACAGCGCAAGCCGATTAAAGCAAAAACAGGCAAAAACGTTACCCAACTGCATTACGCTCGACAAGGCATCATCACCCCAGAAATGCAGTACATCGCCATTCGAGAGAACTTAGCCATCGCGGAAGCGGAAATGGCTGAGCACACTAAAAAGCAGCACCCAGGCGAAAACTTTGGTGCGTCAACGCCAAGCTACATCACCCCTGAATTCGTTCGCAGTGAAGTCGCTCGTGGGCGCGCAGTGATCCCTGCCAATATCAATCACCCCGAAAGTGAACCGATGATTATCGGGCGTAACTTTTTAACCAAGGTGAATGCCAACATCGGCAACTCTGCCTTAACCTCTTCCATCGAAGAAGAAGTCGAAAAATTAGTTTGGTCGACCCGCTGGGGTGCGGATACCGTAATGGATCTTTCTACCGGCAAGAACATTCATGAAACCCGCGAATGGATTGTACGTAATAGCCCAGTACCCATTGGCACCGTTCCGATTTATCAGGCCTTAGAAAAAGTAAACGGAGTTGCCGAAGATCTAACATGGGAGGTATTTCGCGATACCTTAATTGAGCAAGCTGAGCAAGGCATCGATTATTTCACCATTCATGCCGGAGTGCTATTACGCTACGTGCCAATGACCGCAGAACGCATGACAGGGATCGTTTCCCGCGGCGGATCGATTATGGCGAAATGGTGCTTATTCCACCATAAAGAAAATTTCCTTTATACCCATTTTGATGAAATCTGCGAAATCATGAAGGCCTATGACGTCACCTTCTCGCTTGGTGATGGTCTTCGTCCAGGCTCAATTGCCGACGCCAATGACGAAGCTCAATTCAGCGAATTGCGAACGCTAGGCGAATTGGCGAAAAAAGCCTGGGCACACGACGTGCAAGTATTCATCGAAGGCCCAGGTCACGTTCCTATGCACATGATCAAAGAGAATATGGAAGAGCAGATTAAGCATTGCGACGAAGCCCCTTTCTATACATTAGGCCCGCTGGTTACCGACATCTCCCCTGGTTACGATCATTTTAGCTCTGGCATCGGCGCGGCGATGATTGGCTGGTATGGTTGTGCCATGCTGTGTTATGTCACCCCAAAAGAACATTTAGGCTTGCCCAATAAAGACGACGTGAAACAAGGGTTAATCACCTACAAAATTGCCGCCCACGCCGCCGATTTAGCCAAAGGCCATCCCGGAGCGCAAATTCGCGATAATGCCATGTCGAAAGCCCGCTTCGAATTTCGCTGGCAAGACCAGTTCAATCTAGCCATTGATCCTGATACTGCCCGCGCTTACCACGACGAAACCCTGCCAAAAGAAGGCCACAAGGTTGCTCATTTTTGTTCGATGTGCGGACCTAAGTTCTGTTCAATGAAAATCAGCCAAGAAGTACGTGACTTGGATGCAGCCCAAGTTGCCGCGATTAATGATGCCGCCGATGATTTGGCGAAAGGCATGGAAGAAATGTCAGAGCAGTTCAAACAGCAAGGCAGCGAGCTGTACAGTGAAGTCTAACGTCGCATATAACAACATTGCGATTGTGGGAGGCGGCCTAGTAGGCCGCCTACTCGCTTGGCGACTGGCCAGTATTGCACAAGAAAATACGCCGGCAGGCGTTTTTCAAGATAACGGTATAAGCAGTGCAAAGATATCGCTATTTGAAAAAGGTTCACTCAACCCAAGCTTGAGCCAATGCGACAAAGCCGCGGCATTCACCGCCGCCGCTATGATCTCACCGATCAGCGAATTGGTTGAAAGCGAGATAGAGATCTATCAGCTGGGCATGAAATCGTTACAGCTGTGGCCTAACTGGTTAAAAACATTAGGCAGCTTACAGCACTTTCATCAATGCGGCAGTCTGGTATTAGCCCACCCTTCCGATACCAACGAATTACAGCAATTCAAACGCGACCTTGCCTATAAATTACATTCTCAGGCGGATGCAAGCCAACTGCAGGTGCTCGCAGACAGACGTCAGTTGGAAGAACTTGAAACCTCCATCAGCGCTCAATTCAAAAATGGACTTTATTTACCTAGTGAAGCGCATATTGATCACCATGAAGTTTTAAAAGACTTAGTCTTACAAGCAACAAAACTGGGGGTTCAGTTTCATCAGAACACAACTCTAGAGCCTAATGATGACGCATTAAAAGAGTTCGATCTGATTTTTGACTGCCGCGGCTTTGGCTTACGCCGTACTGACTTAAACGAATCAGCCACAGATACAATACGCGGCGTACGTGGCGAGGTTATTCGCCTTGAATGCAAAGACGTCATATTAAAGCGTCCTATTCGCTTAATGCATCCACGCTACAAACTCTACATTGTCCCTAAGCCGAATCAACAGTTCATTATTGGCGCAACCGAGATTGAAAGCGAAGATCGTTCTAGTATCAGCTTACGCTCTTCTATGGAGCTCATGTCGGCGCTATATGCCCTAAACCCGGCGTTTGCTGAGGCTCGTATCATCAGCCAAGATAGCAATCTTCGCCCAGCCTATATGAATAACCTGCCCCGTATCGACAGGGTGCAATCGACTCATGGCAAACCCGTTATTCGCATCAACGGCCTATATCGTCATGGTTATTTGATAGCACCAGCCATGATTGAGCGAGCATTAAAAACATTGGACATCAAAGAAGATACGCCCCATGAAAATCACCATTAATGGTTTAGCTTATGAGCTGACCGAACCTAAACACGGCGATCCCTACTCTATTAGCCAACTAATCGAGTATTTACAAAAGCCTGATAATACCGCCGGACTTAATCTGACCGATGTGGTCATCGCCTGTAATCAAACCTTTATTCCCCGTGGCCAATACCACAATACCCTGTTAAATAACGGCGATACGATTGAATTACTGTCCCCCATGGCAGGAGGCTAACATGCTCGATAAAGACGGCCTGAGACTTTACGATGTAGAATTGAATTCGCGCTTACTGGTTGGCACGGCTCTTTATCCCTCTCCAGAGATAATGACCGCCGCAATTGCCGCCTCTGGCAGTGACATGATCACCTTGTCATTACGCCGCCAAAATCCGGCGGACAATCAAGGCCACGCTATTTGGCAAAAAATTCAACAAAGCGGCTGTGTCTTATTGCCCAATACGGCCGGTTGTCATAGTGCGCAAGAAGCGATTACTTTGGCCCAAATGAGCCGAGAGCTTTTCAATACAGACTTTATCAAGCTAGAGGTGATAGGCGATGACTATAACCTACAACCCGATCCATTTGAGACAGTTAAGGCAGCTGAAACCCTCATCAAAAAAGGCTTTAAGGTTTTGCCTTACTGCACGGACGACCTAGTATTATGTCAGCGTTTATTAGAAGTAGGCTGTCAGGTATTAATGCCATGGGGCTCACCCATCGGTACAGGCCAAGGCTTAATGAATCCCTACAATTTAAACGCCATACGAAATCGTTTCCCAACCACCAGCCTCATTATTGACGCAGGCATTGGCAAGCCCTCACAAGCGATGGCCGCTATGGAAATGGGATTCGACGGCATACTACTCAATACGGCCATTGCAAAAGCCAATGACCCACAACAGATGGCCAGTGCCTTTGCGCAAGCAGTGAAAGGCGGACGCCAAGCCTATTTAGCCGGTCTTATGGAAAGTCGCCAAACCGCGAGTCCTTCGACCCCAGTATTAGGAACACCCTTTTGGCATCAGAAATAGCGACATCAAAATCCAGTAAGACAACCGCTAAAGCAGCGGCGAAAATGAATGAGATACGATGCCCTAGGCCTATCGTTTGGAGCATTGCCGCTTCAGATTCGGGCGGCGGCGCAGGTATTCAAGCTGACTTAAATACCTTTCATAGTCTAAATTGCCATGGCTGCACGATCATCACGGCAATAACGGCGCAAAATAGTATCGCTGTCGAAAAAATCCATCCACTCTCGTCTGTGGACTTGGCCGCTCAATGGCAAGCCTTAAAAAAAGATCTTGTACCGAAAGCCATTAAAATTGGTTTGCTTCCCGAACTAAAAACCCTGCATTGGTTAGCGAGATGTTTAGAAACACAAGAGTGTTTCTGCGTATGGGATCCTGTTTTAAAAGCCAGCACAGGCGCGCGTTTTTTAGACGCCTTTGATCGCGGCGAGATCGATCCACTCATCAAACAAGTCGACTTAATCACACCGAACCTACAAGAAGCAGAAGCTTTAACCAAAATCAAAATTTCTTCAACTCAGGATATTGAACGCGCAGCACAGCAGTTACTCGATCGAGGCGCTGGCGGCGTACTGATAAAAGGTGGCCACGGCATAAAAGGTGCCGCCAACAGCGAAGAGGCTTGCCGTGATTATTTTGTCGACAACCATCAATCGTTTTGGGTATCCCATACAAGACAAGCACAACCTAACAACCATGGCACGGGCTGCACTCTGGCCTCAGCGATCGCTAGCTTTATTGCTCATGATTATTCTATTAGCGACAGCATTGTGCTTGCTAATCGCTTTATTCAACAAGGACTAAGACTCGCAGCCCCTCAAGGCAAAGGCTCAGGGCCGGTTTGGCAATCAGCGCTCGAAAACAACCCTGCTGACTTTCCGATAGTGATAAAATCAGCCGACCATTTTCAACAACAGAACCACGACTTTGCACAGGCCCAAAATTTAGGTTTATACGCACTCGTTGATACGATAAACGATGCTGAGCGCTTAATATCTCAAGGCATCAACACATTACAATGGCGCGATAAGCAGAAAGATAATTCAACAGCACAAAGAAAAACAGAACTGCAACAAGCCATCAAACTGTGTCAGCAGCATGATGTCCCCCTCTATATTAATGACGACTGGCAACAAGCAATAGAATTAGACGCCTACGGCATTCATTTAGGCCAAGAAGACCTCGCTCAGATAGCGTACAAAGACATTAAACGTATGCAAGAAAGTGGCATTCGGCTTGGCATCAGTTGCCATAATGAAACCGAACTGGCGTATGCCCATAGTTTAAAACCCAGTTACTTAGCTTTTGGCCCTGTATTTACGCCCAATTCTAAAATTGTTGAGCATGAACCGATCGGCTTAGCCAAGTTGCGCTTATGGCAAAACAGCTATGGCAAAATCTACCCAACAACCTGCATTGGAGGCATCGACTTAAACAATCTTCCACAAGTGCTAGCCACAGGGATTCCATCGATTGCCGTAATCTCTGCGATAACGGAAGAGAATAGCAGCGTCTTCATAAAGGCATTTAACGACAACCAATACTAACAATTAAATAACCCTACCTCGCATTTGAATAACAAAAATGCGAATTAATCTGGCAAGGGCTGCGTGGTTATGGAAGTATGTGCACCTTATTCACAGTATTAATACTTTAATAGAAGCATCCCCATGTCAGAAGCGCGCGTACTACTCGAAGTCAAAAATAAAATTGCTTACGTCAGTCTAAATCGTCCTGAAAAACACAATGGTTTGGACATGGCAATGTTCAAAGAAATGATTGCGACGGCGAAAAAAATTCGCAAAAATCGCGCGATCCGTGCGGTTATTATGCACGGTAACGGTCCTTCTTTTTGTGCTGGCTTAGATTTTGGCGCGCTCAGTAAAGATCCCATGATGGTGCCTAAGGTTTTTCTAAAAATGCCTTGGACAAAAATGAACATTGCTCAAGAAATCGCCCACATCTGGCGCGACCTGCCAGTTCCCGTTATTTCTGCCATCCATGGAAATTGCTTTGGTGGGGGCATGCAAATTATTTTGGCAACGGATTATCGCATTGCAACGCCTGATAGCAAGATGTCTATTTTAGAAATGAAATGGGGGCTGATCCCCGACATGAGTGGCATGGTGACGCTATCCCGCCTAACACGCGTCGATATCGCTCAAGAGCTGACTATGACAGGTCGCTTCTTCTCGGGATTAGAAGGCGCTGAATACGGACTCATCAGTAAGATCAGTGACAATCCATTAGCAGACGCAGAAGCTCTGGCGACAGAAATTGCGAGCAAGTCCCCAGATGCGATTGCAGCCACTAAATACTTGTTTAAGAAAACGTGGAAAAAAGATACTTGGGGCGCTCTTCTTTGGGAACGCTGGACGCAAGCTCGCTTATTAGGTCGTAAGAATCAGCGTATTGCGATGGCAAATGGCATGGCAAAAGATGGCAAGGTTAAGCCTTTCTTAGATCGCACCTCATTTCGCTAGCCGCTATTTATTTAGTATCTGCTTTTCTAGCTTAGGCTAAACCCGATAACCAATCCAGATTGAAGAAAGTGCGGTAATAATACTTCAACTGGGTTGGCATAGTCATTTTCGGCAATCTTTGAGAACGTTAATCCTGATTGCAAATCGCTTAAAAAGGCTAACCCACCCTCTATTTTATTCTGTTCAATGCGCATACCAAAATCTGCACTGCGCCAAATAATAAATTCTCTGTGCTCTTCTACCAGTTCAATTTCAGTCTCATCCGCATCACGCATACCGTCACCATCAACATGAGCACCGCCTTGTTGATTCACTTGCCAGATTTGATCGATTGGGAATTGTGACACCAGCAAACCTAAAGAAGGCTGGAGTTTAAAAACGATATTACCTTGCTGTTCAGCAGTAACATTGGCTAACTCAGACAGAGGCAGAGACTGCTCACTTTTATCCGACGCATTAAAAGAAACATCTGCCGCGTTGAATGCTTGATGCCATGACCATTCAAGTCTTGCCACATCAGGTAAATACTTCAGCGTTTGCTGTTGATTTATCTTTATCAAAAACTGATCAAGATAACTCGCTAAGAACTCGCCATATTCACCCACATCGGCTGAAGTTGAAGGATACTGCTGTAAATACCCTGTCACCATTCGGGTAAAAAACTGATCGCCAACAAGGCGATTACAAACCGGATAAATCCCCATCAGGCCAGAGGTAATACCGCCTAATATACTATTTCGATATATACCCAAGCGCTGTTCCGGGGAAAGTGATCCTGCCTGTTGAATATCTCGACACGCTTCTATTATGTTTTCTGGCTTAGGCTCAAATACCCCATTATAAAAGGCTTTTTGCCAAGCATGAATATTCTCACGTGCCTGAAAATTGTCCGTATTTTTTTTAGTCACCGACCTGCTCCAACATAAAAGCATCTGCCTTTTTGGCCTCAGCTAACAAGGTCGAGAACTCAGGGACATCCGTATCCCATTCAATTAATGTCGGCACAGAACCAAAACGTTTTAGGGCTGCTCGGTATAAATCCCATACAGGCGGCTTGACTGAGTGCCCGTGAGTATCAAATAAATAGCCATCCATTTGCTCATAACCCGCAAGATGAATCTCTTTAACTTTATCCTGGGGGATAGACTCTAAATATTGATAAGGATCAAATCCATGATTCATCGCACTGACATAAATATTATTCACGTCTAGTAACAATTCACAGCCAGAAGAAAGGCTTAACTGACGAATAAAGTCGGCCTCACTCATATCAGAAGAATCAAATGATAAATACGAAGAAGGATTTTCAATCAAAATAGTGCGACCAAGATAGTCTTGAACTTGTTGAATCCGATCACTCAAGTGTTGCAACATATCTTGATTATAGGGAAGCGGTAATAGGTCGTGGGTATACTTGCCATCGACTGAAACCCATGCAATGTGATCAGAAACATAATGAGGCTCTAAGCGATCGGCTAATACTTTTAAGCGTTTTAAATAGTCGGTATTTAAAGGGTCTGCACTGCCTAAAGACATACCGACACCATGTAAGGTAATCGGATAGTCTTGACGAACTTTCTCGGCACGCTGAATCGGTAGCCCTCCAGCCGCCATATAATTATCACTCAACAGCTCAAACCAAGGAACATCTGGCTTTGTTTCAAATATTTCTTGGTAATGACTGGCACGTAAACCAAGTCCAGCACCCTTAAGCTGTTGAACTGACATAACAGGTCCTTAAATAATCGTTAAATTATTTTGCACCTTTCAAGCTACCACCGGCAATCTTTTTACACGTTCCTTCTGGCACATAAATCCACTCATCGGCTAAATTGTCAGATGCCGCCTGACCAGCACAGCCGTGTTTAGCAGTACCACAGTCATTCATACCCGTTTTAACAATTCCTTCGCATTTTTCAAAGCCTGGCTTCGCAGCTAAAGCAGCGGGTGTAACCGCTGATAACCCCAAAGCCAAAGCACCAGCAATTGCACCACTCATGATCGTCTTAGTATCTTTCATTTTGAACTCCGCGTATTTTTATTCATTCATGCAGTTTTATAACTATAGCTTAGTTACCACTTTATACATTTAGTTCAATTATTCGGTTAATTTACCGCCCCCATAAAACTGGATATATCAACGGACTCCAAGATGCCAAAGACGACATTTAACCCCCTCCCTAAACTCGCTATTTGTGTCAAACTGTCAAAAGATCACACCCCCCATTTTTTACGAGAACCTGTATTTAAATGAATACGTCTACCCCAATTGAAAATGAACGATGGCACCTGCAATCTGATCAACAATTTACTCTTGGGCAAACATCATTTAAAGGTGATAAAGAACAAAACGAAGATGCGATAGGCATTCGTATTCCTGAGGGTATTATTCAGAGCCATAAAGGTTCTGTCGCGATCATTGCCGATGGTGTCAGTGCCGCTGAGGCGGGAAAAGAAGCAAGCGAAACCTGCGTGCGTAATTTTTTAAGCGATTATTACGCGACGCCAGATACTTGGAGTGTTAAGCAAAGCACAACCAAGGTTCTCACGGCCCTGAATCGTTGGCTTTATAGCCAAGGACAACGTTTCAGTGATGCCCAAAAAGGTTACATCAGCACTCTTAGCTGCATTGTCTTTAAATCCAATACCGCTCATATATTCCACGTCGGAGACAGTCGAATTTATCGATTACGAAACGGTGATTTAGAGCAGCTCACCCGAGATCATGCAACCGCCGTTAGCTCAACACAAAGCTACCTTGCACGAGCAATGGGGCTGGATGTAAAACTTGATGTCGATTATCGCAGCCTTGATATTGAGCAAGGAGACATGTTTTTATTGTCGACTGATGGCATTCACGACTTCTTATCGAATTTGCAATTACGCAATCACCTAAAGTCGTTAAAAGACTTACAAACCGACTCTTTCGAAGCGGGCTGCCAACAACTTGTTAACCTAGCCTTGCAGCAAGAAAGCAATGACAACCTCAGCTGCCAAATTATTCGTATCGATAAACTCCCTAGTCAAAACTTAAATGACGTTCACCAAAAATTAACCGACCTCCCCTTCCCTCCGGCGCTTGAAGTCGGCATGTCAATTGATGGTTTACGTATCGAAAAAGAACTTCATGCGAGTAACCGCAGCCAGCTGTATAAAGTGGTCGACATTGACAGTGGCGAAGCTTTTTGTATGAAAACCCCCTCTGTCAATTATAATGACGATGCAGCTTACATAGAGCGCTTTATTCTGGAAAGCTGGATTGGTCATCGTATTAACAACCCGCACGTTCTTAAAATTGCGGGCTTTAATCGCCCTAAAAAATATCTGTATTATTTAACAGAGTTCATCGAAGGCATAACACTTGAACAGTGGATCAAAGACAACCCGACGCCACCCGTGCAAAATGTCATTGTCATTATTCAGCAAGTATTAAAAGGATTGAGGGCATTTCATCGCCGCGAAACGATCCATCAAGATTTAAAACCCAGCAATATCATGCTGGATCGCAACGGTGAAGCAAAGATCATTGATTTTGGTTCCTGCCATGTCAAAGCCATCGCTGAAATAGCAACGCCACTAGAACGCGATGGCATTCTTGGCACCGCGACCTATGCCGCACCAGAAGCCGTATTGAATGGACAAAGTTTGCAGCAAAGTGATATTTTTTCAATAGCGGTTATTCTTTTTGAAATGCTCACCGGAAAACTACCTTTTTCAGGAAAGCTAGAAGAATGTCATAACAAAACAGCGTATTTAAAAACACGATACAAACCCAGCTATGAACTGAATCCACTGGTGCCAGTATGGTTGGATGGAACCATTAAAAAAGCACTTAGGTTTGAAGCCAATAAACGCCATGGCGACGTATCAGAATTTTTGTATGAAATTGAGCACCCAAACCCAAAATACAAGCGCAGCTATAATGCCGCGTTACTGCAAGCCAACCCAAGCCGTCCTTGGCAGTTATTATCATGCGGGTTATTCATCGCACTGTGCATATCAATTTATTATCACGTCAGTCCCGCAATATAAACCCTGAACTGCACTTACTCTGCGACCAAGGTTTGGCACAAGCTGAACGCTTTACCATCACCTCTATCCAATTCTTTCACTAACTTGGGCAATAGCTTTTCTAACTTGGATTTTAGCGTCCAAGGTGGGTTAATCACAATCATGCCTGCGGAAGTCATTCCCATTTCATGGCTATCTTCGGCTAAACCTAATTCAAACTGTTGAATATTTTTAACTCCAGCCTGTTTCAGTTTGCGCCACATAAAATCAACCCGCTTACGCTCGACAACGGGATACCAGATTGCATAAGTGCCTGAATTGAATTTTTTATGCGCTTTAATGACGGCATCAACCACATCACCATAGTCACTTTTTATTTCATAAGATGGATCGATTAATACCAAAGCACGTCGACTGACAGGGGGAACCAAGCTCAATAGGCCTTTCAAGCCATCGTCTTGTTTAATGCGTATTTTACGCGCTTGCGCTTTTGAATCTGCGGTCATCGACTCCGATAAAATACGGAAGTCACTTGAATGCAACTCAAAGAGCCAAGCTTTGTCTTTTTCACGCTCAGGATGGGTAATGTATTGATGCGCAATGGCGGGAGAACCAGGATAAAAAGTTAATCCATTTTTCTTACTATCAATCCCCTGCTGAGTATTCAACGAATCAATAACACTAAAATAAGCGTCTAACTCAGGGAAATCGATGCGTTTAAGCTTCGCAATGCCCTCTTTATACTCGGCGGTTTTGTTCGCGTTCGCTGAGCGTAAATCATACAAACCAGCCCCTGAGTGCGTATCGATGTAATCAAACGGTGAATCTTTCTTATTGAAATGCTCTAGGCATTCAACCAATACAATGTGTTTTAACACATCTGCGAAATTACCCGCATGATAAGAGTGACGATAGCTCAACAAAATAAACTCGATCTTTTACAAGAAATAGGAAGGTATAGTGGGATTCTAATGATTTAAGGCAGTGAAACAAGCTGCTTTTGGTATTCAATCAATAAAGTACTGTAATCGGCCAACATAGCGCCTCGATTCTCTAAACTGTCGTGGTACATCTCAGCATTAAGGTAGAAAGATTTGGGGGTACTCATGTAAGCCTGCAATACCGGCATTGCCTGCTGTATGATCTCACGTTGATTTGCCAATATCGTCTTTGTCGGCAATTGTTTCTGCAGTTTTTGCAAAGCAATTTTATGCCCCAATAAAACCATTAAAGCATCACTATGACCGTCGTGTGCATGGCCGTCGGCCATGGTCTGAATTGACATAAAAATCAATAAAGCACACAGCATAAATACCCTACAAAAATATCGTATTGAAAAGCACCGCATTGAAAAATAAGCACTCATATTAAATATCCCTCCTATCATTTATGATATCCAGCCCCAATATCACTCATCAAATGATACAACCCAATAGGCACCGCCCGTGAAACTAGGCAAAAGATTACAACACATCGAATCAAGCATCACGTCTAATTATGACCATATTTGGGATTGTTGTTGCGATCATGGCTTATTAGGTATGAGTTTATTGGCTAACAATATAAACGCCAATGTTCACTTTGTTGATATCGTCCCGCACTTAATGAACGAGTTAGAACAAAAATTACACATTTATCCTGCGACAAAATGGCAAACCCATTGCATTGATGTTTCTAAACTTCCTTTAAACGCTAACCTAGAAAATTCAACTAAACACCTCATCATTATTGCCGGCATTGGTGGCGAGCAAACGTGTCAATTGATCAACGACATTTGCGAAAAGAATACGCTCGTAGAAATAGACTTCCTACTTTGCCCTGTTCATCAATTGCATTCACTCAGGCAACAACTCATCAAGCTAAACGTTCAACTCGTATCGGAATCTCTAATAGAAGAAAATGAACGTTTTTACGAAGTACTATTGCTGTCAAAATCACAAACCGAACATAAACACATGAACACGGTCAGCCCGGCGGGCAATCAACTTTGGCTATGCCAGAACCCGCAAGAGCTCGCACTGGCACAAACCTATCTCAATAATACCCTTAACCACTACAAACGAATGCAGCAAGGAGCCAAAAACAAGCACATTGAAGCGATCATTAACGACTACCAGAAAATAAGAGCGCAATTAGATAATCAAGCCAAGCTTATGAGCTGACTGAGTTAATTGTTCGCGGAAGTCTGGATGTGAAATACTGATTAACGCTTTGGCTCGCTGCTGCAACGATAATCCTTTCAAATCAACACAACCATATTCAGTAACAACAAAATGAGTATCCATGCAGGTATCCGTAACAGCACCGCCTTCTAGGCGAGGAACGATGCGGCTAATCGCCCCTTTTTTAGCGGTCGAATTGAGCGCAATAAAAGAGCGCCCACCGACCGAAGCATAAGCACCTCGAACAAAATCTAATTGACCGCCAGTTCCAGAAAATGGCTGCCCGGCCAACTGCTCAGCATTGATCTGTCCCGACAAATCCACTTCAATAGCGGCATTCACCGAGACCATGTTGTTATTTTTTTGAATAATACTGGGGTTATTCACCCAAGAGGCGGGATAGCCAACAATAGAAGGATTGTCATCCATAAAGTCATACATTGCCTTATCACCGAGCGCCAAAGTAAATATATGCTTATGCTGCATCCAGCTTTTTTGCTTACCGTTAATCACACCCGATTGAATCAATTCGACCATCGCAGGGCAAAATAATTCTGAATGCAACCCTAAGTCTTTATGATTTTTTAGCAAACTCAAAACAGCGCTCGGCACGCCGCCCACGCCCATTTGCAAGGTATCCCCATTATTAATACGATCGGCGATTAAGTGTGCAATTTTAATATCGGTCGCGGAAGGTGGATGAGGGGGTATTTCAGTTAAGGGAGTATGGTGCTCAACCACCGCATCGACTTCGGTAATGTGCACAGAACACTCGCCAAATGTACGTGGCATATTCTCATTAACTTCAACAACAACCTTATTAGCTTTACGAATAACACTCGCGCCATAGTCTGCATTGGTGCCTAGACTAAAATAGCCGTGCTTATCCATTGGCGATACTGTCACCATAAAGCAGTGAGGCTCTATTTGTTCGGTTAATAATCGACCAACTTGATGAAATGTTGCCGGCACAAACCCCATTAATGAGTTATGAGACAAACGTTTTAATGCAGCTCGATCATGACTACTCATAAATAAAGGCCTAGGACAGACCTTACCCGCAAGCTCCGGCTTTAATAACGTTTCACCCAATGCCTCACTACCGTGCATATAATGAAGATTCAATGAAGAAAATTCATTATGCTCTAGCATGTTTGCAACCGCTGCTACCAGCCTTGGTGGCATAGCGACGCCCATGCCTAAAATAAGATTTTGCTTATCTTCTAGCACCGAGCACGCATCTTCAGCCGTCATCAATTTTTGCTGGTACAGTATTTCGACATCCATATCTTACAATCTCAACTCAATGATTTTTTAGAACAATACTATTTATCGTATTAGAAATAGCTTAGTGTGGCTTTCGTCAATATTAAAGCCGTAGAGACTTATTGTAAGCACAACAAGGTTACCGCCATATGAATTTTTAACAACATACGAATTCAAGGCACAAAAAAAGTCAGCAATGCTGACCTTTTATGAAATACGCTGCCTTAAATACCTAACTCACAGAGTCATCGTTATTATCTTCCAAAGCTTCAGCTTGCGGCTTGTGAGCCGCGGCTCTCGCAAGAATGACGATAAAGAACTGTGTTAACTCTTGCTCCACCGCACCATCAATGCGCTTGTTAATTTCAGAAGTGAAAATCGTTTCTGCTGTCTCTTCAGAAGCACCAAATTGGCAATCAAATGTCCAATAATCGGTACCTTCGGGCAAGGTTTTTCTACGCTCTCTACCAAGATATTTTTTAATATCGTGCTTAATAGAATCCACCAAGCGGGCAGTTTTAATTTTAGGGTGGGTCAATGCGATGGTTTTTTTCATGAAGTTCCTACAGGTGCACACAAACAATGTGGGCAGCTGGTATGCGAATAAAGGCGTATTCTACATGGATAGGCTAAAGATAACTGCTACTTTTCGTAATTATATCAAGAACAAATAAGCTTAGGCGTTCTTCAGAAAGTACTGAAGAACGCCTGCATAGAAGTCATTTTAAAATGTGACTATCAAAAAGTGACTGTCAAAATCAATGCCCTAGATGATATATCAGCGTAAGTTGGAAAGAATCTGCGCGCTTATTATCAAACTCATAGCGCTGCCACCCCACTGCTGCACTAATCTGTTTCATCAAAGAATGCTCTATACCCAAACCGTACAAGAAATCCGTTCCTGACTCTTCAATACTGCGGCGCTGCCCTTCTGTCACAAGATCAATATCACTCGACCAGTTAAATAAACCGAACTTTCCATAAGCACTCCAGTCTTCAGACATTGCATAACTGTACTTCCCCGTTAATGTAATCCCATCGCCCGATGGTTCATGCACATCCAAAGAATCAAGGGTATCCAAAAGAGCGCTAACATCACCTTCAAGTCCAGAAATACCGATTTCAGCTTTTCCCAAATCGGCATACCCCAACTCTACCTGAAATCTATCAGTAAAAGCATAACCGACATAAGCAGCCCAGCCACTTCGCTCCTCATCACTATTATCAACCCTCGCAGTACTTCCGGCATTTTCCAAACGACGGTTAAATTTGTTCTGATATTCATCACTATCAACAAACATCAACTGCCCACCGATACTCAACTTATCAAAATCAAATCCATCATTAGCATAACCAGAAGGAATAATTCCAACCAATAACAGCAATGCAGATAGTTGCTTAGAAGCATTAGACGACCTAAAACTCAGGGCTATCAACCCTAGTAAAGCAATCGCCCAGAAAGATAACGAACCACCACTGCGTGAACTACGAACAGTAACGGTACCCAAAGAACCGACACCACTAGGGTCAACCACTCTGCTATTTACTTCACCATCGGCATCATTAGGACCACCATCTTGAATAATCACTTGCACACACCAATGACCAGGCGTTAATCCATCCACATAAGCGCTATCACCTGGAGGAGGACAGTATCCCTCATCACCCGCAGCAGACGCTATGCTATCAGTACCATTAATAATAAAGTCAGACCAGCTGCCGCTAATAAGCTTACGATAAACAGGATTAGCAGGAACCTGCGCCGCTTGCGCCATCACCAAACTTATCGTTTGCCCAGCAATCGGTAATTCACTAACTTCAAAATCAAAATAGCCGCCCACATTCGTTATATCATCCAAAGGACTTTGTATGTGCGTTTGGATATCAATACCGTTTATTTTACTCGCACCATTACCAGTACCAATCGCAACAGAGCCTAAACGCAAACGTAAGCCTGGATTTGTTTCAATCAAGAAAGTTTCAGCATCACCACGCTTACCGCTAAGAACATTGCTATCCGCAATACCATCTAGGTAATCAGGCACACCATCGTTATCCGCATCACCATAGCCTTCCGTCGCATCATCAATACCATCGCCATCACTATCAGTACCAACGGCTAAATTCGGTGCCGCAGCTTGTATTAGTACATCAACTTTTGCAGAGGCCAATAATGGTGAGCTCGCGTCATCGGTGACTGAAACCGCTAATCGATAAACACCTGGTGCTAATGCGGCAGGATCAAAGGTAAATGTACCGGCTGCAGAATCCGTATCTAAAAGCGCCGCATTCGTCCCCGCCCAATCAAAACTATGCGTATCACCTGTATTAGGGTCACTCACCGTTGCGGTAGCAACAATATTGCCATTACCAATAACTGCAATACTGTTAGCGGCTAGCCCATTTTGATTCAAAGTTAACGTTACTCGTGGCGCTTCATTTACTTCAGACAACGTAATGATGTGCTCATTCAATGCTCCAACTGCGGCATTCGTCAACGTTCCCATGCTTAAGATAATGGTTTCTCCATCATCCCCAGCACCATCATCAACCACATTAAAAGTAACACGGCCTGAACGACCGCTAGCGATTTCAATTTCACCGCCAGCAAGATTATGATCGCTAGGATTATCAGCCGTTCCACTCACTGTATACGGGATGGTAACCGGGTAATCTGCGGCAGTCCCATTAAGAAATGCCTTTACTACAACCTGCGGAGCACCCTTGTCATCAATCACTTGGTCGCGGGCAAAATTAGCCAGCGGGCGTACTTTAAGAATTTGAGTTGCCTGCCCAACATTGCCCACACTGTCTGTAGATTGCCATAAAATAGTATGCGTACCAGGAGCGAATGGACCCGGCTTATTGGGTATTGCCTTGATGACTCCATCGGTAATATCCGTCACAGAAGCGCCGCTCAAGTCGACTCGAGTCAGCAGCCCTTTAGCATTCACCGTTAAATCGACAGGGGCAGTCACCACAGGCGCTGCATCAACCAAAGTAATGGTTAACATTTGCGTTGTCGAAAATTCACCATCCGAAACTTGTACCTGAACTACATAAGTACGAGGAACAGGAGTATTGCTTGCAGGTGAAACAAAACGCATTTCGCCAGTAGCAGCATCAATAGAAAATTTATTCGCATCAGCACCACCAATCAACGAATAGACCAGATTAGAAGTGTCAGGATCGGTCGCTATAATCGACGTAAGTACCGACAAGCTTTGTGGCACTTCAGCCGCCGCTACGCCACCTCCGCCATGCGAAGTAATCTCTGGCTCATCATTAATGGGATTAATCGTAATATTCGCCGTTGCGCTGCCTTCACTGCCATCTTGAGCGATTGCCTTGACGGTTAATACGCGTGGATCTTCAGGTGGCGTATCCGAGCTATTATGGAAAGTCACTAAGCGCGCAATGCTCTGAACCGCACTATCAGCAACGGCGGTACCTCCGACCAAACGTACACCATCAACGTATAAACTCGCCCCTACCCCAAGACCACCACTAGCATCATAAGTACCTGATACAAAACGAAATTTATACGTGTCAGTGACCGTAATTGTCGCATTACTGGGTGTATAAACACGCGTATCACCTCGCTGAGAAAACAATAACGTTTCTGTATCATCAGCGGTATTAAAAACATCGTCAGGGCCATTACCAATTAAAAAACCAAACACCTCATACCAATCACCACCATTTTGGGCTGACCACTCAACAAAAATCTGATCGCCATTAAATGCCTCAAACGCGGTACTATCAGCATACGGGCCATGGGTAGAGCAATAACCATCAGGATTTTGACCTGACCCTGGTGCAGTACAAGAAATTCTTCCACTAATGAGCAACTGCATGGCATACGACCCTTGGCTAACTGGGCTAGTGACCGCTTGGACCGTATAATTAGTCGATGTGGTTGTCGCAAGTAATACTGTGCCAGTACCACTATTTGCGGGAGAAGTTTGCACCCAAGGAATACTATCACCATTGATATCAGCGTCATTGGGATACTGTTCTTCATAAACAGTCCAGCCCGTAACATCACCGGTCTCAAAATTTCCATTAACCAAAGGGCTCGAAAATAACACGCTTAGCGGCGCTCCATTTTGACCATTATTCGTACTATCCACTGACCCTATGCGATCACGCCCAGCACCATTACCTAGATAAACATCACCATCAGTCACAGAGATTGCACCAGCAGCATCCACATCACTATCACTCGATAGTGCTAAGATATCACTCGCAACCGCATCGGCTAACGAGAATGTAATAGAGCCATCACTATAGGCCCCTCCTCCCGTAGTTCCGATATCGACATCAATGATTATGGCAGGGTCCTGCTCGTCAACCGTAAGATTATTAAGGCCAGTAATCACAGGGACTCCTGCGCTAGCGGCTAAGCTTTGTAAGGCTATTAGCCAAAAAGCAAGAAAGGTTAAGTACGAAGCAGGCATTGTTTAATTCCTTAAAATTAATAGGCTCCAACTAACGATAGGCGATGATATGAGGATTTCCCTGACTAATACTAAAAATATCTATAAACCCTACTTTATTATTATTGCTCAGCACACCCACAAACAAAAAAGGCCAGCATAAGCTGACCTTTTATTTAGGGTTACGTTATTGAATAAATAGCACCCTTATCTACGATTCATTCAAATGTTAATCATAAGAATTAGCACCAATTTTATGAATCGATAAATCAGCACCGTTGTATTCAGATTCTTCATCTAAACGAATGCCCACCAGCTTATCAATGGTTCCGTATACTAAGAAACCGCCTATAACAGCAACCGCTACCCCTGCCAATGAACCGATGAGTTGCGACATAAAACTAACACCCCCCATACCGCCAAATGCCTCTAAACCAAAGATACCCGCTGCAATACCCCCCCACAAACCGCATAAACCGTGAAGAGGCCAAACACCTAATACATCATCAAATCTAGGAAATTTATTTTGCACATACATAAAGGCGAAAACGAACAAACCGCCCGCAATGGCACCAACGATCAATGAACCAATTGGGTGCATTACATCTGAACCAGCACAAACCGCTACCAAACCCGCCAATGGGCCGTTATGAATGAAACCAGGATCTTTCTTACCAACCACCATGGCTGAAATCGTACCACCTACCATTGCCATTAAACTGTTCACGGCAACCAAACCAGAAATACCATTAATCGTTTGAGCTGACATCACATTAAAGCCAAACCAGCCAACGGCTAGAATCCACGCACCCAAAGCAAGAAACGGAATATTTGAAGGTGCAAAAGCAACAACACGACCATCACGATAGCGACCTTTACGAGAACCGAGTACCAGAATTGCTGCAAACCCGATCCAGCCACCAACCCCGTGAACGACAATTGAGCCCGCAAAATCATGAAAACTCGCACCGAACGTTGCCTCTAACCAACCCTGAAAGTTAAATCCAAGAACGGTATTGCTGTTCCAGATAATTCCTTCAAAGAAAGGATATACAAGAGCCACAATGAAAGAGGATGCGATCAGCATAGGATAGAACTTCGCACGCTCTGCAACACCGCCCGAGACAATGGCAGGAATTGCTGCTGCGAACGTTAATAAGAAGAAAAACTTAACCAGCTCATAGCCATTGCTTGCGACCAGCTCGTTCGCGCCGACAAAAAAGTCCATCCCATAAGCGATTTGATAACCAACAAAGAAATAAGCAATCGTCGAAATTCCAAAATCGGTCAAAATCTTAACCAAAGCATTCACTTGGTTTTTATGACGAACAGTACCCACTTCTAAAAAAGCAAAACCTGCGTGCATGGCCAATACCATCACCGCACCCAATAAGATGAACATCGTATTAGAGCTTTGAACCAAAGTTTCTACTGCGCTTGATACACTTGCTATATTTTCAGCTGCCACGATAAGGCCCTTTTTTATTACAATCTTTAAAAAAATGCCCAAGCAATATCGTTGGGCATTTTATTTTTTTCTAGACTAAAGCAGATATCATACCAATTTGTCGAGATTGGCAAAATAAGCCATAAAAAAGCGCTTCATTAGTGTGCATCAACTGAAATAAAGCGCCCTACAAGGAGGCTTTATTTTTTCTTAGCATGACGTATCTCAAAACAATGGTGGATATTTGCACGACGTGCATAATCATTAGGCACTGATTTGGAGCTTACATTCTCAACAGTGAACTGTTTTAGTGCACCCTCATCCATATCGAACTTGCGCAAGTTGTTTGAGAAGATCAATAAACCGTGTTTTGTTAAGCGTGCCATCGCCAACTCAATCAATTCAACATGATCTCGCTGAATATCCAACACACCTTCCATCTTTTTCGAATTAGAGAACGTTGGTGGGTCCATAAAGATCAGATCGTACTTTTCTTCTTCCGATTGACCTTGAATCGTTTGCAACCACTCGCGACAATCGGCCTCAATAAACTGATGCTTCTCATCTTTTTTCTCTGCTTGCGACTGACCCCAAGGATTACTCACACCACGAGTACTGCCCTTAGTTTTACTATCGCTGGACGAAGGCATAGCAGCCACCTTGCCTTGATTACCTTGCGTCGTATTCTTTAGGAAACCATTCAAACGAAAGTTGTCTTCTGCCCATGCAAGATAGGTTTTAGATAAATCAACCGACGTTGTCGTTTTCGCCCCAGCAACCGCGGCATGCACACTGGCCGTTGCGGTATAGCAGAAAAGGTTTAAGAAACGCTGACCTTTAGCAATAGAAGCAATATTCATACGCGTAGGACGATGATCCAAGAACAAACCCGTATCCAAATAATCATGCAGGTTCACCCAGATCTTGGCATTACCTTCAATCACTTCCATGCGACGCGCTTCCGCCTCTTGCTGAAAATCACCACGGCGCTGATACTGTTTTTTACCCGACTGACGCTCACGGCGCTTCAGCACAATATTATCCGCAGCAATACCCGTAACTTCTGGTAATACGGCGAGTAGATCCAAGATGCGACGTTCAGCCTTATTAGGATCAATGGTCTTTGGCGCTACGTATTCTTGTACGTGCAAGCAGTCGTTATACATATCGATAGCAACCGAATACTCTGGCAAATCGGCATCATAAATACGGTAACAGTTAATATTTTCGCGCTTAGCCCATTTTTTTAGAGGCTTAAGATTTTTCTTTAAACGGTTCGCGAAGGCTTCAACTGGGCCACGAATAGCACTGGTCAACTCGACCATCGAACGCGCATCGCAAGCATTGAAAACCAAGAAGGTACACGGAATTGCACCATTATAGAGCGCATATTTTTTATGCAATGGACGACGGATATTTCGCGCCAAATCCACATTACCCGTAATCATCGCCATTCCCCACTCAGGAAGATTGGCACGCGTTACTTCATTCAATTCGTTATACAGTGGAGAAAGCTGAGGCAGTTCACTCAAACGCTCACCATAAGGCGGGTTACAGATAATCAAACCGCCCTTTTTAATCGCCTTCTCACGCAACCATAATTCTTGGAACGGCTTCGACTGAATCTGAACATTTTCATCCAGTACTTCATCGCCAGTGCCCGCACGAGAGAAGTTCGATAGTGTCGCTTCAATCTGATCAGGATTACTGTCATAACCAAAGAACTGACTTTCAAGCTTGGCTAAACCGTCGGTGCGACGCTGTCGCGCTTCACTAACAATGGTTTGCCAGACTGTGCGGTCATGCATTTTAAGCGCTTCAAACCCCTGCACTTGGCGGTTTAAACCCGGCGCAATATCTGCCGCCATCATCAAGCCTTCAATCAATAACGTACCCGAGCCACACATCGGATCAAGTAAATTTTCACCCAATGCCGCGCGTGCTGGCCAGCCTGCACGAATCAATAAAGCCGCCGCTAAGTTCTCTTTTAATGGTGCTTGGCCTGGCATTAAACGATAGCCACGCTTGTGTAGGCTATCCCCTGCAATATTCAGGCTGATCGTAATGCGACCATGACGCAGCTGCACCTCAATCTTTACATCGGCTTCTTTATCAACATTGGGACGTGCACCCACATCGGCGCGAAAACGATCACAAATAGCATCTTTAATTTTCTGGCCACCAAACTGAGTATTATTAACAAACTCAGATTTGCCATGAAAATCAATACGAATACTGTTATCAACGGTAAAAAGTTCAGACCAAGGGATGTCGTACGCCACTTGATACATTTGGTCCACATCGTCCACCTGACATTCTTTCAGGGGGAGTAATAAACGGGTGGCGAGCCTGGTCCATAAGCAAAAGCGATACGCTAGCTCCAAATCACCTAACCAGCTCACACCCAGGTGACTTTCTTTAATCACCTCGCCGCCTAACTGCCTGATTTCATCGGCTAAAAGTTGCTCAACGCCTTTTGGGCATACGGCAAATATTTCGCGCGGCTGACCCATTGTTAATTCTTGCATGCTCTGCACACCTAATATGTCAAAGAACCGATTGTTTTAAAAATCAGTTTTAATAGAAAAAAATAATCGTTAACAGCCTAGCCATTAACGCGGTACAACATGTCATGACATTAAGAACATGAGTGCACATTCTTAATGTCTGACCTAATCCTGCGTAGGTTTGCTGAATGTTCCAATAACTTTCAGCTTAGCAGGCTTACTGTTTAATATTTTGAGTGAGGATACTCTATGAAGAAACAGAAACGTGACCAACAGCAACGCGCTTTTACACGCGGTTATTTAGCTGGCGCCGAGCGTCGCTCCAAAGACTTAGCTCCCGTAGGCTCAGCCCATGAATCATGGATGTCTGGCTGGCGAGAAGGTCGATCAGATAACTGGGACGGAATGACGGGCGTTTCTGGCATCCACAAACTGACTCTTTAATTTACGCATTCAGAAACATCATTCAAATCTCCTCTTCAGGGAGACGGTAAAATAAAGAAAGCCCAGCTTAGATCTGGGCTTTCTTTTGCCTACTCAAATGTCTACTCGAGCCTGACTTACCATAGTTTCTGAAAATGGGATCTGAAAATGCTGCTTATTTACTGCGCGCAAAACGAGCAGCAATAGCGTCCACACTTTCACGAATCAATTCAGGACCACGGAAAATGAAACCACTGTATATTTGCACCAACTGAGCGCCTGCATCGATTTTTTCAACAGCGCCAGTGCCATCTAAAATACCCCCCACCCCGACAACCGGTAATTTACCATCAAGGGCTTTCACCAAAGCTTCTACTGTATCCGTTGCAGAATCTTCAAGCGGGGCACCACTCAGCCCACCCGCTTCATTACCAAACTTACAGCCCTCTACGCCTTCGCGAGAGAGAGTCGTATTGGTTGCGATAACACCATCAATGTTATTTTTGATCAGTGTTTCTGCAACCAACGCAACGTTCTCTTCATCCATATCAGGAGCGATTTTAACCAATACTGGTTTATAGCCAAATTCTTCCGCCAACTCTAGCTGACGCGCCTTGATCGGCGCTAGCAACTCATCCAGCGTATCGCCAAACTGTAAGTCACGCAGTCCTGGTGTGTTTGGAGAAGAGATGTTTACCGTCACGTAGGTTGCGTATTGATACACTTTATTCAAACAAATCAAATAATCATCAACCGCATTTTCAACAGGCGTATCGAAGTTCTTACCGATATTAATACCCAAAACGCCTTTAAATTTGGCTTTTTTAACCTGTTCAACAAGGTGATCAACACCCTTGTTATTAAAACCCATGCGATTAATGATCGCTTGCTTTTCAGCAATGCGAAATAAGCGTGGCTTAGGGTTACCCGGCTGAGGTCGAGGCGTAATCGTACCAATCTCAATCGAACCAAATCCTAAACGCGCGAACGCATCAATGTAATCACCATTCTTATCAAGGCCCGCGGCCAAACCCACCGGGTTCGGATACGTAATCCCCATAACTTCAACAGGGCAATCAGGAATTTTAGGGGCAATATAAGACAATAAAGACAAACGCTCTGCAGCGCCAAGCATATCAAGGCCAAGTTCATGAGATGTTTCGCCACTCATTTTGAACATTACTTTTCGTACTAAACCGTACCAATCGAGACCTGACATTATCTTCGCCTTTTGAATTCTGTTTTAAAGTTGCGCGCACGCTAAAAAATCGCGCACATTATACGACAAAAGGGGGTATTTTAAACGCACTATTTAATGCGTACGATGCCATCAAATTTGTTATCAGCATCAAAATGGATTTTAAAGGTGCCATGAATGCCTTCATGACCCACAACATTCTTTAAAATAACCGCTGGAAAACGCACAACCCGACCGTCGGTCGCTGTTGCTACAACCGTTTGTACCTGCCCTTGATAAAAGCTGAGGTAATCCTCTCGGGATATATGCAGTGATACTATAATTTCTTTCATAATCCGGATAATAGCCAACATACACAACGCCTTCAAGCTTCAGCGCTAAGCTGTTAGAATGCGCTATGAATGAATTAAAAACACGACTCAACCAAGCTTGGCAAGCCCGCACTGACTTACAGCAGCAGTGGCAAGAAGAAAATACCAACTGCTACCGTATTTTCCACGGCACCAACGAAGGCTTACCTGGCACAACGCTCGATCGTTATGGCCCTTTGCTAATACTACAAACCTTTCACCAGGCGGTTACAGAAGAGGAGCTAGCGCAAGTACGTGAGTTTGCCTCAGATCTATTTCCAGACTTGCATTTAGTTTATAACGATCGCAGTCGTGATAATTCGCGCATCCAAGTCGAAAATGATGAAATTCATGCACTTGATAGCCAGCCTGTAGAAGCGGTAGAGCTTGGGGTTAATTATCGCATTCAAGGTCGCCATCAAGGCCAAGACCCTTGGCTATTCTTAGATTTACGCGCAGGCCGTCGCTATGTGAAAGCACACTGCAAAGATAAAACGGTACTGAATTTATTCTCTTATACGTGCGGAATCGGCATTGCAGCAGGTGTGGGTGGTGCAAAGCGCGTTGTTAATGTAGATTTTGCGGAATCATCGTTAGCGGTAGGGATCGAAAACGCACAATTGAATCAGCTTAATCAAGTTGAATTCATTCAATCGGATGTATTTCCTGCAATTAAACAGTTTGCCAACATGCCCATCAGCGTTCGTCGTGGCAAAAAACTCCCCAAGTATCCCAAACACGCACCTGAACAATTTGACCTAGTATTTTTGGATCCGCCACGCTGGGCGAAAAGTGCTTTTGGTAATGTTGATTTAATCCGTGATTATCAATCACTGTTCAAGCCAAGCTTGTTAGCGACAAAAGATGGCGGGCAATTGATTTGCTGCAATAACGTAGCGCAGGTTGATCGTGATGAATGGCTGGAGTCGCTAAAACGCTGTGCAATAAAAGCCGGACGCCCATTAAAAAGTATTGAAATGCTACTTCCGGATGCCGATTTCCCAAGCCCAGATGGTAATCCACCACTTAAGATTGCGATTTGCCAGCTGTAGTTTTTGTGCCTTCCTGAAATCGAACAAAAGCGCATGCGGTTAAAGACAAACCCGCCTGCGCTTTGCTTTTAATAGCGATCTAGCCACAATCCTGAGACAGATGTTTACTTGCTTGCGCAAGATCCAATAACTCTCTCAAGGCAACTGAATACATCGCATACTCTGCTTTATCCGAAGCTCGAAGCTCGTCCAACATGCGCTGCCAACGACTCACTAGATGAGGATGCCCTGTTTTCCACTGTTCCATCAACTCAAGCATGGGTTTATCGCCACCCTCTTCAGCACTTAAAACCGAGACCGTTAATGACCTTAGCTGCCAATCCATATCATCACGGAAAGCTTCACGTGCTAAGCCCTGCCAATGAGAGTTTACTTCTAGATTATTAATCTGTTCTAAGAACCAGTTTAACGACAGCGATTCACCCACACAGAAGTAAGCTTCTGCAACACGTTCGAGAGGACGCTCAGTCTGCTGTGAAGCTTCTATAATACCCAGCGCAGAAAATAACGAGCTAGTACCCGCAGCCAACGCCGAAACATGTTCTGGCACACCCTGCTCAAGATAATTATCAAAACGGCCCTGCCAAGTATCCTTGGTCGATCCTTGCAACCATTGAGCTAAGTTACTTCTAACAGCATCCACACTCGACTTAAAGGCATCAACTTCTGCCGCCACATCCATATCGGTACGACGGTTGCGCAAGAACCAGCGACTCGCTCGGCGCACCAAACGCATCAAACGGCTCATCATATCGGCCTGAACTTTGGCAGGAATCTGATAATCCAGCGCTTCAATTTTAGCCCACAAATCATGTAAGCCAAATACATCGCGCGCGGCCACATACGCACGGGCAACCTCAACAACCGTTGCCCCCGTTGATTCCGCTAAGCGATTAACAAACGTAATGCCCATATGATTAACTAAATCGTTCGCCAGTTGCGTTGCCACAATTTCAGAACGCAATTTATGGTTCATTACAGGGCCATTATAATCATCCACCAATTTCTGCGGGAACGCGGTTTCAACAATTTTGCTCAAATAAGGATCTAGACTTATGGCTTCTAAATTTAAGCGTTCTTTCAAATCGGCTTTAGCGTAAGAAATTAAAATCGACAGCTCGGGCTTAGTTAAACCTTTGCCAGTAGATTTACGCTCAGCAATGGTTTCTTCATCCGGTAAATACTCCAGCGCTCGATTTAATTTGCCCGACTCTTCGAAATCATGAATTAAATTAACATACTCATCCATGCGTTCTTTGCATTCATGATGCGCCAATGCAATTGCTTGAGTCTGTCGATAATTATTATTTAATACCAAGGCCGAAACAGCATCGGTCATTTGCATAAATAATTGATTACGCTGCTTGGGTGTCATATCACCAGAGGCGACAATCTCATTCAACATAATTTTAATATTCACTTCATGGTCTGAGCAGTCTACTCCCCCGGCATTATCAATAAAGTCTGTATAAGAAGAACCACCAGCAAGCGCATAATCAATTCGCCCAAGCTGCGTCATCCCTAAGTTACCGCCTTCCCCAACCACTTTCGCTCGCACTTGGTTGCCATTAATTCTCACCGCATCCGTCGCTTTATCACCCACATTGGCATGAGTTTCGTTCTTACCTTTAATGTACGTTCCGATGCCACCATTCCAAATCAAATCCACAGGGGCTAACAATAAGGCCTTAATCAAATCATTCGGGGCTAGCACATCTTGTTGAATGTCAAAACGACGCTTCATTTCAGGGCTAATCCTAATAGATTTAGCACTGCGCGAAAAAACAGCCCCGCCTTTAGAAATCAGAGATTTGTTGTAATCATCCCAAGTGGAACGAGGCAATTCAAATAAGCGCTTACGCTCAACAAAACTTGTCGCGGCATCAGGGTTAGGATCGATAAAGATATGCATATGGTTAAACGCAGCCGTTAATTGAATGTGCTCCGATAACAGCATACCGTTACCAAAAACATCCCCCGCCATATCACCAATACCGACTACCGTGAAATCTTCCTCTTGAACATTCAGGCCTTTCTCTCGGAAATGACGCTGCACGGAGACCCAAGCACCGCGAGCTGTGATACCCATTTTCTTGTGGTCATAACCAATAGAGCCACCGGACGCAAAAGCATCCCCTAACCAGAAGCCGCGCTCAACTGCGATGCCATTCGAGATATCAGAAAAGGTTGCCGTTCCTTTGTCGGCTGCGACCACCAAATACACGTCATCGTCATCATGTCGAACAACCTCTAAAGGCGGTACGACTTTTCCATCAACCAAGTTGTCCGTGACATCCAGCAATGAACTAATGAAGGTTTTATAACAAGCAATGCCTTCTTCTAGCCATTCATCACGAGACATTTCAGGTTTCAAGTTCTTAGCAACAAAACCACCTTTAGCCCCTACCGGAACGATAACGGCATTTTTAACCTGCTGCGCCTTGACCAAACCCAATACTTCCGTACGGAAATCTTCACCACGATCTGACCAGCGCAAACCACCTCGCGCTACCTTGCCCCCTCGTAGGTGAACACCTTCAACTTTTGGCGAATACACAAAAATCTCAAACATCGGCCTTGGCAAAGGCATATCACTAATTTGATGCGGGTTCATTTTGAACGAGATGTAATCTTTCGCACAGCCATCACCATTGCACTGATAGAAATTAGTTCGTAGGGTTGCCTTAATCAGCTCTAAATAACGACGAACAATGCGATCTTCATTTAGCTGTTCGACCCCATCGAGCGCTTCCAGAATTTCTTTTTCGACTTGAGAAAAAGCAATACTGCGATGCTCTAACGTCCAATCAGGATGCAAACCAAATCGCACCTCGAAAGCCCTTACCAGCAATCGGCTAATATCAATATAACGACATAAAGTCGCTGCAATAGAAAATTCACTGATGCCGAATCGTATTTGCTTCATATAGCGCGCATAACCACGCAACATAGCAATTTGACGCCAGCCAATTTCAGAACCCAATACTAATTTATTAAAAGCATCACTTTCAGCATTCTCATGCCATATATTTTTGAAGGTATCTTGGAATAAGCCTTTAACCGTCTGCATATCAATGCGTTCGGCTAACGTATATTCCAATAAAAAATTATGAATCCAAACTCGACCCCCATCAGCAAACTGCAGCCCATAAGGATGCTCACCAATCACCCGCAAACCTAGGTTTTCTAAAATAGGCAATACATCAGATAAGGGCAGAACATGATCAATATTGAATAATTTAAAGCGTAACTGGTTCGCTCCCTCTTCCAGCTCACGATAAAAACTCATCGCAATGCCCTTCTCAGGGTTTGCTCTTAAATCTTCAATATGCTGAATGTCCGCCACCGCGGTTCTCGAGCCAAAATCTTCACGATAGCCAGCAGGAAAAGCATCGCGATACATCTGGTGATAACGATTGCCTTTTTCTTCACCTACCTGCTCTAACAGTGAAGCATGCAAATCATCCCCCCAACTGCGCGCAACGAGCTGAATTTTTCGTTCTATTTCGTCATGATCAACCTCGCAGCTGTCATTATTTTTTAACCGTAAAACAAAATGGGTTCGCGCTAAAATAGACTCAGAAAAACTGGTATTGAATTCAACAAAATCAGGATCGCAGGCTTCCTCTAAAACGCGCTGAATCTTGGTTCGCAGCTCAGTATTGTAAATATCCCTTGGGGTATAAACCATGCAATACAAAAATTTGCCGTAGGTTCCTTTGCGTAAAAAAGCACGGGTTTGACGACGCTCTTGAATATTCAAAATACCCAAGACGGTTTTATAGACTTGCTCAGAACTGGATTGAATCAACTCATCACGAGGATAAGATTCTAAAATTCGATTCATCTCTTTTTCGCTATGGCTGCCTTTGCCAAAGCTAGCGAACTTACGTACTTGGCGTAACTTCTGACGTATTAAAGGAATATTGTCAGGGCTTTCGATATAGACAATGGACGTATAAAGCCCCATAAAGCGAATGCCACCAATGACTTCGCCTTTATCGTTAAATCGTTTAATGACAATGTAATCAGGATAAGCAGGTCGATGAACCCGACTGCGGTTGCCCGATTTAAAGAAATTAACAATCTCTGAGTTTAAAACAAAGCCTTGTATTTCTGCGGGTAATTCTTCTAAAACACTGCGATTCTTGGAGACGTTATTAAAGCGAAAAATGCCCAAATCAAAGCTTTCATCACGCACAAGAAAGGTTTTATCACCTTCTTTTTCAATCGTGAATTCATCGCAACCTAAAAAGGTGAAATGCCTATTATTCAACCAAGATAGAAAATCTTGAGCTTCTTTAATTTCTTTCTTCGGTTTATCACAGGGTAAATGGGTCAATTCCTCAGCAATTTTTTCCACCTTTTCGGTCAGCTTAGGAAAATCTTCAACGCAATGCGAAACCTCATTCAAAATACCTACCAAGGTATTTGATAAGTCATCCAGCATGTCGGCGTCAGTATGTCGATCCACTTCCATGTAAATAATGGCTTCGGCTTGGCTATTTTCAGAAGACTCAAATATAGGAGAGCTGGTCTTCTTCTTATGCTGGGCATCACGCTCTAGGTGCGCCACACAAGCATTAATCGAATGAATGGATATCTGACGGCGATTAATTTCAAGGCGAACAGAGTCAATTAAAAAAGGCATTTCCTTTGCTAGCACTTCAATAACGGTATGCGTCGATTGCCAACCATGGGTTTCAAAATCTGGATTAAAGACGCGAACCTTCGGCTGTTCAATGTTGTTCTTTTGAATAAATAGCCAACACGATACTGTCGCACCATACAGATCTTCAGGATTACGAGCATTTAAATCATCAACCGGAGCATCGGCATAATAAAGCTTGGCAAATAATTTAATTCGCTCCGCTTGCCCCTTTTCATTTCTTTCATCAATCAAGCGATACAGTGCGGTTAAATCTGGCTTAGTTTTTGTTTTGCTCTGGCTCATACTCAGCAGTTCCTACTCATTGATATAGAATGTTCCTTACTTTATATATTAGACCAATTTTTTCTAATAACATTTGTCCTAACTTATAAAAAGTCTATTAACTATTTAGACAAATTATCACACGGGCTCCTCCAAAGCTGTGTAAAGTAGTGTGAGGCTAAGAACTTTTCCTGAAATTGCTCATCTTAAGCATTGACGTAAGCGCTTCATTCAATAAAATCCTTATTAAATCAAATAATTACACCGAATAGAGAGTGAGTAGCAAGATGCAGCAGGGATTCAAACAGCTAAAACAAGCATTGAGCGCCAATATTATTGGCCAACACCATCTAATTGACCGTTTATTGATCGCATTACTGGCCGATGGCCACTTATTAGTAGAAGGCGCACCGGGTCTTGCAAAAACCAAAGCGATTAATGCTTTGGCCGACCACATTGAAGGGGATTTCAAACGCATACAATTCACCCCTGATTTATTACCTGGCGATATAACGGGTACTGAAATTTACCGTCCAGAAGAAGGCACCTTTAAATTCCAACAAGGTCCTATTTTTCACAACTTAATTTTAGCGGATGAAATCAACCGCGCCCCAGCAAAAGTACAAAGTGCTTTATTAGAAGCCATGGCTGAGCGTCAAGTTTCCGTAGGGGGCAATACAATGCCTCTCGAAAAATTATTTTTAGTCATGGCGACTCAAAACCCAATTGAACAAGAAGGCACCTACCCGTTACCGGAAGCACAGCTCGACCGTTTTTTGATGCATGTCGTCATTGGTTACCCCGATGCCGAAGCGGAGCAAAAAATCCTACGTTTAGTTCGTGGCGAAGCCATGGATCAAGCACCTGAAATGGGTGAAACCATGACTCAAGCAGATATCTTTGCCGCACGCCAAGAAACCCTTAATTTGCATTTAAGCGAATCTGTCGAAAAGTACATCGTTCAATTGGTAATGGCTACGCGCGAGCCTAAGCATTATGGTGAAGACATTGCGAACTGGATTGATTATGGCGCAAGCCCTCGTGGCACCATTGCTTTAGAGCGCTGCGCTCGTGCTCATGCATGGCTAAACGACCGTGATTTTGTGAGCCCAGATGATGTTCAAGCCATTGCTCACGACGTTTTACGCCACCGTATATTATTAAGCTTCGAAGCAGAAGCCAGCGGCATGACGACAGATAAAGTCATTAATGAATTAATCCGTCGCGTCCCTTTATCCTAAGCGCTGATATTTAAAAGGATAAGGATAATGGCACAGGCTCGTACGCAGACAAGCACAAAAAATCAGCCTCAAGGGTTATCAACCGGGGCTGAGATTACAACCGATAACTTGGTAACCATGCGCAAACTCGCCAATCTTTTGCCTATTCATAAGCAAAAGAAGGTTCTTAACGAATTAGCGGGGATACACACCTCTAATTTACGAGGGCGTGGCGTCGACTTTTCGGAAGTTCGTAGCTATCAACCAGGTGATGATATTCGGGCAATGGATTGGCGAGTAACCGCACGCAATCAAAAGCCTCATATCAAAGTTTTCCGTGAAGAACGTGAACGTCCCATCATGATCGTATGTGATTTGCGCTCAAGCATGTTCTTCGGAACCCAATATGCGTTTAAATCAGTTCTGGCAGCCGACATTGCTAGTTTATTTGCATGGTCTGCCTTAAATAATGGCGACCGTATTGGTGCGTTATTATTTGATAATGATCGCGAAATAGACATCCGCCCAAAGCCAGGTCGTAAACAAGTGATGCATGTGCTGCATGAACTGGCTGAGTTCAATCAACAACAAACGCCCATAAACACCACGAAGCCGAGCAGCCGCTTAGCAGAAATGTGTCGCCATGTGCGTCAAATAACTCGCCCAGGCAGCACCGTTTATTTTATTTCAGACTGGCAAGGCTTTGATCAAGACTGCGAACGTCAACTGCATAAAATCAGTAAAAGTAACGATGTGGTAGCACTGAATATATTTGATGCCTTTGAAGAAAATATATTACCACTGGGCAGCTACCCACTCACCGATGGTCAGCAGCGCATGCAATTAGAATGTTATTCAAAGTCTCAAGGCATTGCACATCAGCAAGCATTCCAGCAGCGCATACAAGAGTTAAAACAAAAAACATTAAAACTCGGCATTCCGCTGATCAATTTGCAAGCCAAAGGGGACGTCATATCCGACTTACGCTCCGGCTTAGGTTTAAGCCAAACGGCGATGAACAAGTTGCTATAAGATAAGGGCCGTTAACAATGCAAAACCCAGCACCAGATTTGTCACAACTCAAAGACATACATTTACCCAATCCAATTCCTGAATGGCCAATGGCGATAGGTTGGTGGCTATTACTTGCCTTTTTTATATTGGCGATCATTGCTGGCATCATTTTCTGGCAGCAAGATCGTAAAAAAAACCAAACAAAAAAAGCTGCATTATGGCTACTCAAACGTCAATACAACGATTTTAAAGAGCACAAAGACAAGCAAGTTTTTTTGCAACAAAGCAATCAAGTACTCAAACGCTATTGCTTAGAAAAATATCCACATGCCGCAGGCCTATCAGGCAAGATTTGGTTGAGTTTTTTAAATCGACGCAGCCCAAAAACCTTTTTTAAAGATGACTTAGCTAACGCCATTAGCCAAGGGGTGTATCAACAACACTGCGAATACGATGCTCATGCCTTGTATTCTGCTTGCATCAATTGGTTAAAAAACAACAAACCCATTCAACAAAGAGAATCGTTCTGGGTGCCAGACACTACACATAATGGAGGCTCACATGATTGATTGGCATTGGCCTTGGGCTTTTTATCTATTACCACTTCCTTTGCTTATATTTTGGATACTGCCCAAAGTAAAACGCCAAGAAGCCGCGCTTAAAGTGCCCAGCCTATCGCTATGGGAAACATCCACCAATAGCGCGCACATTAAAACGGAAAATACTTGGCCGACATTAATATTGCCGACGCTGCTTTGGCTTGCACTATTAACGGCTCTGGCTCGCCCACACATTCTAGGGGAAACCGTTGAATTGCCGACATCCGGACGCGACCTAATGCTTGCCATCGATTTATCAGGCAGCATGGCGATTGAAGACATGCAGCTAAAAGGTCGTCCCGTCAATCGTCTTTCTACCGTTAAGAATGTCCTCAACGATTTTATTAGTGAGCGCCAAGGTGATCGCATTGGTTTGGTTTTATTTGGCAGCCAAGCGTATTTACAATCGCCTTTAACCTTTGATTGGCAAACAGTTCAAACATTAATGAACGAAGCTCAAATCGGGCTTGCAGGAAAGCAAACCGCCATTGGTGATGCCATTGGCCTAACGATTAAGCGCCTTCAATCACACCCTGAGCAAAGCCGCGTTGTTATTTTATTAACTGATGGCGCAAATACCGCAGGAGAAGTCGAGCCATTAAAAGCCGCGGAACTGGCACAACAAAGCCATGTAAAAATTTACACCATCGGCCTAGGAGCAGACTCAATGAAAGTATCGAGTTTCTTTGGCAGTCGACAAGTTAATCCATCGCGCGACTTGGATGAAAAAAGCTTACAACAAATAGCTGAAATTACGGGCGGCCATTATTTCCGTGCCAGAGACAGCGAAGAATTAGAACAAATATACGACATGATTGATCAATTAGAGCCAACAGAGAAAGATCCTGAAATTTTTCGACCGCAAATTAACGTCTATTTTTGGCCACTCGCCGCTGCCCTACTGATCAGTTTTTTAATGGCACTGCAAGCCATTGGATTATTTCGCCATTTAAACCATTTCGTAAAAACTAAAACGAGAAAATTATAACCATGGAATTATTCTTCTCTCAATTTCATTTACTGCGTCCGGCTTGGCTGCTTGCGTTAATACCTGCCATTATTTTATTTTCTTTTTTATTAAAGCGCCGACTCGCCTCTGCTCGCTGGCATGGCATCATCGACAAAGCACTGATGCCTCACGTATTAGACCAAATGCCCAGCGAGCAATCGCGCTGGCCGCTGTGGTTTATTCTATTTGCCTGGATCATTACCTGCATTGCATTAACAGGCCCAACGTGGCAGCAGCTGCCCCAGCCCGTGCAAAAGAAAGACGATGCTCTTGTGATCGTATTAGATATGTCGCTATCAATGGCCGCACAAGATGTCAGCCCAGATCGAGCAACCCGTGCGCAGCAAAAAGTGATTGATATTCTTAAGCAACGCACCGAAGGCTTAACCGCATTAGTGGTTTATGCAGGCGACGCTTATACCGTAACACCACTAACCGATGATACCGATACGGCTATAAATTTGGTTCCTGCCCTCTCTCCTTTCATCATGCCAGCCATGGGCAGCCGACCCGATAAAGCGCTATTACTCGCCAAAAAATTAATTAAAGATGCAGGAATATCTCAAGCAAATTATTTGCTGGTAACCGACGGCATTCAGAAAAAAGACATTCAGCGCATTAAAAAAGCCTTAGGCCGTGACCAGCAGCAACTTTCTGTACTCACCTTAGGAACCGAACAAGGTGCCCCTATTGCTATGCAAGGCGAAGGTTTTAAACGCGACCAAGCGGGCAACATTGTCTTACCAAAACTGGATCTTAGCACCATCAAATTACTCGCTAGTGAACTAGACATTCGCTGGCATCAAATGAGTTTTGATGATCGCGACTGGCAGTATTTATTAAACATTAACGGTATTTATGAAAATGATACTCACAGCAATAATAAGATACTCGAGCGCCAATTCGATCTTTGGGCGGACCAAGGTTATTGGCTCATTTTGATTATTGTGATTATTGCGGCCTTGTCATTTCGCCGTGGCTGGATGCTTTCTTTAGTCTTTATTATTTTTCTCCAACCTGACAATAGCTATGCCGACGTTTGGGATGATGCTTGGCAGACAAAAGACCAGCAAGGACAAAAAGTATTCGAGCAAGACCCAGCAAAAGCGGCGGAACTGTTTGAAGATTCTAATTGGAAAGCCAGTAGCTATTACCGCGCGGGAGAATATGGAAAAGCAGCGGAACATTTCACTATTGACCCAGAAGCATCAGCAGATCAACAAGCTGAAAATTATTTTAATCGCGCCAACGCTCTCGCTCAAAGTGGCGAACTTAAAAAGGCCATTAAAGCCTACGAACAAGCATTGGCATTAAATACTGAATTTGAAGATGCTGAGTTTAATAAAGACCTTATTGAACAACTATTAGAGCAACAAGAAAAAGAAAAACAAGAGCAGCAAGATCAAAACGATAGCGACGATCAGAAAGATCAAGATACTAATGATGAAAAGTCTGATGGTAATAGTGATTCAGATCAGCAAAGCGACTCTGAGCAAGAAAAATCTGAGCAAGAAAAATCTGAGCAGAAAAAAAATGAGCAAGATTCAGATGAATCAGCGTCTGATAAGCAGCCATCAGATGAGCAACAATCTGAAGAAAAAGACGTTCAAGAGAAAGACGCTCAAGAAACAGCAGCAGACGAAAATGAGCAAGGCGAGCAACAAGAACAGAAACCAATAACAAAGCCGACCGATGAATTATCAACAGAAGAAAAACAAGCATTAGAACAATGGCTAAACCGCATCCCCGATGATCCAGGTGGCTTGTTAAAACGAAAATTTTTATATCAATACAAACAACGTGAACATCAAGACGAAGGAGAAGTCACATGGTAAAACGTCTTAGACTAAGAAGTACGCTAACATCCTTACTTTTTTCTATTATCACAACAATGGGATTGTTGGCTATTGTCAGTAACGCAAGCGCTGCAACGCTAACGGCCAATGTCGATCGAAAAGAAATTACCGAAAATGACAGCTTTCGTTTATTTTTACGCTATGACGAACAAGTAGGTTTTGGGCAGCCTGATTTAACCGAGTTGAAAAAAGACTTTCGCATAATCAATCAACAGCGCTCGAATCAATTTCGCTCAATGAATGGTAAAACCGTTTCATACACCGAATGGACACTGTTACTGTCGCCATTAAAAACTGGAAAATTAATCATTCCCGAGATTGAATTTAAAGGACAAAAAAGTCAAAAAATCAAAGTATCGGTCAATACCCTACCCGACTCAGTCAAAGAACAAATCGCTAAAGAGTTTTTCTTTGATATCGACATCGATACTAAAAGTACATACGTCCAAGGGCAAATTTTATATACCGAAAAGCTGTATTATACCGTCAATCATGAAGACGCAACGCTCTCAGAATTAAAAGTAACTGACGCCTTGGTCATTCCTTTAGGAGAAGTGCGTCAATACACAACAACCGTCAGCGGACAACGCATGGGGGTTTATGAGCGCCGCTATGCAATCTTTGCCGAAGAAAGTGGTGAGCTGGTGATTCCTGGGCAAAAATTCAGCGCCAACGTCGTGAATTCTTATAATCGCTGGAGCCGTGGAAGACCCGTATCGGTTATTGCAAAGCCAACTCGCATCGAAGTAAAAACAAGACCTGCTAGCTATCCACAAGCACCTTGGTTACCCAGCAACGAAGTGGTTGTGGAAGACCGCTGGAGTAAACCCAATAATGAGTGGCAAGTCGGCGAGCCCGTGACCCGCACCATCCTAATAAAAGCCCACGGCTTATCTGGCAGCCAATTGCCTAGCATTGCCCTGCCTATTGTTGATGGTCTTAAATATTATCCCGATCAATCTGAATACAATGACCAATCAGATAACCAAGGCATTCAAGGCTCAGCGCAGCAGTCATTAGCCATCGTGCCTACCCAAAGTGGTCGCTTTGTGATTCCTGAAGTGCGCATCCCTTGGTGGAATCTGACCAAGAACACACTCGAGTATGCAATATTGCCGGCACAAACCATTGACGTCGCTGAAGCGGCCATCACAAGTAACACTGCAAGCAGCCAAGTTACTCAAATACCTCCCGCGGCACAACTGCCGAATACTGCTGTCGCCGACAACTCGTCAGGACTGTGGATTATTACTACCCTGTTATTACTGATTAGCAATGCCGTTACCGCATTTTTATTATGGCGAGATAAAGTACCTAAAAAAGCCGCTCAACGGGAAATGACCAAGCCTAGCCAGCACTTAAAGCATCTAAAGAAAGCGTGTCAGGATAATGATGCCGACAGCATACGTCAGCACCTCAAAAATTGGGCTCAAGAAGAGTATCAAACAAGCAATCTAGAACAGGTGAGTGAAATATTGAACGATATCGCCCTCACCAATGCCATTCGGGAACTCGATAGCTACCTTTACCAAGCGCAAAAAAATAGCGCATTCAATGGACAGGTTGTTTGGAACAGCTTAAGCCAAGCGATAAAAAAGAGAAAACCTAAGAATACATCAGACAAAGAAAACTTGAAGCCGCTATATCAATAGCGGCTAAACCTTTAAATAACAGCTAAACCTTATAACATCTACGCCGCAGGTGTTGAATAAACTCGCTTAGCATTGCTCATGCGTTTCCACAGATCGATATGCTCAGGTAATGGATCAGACGCAGGGCTAATGCCAAGAAGATGTGCGACATCCGCGGGCTCGGCCTTCTTCCCTTTCTGTAAAAAGACCGCTTTCACCAAACCATAAGCGGATATCTTGCCATCAACAACAAAGCGCTGTTCCAAATAAAAGTATTTCTCATCCCAGCCAAGGTAACGGCTCTCTACTTCGAATTTTTTACCAAAGCGAATCTCTCGAATATAACCCATCTCGATACCCGCCACGATGAAGTTTAATTTTTCCTTCAACATGACATCCCAGGTACCCGTTTGCACAGGATGATCCCAACGAGCACGCTCCATAAACACCATATAGCGAGCATTATTGATGTGCATATTAAAATCAATATCTCTCAAGCCCACTTTAAAGCGTCGGCTTACCGCAGAAGTAAAAGGCTTATGCGATACAGATGTCTTGCGTTGATTAACTTTATTTAAAATAACGGAACGTAAAATTTCGCAGATCATGAAGACTAACTCTGTGCTGGGCTAAATTTAAGTGGCGCATTTTAACTGATAGAGCCTAGATGTCACCCTTAATGTCATATCTGCCTCAACATCCATAACGATTCAAACGTTTAAACGCTTGAGGGATTCATGTTAAGGGTCTTTACTTAAGCCAGTAACATTAAAAGAGTAACCTTACGTTATGGCGCTTCCTGTCTTAATTTGTGACGATTCAAGCTTCGCTCGCAAGCAAATGAAACGTGCCCTACCTGAAGAGTGGGATATTGAAGTAACCTTTGCGACGAATGGCTTAGAAGGCCTTGAAGCTATTCGTCAGGGCAAAGGAGAAGTCGTTTTCCTTGATTTAACCATGCCAGAAATGGATGGTTACGGCGTGCTAGAGGTCATACGTAAAGAAGACTTGAATGCCATGGTTATTGTCGTATCAGGTGACATACAACCGGATGCTCAAGAAAGAGTTAAAAACCTTGGTGCCATGGCCTTCGTAAAAAAACCCATCGATAAAATAAAAGCTACTCAGATACTGACTGAGTTCGGCATTTTATCAGGAACATAACAGATGGGAGCCGCTTTAATGTCCGTAGAAATATCTGAAGACCAGCGTGATTGCTACCAAGAAATTACCAACGTAGCGATGGGACAAGCTGCCGATAGGCTAGCACGCTTATTAAATGTGTACGTCATACTGCCCATCCCCAAAATCAATATCATCAGTGCAAGTGAACTTCATATGGCACTGGCAGGCGCCAATACGAGCGATGATGTTTCAGCCGTCTGCCAAGGATTTATTGGGTCAGGAATCGCGGGGGAAGCCTTGCTCATCTTTAATAATGCCAGCTTTGCCGACTTGGCTGAATTGATGAAATACGAAGGACCTCTTGACCATCATGGTGAATTAGAACTGTTAATGGACGTAAGCTCGGTTCTCATTGGTGCTTGTTTACATGGTATTGGCGAACAGCTTGAATTGCATTTTAACCAAGGGCACCCCGTTGTTTTAGGACAGCACTGCCACATTGATGACTTAGTAAAATCAGGCAATCATCAGTGGACACAAACACTGGCCATTGAAATTCACTATGAGATAGAAAACCTAAACATTAATTGCGACTTACTCCTATTATTCACTGAAGATTCCGTCGCCAAAATTAATCAGCAAGTCGACTATCTACTAGACTAAGGCAGCTATAAAAGAATGAGCAATGAAAGTTTAGAGTTCACTGAAATGCACTGGCTAATGGACGTATTGCAAAATATTGATGTTGGCTTAGTGATTTTAGATCGTGAATATAAAATACAGCTTTGGAATGGTTTTATGGAAAACCACAGCGGCTTACGACCCGATGAGGTACACGACAAGCCGTTATTTGAATCTTTTTCTGACATTCCAGAATCTTGGTTTCGACAAAAAGCCGAACCTGTATTCGAGCTTAAAACACGCACCTTTACCATATGGGAGCAGCGTCCTTATTTGTTTAAGTTCAAAAACTATCGCCCCATTACCGGTCGCGCTCCACACATGTACCAAAATAGCAGCATAATCCCATTAGAATCGATCGATGGCAGCGTAAAGCATATCTGTTTAATCATTTATGATGTAACCGATATCGCCATGAACCGAGAAGATCTAACCAAAGCCACCAGCAACCTTGATCATTTAAGTAAGACCGATCCCTTAACAGAACTGTTAAACAATAACGTTTGGCAAGAAGAATTTAGCCGAGAATTCAAGCGCTGCTCACGGTCAAAAAAACCCAGTACGCTGGTATTATTTGAAATCGATAATTTTGATACATTGAATGCTCAATACTCCCATCAAATAGGCGATGACGTATTACGCACCGTATCCTCTGTGCTGAAGCAAACCGTGCGTGAAACAGATATTTCTGGTCGCATTTCGAGTAATCAATTTGCCATTTTATTAGTCGATACCGATGCAAAATCCGCCATCAATTTGGCCGAAAGACTGCGTAAAGAAATTGCTGAAACTGAGGTTCATTCAGAACAATCCAACATTCATTTTACTATCAGCTCCGGCGTTGCCGAAATGCATGCTGATTTTGCGGATAATAAAACATGGGCCATTGCGGCTGAAAAAGCACTAAGGCACGCCCAAAAAAGTGGCAAAAATAAAACCACGTTATATCAAACAAAAGCGTCTTAAATCTGCTCTATTGCTGAGCCCATTATGGGTTTCTAAAGACTGCGCTCAGCAACTTTTTCTTGAAGTATGGTAAAATCCGCAAGCTTATTTCTAACATCAAATTCTAAGATTCAATTTTAATACTAAAAGGCTTTAGCGCAAGCGTGGAACATTATCAGTTACGAGACTATCAACAAGAAGCCGTTACCTCTACGTTAAAGCACTTTCGCAAAACGAATGAATCTGCTGTCATCGTATTACCGACTGGCTCAGGCAAAAGTTTAGTCATTGCCGAACTTGCGCGTTTGGCTCAACGTAAAATCTTAGTATTAACCCATGTGAAAGAACTGGTTGAACAAAACCACCAAAAATTTGAAAGCTATGGCAGTAAAGCCGGTATCTATTCTGCAGGCCTAAAGAAAAAAGAAACTCAATACCAAGTGACCTTTGCCAGCATTCAATCAGCCTCACGGAATCTCGAACACTTTTCCGAGCCTTACTCGCTCATTATTATTGATGAATGCCATCGAGTTAATCTAGATGATGACGACAAAGAATCTAGCAATCAATACCAACAAATCATTCAATACCTAATGTCGATCAACCCAGAAGTAAAACTATTAGGGTTAACCGCAACACCTTACCGCTTAGGCATGGGCTGGATATACCGCAAACATTATCGTGGCATTGTGCGCAGCGAATTAAAGCGCCCATTCGAATACTGCATCTATGAACTTCCGCTGCGTTATTTAATTAAACGCCAATACCTCACCGAACCTAAATTAGTCGATGCAACCATTGAACATTATGATTTCAGTAGCCTAAAAGAGAAAACTAACGGTGACTACAATGCAAAAGAAGTGAATGACCTTCTCAGTAAACACCACAGAGTCACCCAAGGTATTATTGAACAAGTGATCGAGTTAGGGGCTACTCGCCAAGGCATTATGATTTTTGCAGCAACGGTAAATCATGCTAAAGAAATTGTTAGCTACTTACCGACACCGCAAAGCGCCTTAATTACTGGCGCAACGGATAACCATGAACGCGACGAATTAATTAAAGCATTCAAGTTAAAACGCATAAAATATCTAGTCAATGTCTCAGTATTAACCACGGGGTTTGATGCCCCCCATGTGGATATGATTGCCATTCTACGCCCTACCCAATCCGTCAGTTTGTATCAGCAAATTATTGGTCGTGGACTTCGCCTTAGTGAAGGCAAAAAAGACTGCCTAGTCATTGACTATACCGGTAATGACTTCGATCTATATCAACCCGAAGTGGGCGAGAAAAAGCCCAATAGCCAAAGCCAACCAGTACAAGTTATTTGCCCAAGCTGTGAATTTCCAAATATTTTTTGGGGTATTTGCGATGACGAAGGCCATCTAGTAGAACATTATGGTCGACGCTGCCAAGGGCTTATAGAAGACACCGCAAGCGGCCATCAATGTGAATATCGCTTTGTATTTAAAGAATGTCCTCACTGCGGTGAAGAAAATGATATTGCCGCTCGCACCTGCATTCATTGCAAAGAAATATTGACCGACCCCGACGACATGTTAAAAAAGGCCCTGCAACTTAAGGATGCAAAAGTTATTCGCTGCTCAGGCATCAGCCTAGAAGATACTAATGGAAAATTAAAAGTTATTTACCACGATGAAGAAGGTGCTGAATTAACAGAATCATTTGATTTAAATAAAGCTACTCAAGCAAAAGCATTTAATAATATTTTCGCCAAGCGCTTAAAAATCAATCTAACGAGCACGCTAGCGTTAGAAAATCTTGAAATCAATAATGTGCAACAAGCCTTAAAACTTGCGCCGTATTTCCCATTTCCCGATTTTGTCATCGCAAGAAAGCAAAAGTATTATTGGCGCATTAAAGATCGAATTTTCGATTACCAAGGCAACTATCGCAAAGCTAATGCCTTAAGGTAGCGATCGATTTAACGATCAGTTTAATTATCGGCTTTCGCCATGCGAATGCCATCAAAAACACTGATTCCCCAACACAGCATAAAACCATACCCTGCATAGTCTTGCCAGCCCATATTAAGGCCAGAGACTCCCTGCATGGCTTCCAGCATAGAAAGTACATCGGGGGCTACTTTCCCCGCCAACAATAAGTCGAATAATGCCTTCCCTTTCATGATACTGATCTGTATTAACCCCACGAAAAAGATCATCGAAGGAATAATAATTATCGCGGCTTTGCGGTACATTTTAACCGATAGATAACCAAAACCAGGAAATACCAATCCTGATAACAAAGCGACTTTATAAGATGTTTTCTTTGCCATAACCTTAACTTATTCCTCCTTCACTGAATCTAGATAATGACACTAATGTCGCGTGATACCAAGAAGTCCACGTCACTGTTTATCAGGCACAAAAAAACCTCTATAAAAGAGGCTTCTTTGTTTATTACGAACGTTTAAGCTTTAGCGAATGAAAATTGAGCATTAAATTGCTGCAAGCGTGCATTCTGCAATCTTAAGCCCTCTTCAATTTCTTTGAATCGAGCATGAATAGGCGCACCCTGCCATTTCTCTTGCAGCGTTTTACACGTCTGCTGATATTTCTCAGTTTGCAGCTCGGTCCATTCATTCAATAGAACCTTGAAATCATCGTATTCTTTTTCTAACGTCAGCTTCCACTGATCAATATTATCCGCGAACTGGTCAATCGTACTGGCCTTCTCTAGCTGTTCATTAGCGCGTTTAAATTGCATGTTCACTTTGGCACGCTGAATTTTAAAATCCGGTACTTTTTTCAAATTCTTGGTCAAACCAACCCAAGAACACGCTTTAATAAACCACTTCGTTGGGTCCCAATGAAACCAGCGAATACCATTACGATAATCCGTTTGGAAAATATGATGATAATTATGATAGCCCTCGCCATGGGTTAAAAAAGCAAAAAAGGTATTATCACGCGCCGTATTCTCATCGGTGTATGGCTGAGAGCCCCACTTATGAGCGATTGAATTAATAAAGAATGTGATGTGGTGAGCAACCACAATACGGGCAACACCTGCCAGCAATATCATGCCGATAACGTCACCAAAAATTAGCCCTAAAACAATCGGAATACCAAAGTTCATACCAAGTGTGATTGGCGTATAGTACTTGTACTGCCACATAACAATAGGATCGTTCATTAGGTTTTTAACGTTATCAAAATTTACCTTACCGCTTGGGTACTTACGCAACATCCAACCCATATGCGAAAACCACAAGCCTCGCTTAGCAGAATAAGGATCTAAATCAACATCATCACAATGACGATGATGAACTCGGTGGCCAGAACACCAATCTAAAATCGTATTCTGCATTGCCGCCGCGCCCCATAAGGCATACCAGACGCGTAAAATGGGATGTGCATCATAGGCATTGTGCGACCACAGGCGGTGATATCCCCCTGTAATCGACATCCCGGTTAACCAGGTAATAACAACAAACGCAACAAACGCTGAAGTATTGTATCCATATTCGAATCCATACCACGGCACTAACGTCAGCAACCCCAGTGTCGTGACAGAAAACATGATCACAGGCACCCAGTTAATCGGTGGCTTTGGCTCTGTATTATTTTGACTCATAAACAACCTAATATTAAAAACTCTTAAAAAATCATGCTTCTATTGTACAGCATGTAAACTTTGGATACATGATAACCGATTTTAATTCAGCGAACATCTGTTCCGCATAATTAAATACTGCTTCAAATCATTTTCTCGCTAAAAGTTTAGCCTGCTATCAGCAAACAAGCTGATTTTATAAGGAATTTTACTCGCCGGTAAAGACAGCCTCACGCCGCTGCATGAAAGAAAGTACGCCCTCTTGCGCATCCTTACTCTGCATTACTCGTGGCAAATCATTGAATACCGTTTTTAAAGCCGCCTCTTGTCCATGCATGCGGCAGGTTTTTGCAGAACGCAAAGCTGCCTGAACCCCCAATGGAGCAGCCTTGGCAATTTTCTTAGCCAGTAAGCGTGCATGTTCATGCAATTTATCGTGCTCAACCAGCTCCTGCACCATCCCCCATTCAAGCGCTTGCTGAGCAGAAAACTCTTCGCCCGTTAAAATATAACGCTGAGCATTACTCCAGCCAATTTCTCGCGGCAGTCGCACTGTACCCCCACCACAAGGATAGATACCCCGCTGCACTTCTAGCTGAGCAAAGCGCGTTTCAGGCGTCGCAATGCGAATATCGGTATTAAGCAATAATTCTAAGCCCGAGGTATAGCACAATCCCTGCACCGCCATAATCACTGGCTTAGTTAATACCTCACCTTCAATGCCATAAGGGTCAAGCTGCCCTTCTGTTAATTCAGGAAATTTTCCCTGCGCAAAAATAGGTGCCCATTTATCCAATTCCAAACCCGAGGTAAAATGCTTACCGTTAGCCTGAATAACCGCCACTCTTAATTCATTGTCATGCTGTAAACGATATAAGGCTTGAGCCAATAAAAAATAGCTTTCTGGGTCTAGTGGATTGTACTTTTCAGGGCGATTAAACGTAATCGTCATAATGTGATCACTGACTTCTACTATTAATTTTTCATTCACACTCATATTTCTCACTCCAAATTCGCAATTTCTAACGTTTAACACATCGATTTATAATTTCTAATGATTAGAACCACTCAGCTTTCATCGTCATGCACGTTTCATCAAAACCTTGTAATAAATCAGCTTGGTGCTTAATCTTTGGCAACTCCCAGCGCATAAAGTACTGCGCAGACTGTAATTTACCCGCAAGGAATGTCTGATCATCCTCAGTCTCTGACCCCTGAAAGCGATCAATCGCCTTATCAGCCATTTCAAGCCATAACCAAGCCACCACCATTTTGCCCATCATGTCTAAATACACCGCCGAGTTAGCCAAGCCTTTCTCAACTTCCCCTTTCTGTAATGCGCCGCCAAGCAACATGGTGGTTTTGATAAACAGATCGAGATAGCGTTGATACTCAGCAACCAGCTCAGTCAGCTGTTCTTTCTCTTTAGCCGATGTCAAAGTATGTTGAATTTTTTGCAACAATAACTGCTGACCTTTGCCATTATGCAGCCATAACTTACGCCCCAATAAATCCAATGACTGAATCCCATGAGTACCCTCATGAATTGGATTTAATCGGTTATCACGATAGCACTGCTCAACTGGATAATCCTTGGTATAGCCCGCACCCGCCAATACCTGAATCGCTAAATCGTTCGCTTTAGGACCATAATAGGATGGAAAAGACTTCACCACAGGGGTTAATAAATCCAATAATAAACCGCTATCAACATCGCCCCCCACTTCAGATTCATCCACCAAACGAGCGGCTAATAAACACAATGCCAAAGAACCTTCTACGAAACATTTCTGCGCCAGCAACATGCGCTTAACATCGGTATGCTCGATAATATTGAGCGGTTTGCTATTCGGATCTTTACTCGCGACAGAACGACCTTGAGGACGATTTTTGGCATAATCCAACGACTCCAAATACCCACGATAACCAATCATCGCAGCCCCAGTACCGACACCAATACGTGCTTCGTTCATCATTTTGAACATGTACTTTAAACCCTGGTTTTCTTCACCAATCAAGAAACCTTGGCATTGGTTATTATCGCCAAATTGCAATACCGTGCTGGTTGTTCCGCGGTAGCCCATTTTGTGTAATAGACCCACCAGTTTTACGTCATTAGCATCCCCTAACGAGCCATCGTCATGGGTTAATATTTTCGGCACAATAAATAAAGAAATGCCTTTAGCTCCTTGCGGTGCGCCTTCTATTCTTGCCAAAACTAAATGAACAATGTTTTCAGTGATGTCTTGATCACCACCAGAGATATACATCTTCTGACCTTTAATACGATAACTGCCATCGTCTTGCGGCGTTGCTTTCGTTGTTAAATCCCCTAACGAAGAGCCCACATCAGGCTCAGTCATCGCCATCGTGCCGGAAAAACGGCCACTGAACATAGACGGTAAATACTTCTTTTTATGCGCATCAATCGCAAAGGCATTAATTAAATTAGCCGCGGCACTGGTTAAAAATGGATAGCCAGACGTTGATGGATTAGCCGACATGAAATAACTGACACACGCGGTATTAATAATCGCAGGTAATTGCATGCCACCGTCATCGTAACAATGGCGCGCCGCCAATAAACCAGACTGAGAATAATGCTGCCAAGCCTCTTTTACTTCAGGAATGGTGGTTACCGATTGGCCATCAAATTGAGGTTCATTGGCATCCGCTTTTGCGTTGTGAGGCAAAAAGTAATCGCTGGCAATTTTCTTTGCCGTGGTAATCACCCCATCAAAGGTAGCTTTATCATGATCTTGATAAAACGGCAGTTGCGTTAGCTGCTCTGCTTGAAAAACGTCATACAATAAAAATTCTAAATCTTTGGCATTCATTAAATTAGACACAATTCTTACCTTCACTTTAATCTTAACGAGAAATCTTAGATCCAGTATCAGACTTGCTAATCCAAGTTTGAATTGTCAATATAGACACAAATAGAGTCAAAAGTGACAGTTATGATCAATATATACGTATTAGGCTTTGAACAAGCCCTAGCCTCTGCCATCACAGGCGTCATCGATCTTTTTGCATTAGCGGGCATTACTTGGAATCGAATACAGCAACAAGACACCGCCATGGCATTTAATGTTCAGCTTGCTAGCCATCAAGGCAATCACATTCGCTGCATCAACAATTTACAACTCGCAGCCCACCGCAGCTTTGAAGACCTATCAAAACAGCTAGAACCTGGCGCGGCACCCCAAGCAAAAGAAAGCAACATTCTGATTGTCCCGACAATTGGCGGCCCCATCCAACAGACATTGGATAACAACCCAGAGCTGATTCAGTTATTAATCAAAGCAAATAAAGCAGGATGGACAATTGCAGGCAATTGCACTGGGAATTTTTTATTAGCAGAAGCAGGTATTTTAGAGGGTAAATCGGCGACAACTCACTGGGGGTTCGCGAGAGAATTTAAGCAACGCTTTCCTCAAGTCAACCTGCAAGCCGATCAACTGATTACCCGCGATGACAATATTTTTTGTGCTGGCGGTGGCATTGCTTGGTTCGATTTAGGTTTGCACATTATAGAACGCAACGTCGATTTTGAAACGGCAGCGCAAACAGCAAAAGCATTTGTGATTGATTATCGCCGAGATAGCCAATTGTCCTATTCATTAATGCGCATTGCTAAACCCCATCAAGATGACATGGTGAATGCTATTCAATCGAGCATCGAAGAAGATTGCACACATTCATTAAGTATTGAAAGATTAGCCCAACATCATAATGTATCTCAGCGAACCCTCATCAGGCGTTTTAATAATGCGTTAGGAATGCCACCCAATACTTACCTTCAATCGGTGCGTATTGAGCGTGCAAGAAAAATGCTAGAAGAAAGTGACTTCAATATTGATACCATAATGAACAAAATTGGCTATGAAGATGCGAGCTCTTTTCGCCGTTTGTTCAAAAAGAAAACAGGGGTAACGCCGACAGAATATCGTAATCGATTCAGTCGGCGCTTATAAAAACTAGTTACCCCAAGACCACTGCTGATTGCTGCTACTATGCACTGACCATAGCGCAACTTGAGATCCATTATCCGTACCATAAGCATCAACAGCGATACCGTTATTTGCACGAGGCACTAACTGGCTATTATTAAAATCCCACTGCTGGTTAATATTATTTTCATCACACTGCCATAGATGAATGCCGCCGCCAGAATAAGGCTGCCCCATATTATCTAGGCAATACTCAGGATTCGCTTGGTTATGCAACAACCCGCTCGCTTGATCAAAGGCCCACTTCTGCCATGCAACATCGGCACAAGACCATAACAAAGCCTGCTTACCATTCGATGGCGTCACACCTTCGAAATCTAAGCACTTACCAGAGCGGCCATCACGCAATTCTTTATAAACCAAGGTCGCCTCAGTATTTCCTGCTGGGGTATCAAACGTCAAATTCCCCGCCATGGCAAAATGATCCGATAAATCGTATTTAGTAAAAACATCAGCATGAATACTGCGCGGCGTTAAAACTTTAGATTCAGAACTCGTAGGCTGTAGGTGTGCCGTAGAATATAAAACATAATCTAAGTTTTCAGGCGCGCCATCTGTCCAGTTATTTACATAACCGTTATAGGTATATGCATAACCGCCGTTGCGCGGCAGCTCTTCGGCATTCAAAACACTGAGCATGGTAGTATATTCTTGAGGGAAATTGATTTTATCAACATTCAAATCCCCTGCAATAATGACGGGTTCATCTGAACTGATCGAGCGCCCATCGATAAAATCGCGCATCTGGTGAAATTGATTTAAACGCGTTGCCTGATTTTTTTCAGCGTTCCAAGCTTGCGTATGGCTACCAAAAACGTGATAAGGGTTTCCACCTTTATTGATTTTGGCGTAAATCACCCCTTTAGCGGATATGCAATCTTCAGCATCACAATCATTGAAAACAATCTGTGATTGCTCCTCAATCGGGTAACGACTCACAATTAAAACACCGCCATCTTCAATTGATCCCGAACGGTCTACAACTTGAGTCTGGTAAGGATATTCAGATTTTAAAGCATTAAGAAAGGTACTACGGCGGCTATTATCAAACAGCTCTGAAAAAACAATGGCATCGTAGCCATCCAATCTATCTTTTAATAGGTTTAAACGTTCGCTAACACTTTTAGATACGATGCCTGGCAATAATGCCCAAACATTGTAGGCCAATACATTGAAGTTATTATTGGCACCACGAGTAGCGGTCTCTTCTTTAGGATGAATTACATAATAATAATCATCACCATTCACCCGGGCACTTTCAGCTTTAAAAGCAATCGTCGATTCAATACCAGCAAAATCTTGCTTTACCGAATGAATATTTCGATCATCGTACCAAGGAGACTGCTGGGTACCGTGCCAAATCTCACTGAAATTCCAAGTACCGGTGAGTTTCTGTTGCAATACCGCAGTACTGCCATCTTCTGCCGTCACCGTAGTATCAAAATAGAAACTTTTACCCCACGTAATGCCAGTATCTCGATTCGTCTCTAAATACCGAACGGTTCCAAGAGGTGGAACTGAGGTTGCATGCTGCTTCCAATGCTCCCCTTTAACCAAGGCAGAACCATGCTGGTTAATCGTCAGATCAAGTGTTTGATTGGTATTATTGGTTAAATAAACATAGCTTTCAGCCCAAGTGATACTAGACACTAATAAAGTGCCCGCAGCCGCAAGTAGCTTGGTAGAATTTTTAATCATATTTTGCGTCTCGTTTAATAACGTGATTATTTTTTATTATTATTCGTATTTTAAGAGCCTCATATGCTTCCTGCGACGAGGACGATAATATTAGATTCCAATACTATAGTACCAATATGACATTTTGATTGCAGATTACAACTTAATTTTAGATTATTTCAATTCAACTAATTAGCGCTAGAGCGCGTTTAAATCCATGAATCCTTTCTTAAGCTCATTCAACATCGTAGAAATTTCAAAACTTGAAAATTCTGATTCTAAAGATTTAACATCAAGCGTACTGAGTTTAAGCAGAGGTCTTTTATCCGCGGTATCTTGAACATTCGATTTTTGCAATATTGGGATAAAGCCTTCTTTTTTATCGATATTGCTAAGAATTTGATTCAATGTGCTTGAGAAGCCAGAAGTACTTGTAGGCTTCCCTGACTTTTGCTGTAAAAAAGTTAATCCTTGCTTAGCGTGTGCAAATAAATGGATCGAAGTATTTCTAATCGCGTTGGTCGGAATACGGCTAAACGTTTTTGTATAATCTTCAGTATTCGGATAAAAAACAACACGATCGACCGAGGTGAATTCGCATTGACCTTCCGAATATATTTGCTGCGCCCCTGAAGAATAGGTCGGTATGTATTTGCACAGAGTTTTGATTAATATTTGGCCCGCTCTTTTATTTGAAACATCTTGCAGGTTCCAGAATAAATCACTCTTATTGTTGCTGTATTCGAGCTGAGACATAGGTAAGGACCAATGTTGTAGGTTGTATGGTTGCTTGCTTGCTTGTTTGATCTTATTAATTTATATCGACAGCCTCAATACATCAACTTTTAGCGACAACAGTTTACGAAGTTTAACGATTGTTTTTAATCGTTAACGCCCCCAAAATTCAGGCCACGAACTCAATATAACACCCACAAAAAAGCCGCATTAGAATCTCTTTTAATGCGGCTTTTTTTGAGCTCTGCTTTACCAGAGCTGGATTATTCTCTGGTACAGAGAATCAACCAAAGTCATCTAACATGATATTTTCAGGTTCTACACCCATGCTTTCTAGCATAGCGATAACCGATTGGTTCATGATAGGGGGTCCACACATGTAGAACTCACAATCTTCAGGAGCTGGGTGATCTTTCAAGTACTCTTCCAACAATACGTTGTGGATGAAACCTGTTAAACCTTCCCAGTTATCTTCTGGTTGTGGGTCAGACATTGCAACATGCCATTCGAAATTAGGGAATTCAGCCGCCAAACCATCATAATCTTCTTTGTAGAATAACTCTTTCAAAGAACGAGCACCGTACCAGAAGCTGATCTTACGATCTGACTTCAAGCGCTTAAGCTGATCAAAGATATGTGAACGCATTGGGGCCATACCTGCACCACCACCTACGAACACCATCTCTGCATCGGTTTCTTTCGCGAAGAATTCACCAAATGGACCGTATACCATCACCTTGTCGCCTGGCTTCAAGTTGAATACGTAAGAAGACATAATACCTGGGTTAATACCGGTCGTGCCTGGAGGTGGAGTTGCAATACGAATATTGAACTTCACTACACCCTGCTCTTCTGGGTAGTTCGCCATAGAATATGCACGGATAGTATCTTCAGTACATACAGTCTTAAGATCAAAGAACTTAAAGTGTTCCCAGTCACCACGATATTGCTCTTCAATATCGAAGTCAGAGAAATTAATCTCAAACGGAGGGCACTCAAGTTGAACATAACCACCGGCGCGGAAGTCAACAATCTCACCTTCAGGCAAACGCAAGGTCAGCTCTTTAATGAAGGTTGCTACGTTAGGATTCGATTCAACAATCGTTTCCCACTTCTTAACGCCAAATACTTCTTCTGGCACTTCAACTACCATGTCCTGTTTAACAGGAACCTGGCAAGATAAGCGCCAGCCTTCACGGGCTTCGCCTTTCGTGAAGTGCGATTCTTCTGTTGGCAGCATAGAACCACCACCATCAGTCACTTTACACTTACACTGAGCACACGTACCACCACCACCACAAGCAGATGACAAGAATACTTCGTTGGCCGCAAGCGTTTGCAATAGCTTACCGCCCGCTTCCGTTTCAACCGTTTTTTCACCATTGATAACAATTTTTACATTGCCGGAACTTACCAGCTTGGCACGTGCGCTTAAGATCACAGCAACCAGAGCTAATACGATAACGGTAAACATCACAACGCCGAGTATCAGCGTGGAAGTTTGTAAATCCATAATATTGCTCCCTTACAATGAGACGCCAGAGAACGACATAAAGCCAAGAGACATTAAACCAACCGTAAAGAAGGTAATGCCCAAGCCTTGAAGTCCTGCTGGAACGTCGCTGTATTTCATTTTTTCACGAATGCCTGCAAGTGCAGTAATCGCTAATGCCCAACCTACACCTGCACCAATACCGTAAACGGTTGATTCAGCGAAGTTATAATCACGCTCTACCATGAATAAAGATGCACCCATAATTGCGCAGTTCACCGTAATCAAAGGTAGGAAAACACCCAAAGCGTTATAAAGTGCAGGTACGAACTTATCTAAGAACATTTCTAAGATTTGTACGATAGCGGCAATAACACCAATATAGGTTAATAGACCCAAAAAGCTTAAATCAACTGATGCATATTCAGCACCCATCCAAGCCCAAGCACCTTCTTTTAGTACATAGGTATAAATCAAGTTATTGATTGGCACAGTAATCGCCAATACAACAACCACTGCAATACCAAGACCGATAGCCGTTTGAATTTTCTTAGAAATCGCCAAAAAGGTACACATACCTAAGAAAAACGCTAAAGCCATGTTTTCTACGAAAACGGCTTTAATGAACAAACTAATATAATGTTCCATTAGTGCTGCTCCGAGTTAACTGTATTTGGCAAAATTTTGAAGTCTGCCTGCTCAACTTGCTCAGTTTTCCAGGTACGTAATGCCCAGATGAACAAACCAATAATAAAGAAAGCACTTGGTGGCAATAACAACAGACCGTTTGACTGATACCAACCACCATTAGTGATTAATGGTAAAACTTCAAAACCAAACAAGTTACCTGCACCAAACAACTCACGAACCGTCGCAACCACAATCAAAACAACTGAGTAGCCAAGACCGTTACCGATACCATCGAAGAAGCTCATCACTGGGCCGTTCTTCATAGCGTACGCTTCTGCGCGCCCCATAACGATACAGTTAGTAATGATCAAACCCACGAAAACCGAGAGCTGCTTACTGATTTCATAAGCATACGCTTTCAAAATTTGGTCAACCACGATTACCAAAGACGCAATAATGATCATCTGCACGATGATTCGAATGCTGTTTGGAATGTGATTACGAATTAACGCAATACCAAAGTTAGAACAAGCCGTAACGGCGGTTAATGCAATACACATTACCATCGTCACTTGCAAACTGGTGGTTACAGCCAACGCTGAACACACACCTAAGATTTGTACTGCAATCGGGTTTTGGGAAAAAACCGGTTCAGTAATGACAGATTTAAGAGACATTAAGCACCCCCAGCTTTAGCAGTTGATAAGAACTTGCCAAACGCGTCATCGCCTAACCAAAAATTAACAAGGTTAGAAACACCACGACTGGTCAAAGTTGCACCTGATAAGCCATCAACGCTGTTCACATCGCCAGGAGCTGCTTTGCCCTTAACTACCTGAATCGCTAACTCACCTTGTGTATTATAAAGTTTTTTACCAACCCACTGAGCTTTCCAAGATGGATTATCCACCTCACCACCAAGACCTGGTGTTTCAGCATGAGAGTAAAAGCCCAAACCTACGATGGTTTCAAGATCGCCTTCAAGAGCGACAAAACCATACAAGGTAGACCACAAACCATAACCATGAATAGGAAGCACCATTGTTTCAATGTTGCCGTCTTTTTCAACAGTATAGATTGCCGCAAACTTCTCTAAACGCTTAATGCTAGCAATATCTTTTGCTGGATCAAGCTTTGAAGATAATGCGCTATCTTTTGAAGATTTTTTCTGATTAAACGCTTTCGGGTTATAACCTGCGGCTTTAATCTCAGCTAGCTCAGCATCCGTTGCATACGTGCTTGTTTCCAAGTTAACGATACGCGTCGTAATCTGCTTAAACTGCTCTTCAATAGATTCACCTTCTTTGAGAAGGCCTGCTGCTGCCAAAATATTCTTGTTTTTATCCAACTGCTTATTAGCAACTTGCAAAGGTTTCAAAGAAACCGCTGCACCTGCAACAATAATGGAACAAACTAAACACAATAAAATGGCAACCAATAGTGTTTTTTGAATTGAATCGTTATTACTAG
>CAWVSY010000010.1:0-77209 GCA_963933055.1 uncultured Oleispira sp.
AAAATACATTCTTTATATTCGTCTAGCCAGAGCGGATATTTCTCCATCGCTTTGGCGTACAGGCGGGTTTGCATGTGTTGCTCTATCCAAGATCGAAGTAATGGGTAAGGCGCTTGTTTAAACCAGGCTTTGTTAACGCGTGAGAACTGGCGTACAAAAGGGATTAATGCGTAGTCGATAAGACCGGGTTTGTCGCCAATGAAATTGCCGTTGCCTTGCGTATAAGCACCACTTGATGACAGTCGCTGCTCTAATTCAGCAATAAACACTTCGCACTTTTCACGCTCTTCAGTTTCTGTGCCTGTCCGAAAGCGTTTTGACTTTTTGTAAATTTCTAGCTGCGGTTTAAACTCTTTATCGTTTCGTCTAACCAGCTCAAGCATTTCAGCTAGATCTTCTGGATTATCTTTATGCAATAAATCTTCAGGGTCATTTTGTTGCAGTGCCCAAACCATAATATCCCAACTTTCATCGATGACTGTTTTATCAGGCAGCAGCAATACAGGGACGGTGCCCTTTGGAGATATTTTAAGCATCTCTTCAGGTTTGTTTTTCATAGTAATGGCGCGCAGCATTACTTGCTGCCTTGCCATTAATAATCCCATTCTAGCTCGCATAGCATAAGGGCAATGTTGTAATGAATAGAGAATAGGCAGCTTCATATTTGAAATGTTTTCATGCGATAAGTCGTGTTGCGTATTATAGCGCGAGTTGCATGTTAACTTTCTATGAATTTTTGCAAATTTGCCATTGCCATCGTCGAAACTTTATTACGTAAAAAAGGTGTCCAGCCTAATATTAATCCAGGAAGGCCTAAGGCTTGGCGGCTCCAGCGCCAGAAATCAAAGCGGTCGATGTGTTTTATAATTAAACCGTCTTTAAATTCAAATTCAGCATCAACGATATTGTGAACAAGGCGTCCTGTTTGGCTAAAGCTGTATTTCGGCTCCCAGTGGGCGCTTATTTTCCCTGCCTGTTCCGTTACAGAATACTCTAGGGTCATGTCTTTGCCACGCTTGCAGAGCATATGCCACATAGCGGCGACTTCTTTGCCTTTCAGTTCAAACGCCTCATCACGGAAATACGCATCTGGGTGATAGCATTCTGCCATTGTTGCGTAATCTTTAATCTTAAAAGCACTGTAGAAGCGTTCGATTAACGCCTTGTCATCCGCTTGAGACATCTCATGTATTCCTATCAGGTTTTTGTTTTACTTGAATTATGATTCTTACAGTCAGTTTAGTGGTGTGTAGGATTTTTTGCGAGTGGCGTATATGCCAACATAGGGTTGTGAATTGGACTTTATTTGGTCGGGTTTTCTGAAGACATGGTAGGAAAGATGAATATGAAATGTATTTTGCTTTAACAAGATAACGTTTATGAAAGCTATCTCGTTAAAGCAACATCTAAAATCAGTTATAGCCCTTGACGGTATTGAGCATTGGTTGAAAGCGTGACCATTTCACTTAAGTGATTAGCGGCTTCTTCTTTGCCTTGAAGTAGGCTCTCAAAATGTTTAAGCAGTCCTGCTTTATCTTCTACTGCGGTATCACCAGAGCCAATATTGGTAAGGTCGATAAAGAACTCATCGAATAAGTCGGGTAAGTCATTTATTACGTCTAAGTTTAAGAACTGTTCGTCGTTATAAATGCTTGGGTAGCCGCCTTTTTGCTTATCAATAGAGTATTTTACCCCTCTAACACTTTTAATCGTTGTCGCTTTTTCACACTTCAACATGCAGCCATCTTCAATGCTAGGCTTTTTACAGCCTACGGTCGGCTGGAAGAAACACTGGCGGCTGGTCATCATCAGTATTGGGTGATAGATACTGTAATACAGTTTGAAATTATCAGGGCGAACAACGTTGCGTAACTGCAGACGGTTAATCTCATTAGACATAAATGCGCCGGCGCAATTAAGTTCTTCTTTTAAGGTTAGAAGCGCATAAGAGTTAGTCGTATTTAGCAGTGGTCCCGCAATCCATTCAATGCCCATTTCATAAGCTTTATAAGCGATGCCTGTATTGTTGGTGACGATGCGCTTAGGTTTAACCTGCTCAAGAATTCTAACGGATTCGATATAATCTTTGCCGATTAATACGGCAGGGAACCAAGGAATGAGTCTTGGGTTGGCCTTTAAAAGATCGATATGTTTGTCGCAGTTCTTTTTTAAACTTTCCGGTATTTTGAAGTACACATCCGCGTCGGTTAAATCGCAAAGGTGAAAATCTTTTTCATCAGCAATTAAAATCGATAGGCTGTGCTTTTTATCGCTTTTATTCAAATGGCTCTTGTCTAAGGCGGGCACTTCGACATTGGGTACTACTTCAACAGAATCATTCAGTAAGAACGCTAATTGATTCTTTAGCGCTGTTAACTCTTTGAATGGGATGCTTAAGCCAGAATCGTAATCGGCGAAAGAATATTCAAGCACAAATTCAGAATTATCAAAGCTCTTAAAGCGTTTAGCCAGCGTCTTCTCATCCAGCTCTGCTTTACCCGTTAAGGACAGTATTGATTCTGATTGAAGGGTGATTATCTTAGCGTCTTCAGCGTTGTTCTTTGACGCATCCTTGTTTTCAGATTGAGTATCAGCGCCGACAATCGCTTTGATGCTGAGTGGTGTACCAACGGACCCCGAGAATTCAATTTTAAGCGCCAGTTTTGCCGTGCTCAAATGTTCAATTTTATCTCTTAACTCGGCACCGAGTGCATTCTTATCAATGTACAGTTCATCTTTTGCTTCTTGGATCTGAACTACTGAAATTGTATCGCTACTTTTGTTTATCGCGTTATTGACCGCGTGTTGCACACTGTAATCACGAGGATTGTCGATGAACATATCCTTGGTTAAGTTGCCTTGCAAAAACGAGTTGGTGAAGTCGCGGTTGAATACTTTATGAAGGTTCGACTCGTCCGGCAGGAGTTTTCCTGTGGCGATAAATTCATTGATGCCTTTGCGCCATGTATCGACAACGGTGTAAACGTAGTGAGCACCTTTGATTCGACCTTCGATTTTTAATGAATCAACGCCAGCCTCGACCAATTCCGGTAAATCAAAGTAGGCTGAGTTATCTTTTAAGTTGAGCGGGTATTTATTCCCCGTTGCGGTAACTTCGTATTCTTCACGACACGCTTGGCTGCAGCGCCCGCGGTTGCCAGAATTACCGACACTTACGGAGCTTGAATAGCACTGGCCAGAGAAGGCAATACATAAAGCGCCGTGTACAAATACTTCAGTCAAAATCCCTAAATCATGAGACAGCTTAGTCATGGACTTAATTTCGCCTAAATTAAGTTCACGTGACAGATTGACTCGAGAGGCGCCGATTTTGTTTAAAAAATGCAATTGCCCTTCGTTATGTGTCGTCAACTGCGTCGAGGCGTGTATGTCTAATGTTGGGAAGTACTTTTTCACCAGATTGAACATGCCTAGATCTTGCACGATGATGCCATCAATACCGCTATTCACCAGTTTGTTCAGTAGTTTGAACATGGTAGGCAGTTCTTGTTCAAGAATGACGACATTAAGGGTTAAAAATACCTCACAATCGTATTTATGCGCTAGGCGTAGAATACCCGTTAGATCATCAAAAGAGAGATTAGAGGCTCTGTTACGAGCATTGAAGGTATCGAGACCACAATAAACAGCATTTGCACCTGCAACAATAGCGGCTTTAATGGCTTCAACATCACCGCCTGGGGCTAATAATTCAATCTTTCTACTCATTTGATTCACAACTTTGTACAACGTGTAATTTTGAGGGGCGATTTTAGCGGTATCCAAGCCTGATTGCTAGGTATGCTCATCGGACTTGGTGTATTTATACTGCCTATTTTTGTAGGGTTTTGCCAAAGCTAACAGCCTGTAATAAAAGGATTTAGATTGCCTTGCTGCGCTTTTACTCGTTGATTTTTTTTACACTCCCAAGGCGTTGTCGGATACTGCTTATTCCAAGCATTGAACAACCGGGTATCTTGTTTCGATAGTGTTAATGAATATTGATCGGCCATGTATAAATAGATACGGGCAATCTGGCCTTTGCTCTGCATTGGCGGCTGAACTTTACGCCCTTTAAAGTCGACAATGATGTCGCATTGTCCGTATTGCGTTGGACTTCCATTCCAATCACTAAAACGATAGTTCGAACGGTCGCCATTCACTTCACCGATGCTGGGTACTAAATTATGCATGTCACCCTCCATCTTCTTGAATTTTTCATCTCTTTTACAGGCTTTGCGACCCCCTTTTTGCCAGCACTGCATTTGGTGGCCAAAATTCCAAGCGGGCACGACATGTTCCCATTCTATTCGAGAAGCGCGTTTGATTTGTTTGCGGACTTGATAGCCGCAGCTTGGTAAATCAGGTATAAGTTTTTTGCCTTGCTTGGAATAGTTGCAGCCGCAATAAAAAGTGGTTTGATTATCCTCGTAGATATCAGCCAGAAGTCTTTTCGCTTTTGCAAAGCTAAGGGTTTTTTCTGTAAAAACGGTTGTTTCTGAATGTGAGGGGAAGCATAGTAATAGTATTGTGAACAAGGATAAAACGCGTAACATTAAGGGCCTGCAGTTAAGGTTAAAGTATTAGACGGCAGATGTTATCACTTGCTCATGTGGTAGGGTTAGAGTTGTTTTTGTTGATTCAAGAAGTGGTTAAAGGTTGTACAAATGTCTGACGAAAAAAATGAAGTCTCGCTGGTTTTAGGATCTGGAGGCGCGCGCGGGTTAGCCCATATTGGCATTATCCGTTGGTTAGAAGAAAATGGTTATATAATAAAATCCATATCTGGTTGTTCTATGGGGGCTGTGGTTGGTGGTATTTATGCAGCGGGTAAGTTAGATGAGTTTGAGCAGTGGGTACGTGCTGTTAAACGTTTGGATATTATTTCTTTATTAGATATTTCTTGGCGTAAAAATGGGCTCGTCAAAGGTGACAAAATCATTGATACCTTGGTGAACTTAGTCGGCGATCAAAAAATTGAAGAGTTGCCTATTTCTTATACCGCCATTGCGGCGGATATTTCGAACGAAAAGGAAGTATGGCTGCAAACAGGCAGTTTGTTTGATGCTATTCGTGCCTCCATATCCTTACCGATGTTCTTTACTCCGTTTGCCATAAATGGTGTCGATTTAATTGATGGTGGTGTATTAAATCCAGTGCCTATTGCGCCTACGTTTGGTGATCATACGGATATTACCATTGCGGTGAATTTAGGGGGGCCTGCTGAAGCTAAGAAACCTAAAAAGATTGAGCCAGTAGAGAAAAAGTCGTCTATATTTCATGAAAAAATTGGTCACTATATTAGCAAGTTCCAATCGTCACTCATAACCGATTCGGTTATCGATTTAAGCGCGTACGATATTGCCAATCAAGCATTTGATGCAATGCAGGGTACAATTGCTAGACTGAAACTGGCGGCTTATCCGCCTGACTATACTGTTCAGATTGCTCGTAATGCTTGTGGAACCTTTGACTTTGATCGTGCATCGGAAATAATTAATCTTGGTTATACTACCGCTGAAGAAAGCTTGGGGCCATTATTGGGGGGGAATAAGACCCCTGACAAAGATTCAAATATCGAAGTGTCATAAAGACGTTTTATTATTTAAAGTAAGCTATTTTAAAACAAACTATCTCGAAGCAAAGTGAGTAATAAATGAGCTATCAGCGATTGAGCAAAGAAGCGATTAGAGAACTCCCTTTGTTTTTGGGGCTTGATTTATCAGCGGTGTCTATTGTTGATAATGAGGTGGCTTTAGATGCGGCAAAAGGTGCACTTTTAGGCGCGGATGTTTTAGGTTTTGATAGTGAAAGTAAACCTGTTTTTATTAAAGGGGAGGTCTCACAAGGGCCTCATTTAATACAACTCAGTACACTCTCTCATGCGTATTTATTTCCTACCCATTTTCAGCCCGGTTTAGATTGTGCGTTGGCAATATTGGGCAGTGCTAACATAGAAAAAGTGGGGTTTGGTTTAAAGGATGATAAAAAACTGTTTCGGGATAAATATAAGATTGAGCTGGTAAATACATGCGATTTAGCTAAAAAATTAATTCCTATTTCGCAGCAAAAACAGCAAGTCGGCGCCAAAGCCGCGGTTGCTATGGTATTAGGTGCTAGGCTTTCTAAATCTGCTCAGCAATCAAATTGGTCCAATCACCAGCTCACCGAGCAACAGATTAAATACGCCGCTAACGATGCTTATTCTGCGCTTTATATTAAACTAAAATTGCAGAGTGAAGCGTTACTTTGAATATTCAGCGCATCCTCTTTTGTTACTCGTTATTGATTGGCGCACTTCTTTTTTCCGATATCGTAGATGCTCGGCCTAAGATCGGCTTAGCCTTGGGGGGTGGGGGCGCTAAAGGTGCTGCGCATGTTGGTGTATTAAGGGTATTAGAACAGCATAAAATTCCTGTCGACTATATTGCAGGTACCAGTATTGGCTCGGTCGTTGGTGGGCTGTATGCGGCGGGTTTGTCGGTAGATGAAATACAAAAAATCATGTTGGAAACCGATTGGGAAAAAGGCTACTCCGATCGAATTCCCAGAGAAGACTTGCCGTGGCGAGTTAAGCAGCAATACGATCAGTTTAATATTCCCTTAGAGATGGGCTTGGAAAATAGCCAGTTAAAAATGCCCGGTGGTTTGATATACGGACAGGTAGCTACAAAATTATTGCGCGAAGGTTTAGGGGTTTTACCTAACTTTGAGAGCTTTGATGAACTGCCGATTCCTTTTCGAGCGGTGGCGACAGATTTAGCGAATTATAAAGCCGTTATCATGGATAAAGGCAGCTTAATGGCCGCTATACGGGCGTCATCAAGTGTTCCTGGTGCCTTGGCGCCCGAATTTGTAGATGGGCTGTTATTGGTTGATGGAGGCATCACCAAAAATTTGCCTATTGATGTGGTGCGCTCTATGGGCGCGGATATTGTTATTGCTGTTGATATTGGTAATGGCCTGCAATCGATGGAGGAGCTAACCAGTACATTTTCAGTCATTGCTCAGTTATCCGATTTTTTAACCAATAGTAATGTGGTGGTGCAAAAACAAATGCTATCAACGAGTGATTTTTTGATCACTCCGGATATAACAGGTTTATCGACAACAGACTGGAGTTTTGCGCATGAAGCGTATGTGCGAGGAGAGATCGCCGCGAATGAGCAGTCTGCTCGTCTTTCTTTTTTAAGCTTAGAGAGTGACGCTTACCAAGCCTACTTAGATAACATTAAAATACGTCGTGATTCACTTGACTTGCAGATAGAAAAACCGATTTCTCGGATTCAATTAAATAAAAAAAGCTTTGTATCTGATGCTTTAATTCTAGATCGATTAGGGTTAATGCCGGGCGAACCTATTGATTCTAAAATTGTGAATGATGCGGTTGATCGCTTATTTTCTATCGACAAATTTCAACGTGTTGATGCTTTCACGACACAAGAAAAGGGTGAGAAGGTTTTACAGGTCGTCGTCGAGGATAAATCCTGGGGGCCTAACTTTCTTCAATTTGGTCTTGTTTGGGAAGATGACTTAGATAATAACTCAGATTTAAATTTTGATATTGCCTATACCATGACGGATTTGACCAAAAATGGCGGCGAGTGGCGATCAGAGTTGCAGATGGGAACCCAGCGATCATTTAAAACGGAGTTTTATTTGCCCCTGGATAGCAAAAGAGATTTTTACAGTAGCAGTCGTTATCAATTCCATTCATTTGAGTGGGATTTGTATGTCGAAGATTCACCGTTAATTCCTATTGATCAGCAATTTCATTCTCTGTCTCAAGGTATTGGTTATAACTATACCCAACCAGGTTTTGTTGAGGTGGGATTGACGACCGACTTGGGTGAATTTAATGATCCTGTTTTTCTTAATGGCACGATTAACTACTTTTCTTACGGCAGTTATTTGAAATTCGGTTTTGATGACCTAGACAGTATTAGTTTTCCTACCGAAGGTGTGTATTTTAGTCTCAGTTCTTTCTTACGACATGAAAAGGTTGATGATCATCCTGTTATTACAAAAAATGATAAGGGTGATTTAATTATGTCGTTGGTTGTTGATGTTAATTGGAAAGGTGCCGTTAAATTTGGTAATCATGCTTTTGTGGCTAAAGCCTCTTATTCTGAAGCATTTACTAAAAACGATAATGAGAGTGTCTATATCTCTTATTTAGGAGGATTTCTTAATCTCTCTGGGTACCAAAGAAATGCCCTGGGGGGCTCTAAAAAAGCCTTTGCGGCCGCTATTTATCAGTTCGACTTGGGGCGAAGTTTTTTAAATTTAGAACAATACCCGCTGTATTTTGGGGTGAGCACCGAGGCCGGTAATGTGTGGCAGCAGGAGCAGGAGATCACTCATCAAGATTTGATATTATCGAGTTCAGCCTACATAGGGACAGAGACATCTTTGGGGCCTGTTGCGCTTGGTTATGGTAGAACGGATAGCCATTCGGATGCGTTCTACTTTTACATGGGCAAGAATTTTTAATGGCGGTCTTTAGCCCTTGGATTTTAGCTCTTAGACGCTATTTTTTAACATGGCCTTTTGTAAACCGTTCTCTTTTATCGAGTATCGAATTGAATCCCATGTGAACAGTATCAACCCTGCCCAGATACAGCTAAAAGTAATGATGTCTTTTAATTCCAATGCTTCGTCATACAGCATCACGGCTAATATAAACATCAAGGTTGGCCCAATGTATTGAATGAAACCAATGGTTGAATACAACAGTCGTTTGGTCGCAGCAGTGAAGCACAGTAAGGGTAAGGTTGTGACAATGCCTAAACCAATAATTAAGCCGTTGGTTGATAGGTCATTATTAAACATGTTTGATGTTGTGCTAGTCGGCATGAAGAACCAATATAGCAAAGCCGCTGGCAGTAACAGCGTGGACTCGATCATTAAGCCTGGCAAGGACTCGACTTGGCTTTTTTTATGAATAAACCCATAGATAGCGAAGCAGGAAGCAAGGATGAGCGCAATGGTAGGGATTGATCCAAAAGCAATCAGTTGAATAATGACCCCCGTCAGTGCTAATGCAACCGCAAGGCCTTGACGTCTTCTTAAGCGTTCTTGTAAGAAAAAATAGCCTAGCAGCACATTGATTAATGGGTTTATGTAATACCCTAAGCTGGCATCTAACATATGACCATTATTCACAGACCAGATAAATAGGCCCCAGTTTGCGCCTAATAATAGGGTGCTTAAGAGCAACATTAAAAGCAATTTAGGTTGTTTGAATACGGCGATGACTTTTGATATTTGCTTGCTCATGATCGTGACGATAATCAGAAACAGCACAGACCAAAGTACACGATGAAGCAATATCTCTTTCGCATCGATGTAGGCAAGCTGCTTGAAGTACATTGGCGCTACGCCCCACATAATGAAAGCACTTAGCGCAAAGAATAAGCCAAGCTTTTGCTGCTGGTCGTTTATCATAATAATTGATAGGTCCGGTGACCGATAAGCGGTATTGATGTCGACTGAGTGGTGATGTTATTAGTGAAATTGTTGATGATTTTAATAACTACTCAGTGGCGAGGGCGGATTTTAAGGGTTAATGATAAGCAAGTCTACGTGAGAATGAGCGGTGGTTGAAAAAAACAAGGAACAACAGTAAGGTGACGACTATTTTAATAGGCGAGGATTTAATGTGAAGCATCGTTTTATCATGCTTTCGATAGCAGTAGTTTTTTTAACCGCCTGTGTGAATTTATCAACCTTAGAAAAGTCGAATGATGAGCCTATCGAGGTTGGATCTGCGATGACGCCTACTGATCCAAAGGTTGATACGAATGAGGCTAAAAGTGATCCTGTTCTCACGGGTGATGAAACGGTTCAACATCAAAATGATGTACCCACGGGTAAAATAGATAAACCCGCGGTTGAGGTCAATAAACCTGTGGCTGAGGTCACAAAGCCAAAGCCAAAGCCAAAAACGGAAGTGCAAACGATTGGCCAGATTGAATACGTTGATATATTGCCTGAAGGTATTCGTCAAAAGGCCAGAGTCGATACCGGTGCGGAAACAACGTCTCTGGGTGCTTTTGAGATAGAACCTTTTGAACGTGATGGAAAAGCATGGGTTAAATTTAAAGTGCTTCAGCGCAGCTCTGGCGAAGCCCATATATTTTCTAAGCCCATTGCGAGAAATGTTTTAATTAAGCGCCATGGTGCAAAGAATGTAAGACGTCCTGTGATTAAAATGACTTTGGCGATGGGGTCGATCAAGAGAAAAATAGAAGTGAGTTTAACTGACCGCTCTAAATTTGAATTTCCTGTGCTGATAGGGCGTAACTTCCTTTATGGGGATATCAGGATTGATATTAATAATAAGTTTTTAATGCTCGATAAATAATCGTACCTCGATGACCACATAGTGGGTTCAAATCAATGGATTTTTGTTATGTCATCTGCCCGTCAGATTCAGTTTTTAGTTGTGTTATTAATTTTTTTGGGCGTTGGTGCGGTTACCTATAAACATTTAGTCTTAGGTTTTCCGCTAATCAGTGACGAGCAGGAGACCCTTTGGAATTTAGAGACCAAGATAACCTTTGAGGCAACGGCTTCTAATGTGAGGCTAATGCTCAACCTGCCTGATGAGAATCTTAATCGTAAAGAATTATTCAACGAGGTCCTCTCACCAGGCTACAAATTCGAGATAATTAAGCAGTCTGGCCTCGATTATGGTATGTGGTCAACTGAAAATGCTGTTGGTAAGCAAACTATTTATCTTCGTTCTCAAACCTATTTTTCGGGCAATCAACCGCAAATAGTACAGCCTACGCATACTAATGCATCTTTGTTATGGGAAGCCGCCGCCGTGAAAGCGGGTAAGGCTTTATTAGCATCTGTTGAACCCGCCGTTGAAATTAAAGACCGTATAAAATCCATTGGTCATGCATTAAACCGCGTTGCGGATAAAAATACCTACGTTCTGTTAAATGAATACTCTCAGGGTTTTGGTCGCCATTGGGTCTTAGCACAGTTGCTGATATTGGAAGGGTTTGATCTACGGCTTGCTCAGGGCGTGTTATTGGAAGATAAGCGCCGTAAGCAAAGTATTCATCATTTTATTGAAGTTTATGTGAATAATGAATGGTTATTATTTGATGCGATCGAGATTGATTTTGTTAACCGAGATCGGGCTATTTTAATGCAGCGGGGTGATGAGCCTTTATTGGATGTATTTGGTGGGCGAAACTCTCACATCAGTTTCTCGACATTGAAAGATCAGCGCTCAGCGTTCACGACGGCACTTTCATCTGCGCAGCGTGATAGCAATCCTTTGGTCGATTTTTCAATTTATAGCTTGCCGATTGCCGAGCAGAATACTTTTAAGTTATTGCTGCTGATTCCTTTAGGGGCTTTGGTTGTTGTTATTCTGCGTAATTTGGTCGGAATTCAAACCTCGGGCACCTTTATGCCTGTATTAATCGCCTTGTCATTTTTACAGACCAGCTTGGTTTTAGGCATTGCGCTGTTTATTTTGGTTGTTGGGGTAGGTCTATTTATGCGCTCTTACCTGAGTCGGTTGAATTTGCTCTTAGTGCCTAGAATTGCTTCGGTACTGGTATTTGTGATCATCATCTATGCGGCTATTGGTATTTTAAGTTTTAAAATGGGCTGGGACTGGGGCTTAAAAGTCACTTTCTTTCCGATGATTATTCTTTCTTGGACGATTGAGCGCATGTCGATTCTTTGGGATGAAGAGGGTGGGCATGAGGTTTTTGTGCAAAGTGTCGGGAGCTTATTAACGGCGTCACTTGCTTATGTATTGATGAGTAATGAAACCATTGCCGATACCATCTTTTTGTTTCCAGAAATATTGCTGATTGTCTTGGCCATCATTATTGCTATTGGCAGTTACAGTGGCTATCGCTTATCCGATTTACGTCGTTTTGAACCGATGGAAAGACTTTAATATGTGGGGCTTTGCATCACCAAAGCGATTGCGTGCGTTGGGTATTGTAGGGGTGAATAAACGCAACGTTTATTACATTGCTCAGCACAACCCTCGACACCTGTATCCAACGGTAGACGATAAACTACAAACTAAAAAATTATGTCATCGCCATGGCATTGCGGTGCCTAAATTATTAGGGGTATGCCGAATTCAGCAGCATACGAAAGGTTTAATTGAATTTTTAGAGCTTTACGATCAATTTGTCATCAAGCCAGCTAAAGGCAGTGGCGGCAAAGGAATATTGGTAATAATAGGGCGCGAGGATGGCTGCTTTATTAAATCCAGTGGTACCCGCATAAGCCATCAAGATTTACAGCGTCACGTCTCCAATATTTTGAGTGGACTCTTCAGTTTAGGCGGCAAGCCCGATAACGCTTTAATAGAAGAGATGGTGCAATTCACGGATGACTTTCAAGGGTTTTCTTACGAAGGTGTGCCTGATATTCGGGTGATTTTATTTAAAGGTTACCCTGTGATGGCCATGACGCGTTTGTCGACCCATGCATCCGACGGTAAAGCAAACTTGCATCAAGGTGCGGTTGGCGTTGGCTTAAGTATTAAAACAGGCAAGGCGGTGAGTGCGGTGCAGCATAATCTGCCTATCGAAAAGCATCCTGATACAGGGCGAGTTTTAAAAGAGTTAATAGTGCCTGACTGGCAGCAAGTATTGCTGTTAGCGAGTCGTTCGTATGAGGTCAGTGGCTTAGGTTATCTTGGGGTTGATATTGTATTGGATCGTTGCCACGGCCCATTGTTATTGGAATTGAATGCCCGCCCAGGATTGGCGATTCAGATGGCGAATCAAGCGGGTCTTGAACCTCGACTTAAGTGGGTTGTTGAGCAAGAAAAAAAGACCGGCAAAAAAGCAGATGTCAGCGCAGAGCAAAAAGTCTCAATGGCGATGGCCGTCTTTAATTGATTGGAAATACATGCATGCGTATTGTTTTATTGTTATGGGTATTTTTAGCTCATTCATCTTGGGCGGATGTCAGTTTTGAAGGCCTAAAAGAAAGTGGGTTGCTGGCGGCCGCTTCGTATATTGATCTGGAAAACCGCGCTGGGCCTATTGCTGGCACTCATTACTACTTACGCCATCAGGCACGTTTAAATGACTCTAGCATTAGCTATTTTTTGGCCAATAAACAGGATGTTCAAGCCATTGCCTTTAGAGGAACTTCCAATATTAATGAGGTATTAATTGATTTAGATGTCTCGTTAAGCGCTGATGCAGAGTTAGGCATTTTATTGCATAAAGGTTTTTCATACGCTGCGCGGGCCGCTTTTCTTCAATTAAGACCTCATTTAGATAAAACCATTCCGATTATTATTACAGGGCATAGCTTAGGGGGTGCCATTGCTCAAATCGTGGCTTTGCATCTTCAGCGAGATGGATTTGTTGTTCAGCAGGTGATTACCTTCGGCCAGCCTAAAGTGACGAATGTTGCGGGCTCTGAAATGTTTGACAGCCTGCCATTATTACGCGTTGTGACGGTGAAAGATATTGTGCCTTTGGTGCCTCCCATCAGTCCTTTGCAAATACGAGATCTTGATATTTATTGGCACAGCGGTGAAGAACTGATTCTATTGGCTGGGCCAAACTATTCAATAATAAGTGGCTTTAAAAGTATGCTAAGGGCAACGTCATTTGCCAAAACAATGCTCGATGAAAGCAATCTAGATGCGCACATGATGACAACGTATTTGAACTTGATTGAGCAGAAATTACCGCGGTCAAAACAGGTGGTTTATAAGTCGGATATTAATGTCTTCGGTCTCAGTTTTGATTGATCTGAAGTGAAATGTTTTTTCTAATGTCGCGAAATTTAATCCCGAATTTTAAAAAGCACCGTTGAATAATCTTATTGATTGCATCGGTCTCTTCAGCTGAAAGTGTATTGTTAGCGCAGGGCTCTTGGGCTAGGGTAGCGTTCATATTTAAGCTATTGGGAAAGTTACTCCAGTCAACGCTGTAATCAATACGTTGAAGGCCGTCAACTTCCAGGGTGGCTAACTGGATGGCTTTGCGGACATTTATATTGAGTTTTAACGTGGCCTTGCTGTATTTCATTAACTGATTTTCGTCATGGCTGAATTTTGCAGCGTTGACTGATTCATTCAACTACTGATAAGTACGTATCATAGGACTCTTTGGCCTAGGATAAAAGCTGATATACTGTCTACATAAAAATTAATAGGAAAGCAGGATGCACTCTGTTGAAGCGGCAAAGCTTGTATGTATCGGTGGTGGGCATGGGTTAGGTAGGTTATTAGCTTCGTTGAAAGAGGCTGGTCCAAATTTAGCCGGTATTGTTGCGACCACGGATGATGGTGGTTCTACGGGTCGTTTAAGAGAAGAAGCAGAAACAATTGCTTGGGGTGATTTACGAAATTGTTTAACGCAAATGTGCTCAGCCCCTACGGTTGGAAAACTCTTGTTTGATTATCGCTTTCAAACGCAAGGGGATTTGAATGGGCATAACTTGGGAAACCTTGTTTTATTTGCGTTAGAACAATTATCGATAAGACCAACCGATGCTATTCAGGTTATGCGTGATATGTTGCGCATTGATAGTCATCTTTTTCCTATGTCTGATACGCCAACAACCTTGATGGCTAAAACCGTTAAAACCCCGCAGGGTGGTGGTAATGTTTTGGTCGGTGAAATCGTCATTGATGATAGTGACGAAGAGATTGAATACTTATATCTTGATCCTGAAGTTAATGCTGAGGCTGAGGTTATTCACTCAATTATGTCGGCGGATGCGATTATTTTAAGTGCCGGCAGTTTTATGACCAGTATCATGCCAAGTTTGCTGGTGGCCAATATTGTTAAAGCAATTAATGAGGCATCTGCGCCGTTGATCTTGGTCGTCAATCTTCGGCAGGAAGTATTGGCGGGAAAAGCCTTAACGTTTGCAAAACAGTTAGAGTTATTTAAAGCGGCAGGTATTCGAAAGTTGGATCATATTTTATGGCCGACTTGTCGAGTACAAGAGCCAGGTTTAGAAAATGAATGTGGTGTGATTGTCTGCGATATGGGGCCTGAGGGCAGTGCGTTGCACGATTCTGACAAACTGAAGAATCACATATTGGAACTGATTTGATATTCTATTGCGGTGATCACATTAAGCAGGCTATGAAACCATAGTCTGCTTAATGTATTGGCTAAATTAACTGAAAAATTAAAGAGCCATGTCTTTTAGTCTTTTCAGTGGTAATACTTTGATCTTAGTGCTGGCAGGCTTCGCCGCAACGTCCATCAACTCACCAGGCTTGAATGGGTTAGGAACATTTTTACGTGCTTTTTGAGCAGGTTTCTTAACGGTTTTAATTTTCAATAAACCCGGTAGCGTAAATTCGCCAACCGCGCGCTTTTTAACGTGGCGTTCAATGATATCGCCTAATTCGTCAAGAACACTGGATACATCTTTTTTACTTAATTCTGTTTTTTCAACCAATTCATTGATTAGCTGAGTTTTAGTGAATTTTTCTTTAACAGCAGTCAATTTTTTAACCGGAGCGGCAGCCACTACTTTTTTAGCGGGAGCTTTTTTTGCAACGGGTTTTTTCTTAGCAGCCATGTTATTTCCTTTCATGGTAAATTTAAATTTAATAAGCAATTGATAAATAAAGGTACGGATGTCGCTTGTACCTTGCTTACTGAGTGTATTTTTAAAGCAAAAAAATAGGGTCTGCAAGTAAAAAACCCTATTTTTATAGTGTTTTTATCAAATTTTGTTAAAAAGGTCGTTTTATTTAGCAAATTTAAGCAAATAGGCAAATATGTTTGTGTATTTCTCGGGGAATAAGCGCTGAATACGATCCATGAATTTGGCATCTTGACCAATTAAAATCCGACGTTTATTTTTCTGCAGTCCCTTTAAGATTGTTTGGGCAGCTTGGGTAGGGGTTGTTCTGGCCAGTTTATTGAATTCTTCAATCTGCTGAGCATGAGACTGCTCGCCAATCATTGATGTGTGTATACGGCCATTGACGACGATGTTGGTTTTAATGCCGCCAGGATGGACGCAGCCAACATAAAGATTGCTGTCCTTGACTTCTTGGCGCAGTGATTCGGTAAACCCTCTCACTGCAAATTTTGCGGCGTTGTATTGAGATTGGGTTGGCAAAGCGATGATGCCAAAAATACTGGAGATGTTAATAATGGCTGCTTCAGGTCGAGTTAGCATGTGGGGCAGAAAGCTTTTTGTGCCATAAACAACGCCCCAGAAGTTGATGTTCATCATCCATTCGAAATCCTCGTAGCTGCAATTTTCTACGGTTTGAGCAAGCGCGACACCGGCATTGTTTAGGAGTATATCAATGCCGCCAAACTCACTGATCATATCGCTGGCGTATTGCTCAAACGCTTGGCGATCCGAAACGTCTAGCAGGGTTAATACAACTTTTGAACTTCCTTGAAGGCTTGTTTTTGTTTCTTCTAGGCCTGCCATGTTCACATCTGATAGAGCAAGTTGAGCGCCTTCTAGACTAAGTTGCTGCGCCAAGGCTCGGCCTATGCCAGAACCTGCGCCCGTGATAACGGCCACCTTGTTGGTAAATGATTTCATATGCGCCCCTTTAAAATGGTCTTTTCACGATTATTATTTTTAGAAAATGAAGTTTATTGTGTGAAAAACATTCAATTGCTATTGGTGGTAAGTCAGATTACCTGAGTTCAAGTAGGCAACAAGGTGCAATTCTGCCGTAAAGTCGACTTTATTTTATTAAAGTCATACAAACTTTGTTATCAGGTGTCGGCAATCGTGTGAAAATCGGTATAATGCTCGGCTTTCATATATTTTGTATCCATCTATCTCTTTTTAATGAATAGGATTAAGTAATGCGCACTCACTATTGTGGTGATATCAACGAAACTTTGATTGACGATACCGTCACTTTTTGTGGCTGGGTTCACCGCCGCCGTGACCACGGTGGGGTAATTTTCTTAGACGTACGTGATCGTGAAGGTCTAGTACAGGTAGTTTTTGATCCAGATACGGTTGACGCTTTCAACGTAGCTGACAGTGTTCGCTCTGAATTTGTTGTTCAGATCGTTGGTCGTGTACGTGGCCGTCCTGAAGGTGCTACGAACGATAATATGCGCACGGGTAAAATTGAAATCTTGGGTAAAGAGATTACGGTTTTAAACAAAGCGCAGACGCCTCCATTCCCATTGGATGGTTATACCGATGTAGGCGAAGACATTCGTCTTAAGTATCGTTATATGGATATGCGTCGTCCTGAGATGCAAGAAAAAATGCGTTTCCGTTCGAAGGTAAGTTCAAACTTGCGTCGTTATTTAGAAGAAAACGGTTTTCTAGATATCGAAACGCCCATTTTGACGCGCGCGACGCCAGAAGGTGCGCGTGACTATTTAGTTCCTTCCCGTACGCATGAGCATAGCTTCTTTGCATTGCCACAGTCGCCACAGTTGTTTAAGCAGTTGTTGATGGTTGCTGGTTTTGATCGTTACTACCAGATTGCTAAATGTTTCCGTGATGAAGATTTACGCGCCGACCGTCAGCCTGAATTTACTCAGATTGATATCGAAGCGTCTTTCATCGACGAAGAAGAAATTATGAACCTAACTCAGGGCATGATTACTGAGTTGTTCGAAAAAGAATTGAATGTGAAGTTGGGTGAATTCCCACGCATGCCATATTCTGAAGCGATGTCTAAGTACGGCAGCGATAAGCCAGACTTGCGTATTCCACTTCAGTTAGTCGACGTTGCTGAATTCTTGCAAGATATTGAGTTCAAAGTATTCGCGGCGCCTGCTAAAGATCCTAAAGGTCGCGTTGCGGCTTTACGTGTTCCTGGCGGTGCTGAAATCAGCCGTAAGCAGATCGATGCGTATACTAAGTACGTGAGCATTTATGGTGCTAAAGGTTTGGCTTGGATTAAGGTTAATGAGATTGAGAAGGGTGTAGAAGGTTTACAGTCTCCAATCATTAAGTTTATTGGCGATGATAATACGATGGCCATCATGGAGAAGTTGGGCGCTGAAAACGGCGACATCATCTTCTTTGGTGCTGATAAAGAAATGATCGTGAACGAAGCGCTGGGTGCGTTACGTTGTAAGATCGGTGAAGACTTGAATTTATATACGTGCGAATGGGCACCTATGTGGGTTGTTGATTTCCCAATGTTTGAAGAAACTAAGGATGGTGGCATTACTGCAATTCACCACCCATTCACGGCGCCATCTTGTAGCCCTGAAGAGTTAAAAGCGAATCCATTAACTGCGTTGTCTCGTGCATACGACATGGTATTAAACGGTTGTGAGTTAGGCGGTGGTTCAATCCGTATTCACGATCAGTCTATGCAAGAAACAGTGTTCGAAATTTTGGGTATTAGCGAAGAAGAGCAGCAAGAGAAGTTTGGCTTCTTGTTAGATGCCTTGAAGTTCGGCGCGCCACCTCATGGCGGCTTAGCGTTTGGTTTGGATCGTTTGGTTATGTTGCTAACCGGTTCTACTTCGATTCGTGAAGTAATTGCTTTCCCTAAAACTCAATCGGCTGCGTGTGCAATGACTCATGCGCCAGGCGTTGTAGGTAATGCTCAGCTACGTGAATTGAATATTAAACTACGTGAAAAGCCAAAAGCTGAATAAGTTTTAGCGGTTTTCACTGTCACAAATAAAGCCAGCTTGCTGGCTTTATTTGTTTTTGGGTATTTAATAAAACGAATAGTTGTTTTATTAAAGATTGAATAAGATTTATTGATGGGTGTTGGTAGAGCAAATATGGGAGGCATGGAAGCCGAGCTTAAGTCTACATGGATGTATTTACGACGTTTTGCGGCACTAATACCCAGTCATGAATCGTTAATCTAGGTTCTAAGTGCTAAGTAGAGATTAATTATGGAAGTGCGTAAGTTAACCGCTGAAGAATTTGCAGCAACTAAAATTGGTAAGCCTGAAAAGATCGAAGCGGGTGAGCCGTTATTTGATTTTTGGGGCTATGTGGAAGCTATCCCCGCTGAAGATTTTGGTACGTACGACTGCACGGCAGGCGTCGTCGGGCATGTGTATCGTATGGAAGATAAATACGAGCATGTATTAATACAATCTCAGTACGCCGAAATCGCTATGGTATTGGTATTGGATTTAGCCAAAAAAGAAGTCTATGGTCATTATCTACTAGATATTCGTCCACGCGGGAATCCTGTTATTTAATGAATACTCTTGCATTCTCAATCGAAAATTACGCGCTTGTTACTTATTGGTTAGGCATGGCCGCAGTTGCCGCAATGGCGGGGGCTTCAGTCGTTGAATCGGGGGCTAAGCAGTTTGATTTATTTGGCGTGATTGTGATTGCGCTGGCGGCGTCATTAGGGGGTGGCTCTTTGCGAGATATGCTACTTGATCGTCCAGTATTTTGGATCGCCGATGAACTGTATTTATTAATCGCTATTATGGCTGCCGTGAGTGTTTTCTTTCTTGCGCGTTGGCTAGTCATGCCTGTGCGAGCATTTTTGATTTTAGATGCTATTGGCTTGGCTCTTTTCAGTATTATGGGAACCCATGCGGCATTAGTATTGGGTACATCGTGGTTGGTGGCAAGCTTTACGGGGGTTATCACGGGTGTGATGGGCGGCGTTTTTCGAGACGTTCTGTGCAATGAAGACCCTTGGGTATTTCGCAGTCCTTTGTTTGCCACCGCATCTTGGTTAGGGTGTTGGTTATATATTTTAATGGTTGAATATAATGTCGGTGAGCTGGCGGCAAATTTAATTGCCAGTACCAGCATCTTATTAATTCGCCTATATGCATTACGTAAAGGCGTGAACTTGCCTCGCTTCAGAGAAAAAATTAAACGACTTTGATATTAACCGCTTTAATTGCGTCGTTTAATTTCTTGTTTTCGTGAATGTGCGATTAACTTCTGTGATTATTACTTCAGTATCAGCTCGGCTTATTATTGAAGTAATAAGCGATGAAGTCATCGCGCTTAATGGGCATGCTAAAATAAGCTCCCTGAAATTGATCGCAGCCTAGTTGCGTAAGCTGTTCGAATTGTGCTTCATTCTCGACCCATTCGGCGACTAATTTTCCATCTATAGAAACTGTTAGCGATGTTAGGCTGCGAATGACTTCTTTAATGATGTTGCTATTCAAAACGTCTTTAACAATGCAGCCATCTAATTTTATTGTATTTACTTTAAATGAACTTAGGTATTTTAAAGAAGTATATCCCATACCAAAATCATCAACAGCAATTGAAATACCTTTGTTAGACAGCATCGAAATGCCTTCAATGATGTTATCGGTTAGTTGAAGGCGCTGGCTTTCGGTTATTTCTAATTCAATGTCATTAAACGGAATGCCGTACTGCTCTATTTTTGCGATAAAGTTGTTGAAAAAGTCAGGTTGGGTTAGCTCAAGTGGAGATACATTAATTGCGATCTGAAGATGTTTGATTCCAGCACGGTTCATCAACTGCATGTCTTTCATGCAGCGTTCCTGTACCCAGCTTCCAATGGTATGAATGTAATCGTCTGTTTCTGCAATATTAATAAAAATGCAAGGTGGGATATTTCCCAGTTCAGGGTGCTGCCAACGAATCAGTGCCTCGCTGCCAGTTATGGTTTTCAATGTATTGACTTTGGCTTGATAGTGCATTGAAAAATATTCGTCCCCAAGTTGATTTTTCAGGTCGAGCTGCAGTTTGTGGCAAAATTTTGCGAGGGGATTTTGCTGTTTAAGGAGTGTGTGAAAGTTAAGCTCTGGGTCGCACAAATCTTGAATCATTTTTTCAATAGTGCATTGCTGTTGACTATTAATCTTTGCTTCATATTTTTTAACAAACGGCCAGTAGATGGATGCAGCAATGAGTATTAAAACAAACTGAGTGGCAGTGCCTGCGATACCACCATTTAAATAACCAGAAATCAATACCGGAGTATTCCAAGAAGTTAAGCTCGGGTCTAAAGAAAGATAGCCCATTTCCATAAGTGCTCGGGCGATATTATTGGTTATTAAGGGGGTAAGTATAAAAGGCAGAATTAAATAACGATTTAATACAATTGGGAGGCCAAATATTAATAATTCATTAATGTTGAACAAGCTTGGGATTGCTGCATAGCCGCCCAATTTTTTATGGAACGTATTCTTTGAAAATAATAAGCATATGATTAATCCAAGGGTGCTACCTGATCCGCCTATATGTGCATAGGTATCAAAGAAGTGTCGTGAATATACTGCCGTGTTTGAAGTGCTATAAATAAGTTCAGGATTAATTTCGATTACGGCTGACGGGTGTATTCCTAAAAGCCAGACCATTTGATTAATAATAATGAACCCAATGCCTTGAATAACGCTAAGGCCAAGCTGTGAATCTACTTCTCCTATAAGGTGGGGAATTAAATAACTGAAAGCGTTATTGTTTGCCAGTGTCACCGAATAAAGTGTTAGTAGTAAAAAAGGGACTAGGATTGCTGGAAAGCAGGCGCGAATGGCTGTGTGTATCTCATTATCGACTTCAAATTGTAAAAAGCTAAAGCGTTGATATTTATTATTGTAAAATAAGACAACCAGCTCAGTACTAATAATGGCGGTTATAATGGCTTTCGCGATGCTTTCGACACCTAAGAAATCAAATGCATCGTTGCCATAATCTATGGCGATAATGCCAATAAAACAGACCATTGATATAATGGTATTAATAATTGATGAATAGTGTAGCTGGTAGTGTATTTTATAAAAACTATTAAGTTTGTAACTGACGCCAAGCGTTAAAATAAGCGCCATAACCGTATAGCTAGATTGGTACAGCCAAGAAGCAAGTTGTAATAAGTTTTGCTGTTTCGCAATGCTGGATGATAACGGTGGAAGTTGTAAGATAGAGAGCGCTATTGAGCCTAGAATGATGACAGGCAAGATTAAAATAAAGCCTTGTTGTGCAGACGTTAGCCAGATTGATAATTTGTTTTTTACACATGTTGGCATAACGTTAGCATAGTCTCTTGATATACAGAGTTAAAAAGGAGCGGTGAAGTGGTCGTAATGATTATTTATCATCGCTATGTAAAGAGTTTAGTATAAATTTTCAGTGCAATTAAACGAAATTAAAATTGATTAGGTGAAGGAGAAAGCATGAAGAATGTTGTTATTACAGGGGCTAATCGAGGGATTGGTCTAGAGCTTGCGAAACATTACCGCAATTTAGATTATACCGTTATCGGTATTTGTCGAGAGTCTTCAGAAGAGCTTGATGATCTTGCCGATATGGTCATCAGTGATATTGATGTGCGTTCAGAAGATTCCATTGCCATGGTGGCTGAGGTTTTAGCACAAACGTTAATAAGCTCTGATTCTGGTCAGAAGATTGATATCTTAATCAATAATGCCGGTATTTTTACCAATGAAACGCTTGAAGAGATGGATTTTGATAATATTCAGACTCAGATGGAAATCAATGCGATCGCGCCTTTGCGTATAACCCATGCTTTTCAAAGCATGCTGTGGGAAGACAGTAAGGTTGCGATGATTACCAGCCGTATGGGCTCTATTAGCGATAATGGTTCTGGTGCTTATTATGGTTACCGCGCGTCAAAGGCGGCATTAAATGCATTTTCTAAGTCTTTGGCAATTGATCTAAAACCCAAAGGTGTCGCTATCGCGTTATTGCATCCTGGCTTTGTGCAGACGCGCATGGTTGGTTTCAATGGTGATATCACGCCAGCGCAGGCGGCGAGTGGTTTAGCTGAGCGTATTGAGGAACTCACGCTGGCTACCAGTGGTGGTTTTTGGCATTCCAATGGCGAAGCTTTGCCTTGGTAGTAGAAATATTCGATAGCAGGGCCGTCGATGAGTGCGCTGCTATCGAATCTATTTATTAGGCTAGATGATTAGCCTGGGCGGCCATCAGGACGCGGTTTAATTAAAATAGGAAAGTAGTGAAATAGGAAGACGGTCATTGCCAAAATAACCAGAATTAACGTCGCCAAGTAGCCGATTATTGACGGCTGAATAATGCGGATCAGCGTTGCGATTTGAAGTGCAATAAAGGCCAGTGCTATGCCTTTTAGCGCTAATATGGGACGCCCAGTATGACCTAAGCCGACCCTTGCCATCATACTGACAATCATGGTTAATAGCCCACCGAGGGTGATTGCATGCAGCCAAGGCAAAGGCTGCTCAATAATGAAACTTAATGATAATAAAACATAGCCAATAATGATCCATGCAAACGCACAATAAAGAGACCAAAGCATGGGCTCAGTAGATACCCCTCGACGATAGAATAGGTACAAGCGGTAGCTTTGTGTGCCAGCGGCAATGAGTGCAATAAATGCGGTGATTACATGCAGCCAGAAATGCTGACCCAATAGGGTTGTGGTTAAAAAACTGGGTATCAGCAACCAGCTTGCTAACATCGACGTTTTTAATAGTGTGCTAGGAATAATAGGCGGAGGTGTTTGCAGACGTGCCCGAGTGAAAAAGGGTAAGACTCTGCCTGATACCCACAGTGTCATAGCGGCCATCGCGAGCACAGAAGCTTGCATCAAGAGTGTTATGTATTGCGGTGCTAATACTAAAAGTGCATGAAAAAAGAATTGCATCAATGCGAAGACAATCATTAAACCGACAAAAGGCCAGTTGTGTCTCTGGCTGCCTTTACCGTTGTCTCTTTCTCCACCACGTAAGGTTTGAGCTAAACCCAGTGCGGCCAATAAGGGTGTAAGACCATCCAGTAGGGCTATGAGTACAACCGGTACCGTCGGCATAAACCATGCGATTCGAGTCATTAGCCAGCTGGCAATTAATATTTTAATAAAGTTTGATGAAACCCCACTTTGACCTGCCCAGTTGCGTGACGCGGTCAATAAAAACCCAATCGCAATAGCCTGTACAAAACCAAAAATCATTTCATGGCTGTGCCAGTTAAACCAACCGCTGTAGGGTTGGTAGTGACCGATGATCGTTGGTAGTGCATTGGAGAGAACGAGCGCCCATAATATGAGCGCAACCGTGATAAAAATACTTGCGCCTAGGAAGAAAGGGCGAAAGGCAATTTGCCAAAGAGGCGAGTGAGAGTCGGGCATTATTTTTCCAGATTAATTACTGTCATTAATTGCTATGATAGATAAGCGCTGTGCATCACTATATACCAGTTTATTGCATGCTAATTGATATATCGCAATGGCAAATACCCTAAAGCAGATCTCATGATAAAAGTATTTATGGCTAATCGGCCACCACTAGCAGAGTATCAGAATGTTGCAGAGACCTGTGCGCTGAGCTTTGGTGAAATAGCACGAGTCACAGCAGAAACCGGCAATCATTGGCGTAAAGTTTTTAATGTGTATGCTAAATTCATCTATTCACTCGGGTTAGCGGCGGATAATCACGATGTCTTACGGTATAAAACTTGGCAGCAATATCGGGATAACAAACTATTGCAGGCGGATAGCCAGACTCAGCTTCATTTCGATCATCAGGGTTTGTCTAGGGTATTGGCGAATACAGATGGGGGCGCGGTGCGAATTGTCATGGGAAAAGCCTTTGCCGAAAGGGTACTTAACAATAGCCAATTAACCTGGTTGGATACGCATTTTGCCATCAATGCCGAATTGGGCATTATTGTTTGTCCTTATTTTGATTATCGCCAGCTATCAAATGCGCGAATTGAAATATTAGTGAGTCTTGTTATGTCACTTAACGACGCTGATGCTGGAGTAGATCCTATTATTAACCCCATTATGAATACGATCGACAATGATTAAACTGCGTTGCCACCTTTTATGGTTATTACTTGTCTTTGGCGCCTTGCCTTTAACCAGTTATAGCGAGGTTATTCCTTTTGCGGATTTTTCCTTAGGCTTGAGTGTGCAAACGCTGGACAGCTCTTATGAAGATGATGAAGAGGATAATGATGATGGTACCGTGAGTTATGTCGCAAAAGCGGGCATCGGTTTGCAGCTATCGTCTTTTATGAGTGTGCAGACAAGTTTGTGGGGTTGGAGTAGTAATAATGATAAATCAAGGGACTCCTCGGACGATGATGATACCTCAAATCTCACTTTTGAAGGGCTGAGTGTTTCTTTAGAAGCGACCCTTCAGCTTCCTTTTTCTAATGAGCATTCTGATTTTCACAGTGGTCCTTATTATCGCTTCGCCAAGCAATGTTGGTCAGCGGTATTGTCTGGGCTAGTAAAGCCTTGGTCAGGTCGAGGCTGTAATGATTTACACGCCGTCGGGATAATATTCCCTTCTACTCATAGAACGCGAGCGGCATTTTATATTGAAGTCGTACAGACAGAATTTGATGAACTTCAGTCGGATGCTGTGCAAATAGGTGTTAAAGTGCCACTTTAAGCAAAAATAATGCAGGTAATAGCTTTGAATGCTGTCTTATGTGTATGATTATTAGGACTTTTTTTTGCTTTTAGTTAAAATGCACGAAAGAAATACACTCTATCAATGACTTTAAATTGAGCACTTTATTCTATGTCTTCACCAAGCGAAGCTGAAATCATTCAGCCGTCTAAACAAATCCCCTTGTGGCTAGCGTTATTTCCAGTTGCACTTTTAGTGATAATGCTCGGCGGATCTGTTTATTATTTTTCAGATAATTCATCTTATGGTGGAAACCAAATTGCATTATTAATTGCCGCGGCAGTCGCGGCGGCAATTGGTGTTCGTCTGGGGCATAAATGGATTGATATTGAGCAGGGCATTATTTCAGGTATTGCCAATGCCATGATTGCCGTGCTCATTTTGCTGGTGGTAGGCTCCTTGATTGGTAGCTGGATGTTGGCGGGTACGGTTCAGAGTCTTATTTATTATGGACTTTTGTTAATCAGTGCTGAGTGGTTTTATGCGGCGACGTGCTTGGTGTGCGGTATTGCTGCTATGAGTATTGGCAGTTCATGGACGGTTGCTGGTACCTTGGGTGTTGCTTTCATGGGAATGGCCATGGCGATGCAACTGGATCCAGCGATTACTGCTGGGGCGGTTATTTCTGGAGCTTATTTTGGTGATAAATTGTCGCCGTTATCAGATACAACAAATCTAGCATCTGCTGTTACAGGCACACCTTTGTTTGTGCATATTCAGAACTTGCTATGGACGACTGTGCCTAGCTTTGTGATTGCGTTGACGATCTTTTTCTTTTTAGGCAGTGAGTCGACTCTTGAATCTGAGCAGTCAATCCGTGAAACCATGCAAGGACTGGATGCTAACTTCAATATCGGTTTGTACTTATTGATTCCCGTTATCTTTGTATTCGGTATGGCTTGGATGCAAATTCCAGCATTACCAACAATCTTTGCTGGTGCGTTAATAGGCGGTTTGTTCGCGGTATTGTTTCAGCCAGAGGCGATTGGTCGTTTTGCCGTTGACTCGGGTTTCGCAGAAGGTATTTCAGTTGCGGAACAAAATTTACTAGCAGTTTGGAAGGTTTTGTTTGATGGCTACAGCACAAATACAGGCCAAGATGCACTGGACAGTTTGTTATCGCGTGGTGGCATGAGCAGCATGCTCAATACTGTTTGGCTAATTCTATGTGCGATGGCATTTGGATCTGTGATGGAGCAAGTAGGTTTGTTGGATCGTATTATTAAGGCAATTTTGAGTTCTGTGGAATCGACTACGGGGTTGATCGTGACAACGGTATTTACCTGTATTGGCGCAAATGTCATGACTGCAGATCAGTACATTGCCATCGTACTTCCAGGTCGTATGTATAAGCTTGAATATGAAAAACGTGGACTAGCGTCGCAAAACTTATCAAGAACACTCGAAGATGCTGCTACGATGACCTCTCCTTTAATTCCGTGGAATACTTGTGGTGCCTATATGGCGGGTACTTTGGGTGTTGCTACCTTATCTTACCTGCCTTATGCCTTCTTTAACTTGCTAGGCCCGATCTTGTGCATTGCTTTTGCCGTAACGCATTTCCGCATTATTCCTCTTGAAAAAACTCAAGAAGCTTAAGTCAATCTTTACATCGCTTGACCCAGTGTTTGCAGCAAGTGCCTAGCGCTTCTGTTAAAATCCTCTGTAATTAACATTGCAGGGGATTTTTTTATGACGATGACTTTTTTATATGCCGTAATAGGTTTGTTGCTGGCGTATGCTTTATATCGTGCGGTGAGTGGAACCAGTGGTTCAAGTGTGGCTGGTAATATAGAGCAAGGCGATGCATTTCTGGCAGAAAACAGATCAAAAGACGGTATTCATGAAACCGATTCAGGTTTGCAATACCAGCTTCTTGAAGAGGGAACTGGCACGGTTCATCCTGGTCCAAAAACAAAGGTATTGGCACATTATCATGGTACGTTAATCGATGGTACGGTATTTGATAGCTCGGTTGAGCGTGGCCAGCCTTTGAGCTTTGGTCTTAATCAGGTTATTCGCGGTTGGACAGAAGGTCTGCAGCTAATGGTTGAAGGGCAAAAGATGCGCTTATTTATTCCAAGTAAATTAGCTTATGGTAGTCGACCTGCAGGCAGTATTCCGGGTGGCTCAGTATTAATTTTTGATGTTGAACTGGTTGCCATTCAATCATAAGAAACATCCCGCTACTTGAAATTAGTAGTGGCACCCTTATTATTTAACGAATAGTATCTAACTAACAATTAATTAAGTATTTGTACATTAATCAATGGAGAGACAAATGGAACATGCAAACATAGGCACGGCGCAACATGCGGTCAGTGCTGATACACAAAAAGTATTACGAAATACTTACATGCTATTAGGCATGACATTGGCATTCAGTGCAGTCACGGCTGGCATTTCAATGTCTATGAACTTGGGTCATGGTATTGCCATGATTATGTCTTTGGCTGCACTTGCTATTGTTTGGGTTGTGCTTCCGCGTACTGCCAATACCGCAATGGGACTTCCCGTTGTATTTTTATTCACTGGTCTTTTAGGTGCGGCGCTTGGGCCAATGCTTAACCGTTATCTTGCAATGCCTAACGGCGCAGAAATGGTCATGCAGGCGTTGGGTGGCACCGCGGTGATTTTCTTCTCGCTGTCTGCTTACGTACTAACCACTAAGAAAGATTTTTCTTTCATGGGCGGTTTCTTATTTGCAGGTTTGATGGTAGTTATTGTAGGCGCTATTGGTGCCATGGTTGCTTCTTACTTCTTTGGTGTTGATGTTTCTTTATTCTCACTGGCGTTGTCAGGTGCCATTGTATTGCTTATGTCGGGTCTGATTTTGTTTGATACTAGCCGTATTATTAACGGTGGCGAAACAAACTACATCATGGCAACGGTAGGCTTGTACTTAAACCTATACAACTTGTTTACTGCGTTACTTCACATTATTGGCGCTACTAGCGACGATTAATAGCGTCCTTAGATAATGTGGCCATAGAAAGAAGGGGGGCTCCCTCTTCCTATGGCCAGTTCTATTTCAATGCCTGCTTCATTCGCTATAAAGAAAAAGCTCGTTAAAGCAAAACCTTTCATTTAAAAAATCTCTTTATTTAAAACAACCCCCTTTATTTAAAACAACCTCTGGCATTTTTTCCTCAAACATTGAATGATGAGGTAATAATAATTAAGAGCTTGAATATGAGTCCAGATACTTTCTCAGAGCAATCCTCCTTAGATCAGCCAGTAGGCATTGAACTTTTAAGTGCTCAGCTTTTAAGTGAGCGCTATCAAACCTTAAAGCAAGTATTACGCAGCCATAAAGACGATTTTAGCCAAGTCCACAGTACTCGCATGCACCGTTCTTTAAGTTGGCTGAAAGCGGCCGCTGAACAGATTGCGGATGACAATCTTGATCAAGCCTTTATCAATTTATGGATAAGTTTTAGCGCCTGCTTCTATATTGAGGGTGAAGAGCCGATCGGCCCTTTTATTGAAAAAATTGTCATTTTAGATGAACACCAAAAAATCTATGATTGTCTGTGGCATGAATATTCCGGTTCGGTAAAAGCATTAATAAAAAACCCCTACGTATTTGCTGAATTCTGGCAAGCGCAACGTGCGCAATTACAGCAGAAGGCGAATGGCCAGGTTGGTATGGCTGAGGCCGCGTGGCGCCGCAGTTTTGATCAGTCGTCTGTTGAGGCGCTCAACTATTTGAGTCGTAAAAAAGTCGCGCCTTTATTTTCAATTGTTTTGGATCGTTTATACGTTTTACGTAATCAGGTTTTACAAGGTGGGGCGACCTATCAAAGTCGAGTAAATCGTGAGCAGGTAAGCGATGGGGTGAATTTATTGGCCAGTATTATGCCGATAATTATTGGCATTATGCTTGATGGTGCAGATCAAGATTGGGGTGAAATAGCCTATCCTGTGATTACAAAATAGGCTGTTTGCACAACTTCTCGTAAAAGTAGCTACATGCGTTCTAGCGTTGTGATGCCTAGTAAGTTCAAACCTTGCTTGATTGTTTTACCGGATAATGCAGCTAAGCATAAACGACTTTGTTTTTGCTCTTCCGTTTCTGCCGAAAGAATAGGGCAGTTTTCATAGAAGCTCGAGAATAAGCCTGCTACTTCATAGATATAACTACAAAGTGTGTGTGGCTGACCTTTTTTAGCTAAGCGTTCTAAGATTTCAGGGAATTGCATTAACTTGTTAGCCAGATCTTTTTCAGGCTCGGCGTCTAATTTTATGTCACCTGAGATGGTATTCATATCTAGACCGGCTTTATCAAAAATGCTGGCAACACGGGTATAAGCGTACATTAAATACGGTGCGGTATTACCTTCAAAGCTCAGCATTTGCTCAAAGTTGAAAATGTAATCACGAGCACGGTCTTTAGAAAGATCGGCGTATTTAACCGCTGCGATTCCTACCGCTTTACCAATCTTCTCTAATTCTTCCTCGCCCATGTCAGGATTTTTGCTGCGAACTAATGCAATAGCACGCTCTTCTGCTTCATCTAACAGGTCAACCAATTTAACGGTGCCACCACTACGCGTCTTAAACGGTTTGCCATCTGCGCCGTTCATGGTGCCAAAGCCTAGGTGCTCAAGGCGGGTTTGCTCGCTAGCAAAACCGGCTTTGTGTGCCAGAGCAAATACTTGGTTGAAGTGCAGGGCTTGGCGTTGGTCAACAAAATACAAAACACGGTCGGCTTTTAATTCTTGTGCGCGATAACGTATAGCGGCTAAATCGCTGGTAGCGTATAAGAAACCGCCGCCGGATTTTTGAACAATAATGGGCAGTGGCTCGCCTTCTTTGTTTTTGAACTCATCTAAGAAAACACACTGAGCGCCATTACTTTCGGTCAATAGCTTTGCTTCGGTCAATTTATCAACGATGGATTGAAGGTCTTTGTTGTAAGCGCTTTCGCCACGCACATCGGCGGCGGTTAAGCTTACGCCAAGACGCTTATAGAGGGCTAAGCAATGCTCTAGAGAAATGCTATTGAACTCAGTCCAAAGCTTGTTGCAGTATTCGTCACCGGATTGAAGTGCAACAACCAGCTCGCGAGCACGGGTAGCAAACTCTTCAGACTCATCAAAACGTTGTTTTGAGGCACGGTAGAAACCTTCTAGATCGGCTAAATCTAACGACTCGCCGTTATTCTGCTGCTCTTCCATATACGCCAGCAACATACCAAATTGAGTACCCCAGTCGCCAACGTGATTCTGACGAATAACCTTGTGGCCTTGGAATTCTAAAGCACGCACAACCGCATCGCCGATGATGCTTGAACGAAGGTGACCTACGTGCATTTCTTTAGCAAGGTTGGGGGAGCTGTAATCGACAACAATGGTTTGAATGTCGTTATCAGTGGCTTTTTTGATGCCCAAATCTGGTGCGCTTAATGCTTTGCTCACTTGTTGTTCTAACCATGAATCATTAACAAAAAAGTTAATGAAACCAGGGCCCGCAATTTGAGTATCAGAAATACGTGGATCTTGTGGTAGTGCCGCCGTGATCTTTTCAGCAAGTTCTCTTGGGTTCATTCCTGCTGGTTTAGCCAGCATCATCGCAATATTACACGCGAAGTCGCCGTGGCTTTTGTCTTTGGTATTTTGAAGATTGATGCGCGGGCTTATGTCCTCAGCAAGAATACCTTGTTGCTTAAGGGTTTCTAAGGTTTGTAATAATAATGCTTCGACAACCGATTTCATGCTGCTACCTTTCTATGGCTCACCAGAGCCCGCTGTAAATTTTAGGGGCAGATTTTACGCGATACTCATCAACTTGTCTTGGCTTGTACTTATATTAAGGTGAGTAATTTTAATGGCTCATTTGATCCTATACAGAGAATCAATAATCTTGTCATACTTATTTGGTGCTTGGATGTTAAATGTATGGATGTTTTATCGGAGGGAGCAATGCATAGCTATTACATTAAAAAAGCGAAGGAGTGTGAACAGGCTATTGCGCTATTGCAGCAGCAAATTGAACGTATGAATACGGATGACGATTTGAGGCTTCAACAGCAAATGGCTAAGGTTCGTCGAGAGCTGAATAATTATCGTACGGCGGTTGAACGAGCTACCGCTGACGCATAGTCAGCGGTGATTGTTAAGCGTTTAAATAAACGTAAACGATTTAAACTTCAACAATGGCGCCTTTGTGAATGCCTTCAAAGGCCTTTACTGTAATGCTGCTATTGCCATGTTCGCTTTGTAATACTTTAGCGATATGAGCAGCGATGCATTCTACGGTGGTATCACTGTTCATTATGTAGCAAGTACGCTGAGGCAAAGTAAGTTCAAAATGCCCTTGTGGTGCGTCGTAGGCAAAGTGCATTTGTGGCTTCTGATCATTGCTGATACTGACGAGATCTTCTTCGCTGCCTATGTAAATGTCGGCCCAGCGTTCAGCCCAGCTAATTTCTAAATTATTATCACGGTTACCATCGCGCCATATTTGGATACGTGAACGGTGACCATGAGCAATTCGCTGACAGTTGCCATCATGCTTCTTCAGGCCATGACTGTAGTGATAAAAAGCCCCCATAATTTCTTCTGACTCAAAGCTGAGCTGTATGTGCTCTAAATTTTCAGGAAATTCACTTTCAAGTTGTTGCAATGACCATTGGGCAACCGATGTTTGATCAATGTGCTCAGCATCAATTAAAGCAACGGCTTCAATTGGTGCATCCATGGTCAGCACGTCATCATTACCGAATGTCCAGGTTAAGGTGATGCGTTCTTCTTTAATATCGTAGCTGAGGCGATTTGATTGAATCGGCAATAACAGGCGGTGATCTAATTGATCATCTAGCCAGTTGCGCATGACTTTTTTAACTAAGCCAAAATCCCAGATCATGCTGGTATGATTTAGGCCGCCGTCCAGCAAAACAGATGCTAACCATGTTTCGCCAACCAGTCCTCGCTGATCATCAAGATAGCTAAAGTCTACGTTGGTAAGATTGTCGACGAATAATTGCATGGTTTTCTCTTGCTTGGGTATAAAAGAGGGCATTCTACCCGAACTTCGCCTTTCAGCGTAGTAGCGGATCACAGGAAGGGGACTTTTAAAGCGCTTTTCGATGTTATACTGCCATTACTACAAGATATCTTATTAATATGAGTGTGTATGAAATACTTAAAACTGGAAGATTTTGATCGTGCTTGGATTTTTCGCCATAAAGATCTTCCTTTAGCGGATGATGTTAAAGCGCTTATTAAACCTTATACCGAAGCGGTTTCTAATCAACTTTGGAATCAATACATTAGCCAGCAGGCGGGTCATCCTTCACAGTTTGATAATGCGGATTGGCCAAGTAAAAAAGGCGTATGGCAAGAAAGAGCAAGCTGGCAAGAAGCTTGGGACAGTGATGATAATACCTTGCCGGGCATGATTTTGAATCACTTGGATTGGGACGATAATACGAATGTATTGTTTTTCTACGATGCGGATCGCGTTGTCGAAACCAGTTGGAAGGTATTTAAAGAAGCGTGGAAGAATTTTTTGTTTTTTGATGATGGCCCAATTCTATTGGGTAAAAAACGTAAGCAAGCCGTGCAATTTTTGCAAAACGGTGAGTTTATTGTGGGTCGTCGTCCAGAGTAATGGAGCGACGCAATGCTAAGGCCAGTGCGTTATGGATGGTTGGCGCTATTTTGGCGTTTTCTTTAACGGCGGTAGCCGGAAGAGAAGCAACAACCGCTCTAGACGCGGGTAGTCTTAAAGAAAATTTGTCGATATCTCAATTGGTTTTCTTTCGCAACGTGATTGGATTGGCCGTGATCTTTTTATTGCTGTCTTTTCATCGTTTGCGAGGTGGTAAGCTCACCTTAAAAACTCATCATTTAAAGCTTCATATTAGCCGTAATTTTACTCATTTTTGTGGGCAATGGTGTTGGTTTTATGGTTTGGCTATATTGCCTCTCGCTCAGGTATTTGCGATTGAATTTACCGTCCCTATCTGGACGGCTATTTTTGCGGGGATCTTATTAAAAGAAAAGCTCACGCCAATCAGGCTGATAGCGCTTGCAATGGGGTTTTCGGGGGTATTGCTTATATTGAAGCCAGGCTACAGTATTATTGAGTGGGCATCGTGGGTGGTTCTGTTCAGTGCCGTCGCCTATGCTCTGGCGCATACCTTAACCAAGCGTATTGCGGGTTATGATAGTGCTTTGACCCTATTGCTTTATATGCATCTAATACAGCTGCCGTTTGCTTTGCTATTGGTGGCATTTGATTTTTCTTGGCCGCAAGGGGTGGTATGGCTGTACGTTGCTTTAACGGCAGTGGCGGCGATGTCGGCGCATTATTGCATGGCGAAAGCATTAAGTTTTGCCGATGCGATGGTTGTGATGCCAATGGATTTCTTACGATTACCTCTGATTGCTTTGGTTGGTTACCTGTTTTATCAAGAGCACGTCGACTTATGGCTGTTTGCGGGGGCGCTTATTATGCTATTGGGCAATATGTTGTCATTAAAAGAATCTGCCAGCAAAGAGCCTGTCAAAAAAGAGCCTGCTTAAATAGCAGGCTCGGGTGCCGTATAAAATGAGGTACTAGGCTTTTTTCTTCTTGCGCTTTTTCTTTTTCGGATAAAAAGGTTCTTCACCTTCAGGACGACTGCGGAAGCGGCGGTGCATCCATAAATATTGTTCTGGATGAAGGCGCACAAACGTTTCTAACTGCTGGTTGAGTCGTGTTGCGGCCGTGATGTCGTCATCTTCAGCGATATTTTCAAATATAGGGGAGAAATGGATGCTATACGTTCCATTTTTCTCTCTAAACTGACCAATCATTAATACCGTTGCCCCTGTTGAGTGGGCTAAACCACTGGCCATTTTAAGGGTCGCGGTTTGGATGCCAAAGAAGGGCGCAAAGACGGAGCGACGCTTTCCAAAGTCTTGATCATAGCCATACCATACGGTATGGCCTTCTTTGATATAGCTGCACATTTTCTTTAATTGGAACTTGTCGAATTTTTCATGGCTATAGCGTCGGCGAGATCGTTCAATAACGGCATCAAATAATGCGTTGTCGTGGGGGCGATACATGTAATTGAAATCAAAGATACTATTAGCGAGAGGGCCCGCTAAATCTAGAATGCTAAAATGCGCGCCAACCAATAAAACGCCTTTGCCACGATCTTGTGCTTCTTTTAAATGCTCATAGCCATGAACTTCTAAATTATCAATTAACGGTTTATGGCTGCGCCACCAGGCGATGGTTGATTCGATTAAACCTTTCATATTGGCAATAAAAGAGTCTTTCACCATTGTTTCACGCTCAGCATCACTCAGCTCAGGAAAGCAGGCGTTAATGTTGGTGCGAGCAATCTGTAGGCGCATGCCTCCTTGCTTGTACATCATGGTCCCTAAGAAAGTACCAAGCCATTGCTTTGCACCATAGGGTAGCCAAGCGATTAAATACAATAGGAAAAGGCCGAACCAAGTTATCCAGTATTTTGGGTGTAAGAAGTTTCGATAATAATACTTGGGGTCTATCTTTGGCTTCATGTTCAATAATTATCGTTAGAGTGAGAGCATATTCTAATCGATAAATAAGTAATAAGGGTACACATTAGTGTTTTGCACAAAAGTTGAAGGTGCTATCCCGCTATCTTTAAGGGCAAACTTTAAGGGCAAGTATTCAAATTTGATCACTGATTTTCTTGTCGTTATGTAATTTTTTTTAGCGACAGAAAATCGCAATAAAACGCTTGCAAATTGATCTTTCCTTTAAAAACATAGACTTATTTGAGTTGATGATTCTGACCCAAAGTGCGATCGAAAAAGCAATAGATAACCGTGAGAAAAAGCGCTTGATTTTGTCGGCTAAATCTAAGAAAGTGCGCGTCCTTTTTCGCTCTCTATTATTGTTGAGAGCCGTCTGTTTGAGAGTATTTAAATGAGTCACGTATTAACTAAGCAGCAAATTCAATCCGTTGCCAGTATGACTGAGGAAGCCCTGTATCAGTATTTCATACAGCAGTCAGTTGAGCATAAGCAAGTTTGGGGGTTGCGTGATGAAGATGGATTTGTTCAGTTGGGAACGGCAGAGCAGGTATGTTTGCCTGTGTGGCCTCATGAGGAGTTAGCATTGCAGTGTGCTATGGATGAGTGGGAAGGTTGCGAAGCTGTCGCTATACCTGTGCAGCTGTGGGCGAGTCAGTGGTTGTCGAACATGAATAAGAAAGGCGCTTGGCTGACGATTTGTCCAAGTGAATATGATGATTGCTTGGTCTGTGAGCCGCTGGATGTTCAGCGTGATACGTTATCGGCTATGCCTGTGGCGAATGACCAATTGCACTAATCTTTTTAAAAAAGCCTACCTTGCCGAGGAAGATTGGCAAGGTAGGAAAATCAATTCTATGATGTTTCAAGCGTTAAATTCTTCACCCTTCATCTACTGACTGGGCATCAAACAAGACTTCTGACTTTCCTTTTAAGGCCGCTGCTAGCTTGTCTTTATTGTGGGCAAATAATAAGCCGATGCTTTCGACTTGCTGTTCATTAAGACCTTCTATATTTTGCTCTACAAAATAACTAACGGCTTCCGCTAATTCGAGCATTTTGTCGTATTCATCAGCTTCTTTTTTGCTGGTGAAAGTCTTGCTTGTATCTCTATCTGACATAAAAAGGGTCACCACTGCCATGGGTTTACTCCTGAAGACTACTGTATGTAAGTACAGTATTTGGTTTTGGCTTGTGTGTCAATACAAAAAAATGGCCAAGTCTGTGGTGTATTTGATTTTATCGATATAAATCTTGCCCTATTTTCTTTACACTTAGATGAAATTAAAACAGTACTAAAGGATGGCTCTTGTGCTTGATGTTGTAATAACGCATGAAATGCTCATTAATACCATTTGCTTAATATGGTTCGCGATTTGCTGGGTGGGGTATACCTATTATGCAAAAAGTCGAGCTAATAAAACGGCGTGTCTTGCATCAGAGCTGCATAATTATCGTGAGCTTTGGATGAAAAGGGTCATGTTAAGAGAAGTGAGAGTAGGCGATGCTTCTTTAGTGGCTAATCTTGAGCGCAATGTCAGTTTCTTAGCATCGACTTCTATTCTGATTCTGGCAGGTTTATTAACGTTATTTACGGTGACGGATAAAATTACCAGCTTGGTTGGACAGATACCCATGTCTTTCAATACCGGTTATGAATCTGCACAGTTAAAAATACTGCTATTGGTGATCATTTTTGTGTATGCATTTTTCACATTTACATGGTCGATGCGCCAGTATGGGTTCTGCTCCATCGTATTGGGGGGGGCGCCTATGCCTGATGAGGAAGCGGTAACGGATAAAGAGCGTGAGGATTATGCCTATTATGCGGCGCGAGTTATTGATTTGGCCGGTAAAAGTTACAATCACGGTTTACGAGCCTACTATTTTGCGCTATCCGTTTTAGCGTGGTTTATTAATCCCTATTTATTCATTTTGGCTTGTGGCTTTGTGACGGGGGTTTTGTATCGTCGAGAGTTTAAGTCGCGGTCATTGAATGCGCTAATGCACATTGAATTCAAAGAAAGTAAGTCGCCTAGCGCTTTGGTTTAGAGCGCATTTTGGTTTAATGATTACAGACTTGAATCTATCTTAAATAATAAGCAAAAAAAACGCCCTACCAAATTGGCAGAGCGTTAAAGTGTGCGTCATGATAACAAAATCATAGCTCACCATAACTGCAACGCGGCATGGGGTCTGTTAATTAATTGCAGTGAAATGTAATTATTTGTCTCTTTAGCTGCCGTTTCATCGCTTAGCTTTACTTATCGCTTCAATTAGCCGCATTTACTGTTATTATCATTTCGATTTTTTATTGATTAATGCCTTGGGAAAAATAATGCATTCAGTTCTTCGTTCATTTGTCACCTTATCGCTTGTCGTCACTTTATTGGCTTGCAGTGATGATAGTAGTAAAAGTTTTCGTGCCACTCAGTTACAAGGCTGGGTTGGGGCTCAAGGTTTGGATAGCGCTCAGGTTATCGTCAATCAAATATCTGAATCTGGGCAAGTCGCCGTTGATGCCAATGGTATCTATCTAGGCAATAGAGAATCAACAGATTCCGACAGCAAATTTGTTGCGACCTTTAAAGAGGGTGAATCAACATTAATCATTGCTCGTGGTCAAGTTGCCAATGTTGATAGGGATAAAAAGAATCCTGCAACGCGTATTTTATGCCAAGTGAAAGCAGGTTGTGCTCATAACGGTTCTAATTATGGTTTTGCTGCATATTACCCAGCAACCTCCGGTTTTGAATGGCGCAGTATTGTTTTTAATCCTACTGACGGTAGTCGCAATAATGTTAATGCACTAACAACCATGGCCGCAGCCTTTGCTTATGCCTACGATGTAAACAGTAATAGCGTTAATAATATTCAATTTAATGATGTTTTTACCGCCTATGATATTGTTCTTGCTAACTCACTATTATCAAACCTATTTGGTATGAACGACCTCGTTGGTGATCTTCCAGCCAATCTTACTCGCCTCAATAACCTGGATGCGAATTACGCAGGTGCTCAAAATCAAATTCGTTATGGTGCTTTGCTTAGTGCACTTCAGCAATTAGAGTTGGAATACAATGCTACGAATCTTGCGGTAACTGATCCTGATTTTATAACAAAAGTAGCGGCTGAATATGTACAGGATGAAGGGCAGCTATTTTATCGTACAGAGACAACGGTACGTGAGGTCACTTTGGAAAAGTTGTACCGTATTGCGCATGACAACTTATTAGCGATAGCACCAACGGTAAGCAATAGTGGAATCAGACAGCTGGTTAATGCAGAAGTGACTAGACTTTCTGAAAATCTAGAATTTGCTCGTACGCAAACCGCCGATACTAAAACGTCAGCCGCCGCAGATGAATTGGATCAGCTATTGAGCGAGTCTGAACTCAGCAGTATTAACATAGGCTTAGAGAAAACCAAGTTATTTGTAAATTCTATCAATGATTTTCACGCCAACTTCTGGACGGATGGCTATAAAGCCCAGATTGATGCTTACCGAGCAATGCTAAAAGGTATGTCGGATACACATAAAGATACTTTGGATGCTTTGGTTCAAGATTTTTCGCTGGTCCAAGAATATTATGTAACCTGTAAAGTGGGTGGTCGAGATTGTGCAGAGGCAAAGTTTGCTGATTTAGAAGCGCGCAGCTCTCGCTACGATTCCAATTCCAAAGTGCTTACCTTTGATGATGGTAACTTGACCGTTTCTCAAAAGCTGGCGAACTTAGCGGTAAACAGTTCGGCCGCTGTGTCAGCGTCGAATGCGATTGATATTTTAATCGTTGGCACGCTAACCAGAGGGGATCTCGTACTTAAATTAGACCATAGCTATAATGATACCGCCAAAACGAGTATCAAAACGGCTTCGTCTATGCGTATTTATTACAGTCAAAAGGTGAGTGAAGTACCGCAGCAGGATATGACCATTGAAGGTTATGAGATTATCTGGAGCAATTTCCAACTTTACGATCAGACAGCGGTTGGCACCGATACTGAGACTGACTTGAGTGGTTCTTTCAAAATTTTCTATCGTGGATTAAGAGATCCACAAGTTCCTGAGCCTAATAATTCTGAGCTTCGTTTTAATGTTGAAGGCTGGACATTGTCATCAAAGATCGGTGATAAAGTCAGTGACAGTATTAAGGATGGTGAAGTGACGTCGTTGATTATAAGTGCGAAGGCAAGCAATGCCGATACTTATTATCCAAGCGCCGATACGCCTAAAAAATTCGCTAACCTTGATGGCTTTTTTACGACGAATGATGACGTTAAAGTGACCGAGATTGATGATCTATTAACTTATCGTCTAGGGACCGAAGTGCTTGTCTTTGGGGCTAAAAGCGTTGAAGTTCAAACCATCGACTTTTTAAATGCAAAAGGAAAGAATACTCGCTATCGCTTTTACCCTAATTCATTAATAGAGGATAAAAGAGATGCTAATGGTAATGGTAATACCGATGAAGTGCTTACTATGCATCTTATTGAAGAGTGCCAGTTAGATGAAGTAACCGATAGCGTGATTAAGTGTGGTGCAAAATCTCGAGTATTTGAAGCGCGTAATCTTCAGAAAACAATCAATGACTTATGGAAATTAGGTGCTTTCCAAAAAACCGATGTTGATGGTCGTGGCAGCTATGCTATTGATTTTCCAACTACGGAAGTTAATGGCTGCTTAAACTTAGATACCCTTGCAGGAACGCAGTCTTTAAAAGGCACCTTGATTGATCAGCAAGTTTTAGGGTTGGATTCTTTACGCTTTACCAGTGAAGTCTCTTTGCAAGATGATGAGCAAGTTACTTTACCAAGAACGTTGTTTGATATGAAAATCGTGGCGCCAAAAGAAGATAAGTACAAAATAAATATGGCGTTATCTCATAATTTCACCAGCACCATCGCCGACAGTACGGCCAATGCGCAAGTACTATTAGGCAGTGGCACTAAAACGAATGTCTTGCGCTTTGGTTATGATACCTCAGCCGATTTCGCCAATTCAGGGACTTACTCTGTTCTGCGAAGTGGTATTGAGTTGACGTTGGCGGACGGTCGTGAGGTTGTCGAGAATCAAGACTTAACCGCGTTCTTCTCACAAACCTATAGCGATGATGTTGATTATAAAATTGTTGAAAATGAAAAGGGTCTTGCTGAACGTTGTATCTTGCCTGTCACTGAAGCATTTAAAAAAGATACTCTTGATGATCAAGTCTACTATTTAAATTACCGCAGCATCGTATACGGAACAGTACGCTTAGATTCCGGTGCGGGTGATTGGAAGGTTACCTACATTGATGGCACGACTGAGGTGATTAATTTCACACTGCCAGACGTACCGTTAATTAATACGAGCGGTCCATTTCCGGTACTGGATTTTGGCAGCCTATAAAATGAAAGGGAGTATTATGTCATTAAAAGGATTTTATAGTGCATGCCTTTGGTTGTTCATCAGCAGCTTTGCGTCTTACGCCATGGCTGCTGATGAAATTAATGACCCTTGGCAGGGGATGAATCGTTCTATCTTTGAATTTAACGAAGGCTTAGATACTTATGTTGCTAAGCCTTTGGCTCAAGGGTATCAAACGGTTACGCCACAGGTTGTTGATACGGGTATAACCAATTTCTTTTCAAACTTAGAAGATGTTCTGATTGTCGTTAATGATATTTTTCAGCTAAAACCCATTCAGGCCGCTTCTGATACGGCGCGTTTTTTGGTCAATTCTACTATTGGTTTATTAGGTTTCTTCGATGTAGCAAGTCACATAGGCTTGCCTAAACATGATGAAGACCTTGGCCAAACGCTAGGCTACTGGGGTGTTGGCGCTGGGCCTTACATTATGTTGCCTTTTCTTGGGCCTAGTAATGTTCGCGATACGTTTGGTATTGCTGGAGATGCAACAACCGGTCTTGGTTATACTAATTTAGGTGAGACCGCGGGTCAGTCATTTGCTTTGTGGTCATTACGAAATGTTGATGTTCGTGCAGACTTGATTGCTTCAGAAGGTCTGATATCAGGCGAACGCTATACGTTCTTCCGCAGTTTTTATCAACAGCGCCGAGCATTTTTAGTCAACGACGGTCAGGTATCAGACGAATTTGAAGATGAGTTTAATGATGATTTTGACGACGATTTTGGTGATGGCTTAGACGATAGCGTTGAAGATGACTTTGCTGAAGAGAATTTTGAGAACCAAGCGTTAGAGAGCAGCGAAGGTTTATAATTTATCCTGCCTTATGCCGTTTTTTATTGAAAAGTGAATCGTTATTGAAGGGTGAGCAGGGGATTTCCCTGCACGCTCTTTTAACTCAAAGGTATTGATCAATACTGACGCCGTAGTGGAAGGTCTCTTCAGTTTGACGAACAATGCGTAAAACGGTGGCTTGTGCGTGCAAAGGTGGAATATCTTCACTGCCACTATTAATAACAAGGGTAATTTGACTATTGATTTCGATAGCTTCTGAGCACTCAATTAACGCTCCTTTACTGCTTAAATCTAAGCAATTCGCTTCAAACTCATTGCTTTTATATTGAATCTTGCAATTGGTAGAAACTTGCATACGAATAAAATCACGCTTTTCGCTGTAGTCTTTAGAGGTATTACTCATGTTAAGAGATCCTTTTTTGTTATTGTCTTGGCTCATGCTATCACCGCTTTAAATATTTGAAAATGGTCAAATCATTAAACTATCGTTCATAGACAGTGTCATAGTATGACAGTAGCTGACTATATGAACATTGGCATTAACTATGCCAAAAGTTAGTAAAAAAATATTAATGTCTTAATTAGCCAGTATAGCCCTTATCCAGGATTGCACTGTTTGCTGGTTACGAGTATGGTTCGCGCATAATTTTGAAAGCATAAAATCCCTGTGGGAGTAACTTGATGAAAGCTCGTTTACTGGTCATCGATGATGAGGCGATGGTTCGCGATAGCATGGTGGCTTATCTAGAAGATAGCGGTTACCACGTCGATGCGGTAGATAGTGGACAAGCGGGATTGCTGTTTATAGAACAGCATCCAATCGATTTGATTTTATGCGATTTAAGAATGCCGAGCCTTGATGGACTAGAGGTCTTAAGACAAGTAAAAGAACGTCCTGATAATATTCCTGTCATCGTGGTATCGGGTGCGGGCGTTATGGATGATGTGCTGCAGGCACTGCGCTTAGGTGCGAGCGATTATTTGGTAAAACCGATATTAGACATGGCGGTGCTAGAGCATTCGGTGCAGCGTAATTTGGCGCTGGTGGTTTTGGAGAAGCAAAACCATGAATATCGAGACCATTTAGAAAGTGTTAATCGTGAATTACGAAATGGTTTGGATGAATTGCGCAGTGATCAGCAAGCGGGTCGCAAGGTGCAAATGAAAATGCTCCCTGAGTTTATTGACGAGAAGGGGTTGAGTTTTCAGCATGTGATTAAACCTTCTTTAATGTTGAGTGGGGATTTTTTAGATTATTTCCCACTTGATGATGAGCATTATGGTTGTTATATCGCCGATGTTTCTGGCCATGGCGCTTCGTCTGCCTTTGTTACGGTATTGCTTAAAAACCTAACATACCGCTTACGCCGCAACTTAAGGCGTGGATCCAGTGATGACCTTTATCATCCAATGAAGGTTCTACAGCGCATCAACGAAGAGCTTTTAGATACTGAGTGCGGTAAGCACCTGACAATTGTCTACGGTGTTTTGAATTGGAAAACCCTACAGTTTAATTACAGTGTTGGTGCTCATTTTCCGATGCCTATCTTGTATACCGGCGGGAAGGCCCAATATTTAGAAGGACGAGGTATGCCCATAGGGCTATTTCGTGATGCGCAGTACCAGGATTATTCTATGCAGCTGCCGAATGAATTTACCTTGTCGATGTTTTCCGATGGGGTATTAGAATTACTTACTTTGCCAAGCTTGGCAGAAAAAGAAAAATATCTGCTCGACCTGATTGAAAAGGAAGCAGGAAAACATGAATCTATTGTTCGTGCCTTAGCCATCGATAGCGATGCTGTTGTCCCGGATGATGTGGCATTAATGACCATTGTCAGGGTTTGATATGACTCCAGGAAAAATCGAAGTTGCTGAAAATAGCGGTGTGTATGTTATTAAGTTAAGCGGTGATGTGCGACTTAATATGTGCTCTGCTTTAGAACAGTATTTAGATCGAATGTTCGATGATGAGCACTTTAAAAATGTTCTGATTGATCTTTCTCAGGCTGAGGGTGTTGATAGTACGACCCTTGGGCAGTTGGCGAAAATATCAATTATTGGTCAGCAAAAGTTCAATCTGATTCCAAGTATTATTACTCCGCGTCCTGACATTACTCGAATTTTGCTCAGTATGGGCTTTGACCGCGTATTTGATTTATTGATGGATGAAACGGCAGAGGTGGGTGAGTTTGATGAGTTGACTTGCCCGCAAGAAAATGAAAGTTTAGTCAAAGAGAAAGTCATTGCCGCTCATGAAATTTTGATGAGTCTGAATGAAGATAATAAAAATACCTTTCAAGAATTGGTAGACTGTTTACAAGATAATAATAATAACCCTGGGAGGTAGTGTGGAAGTAATACAAGCAGCAGTCATTGGTGGAGGCAGTTTCGGTACCGCAATTGCGAGTATTCTAGCGACCAATGGTATAACGACCCGTCAGTGGATGCGTAACGAAGACGTCGCGCAGTCGATTAATCAACATCATGAAAATCCTCAGTATTTGCCAGAGGTTGTGCTTCATTCTAGCTTAGAAGCAACAACCGATTTAGAACGTGCTATTTCTGGTGCTCAGCTTATTTTTGTATCCGTACCCAGTAAGTCATTTCGCAGCGTCGTTCATCAGCTGAAGCCCTTATTACAACCAGGGCAATGTTTAATCAGCACTACCAAAGGCATTGAGCCTGATGGCTTCAACTTAATGAGTCAAGTGCTAATGGATGAGTGTCCTGGGCACTCTGTGGCTGTATTGAGTGGGCCTAATTTAGCCAAAGAAATCGGCCGTAAACAGCTCACGGCGACGGTTGTGGCAAGTGACGATGGCAGTTTGCGCATCGCGGTTCAAAATGCCCTCGGCTGTGACTATTTTCGAGTCTATGCCTCTGATGATATGTACGGTGTGGAACTCAGTGGTGCCTTAAAAAATATCTATGCGATTGTTTCGGGCTTTATTGCCGCGTTAGGTATGGGTGAAAATACCAAAAGCATGATTATTACTCGCAGCTTGGCTGAAATGAGTCGCTTTGCGGTTGCCCAGGGGGCTAACCCATTGACGTTTTTAGGTCTTGCCGGCGTTGGCGACCTGGTCGTGACCTGCATGTCACCGCAGAGTCGCAATTATCGTGTTGGCTTTGCCATCGGGGAAGGTAAAAGTTTAGAAGAAGCCGTCGAAGAACTAGGGGAAGTCGCGGAAGGTGTTAACACCTTGCGCTATATCAATACGAAATCTGAGCAGCTTGGTATATATATGCCTCTTGTAAAAGGTGCATATGCTGTTTTGTTTGCTCATGTCGATCCTAGGTTGGTTGCAAAAGAATTAATGACGGGTGAAAACACGTCAGATGTTGAGTTCGCGTTAGCTAAATCAGAAATTGGAGAATGATCTATGAGTGATATGAACGAAATTAAGCAAAGCATTGAATCGGATGCATTCTGGCTGAGAACATTATTTGTAATTTTGTATTCAGTGGTTTATCGCATTCTTGATATGGTGGTATTGTTTTTAGTGATCGTGCAGTGGGGCTTTACCTTAGCGACGGGCAAAGTTAACCCAGCTTTGGATCAATTTAGTGCTGGACTTGCGCGCTATATTGGACAAATTGTTGAATACATCACAGGTCACTCTGAAACAAAACCCTTTCCTTTTACTGATTGGCCAACCCCTGAAAGTGATATGTCAACGGAGCAGTAGTGAAACTCTACTTAATACGACATGGTGAAGCCGTTAGTGGCAATACCTATGATGTGAATCGCCCATTAACTGCACGAGGCGCGCAACGCGCCCAGCGTGCGGCTAATTGGCTTGCAAAAACAATCGAAGGCCCCGTCAGTATCTGGGCCAGTCCTTATTTGCGAACTCAGCAAACGGCGGAACCTATTGCCAAGGCACTTGATGCTGACATCGTTTCCCATCATTGCTTGCAGCCAGAAATGACCCCGCAAAAAGTCGTTGATGAGCTAATCGCTGAACATCAAAATATCATTCTAATAACCCACTTACCGTTGGTTGGACACTTGGCTTCGCTATTGATTGATGGCGAGATTTTTGATCAGCCTTGGTCGCCTACAGAAATTTGGCAGTTAGAAGGTGATGTTTTTGCGGCGGGCTGTTTAGAAAATACCGATGTTTGGTATCCTGCGCTCGAAGAATAAATCTTTCATTCTTGGCAAGTGACCACCTTGTTTTCTGTCACATACCTGTTAGCGTACGTAGACTTTACAGCTACCATGATTGCCAATATTCAAGATGAAAGAAATTCTGCATTTTTCCCATGCGAATGGTTTCCCTGCGGGTTGCTATGATACTTTATTATCTTATCTCAAAGATGATTTTCAAATCGGCAGCATTGATCGCCTTGGTCATGATGAAAATTACCCTGTTACCAACAACTGGGAATACTTAGTACGTCAGCTTATTGATCATTTTGAACATCATTATGATCAACCTGTTTATGCGGTTGGCCATTCTTTAGGCGGTGTATTAAGCATGATGGTCGCAGCGCAACGTCCAGACTTAGTGAAAGGTTTAATCATGCTGGATGCCCCTTTTTTAACCGCCTTTGAAGCGTTTGGTGTCAACTGGATCAAACGCCTTGGCTTGATTGATAAAGTGACGCCAGCAGGGCGTACGTTGGGGCGTAAAGAGCAGTGGGATTCGCTAGAACATACGGCTCGTTATTTTAAAAGCAAAAAACTATTCAATGCCTTTGATGAGCGCTGTTTGCGTGATTATATTGAGCAAGGAACAATGCCGCTGAGTCATGGCCGCCGCCAATTGCACTTTGATGCTGCGACTGAAATATCTATTTATCGTACAATTCCTGATAACCTCCATCATACCAAGCGATTACCGATGCCGAGTTTGGCCATTGCCGGAAAATACAGCGATGTATTTAAAAAGCACCATGCCTTCAAAATGCAGCGTCAGCTTGGTATGGAGGTGCATTGGCTAGAAGGGTCGCACATGTTTCCGCTAGAGCAACCTACCGCCACCGCTAAGCTCATTAAAGAAAATATCATGCGCTGGAGTAAACAATATGGCCGTTAAGCAGGCACACTTCAATTTCGAAACGACCGTCACATTGCCATCGGGCCAAGTGGTCTTGCAAGACTGGGGATCAGAAACAGCGCCCGTGGTTATTTGTTTGCATGGCTGGCTAGATAATCTAGCCAGTTTTTATCCATTGGCCGAAGAATTGGCTCAGGATTTCCATTTATTATTAGTCGATTTACCTGGTCACGGTCGTGCTGAACCTTTGCCTGTGGGTGGACATTATTACATTTGGCAAAATATTGAATTGTTGCAGCAGTTATTAGTTCAGCAGAATATCACGCAGGCGCATTTGCTTGGGCACTCGATGGGGGGGGTCATTGCTAGTCTATTTGCAGGTACTTTTAGCGACCAGGTCAGCAGCCTGCTATTACTTGATTCGTTAGGGCCCATGGTTGATAACGCGAAAGATGCCCCTAAGCAATTAGCAAAAGCAATATTGGATGAACAAAGACCCAATTCGCCTTTGCGTATTTTTCCAACCCTCGACGAAGCATTAGCGGCTCGTAAAAAGTCATCCCCTGGCATGAGCGATAAAGCACTATTGCCAATCGTAGAGCGCAATTTGAAAACAGTGATTGGTGGTTATAGCTGGTCAACGGATATTCGTCTACGCCAGGCATCTAAAATTCGCTTAACGGAAGCGCAAGTTGAAGGATTCTTTAGAGGAATAATGGCCCCGGTTCAGCTTCTCTTGGCTGACCAAGGCATTATTCCGAAGCCTTGGTTAGAAAAAAGAAAGACTTATCTTGCTAATGTGAAACAAGCAACCGTTAAGGGTCATCATCATTTTCATGCTGAATTAGAGGGGGTCCAGCAGAGCGCTCTATTGATTCGTGACTTTATCTTGAGCGTTATTGCCGATAGCTGTTCTAGTCCTTCTTCTAATGCCTGTGCTAGTGAGCCAAATTAATGGCCTCGACAAATAGCATTAAGCAGCAAAATACTCAGAAAAAAAGGGCGGCATTGTTCAATCTTCGAGCCTTCTTTTTATTAGTCGTAAGCTTTCTCTTAGCGCTTTATGCGGCTTGGATAATCAGTGCATCTTTCGGCTATGGTTATTCTTTTTGGTATGGTTTTTATGACAGTAAGCAACACATCGAGCGGTATGCGCCGGAGAATCGATTCCGTCATGGTTTTGAGCATACGACAGTCGCAGAACATAAAGCCTTGTTTCAGAAGATTGTTGAAAGCGTGCATAATGATGGCGAAGGGCTATCCGACATTCATTATGCTTATGGCACTAATACCATTCCATTATTACACGATGCCGAAATCATTCATTTGCAAGATGTCGCTCATTTAATTAATCACGTTCACCACTTAGGCATTGGCTTGTTATTGGTTTTTGCCGCACTTTACCTTAACCATTTAATGGCGATGCGGCGGTACGGGAATTTGATTAATAGCCATAGCCAGCTCATTATAGTCGCCGCCTTGGCATGCCTTATTGCCTTGATATTTTTTATCGTGGGCGCTAAAAGTATTTTCTATCAGATGCACATCTTGATTTTTCCTGCTGACCATCAATGGTTCTTTTATTATCAGGATTCATTAATGAGCACGTTAATGAAAGCGCCTGACTTATTCGCAGGTATTGCCGTACAAATACTCTTCATCGCAATACTGTTATTTGCCTTGGGCTTGTGGGCACATCATGGCTTACAACGTACAGTTGAAGCGCAAGATTAAAAAGGCGCAGGGCTTGTGAACGTCATCATCTCATTACTACTGGGGTGGGCAAAGGTGAGTGATTGCGCATGCAGGCAAAGCTGCTCGGTTGCACTTTGACTGTATTCGCTGCCGTATAGGTTATCACCAAGAATAGGGTGCCCAAGTGCATTACAATGAATTCTTAATTGGTGCGATCGACCCGTAAAGGGTAACAGTTCAACCCGAGTATTGCCTTCAATGTAGTCAATGACGCGCCATCGTGTCAGCGATTTTTTACCAAATTCGTAACATACCATTTGTTTTGGTCGATTCGGCCAGTCACAGCGCATTGGCAGGTTGATGGCCCCTTGTTTTGGCATCAGGTGGCCCGCAATGATGGCCTGATAAGATTTATCTGTTTGCCGATGCTGAAATTGCTGTTGTAGGTTGCGCAGGGCATTTTTGTCACGAGCAAATACCATGATGCCCGATGTTGCCATGTCGAGCCTATGCACAATATGAACTTCGGGAAATAATAGGCTCAAGCGGTGAGATACTGAGTCCAGTTTTTCTGGGCCTCGCCCTGGAACACTGAGTAGACCAGGGGCTTTGTCGATAATGATGATGTCATCATCTGAATAAACAATCGTAACGGAATTCATTAAATAGGGTAGCTGTGCTGTTCAAGTATTTTGGTATAACTGCCATCGGCCTTCATTGCTTTTAAAGCTTTATTGAAGTTTGTTGCTATTTGCTGATATTGGCTGTTTTTATGGCTGATGGTGATATGAAGGTTGCGGCTAATCAAAGGCGTTGGGGCGACTTCCAAATGGCTTGCAATGTTTTGTTTGTTTTCTAAGCTGCTCACCGCGGTCCAATGATCTATTAATGCAATGTCGGTATTCTTGGTGGCGACATCACGAATCATTAGGTTGCAGAATTTATAATAATTTAATGAGACTAAAGGGGCGATGTTATTAAATTCATCACCGTAACCAAAATCTTTAAAAACACCTAAGCGATAGTTTTTTTGATCAATGTTTTGCTTAAACTCGGCTATTGAATTAAAAGCGAGTAAATCGTCTTTACGTTTGATTATCATGAGGTCATTCACTAGGTAAGGATCGCTAAACTGACTCTCTTGAGCTCGCGTTTGGTTATACCAAGAGGCAACCGATACATCTATTTCGCCATTGGCTAGGCCTTCTGATACGCGCTGCCATGGCATAAAACGCATGTCTACCTCATAACCTGCACGTTTCATAACTTGAGTGACTATGTTGACGGCTAGGCCATTTGCGGGCAGTTGATTGCTGATGTAAGGCTCCCAAGTTCCTCCCGCCATTACAAGGACTTTGGATTCTGTTTTATATTCGTCGGCGAGCGCAGAGATTGCTTGTGCTAAACCATGTTCGTTGATGCTTTGGTTGATTTGATCACGAAAACTTTTGACCAAGCTAACGCCTTCAATGACTGCATCGTAGGTTAGCCAGCGGTTATTTTTCACATACAGTAAATAGGTGATATTAATCGCTGGTGCGCCGACTCGTTGAATAGCACTTTTAACCGATGCCTTTTTCCCACTTTTATTGTATTTAGCGTCTTCAAATACGATTTTTTCACCGTTAAATGCTTTAAAAGCACCAGCGTAGGTACGAATAACCTTGTGCTTAAACGATTCGGTGAATTGATTTCGTTGTGCCGCTGATGCTTTACGCCAATGTTTTGCTAATACCTTTTTGGCCATCAGTTCATGATCAACAGCAGGCAGCAATAACTCATCAACCAAATTTTCTAAATAATATTCTTGATTGGCAATTTTATCCTTGTCACTGATTAAACGTGCCGTCATTGCTTTTGCAGCAGATTCAACCACGGCTCTAGGATCATTGTCGGCCGTACTAAATTGCGCATAAAAAACACAGGTTAATAAGCAGAGCAATTTCAGCAGATGCTGATGTAAACGGATGAAAGTTGGCATTAAAGAGAACTCCTCAGCGAGCATTAATTACAGTCTCGCTTCAACTATAATGATGGCGGCCTCCCTTGCCAAGCTTCCATTGTCAATTGCCTTATTTTAAGTTCCTGATTAATAATGCTTTGTCGGCCATTTCACAGCCATTGGGGCGTGGTATTTTAACGATAAAGCCGGAACCTGGAGCATCGTTTCGAGCATCACCTTTCTCGGATATGATGGTTTCTAGGGTGAATGTGAAATTACCCGCAGGGGTCATAAGCTCTAGCTCATCGCCTACTTGAAAGCGGTTTTTAACATCAATGGTTAGCCAGTGCTCGTCACTGCTTGTGATTTCACCCACAAACTGCTGTTGAGTACTAAGAGAAGCACCGCGGGTATAGTTTTGATATTCATCATGCACATGACGGCGATAAAATCCTTCGGTATAACCACGATTAGACATGTTTTCTAGGGTATCCATCAGTCCCATGTCAAACATTTTTCCAGCGGCGGCATCATCGATGGCTTGGCGATAAGCTTGGCTGGTGCGCGCAGCGTAATAATGGGATTTAGTACGGCCTTCTATTTTTAAAGAGTGCACACCAATATTTTGCAGGCGCTGAACATGCTGGATTGCTCTTAAGTCTTTGGAGTTCATAATATAAGTACCATGCTCGTCTTCAAACATCGGCATTAAATCATTCTCACGATTACCTTCTTGCAGCAGCACGATATCATGAGAGGGTTGCCCAATGCCTAATGATGGTTTGGTATCTAATGGGCTGGCTGGATTAAACGTAGGGTCAAATTCGATCGCGGCGGTTGGGATGATATTGCCCGTCTCAGTTTCTTTAGCCTCATGAGCCTGATACTTCCAGCGGCAAGCGTTAGTGCAGCTGCCTTGGTTAGGATCGCGATGGTTCATATAGCCCGATAATAGACAGCGCCCTGAATAAGCAATGCACAATGCACCATGTACAAAGACTTCCAGCTCCATTTCTGGGCATTGCATGCGAATTTCTTCAATTTCATCCAAAGAAAGTTCACGGCTCAAAATGACGCGTTCAATACCTTGGCGATGCCAGAATTTAACTGCGGCATAATTAACGACGTTTGATTGTACAGAAAGGTGTATTGGAATCTCTGGCCACTTATCTTTTACCATCATGATCAAGCCTGGGTCAGACATGATTAAGGCGTCTGGCTTCATCGAGATAACGGGTTCAATGTCTCGCATGTAGCTGGCTATTTTATTATTGTGTGGCGCAATATTGCTGGCCACATAGAATTTTTTGCCCAGCTGGTGGGCGCGTTGAATGCCTTTTTCTAGGTTCTCAATCTGGAAATCGTTATTGCGTACTCTAAGGCTGTAACGAGGTTGTCCGGCATAGACTGCGTCAGCACCGTAAGCAAAAGCATACTCCATGTTTTTAAAGGTGCCAGCGGGAGCTAAAAGTTCAGCTTTGAAGGTGGAGTCAGACATAAAAAATGCGCCTAGAGTTTAAAAAGGCGCATCATAGTGGCTCTCGGCAAGGCGACTGTTGATCTGCATCAACAATTCAATGCGAAAGTATTAAGACAAGCTAATTCCTAAGCTCGATTCTTCCTCTTCCTGTGCCAGTTTTTGCACGGCAATGACGGTCTCGCGCTTGGGTTTACCCGCGGTTAATAATTCAAATACGCCGACCTCAAATTCTCGGTGACGTTCGATCAGTTCTTCGCTGTCATTGCCAAGTTCTGCAAACTCCGTCAATAACTGTTGGTTACTGAGCTGGACAAGCTCACAGTCATTGGCGCTCTCATCTAAAAGACCGTAGCTTGCCGAATAAAGGCTTTGGCAAGCTTGCTGTGCCGCTTCGGCACCAAAGGATTCTTGGTCGGCTAAGAGGGCAGTTTGCCATTGATCAAATTCATTGAAAAAGCGTTCTAGATTTTCAATCGATTTTAATTCACCTTGTAAAAACGCCCATGTTTTTGATAGCAGTTTGTTAAAAGGCTGCGGATCTTGTTCACACATATCACTGAATAATAGAACGTGATTTATATTGCGTTGTGCCATCGCAGCGCAAAAAGCGGCTCTGCGCCATTGAGATAAAGTTTCAAAATTCATGGTAATCACACTGTTAAGTTAATTAGGGTTTATCATTTTGCCGTGCGGGGCAAAGTACTGGGTGCTATAAAGCATCGGCATGGTCCAGTTACTGTCAGCATTTAAGCCACTTTTAAAGCGTCGAAAAAACTCATCGGAATCAATGGCTCGAACAAAGTCTTGATGATCTTGCTCTTGATTGGCAAAAAAATCTTCCCAATGGCCCAAAATGTAATGTCTTGCTTGGGTATCGATCATAATGCTTTCTGGATAATTGTCGACCTGGCTGAATGATGCTGGCGTAATAATGGCGATATCGACACGTTTGGTATCTTTAGCAACCAGCTCTGGAATAAGCCCTAGTGGTTCTTGGCTGGCGGCATCTTGATAATAAACACGGTGCAAGATTTCTTCTTGGCTACCTAAAAAATCAATCAAGTAAGACAGTGTTTGTCCTTCTTTCCAACCAAAGGCGTGCCAAGGCAGCTCTTCAAGGTCTTCGGTATATTCACCTGCCATAAAGTTAATACCCATGAAGTGAGGTGCGTGCGTCGATTTAATTGCCATGAAGCGAATGCTGCGCTTGCTATTGTATTGCCATTGCCCGGGCTTTTCTAAAATTGCCATGGAATCATTAAGGGCATGCAGTCTTTGTTTTTCGATGGCAGGGGCAATACTGTGGGCCATTGTTGCTGAGCCATAGGCATGAGAAAGTGGCGCTTTTTCTTGCATGACATAAGGCACATCCATTAGGTGATCGTAATGAGCATGGCCGACTAAAATGCTTTCCACATCACTCACGTCGGGTAGATAGCGGTCTACGAGGTCAGTATCAGTGCTGATTGGCATATATGGACCAAGTAGCCAAAACGAGGGGTTGGTGATGGATGGGGCCGTCATGATGGCCGAGTCTCTAAAGCGAAATAGATGACCACCAACCCCTAAGTACTGAATGCTCAAGCCGTCGCTTGGCATCTGTTGGGCTAGGTATTCGTTATCCCCTTGATATACCTTCATATTCTGTGTCGAGCTGCTGCAGGCGCACAGCCAAGAGGTAATTAGTAGGAGTGGGAGGTAGTGAGTTAGTTTCATGTATGTATTCAATCTTTTTATTATGATAGGTATTTATTTTGTATCTTAACAGCGCTGATTAAATGGGCCTAGTATTTCTGTAAACTTGCGCATTATGTCTAATTAATGACTGGTTTTCATAGGGTTTGTGAACTAGTCACGATTTTGAACGTCATAAATCAGGCACGAAAGTTGAAGAAATGCACGATGTAGTATACTTTTTATACAACTGATTTGAGAATGTATTTTATGATGAATCAAGCTACTTTAACGTTAATGACCGGCAAGGATGAGGTATTAAAAATAGCTCCAGAAATGTTGTCTGCGCGGGGTTGTGAATTTACTTGTGATGAGCAGCAAGTTGAAGTTTTTCGTAATGAAAAAGGCATGCTCGGTTTGTGTCTGGAATTTCAAATACGCTTGGGGGTATTTCCTCATACAGGTCCTAGGCCGCAATACGTTATGGCCGTTGGTGAGGTTGTTTCTGTTCGTCGTTGTACGCAATCGAACTACCGTATCTCACTGAATTTTAAACAAGTAAGCCAAGATGGTTATCGTTTAATTGCAGAGCACCTATCAGAGCCTGTTTTCTCGCTTCACCAGGAACATAGCAAAAGTGCTTAAATCGGCGGTTTCGCTTAACTCGACTTTTAGCAATACCTTTTCAGCATACTCAACCTTGATGATGTGTCCGTCTACTTGATTGAGTAAATATCTTAGTTGGTGTTCTTGGTGAAAATCACAGACAAGATGCTGAACTTGTTTCGCTTCATACTCTTCCCATTCAATGCGCTCTAATGATTGTTTTGCCGCTTCACTATAGGCGCGAGCAAGTCCTCCTGTCCCCAGTTTTGTGCCGCCAAAATAGCGCACAACAATAATCGCAATGTCTGAAAATAGAGAATGGTCTATCACATTGAGTATTGGCATGCCGGCTGTTCCACTCGGTTCGCCGTCGTCACTAAAGCCTCGCTGAGCACTGCTTAGTGGGCCAATTCGAAAGCCGTAGCAAAAGTGTCGGGCGTCTGGATATTGAGTTTTTAAACGGCGTAGAAAGCGTTTGAATGCGTCTTGGCTTTCTACTTTTTCGCAGTAGGTGATAAAGCGACTGCGTTTTTCAGTGAGTTCATAGAGAACTGAGTTGGTGGCAACGTGGTGCATTATTTAGACATTTATTTAGGCATTAGGCACTGGTAAATAACAAATTTACTGTCACTGGCGAGTAGGTTGGTTTTCTTGAAATGTTTTTTAAGTACCGGTGCGTAAGGCAAGTGTCGATTAGCAATAACCAATAGCTGACCATTTTCATGGAGCTGTTTACGTGCTTGTTGAAACATGCGCTCAGCGGCTGCGGTAGATATGCGATTACCACTATGAAAAGGAGGGTTGCACAGTATGGTATCGGCACGTTCGGCAACGTTCAGCAAAGCATCGGTATGTTTGTAGTGAGCCGTGTGCACATTACGGGTTTCTAAATTGTGTTTGGCCGAAGCCAGTGCTAAAGAAGAGTCGTCACATAATACTAGGGTTAAATTAGAGGGATTATTTTGCTTAATGCAGGCGAGGGTCAGTAGTCCGTTGCCACAGCCTAGATCAATAACCGTGCCGCTAAGGTCGAGTTTATTAAGTTGTTGAATGAAAAACCGACTGCCAATGTCCATATGGTCGCGAGAGAATACGCCAGGTAAGGCATTCACATCTTTGCCATCGAGATCTTGATAACCTTTTAAAACATGCAGCTGCGGTAACGTTTCACCCAGCTTAAAGCTCATTAAGCGCGCTTTCTTTTTGATCGGGAATTGCGTGTAATCACGGTTGTTCGCTTCAAGCCATTTTAACCATTTAACCGGAATGTGTTTTGACATGCCTGCAAGGTGTATTTGTATGCCACTGCCTAACTGTTCGTATGCCAGTTGAAGCCACCAGTGCAGCTGGTCGAATGACTTTGGGCATTGTATCCAAACTGAATCGGTACCCTTAGGGAAAGAAGGCACGTCTTGATCAAGCATCGGATCCGTTTTATTGGAATCCGTTATTAGCTTTTCTAAATTGTTCTTGATCCCTTGTTGGCTGCAATAAGAATCGCACCAAGAGTATAAGCGGTTGATTGGTTGCTTATCTTGCTGTTGTAGATAACAGGTAAGTACTCCCCACTGATCATTGATAATAGCGGGGCATTCACCAAATTCAGCATTCTCTATCAGATACAGGTCGGCTGCATCCCAAGCTTGTTGAATAGTGCTACTTACTTTGGGATAGCAGTCGAGATCTAACGACAGGTCAGATACGGATAATAGCGCCATAAATTAATAGAAATCGTTAAAGTTTTTATTATCGAGTTGTGACAATAAATCGGGCTCTCTTTCTCTATCTTGCTCTTTCTTATCGTCTTCCGGTTTTGTTCTTGGCTTGGATTTACTTTTCGAATCGGCTTTCTTCTTAGATTCAGCTTTTTCAGCAATCCGTTTTTCAGCCAATGCCTTTTCAGCAGCGATTGCGGCTAATTTTTCAGCAGAAATAGGCTGTTGTTGCTTCTCAATAGCCTCTGGATTTTCATCAAGAAACTTTTGATACACAGACTTAGGCTTGTTCTTGCCTTTAAGGTTGGAGGATTGGCGATCGGCGGTTGAGTCGCGTTTCAGCTTGCTAACACTGCCAGTTTTTACGCTGTGAATGCTTTTTAAGGAACGGGTCTTTTTTTTACGAGTCATGATATCGATTTTGTTTGATTATATAGTGGTCATTCTACCGCATATTGTGCTTTGATACACGATTTTGAGGGCAGTAAGTGAACTATTGGCAGCAATTAATTTTTGTCGGCTCGATTACCTTACCCGTTTTTTCTTTGGTCTTTATTGGAATATGGCTGAAGTGGCGTAAAAAAATCGATGATGCCTTCACTGCGAAAGCGTCGTACATCGTATTTAATCTAGCACTGCCAGTATTGATGTTCGCGGCCATTGTGCGCACGGACATTAGCCATATTGCCCGTTTCGAACTGGTATTCTTTGCCATGATAGCGGCTTTTCTCAGTTTTCTTATATTGTGGTTAGGTGCGCGCTATTTCTCATTGCGAGCGGATGAGCTGGGGGTATTTGTACAAGCGGGCTTTAGATCAAACTTGGGAATTTTGGGTTTGGCTTTTTGTGTGACGGCTTTTGGCGAGCCAGGTCTTGCGGTAGGGGCGGTACTGCTGGCGGTAGTGACCCCGCTTTATAATGTACTTTCGATTTATGCATTAACGCATGCCGTATCGGAGCGGGCTGAGCTGAACTGGCCGTATTTGCTAAAAGATATCTTAAGCAATCCGCTCATTGTCGCTATTTTGTGTGCGCTTCCTCTGGCTTATTGGCAATGGCAGCCACCGGTGATTGTGATGCGGGGCATTGATTATTTAGCCGCGATGACATTGCCTTTGGCGCTTATTTGTATCGGCGGCTCCTTAAGTTTTAGTGCGTTGAAAGCACGTCAGGCATTATCTTGGATGGCCGTGCTGATTAAGTTGGTTGTATTGCCTGTGGCGGTAGGGGGCAGCGCTTATGCGTTTGGGTTTAGAGGGGTAGAACTTGGCTGTTTGATTTTGATGTTTGCAAGCCCAACGGCTGCAGCCTCGTTTGTTATGGTTCGGTCAATTGGTGGTAATCACCAAATGGCGGCCAATATCATCGCATTAACAACACTTATATCACTATTTACTCTCAGTATCGCTATTTACCTATTAAAAGTGTTTGCCTTAATCTAATAGATGGTGAAAAATAACTAAGCATTCAACAGGTATAAAAATAATGATTGAGAGGCAGTGATGGCGCAGACTAAGCGTTTTTTAGTGTACGTCGCATCAAACCATGCCGGTTTAGAAGCTGAGCGTTATGAAGTAACCAGGCAATTGGCTCGCATGGGTATTCTTACCTGCGGCTTTCCTTGTCGTGAAGATACTTCGCCTTATGATTGGAATCTGGCGCGTTCTCAGATTGAAGATGCTGACTTATTCCTTATGATTCTAGGTGACGACTATGGCCCAGTGGCACCCACGGGCATAAGCTATTTGCACCGAGAATTTGTGCATGCGCAGCATTTATCGAAACCTGTTTTGTCTTTCATGAAAAATTCATTACCGTCCCAGATTCAAACGGAAGCCCATCGACGTCTTGCGGGTTTCCATGGTGTTATTTCAAAAACCAGTTTTCGCCTTTGGCATTTAAGAGAAGAATTGTTGTCTCATGTTAAAACAGCCGTGGTTAATGCGTTAACTAATAAAGCGGGTGGCTGGCAAAAATTGGCGGGGACAGAAGAGGTTCCTTTAGATATTCCTGTCGTTGAGGCTCCTGCTAAGGGCGATAATAAACAATGGCTTTTGCAATCAAGACAAATGATTCGTTTGCAATTGTCGGCCAAAGTATACGAAGCGGGTAATAATACACTGGAAGAAATAGCCGTATCCTTACGTTGGGATGCTATTTTTGTATGTGTTGCCCGATTAATGGCTTCTGCGGCTAGCGAAGAGAAGTTACGTGCGGCCTTAGAGAATTTGGCCGCGGCTGAAGTAAGGCAGCGTTTATTGCAGCAGCATCCTTCTGCTCATGCTGTCGATGATATTCGCATTAATCGAGTTCAGTTTGGTGAGCTGGTTAAGCAATGGCAGGAACACAATTTGATTGTGAAGAAGAATGCTTCCGGTCGAGATGCTTGGAAGTTATCGGCGCAAGGTATGTCACGGTTATTGGCTACCAGCAGTCAGAAAACAGCCTAACTAGACTATTGGCTGTTTATTGCGCACCGGATAGCAATGACTGCTTATGTTCTATTTCATCTCTCATGCTATTACACACGGTATCGCACAATGCAAAAATATAAGGTGCAGAAATACTGAAGTAGGCCATATTACCTTCTTGGCGTCTGCTAACCATGCTGTGGTTGCGTAAGCTTGCAAGGTGTTTTGATATGTTAGGTTGAGATGCGCCAACTCGATTGACCAGTTCGCCAACACTGCATTCGCCTTGCTGCAATTCATGTAAGATTCGCAATCGCATAGGATCTGCTAATAAACGGAAACGCTGAGCAACAAGCTCAAGCATTTCAGGAGTCATTTCAACCATTATCATTTCTCAATATATCAATTGATCTATATTAAACTAAATTAAAAGAAATCCCTATGCCTTGTTTCATATAGGCAAGCGTTGGATGTAGGTAAGTGTTGAATATAGAAAAGGGTCTTAGAGGGGGTGAGCGAAAATAATTACCATTAATGACATGGCTAGGCATGGGTTCGCAAATCACAATCCGTTATACTAGGAGCCAGTCGTTTCGTTTTATGTTTCATTTCATTTTTATGTTTCATGTAAGGTTAGTATGCTTTGAAAGCTTCTCTTTTCATTAATGTCTTTATTCTAATAGCCTTTACATCATTTCTAAGTGGCTGCAGCGAACCTCAGGTCGTGAGTAAAATCTCAGGGCCAACCATGGGGACGCAATATCACATTAGCTGGGTCGCTACGACCACCAATAGCAGCGCCATTTTAGCCGAGCGTGATCGGGTTAAAAGCTTGGTTGACCAGCTGCTGATCGATTTCAATAAAAGTATGTCTACTTACGACCCAGAATCGGAATTATCGATCCTTAATACGCAATACACGGCTAACTGGCAAACAATCAGTAAAGACCTTTATCGCGTATTAACAATGGCAATGACCGTGAATCAGCAATCTCATGGCGCTTTTGATGTTACGGTAGGGCCTTTAGTGAATCTTTGGGGGTTTGGTCCAAACAAAGCAAATGATCATGTGCCAGCGCAAGCCGCCATTCAAGAGCGTTTGTCGCTGGTGGGCTCTGACGCGATCAGTTTGCGCCATCAGGAAGGAAAACCGCAGTTGCAGTTGGCCGCAAAGCGCTACATTGATCTATCAGCGATTGCCAAAGGGGATGCCGTTGATGTGCTAGGGCTTTTGCTTCAGCAACAGGGGATTACTAACTATTTAGTAGAAGTCGGTGGGGAAATTATTGCTCATGGTACTAAGCCCGATCATGCCCCTTGGCGGATAGCGATTGAAGCGCCAAATGATGAGGGTCGCAGTGTGCAAATAATTATACCGTTATCTAAAATGGGCATAGCCACATCCGGCGACTACCGTAATTATTTTGAACAAGATGGCCAGCGCTTTTCTCATACAATTGATGGCCGTACGGGGTATCCTGTGAAGCATAGGCTTGCATCCGTTTCGGTATTGCACGAGTCTGTGGCGATGGCCGATGCTTGGGCAACCGCCTTAACGGTATTAGGCGCGGAAGCTGGGTTGAGTTTGGCAGAAGAACATAATTTGGCCGTTTATTTTATTGTTCGTGGTGATCAAGGTTTTGAACAATATTCAAGCAGCCATTTTGAGCAATTAAGACTAGAATAACTTTGTATTAGAGCAAAAGAGGTGTGTATGACAACATTATTGATCGTTTTTAGTGTGATGGTGCTTTTTATCGTTTTTATGTCGGTCGGGTTATTGCTAGGAGGCAAGCCGATTAGTGGTTCTTGTGGCGGCATGTCAGCGGTAGGAATGAAAGGTGCGTGTGATGTTTGTGGTGGTGATTTGCAAAAATGTGAATCTAATAAAGACCCAATTCGTCAAGAAGCCGAAGACTTATTTTATGACGCTTCTAAAAAAGCCGATAAGTAACTCTGTATTAGCAATTCTGTATAAGCGTTTGCACTGCGTTATTTGTTACTAAATAGATAAGGTGTATATAGTGTTTAAGTCATCGTGCAGTTGGTTGGCCTATAACCTATAATTATTAGCAACAACAATATATCAAAAATAAAGTAATCAAAATCACATGAGTGATTATAGCCATAGGGGCGGAATGTAGGATGGCAGATTTCCATTACGACGTAGTAATTATCGGGTCAGGTCCAGCGGGAGAAGGCGCAGCAATGAACGCTGCGAAAAAAGGAAAGAAGGTTGCGGTCGTTGAAAATCGTAATATGGTTGGGGGCAACTGTACCCACCTTGGTACCATACCTTCAAAAGCGTTGCGTCATTCTGTTAAGCAAATTATTCAATTCAATACCAATCCGATGTTTCGCGACATTGGTGATCCAAGATGGTTTTCGTTTCCGCAAGTTCTTCGTAATGCTGAAGAAGTCATTGCCAAGCAAGTTAAAGTTCGCACTGAGTTCTACGGTCGAAATCGTGTCAGCCTGTATACTGGGGAAGCGAAGTTCATCGACCCTAATACCATTGATGTCTTAACGCCGCTTTCAACCAATCACATTCGCTTGCACGCGGAAAAGATTGTTATCGCAACGGGCTCTAGCCCATGGCGTCCAGATAACATCGATTTCACTCATGATCGTGTTTATGACTCCGATACTATTTTGAGCCTTGAGCATACGCCACGCACCATGATTATTTATGGCGCCGGTGTTATTGGTTGTGAATACGCATCCATCTTTTCTGGTCTAGGGGTAAAGGTTGATTTGATTCACCCTGGTGATCGTTTACTGAATTTCTTAGATGATGAAATTTCTGATGCGTTGAGCTATCACTTACGTGATAAGGGCGCATTAATTCGCCATAACGAAGATTTTGACTCCGTCGAAGTGAACGATAAGTTCGTTACTTTGAAAATGAAATCGGGCAAGAAAGTAAAAGCCGATGCATTTTTGTGGGCGGCAGGGCGTTCAGGGAATACCGAAGGTCTTGGCTTAGAAAATACTGGGTTGTCTGCTAATTCACGGGGTCAGTTGGATGTTGACCACAGCTATCGAACCGCTGTCGATCACATTTATGCGATTGGGGATGTGATTGGTTGGCCAGCTTTAGCTTCAGCGGCCTACGATCAAGGTCGTGCAGCCGCTGCTGATATAACCGATATGGAAGATTTCCGTTATGTCAGCGAAGTGCCTACCGGAATTTATACCATTCCAGAGATTAGCTCGGTAGGTAAAAATGAACGTGAATTAACAGAAGCTAAAGTTCCTTATGAAGTAGGGCAAGCATTCTTTAAAAACATCGCTCGTGCTCAAATTACACACGAAGGCGTTGGGATGCTGAAAATCTTATTTCATCGTGATACTTTGGAGCTGTTGGGTGTTCATTGCTTTGGTGACCAGGCGGCAGAAATTGTACACATTGGTCAGGCGATCATGAGCCAAAAAGGGGAAGGGAATACGTTGAAGTATTTCGTTAATACCACCTTTAACTATCCAACAATGGCAGAAGCGTATCGTATTGCTGCGTTGAATGGATTGAATAAGCTTTAAGATACAGAGTAGATCGTACTTTAGTCCGACAAGTATCCAGTCGGGCTAAAGCCGCGACCTACATATAATCTTTAATCCTTCGTCAAAGATATCGATGCACGCGCAAGCTCGGCAAAAACATCTCTTCGCAAATTTTAAAATCGTTTCTCGCTATTCGGGTTCTAGCCGCAGGCGGCTGTTCTTCTATCTGATTATATTTCGGCAATAATGGGCTGCCTTCTTGCGGCACTAATAAAGGCAATGACACATTCATCGCTTTACGAATCGTTTCGCTATGACCTTTTTCATCTTGTAATTTATAAACCAAATTCGCTCTCACCACAGGTACTTGCGTTTGAATTTGAGCTAAAATTTCATGCTCTGGTAGGGTATGCAGTTTTTGTAACTGTTGCTGTATGTGAGATTTCTCTTCCCCCATCGCCAATAATTTTGCTTCAGCTTGTGCAACTGTTAATTTTTTAATGCTGCGACCATTGCTATACCAAGTAAAACCAATTTTTTCAGGGCGATGAGGCAATATAGGAATGTGCCTATACAGCTGCTTTAAATGAATTCGCCCAAGGCCCGTATAATAAAGTTGATTACGTAAGGTTTTGTGGCGTGTATTTAATTGGGCTTTTTGACTCAGCCAAAAATCTTTATCTGTTTTTTGGATTTTCTGTACCAGCATTTTAAAGCTATCTTTGCTTGTATTGATCTCTTTGGCTAGCGTAATCATTTCTTCGGTTGCCATGACAAAGCCATAACAACTGCGAGTTTCTCTGCCGTCTTGCTGGTCTTTGTACCAAATATCTTGGTAATAACTGCGTGCTTTTTTAATCGGATCGAGTGACTGTTCGCATTCAGCCAGCGCAACCCAGCATTTGGGCTGTTGCTGGCTAAGCAAATCACAAAATTTCGACAAACCAAAAGCGAGAGTATCAAAAGCCGCTACAAGCTCTGTGCTTTGTACAGAATTCAAAGGCGGGCTTGAAGCATCGTAAGAGCTCATGGTTTGATTTTATTTCTAGTTTGTATGAAGTCGCTGTGAGAAACATATAATAAATCGGCGATACGACGAATCATATGCTCTTCATATTTATCTAGCTGCTTATCGCTATAAGCGACCTTCCATAGAGACTCGATTAAATTTATTTTCTCTTCAGCGCTGTAACTTTCATTAATCACGGCGGTGAATTGAAACAAATCAGACGCTTCATGAACCTTTTGTTTTGCCGTCGCCAAGAGTTCGCTAGCAACTTCTTCTGTAATAAAAAGCGTTTCGAATAAAATACTTTTTATTGTTTCAGATTCTGCATCCGACAAATCATTATCGGCGTTCATTATTTCTACTAATAACGCTGCCGCGGCTAACTCAGGCTTATGGCTTTGAGTTGTTTCTTCTTGCTGCTGAAAAAAAGCTAATAATTTATTGAGCATATTGACCTCTTGTTAGAATTTTCTTTAACTACGCTGTGCAATTTTTTCGCTAAGCATTATTTCTAGCGTGACTTGGTCTGCGGCAAAACGGCGAATGCCATCGGCCAATTTGTCATGTGCCATTGGGTCATCGCTCATTGCCCATCTGAAATTGGCTTCACTTAGTGTAGTGGGGGCCGCAATAGTTTCTTCTGCAGGAAACAGCTTTTGAATTAAAGGGCTAGTATCGGCTTCTAATTGCGCAAGCAAATCAGGACTAATGGTTAAACGATCACAACCCGCCAACTGTTCTATCTCTCCGATATTACGGAAACTTGCCCCCATAACGATGGTTTTAAAACCGTGAGTCTTATAAAAATTAAAAATGTCGGTCACTGAAATAACACCAGGATCTTCACTAGCAGAATATTCAGCCACATTGGTATTTGCTTTGTACCAATCCAAAATACGGCCAACAAAAGGAGAAATTAGGGTAGCTCCTGCTTCTGCGCACGCTTGGGCTTGGGCAAAATGAAAGAGTAGGGTTAGGTTGCAATGAATGCCTTCTGCTTCCAAAATTTCAGCCGCTTTAATGCCTTCCCAAGTAGAGGCAATTTTAATCAGAATGCGATCTGAATGGATGCCTGCATCTTGATAAAGACGAATAAGTTTTCGGGCCTTCGCGACGGTTGCCGCAGTATCAAAAGATAAGCGCGCATCGACTTCTGTCGAAATAACCCCAGGGATACTGGTTAAGATTTCACAGCCAATATTAACCGCGAGTTTATCGCCCACATTTTCTAGGGTTGTGCGGCTATCTTTTTGATTACCTTTAATTTCAAGTGCCCAATCGATGGCTTCTTCAATAAGATGCTGATAATTATCGAGTTTGGAGGCTTTTAAAATCAAGGAAGGGTTGGTCGTGGCATCAACCGGCTTAAATTGTTTAATCGCTTCAATATCGCCAGTATCGGCCACCACGGTGGTGATCGCCTTTAGTGCTTCTAATTTGTTCTTTGCTTGAGCTGACATGGTAATTCCTTAGACCAATCGTTGAATATCAATACTTATACCGTTAACTATTAATGCCAGCTTCTACTGATTAGACAAAAGAGTCAAGTACTTGAAATAGAAATCAAAAAGGAGAAGATCAATACGAAGAAATGTATCAATCCAAAGAGTAGGTCGGGGCTTTAGCCCGACCATTAAGCTCTAGAGTTGAGATTGCTCAAACGCCTCGCGACGTGCAAGTGCTTCTAAACGATTCGCTTCATTTTCAGCATCTGTGGGCACTTTGCTCAAGGCTGTTCTCAATACCTCAATTCCAGAACCGGGTTTATGTGCGTTCTCACTGATGTAGCGACGGAACTGGCGTGCACCGGGCTGACCATGAAAAATACCCAATATGTGACGGGTTATGTGCGATAAATAAATATCTTTAGAAAGTTGCTCTTCAATATAAGGCATGAAATCTTCAACAATCTTATGGCGTGAAGGAATCGCTTTCTCGCGGCCATAAAAGACATTATCAACTTCTGCCATAATGTAAGGGTTGTGATAGGCCTCACGCCCCAGCATAACGCCATCAACATGCTCAAGTTGCTGCTGCATTTGATCGAAGTTGTTTAGACCGCCATTGATTAGAATCTCTAAATCAGGGAAATCTTGCTTTAGCTGGTAAACCCAATCGTATTTTAACGGCGGAATATCACGATTCTCTTTAGGCGATAGCCCTTGAAGAATGGCTTTGCGAGCATGAACAATAAACGTTTTGCAGCCAGTATCGGCAACCGTGCCAACAAAATTAACCAGTTCAGGGTAAGAGTCTTGGTCGTCGATACCAATGCGGTGCTTTACCGTAACGTCAATGTCCACAACATCTTGCATGGCCTTAATGCCGTCTGCGACTAACTGCGGATGCCCCATTAAACATGCACCAATCATATTGTTTTGGACGCGATCGCTTGGGCAGCCAACATTTAGGTTTACTTCATCGTAACCCCATTCTTGAGCGTATCTAGCACACTGGGCAAGCTCGGCAGCATTGCTTCCGCCCAACTGAAGGGCAATAGGGTGTTCTTCTTTCCCATAACCCAAGAAACGCTCACGATTATTACCGTGAATAATCGCACCTGTTGTTACCATTTCGGTATACAAAACCGCATCACGGGTAATATGTCGCCAAAACTGCCTGCAATGAGAATCACTCCATTCCATCATCGGTGCAGTGGTGAATCTACGATTCACGCTATTGCTGGATTTGCTAGTATTGGCGGGGGCTGTAGCTGTTTTTGTGTTGTCGTTTGCTTGCGTCATTGTGTGCTTTTATAGAGTGCTGTAAATATGCGCGGCATTATGTCATATCGTGCTGAGATACGCATTAAACGACGGATTTCTTGTGAGTGACTCATTAACAATATGTACAATATTCACGGGGGGCAAGCTGTAGCACGTATTTAGCTCATTTAAGTTCAATGCGACGCGATTGCCAGGAAATTAAATGAAAGACCTAGAAAACGTCACAACTATAAAACACCAGAGGAATTGTTTTATGCTTAATAGCTATGACTGTCGCACTTTAAACTTGATACTAAGTGCATAATCAACGAACCTTTCTACTAATTATTTTAAATAGTGTCTTATCCGGTTTCAGACTCTCATAGTCTTCTTTAGATATTTCTCTTGTAATAAACTTCGTGGCCAAATGCCACTCGTCAAGTTCAAGATAGCATCTACCATCTTTTGCAATATATTGACCAGAAATCACCATAGAAATAATCTAAATGTTCAGCATGCAATAAAGCACGCTTTTCTTCAATCTGCCTTTTCGTCGGAAGCTCAACTTTCTTGAGCGTATAGTAATTACTCATAAGCTACCTTAAAGCCAGCTAACATTTTAATAATAGGCATGCGCGGTTGCGCAAGGTGAAGCCCGAAGGGTGTTGACTCCCCTCTATATAAGTTAAAAACTCACCACTTTTGTATTTCTTTATTCATGTTCTTAAATTCAAAGTTTAAAGATTTGAGAATTAATAATTGAGCTTCATTAGGTTTCCCATCTAGCTGAATAACATCTTCAACAATTTTTATCAGAGACTGAGCTTGATCTTGAGAAAATGAATCAATAATAGCCGCTAAAATATTTTTAATGCTTTGGTGAAAATTAAAGGCATCTTTAACCATGAATGCTGCAGAGCTAAAGGCTTCTTTTGATGAGGATTCGCTTAAGTGCAGTTGTGTTTGAAAGATATTGAGAACAGCGTTTTTTTGATCGGTTGTGATTTCGCCAATCTCTTTTAACGCACCCACAATTATAACGGTTGCAGCTTCAATAGGCTGCTTGATGTTGTGAAGAGGCTTCGTACCACGCAACTTTTCCCACTTTCGACGACGGGCCCATGTAAAGGGGTTAAGTGAATTTAAGTCTAAACCTGAGTTCTGGAGTGAGTTGATGGCCCAAATCAGACCCGCAACGGCGGTTATAATTCCTATTATGATGTGCATGTACAGTCCTTGTGGTTGGAGCTAAAAGTAATTCATGAGCGCTAATTGCGAGCATGATATTGATAGCCTTCTAAATGATCAAGTATCACAAAACTTAATGATTAATTTGTCATTTTTCCTAGGGTGACGTAATCGATTGATTTTGTTATTTCTTAAGAATAGAATGCCTCTGCTCAAAAATAGAGCAGTAGTCAACTTTGTAAAAATAATGAAAATAATAACGCAATCAGCCTTACTTTTAATTTTACCGACCGTCAATATGGCAGCGAATGCGGATGATGCTCTTTATCAGCATAGTTTGGGTGTTAATTGGGGTATGGAACAAGCATTTTAGATACTAAGCACGTTAAAGACGAAGAGGGTGATATGTTCGTTGGCGGGTATTACTATCGATATATGCTGCAGAAGAACTTTGGTGTGGAAGCCGGTTACAAAGACGCGGTTGATGGTATCGGTTCACTATTATCGAGCCCACTAGCAAGTGTTGAAGATGTTACTTTTAGTGGCCCTCGATTAAGTGGATATGCGGCTTATCCGTTTGATTCTGGTTTTAGTATTTATGGCAAAGCAGGGCTTACTTATTACACGCTGGATTACACATACAAGACAGATCAGCAAACAGAAGATTATGAAAAAAGCAGTATAGGTGGTGAAGTCGCCGCAGGTATTAGCTGGGATTATAAGCATATTGGTTTAAGCACCGAATATAACTATGCTAAAAATGATAGTTTGGAGCTAGGTACGGCTATGTTTGGCGTTAAAGTTCGGTTCTAAGTTACTTTGGCCGATTCTGAGCCATGCTGCCAAGAAGGATCATGCGTAGCTGAGTAATTAAACGCTGCTGGATTTGAACTAATTCATCAGCGTTTTTATCAATGGCTTCGATACTCGCCACCAATACCTGATTTACCATCACTTCTGCTGCTAAGGGGATATTCGCAAGACGAGTATCACTACTGAGATCTTCATTCAGCTCATCAATAAAAAATTGTTTCTCTTTCTGTAATGCTTCACGAAAAATTAAAGGCCCACCGGTTAAGCCGCTAGTAAGCAGTCTAAATAGCTGAGGATTTTTTTGGCTGAATTCGAGCTGGGTAATAACAGACGATTCGATAACGCTGCCATTATCTTTTATTCGTTGGCGAGCCTTACGCATCAGTTGGCGCAAAGTGAGAGCGACTTTGTCGACTAAAACCAATCCTAGCGCTTCCATATCTTTAAAGTGTCTATAGAAAGTAGCGGGTGCAATATCCGCTTCGCGGGTGACTTCGCGCAAGCTAAGCGCTGGGTAGCCTTTTTCTTCACTTAATTTTAATGCAGCCTGGATGATTGCTTGGCGCGTTTTCTCTTTTTGCTCTGACCGAATGCTCATTTTTTGTGCTAATTAGTTAATCAAAATTTTAAAGCGATACTATAACAGGCATTAAAGCCCTCTGTGGAAAAAAATAGTGCAAGCTAATAGATAATATTAATAATTACTAAATTTTGCCCTCGGCTAGTGCGTGAGGGTAGGTTGTTCGCTCTGCAATGAAGCAAGTATTTTTAGTGGTGTGTGGTTTGGGTGCATTGAAAGAGTTAAAAAGAGGCGCAAAGCGGTGAAAGTTAAGGGTTTTTGGTAGTTGGCATTATGGTTGCAAAGACTAGGTAAAATACGCCACCTCATGTACATAGCGCCTTTAGTTTAAGGGGTATCAGAGAGTAGGCGGTTATTAAAATAACCTAGGATCAGAGAGATCGACTATGAATAAGACCCGTATAATTGTTGTTGGTAATGGCATGGTAGGCCATAACTTTATTGATACTGTCGCCAATTTCGAAGCCGCTGATCAATACGAGGTTATTACTTTTTCTGAAGAACCTCGATTAGCTTATGATCGCGTTCAGCTAAGCAAATATTTTTCAGGTTCCACTGCAGCAGATCTTGCATTAACCACAGAGGGTTATTATCAAGAAAAAGGCATCAACTACGTTCTAAACGATAAAGTGGTTGAGATTAATCGCGCAGAAAAATTCGTAGTCACGGCCAATGGTCGCAAAGAAGCTTATGACAAGCTTATTCTGGCGACAGGCTCTTATCCTTTTGTGCCACCGATTCCGGGTAAAGATCAAGACCACTGTTTGGTTTACCGCACTATTGAAGATTTAGAGGCCATTTCTGCTTCAGCTTCCACCAGCAAGGTGGGAGTGGTTGTCGGGGGTGGTTTGTTAGGCTTGGAAGCTGCGAATGCGGTTAAACAGGCGGGTGTTAAAACTCACGTTGTTGAATTTGCTCCTCGCTTGATGGCTGTGCAGTTAGATGAAGGCGGTGGTGAGTTATTACGCACAAAGATTGAAGAGCTGGGCGTAGAAGTTCATACCGGTAAAAATACGACTGAGATTGTTGCAGGTGAAGCCTGTCGCTACCGCATGAATTTCGCTGATGGTACTTTTCTTGAAACTGATATGATTTTGTTTTCGGCGGGTATTCGTCCTCAGGATGAACTAGCGCGTCAATTTGATTTAACCATTGGCGAACGCGGTGGTATTCAAGTTAATAATTATTGCCAAACGTCAGACAACGATATTTATGCCATTGGTGAATGTGCACTTTGGGGCGGCATGATTTTTGGGTTGGTTGCTCCGGGCTACAATATGGCGAAAGTGGCTTTTGATCATATTAAGATGGCTTCTGGTTCTGGCGAAGGGTTGCAATTTAAAGGTGCTGATATGAGCACCAAGCTAAAATTGTTAGGGGTCGATGTGGCGTCTATTGGTGATGCGCATGGCAGAACGCCAGGCTGTTTAAGCTATGTTTATCAAGATGATATTAATCAAGTTTATAAACGCTTAATTGTTTCTGCAGATGGTAAGAAATTATTGGGTGCCGTTTTGGTGGGCGAAGCGGATGCTTATAGTAACTTGCTGCAAGTTAAGCTGAATAATATGGACCTTCCAGAAAATCCAGAAGGATTAATTCTTCCAAATATAGAGGGTGCTGCGAGCGCGGGTTTAGGTGTTGATGCGCTTCCTGAAACAGCCACTATCTGTTCGTGTTTTGATGTCTCTAAAGGTGAAATTTCGGCAGCGGTTCAAGGCGGCTGCTGCACCATGGGCGATATCAAAGAGGCGACCAAGGCCAGCACAGGTTGTGGTGGTTGTGCCGCGTTAACCAAGCAGGTTATGGACGCTGAATTGTTATTGCTGGGTGTTGAGGTTAATAATGATCTTTGTGAACACTTTGCTTATACCCGTGCTGAACTTGCTGACATCGTTCGAATTAAAGGTATTAGAACATTCCAAGAACTTTTATCGAGCCATGGTAAAGGTCACGGTTGTGAAATTTGTAAGCCAACCGCTGCCAACATTTTAGCGTCTTTCAATAATGAATATATTTTGAAAGACGAACACATGGGTTTGCAAGATACGAACGATATTTATCTGGGCAATATGCAAAAAGATGGAACCTATTCCATTGTTCCTCGCATTGCGGCAGGTGAGATTACTCCCGACAAATTAATTGTTTTAGGCCAAGTGGCTAAAGACTTCGATTTATATACCAAAATTACTGGCGGTCAGCGTATCGATTTATTCGGTGCTCAGTTACATGAGTTGCCGGTTATTTGGAAAATTTTAGTCGATGCTGGATTCGAAACAGGTCATGCCTACGGTAAGTCGTTGCGTACGGTAAAATCGTGTGTGGGCAGTACTTGGTGTCGCTATGGTGTTCTCGATTCTGTATCGATGGCACTGGCTCTAGAAGATCGTTACAAGGGTCTTCGCTCTCCGCATAAAATTAAATTTGGAGTGTCAGGATGTACTCGTGAATGCGCTGAAGCCCAGAGTAAAGACATTGGCGTAATCGCAACTGAAGGCGGTTGGAATCTTTATGTGTGTGGTAATGGCGGTATGCGACCTCGTCACGCGGATTTATTCGCAACTGATTTAGATGATGAAACATTAATGCGTTATATCGATCGCGTATTGATGTTCTATGTTCGTACCGCCGATCGTTTACAGCGTACGTCGGTTTGGATGGAAAACTTAGAGGGCGGCTTGGATTATCTTCGTGAAGTTGTCATGAACGATAAGTTAAATATTGGTGCTGATTTAGATAATGAAATGACAAAAGTTGTTGGAACGTATCAGTGCGAATGGAAAACGACGATTGAAAGCCCTGAGAAATTAAAACGCTTCCAACACTTTATTAATAGTGATGAGCAAGATAAATCATTAGCTTTCGTGCGCGAACGTGGACAGCGCCGTCCTGCAACAGAAGCAGAACGTATTCAATTGGTTTCTTTAGAAACTGTTAAATAACGTTTATACCAGACAAGGAGTAGGAGAATATTATGACAACAAATACTATAAATGCAGAGCAGTGGATGACTGTTTGCAATGAATCTGATTTGACCGCTGATACGGGTTTGTGTGCATTGCATAACGGTGAGCAGGTCGCGATTTTTAAACCTGCATTAGCCAAAGAATTATTTGCGCTTTCAAATTTTGATCCTTTTGGAAAGGCGAATGTCATGTCTCGAGGCATTCTAGGCTCGGTTGGAGAGCATCTGGTGGTTGCATCACCACTGTATAAACAGCACTTTGATTTAAAAACGGGTGAATGTTTAGAAGATGATTCTGCATCATTAAAAACTTATCCGGTTCGTATTCACGCTGGGCAAGTGCAACTTTTAGCCTAATAAAAGTTTTGCGCCTGCTGTTTTATTGCGGGCGCAAAAATGGATTCATTGTTTAGAGAAATATTTATGTCGGCTCAAAAGTTCAATATATTCAACTTTACAGGCAAGATGAAAACCTTGCATATGAGTTGGATTGCCTTTTTTATTACTTTCTTTGTATGGTTTAACCATGCCCCTTTATTGATGGCTATTGCGAATAGCTTAGGCCTCGATTCATCACAAATTAAAACGTTATTGATTTTAAATGTCGCATTAACGATTCCTGCTCGGGTCATTATTGGCATGCTCACCGACCGCTTTGGTCCGAGGATTGTTTATTCGGCGTTGCTGATTATTTGTTCGATACCATGCTTTATGTTTGCCTTAGCCGATACGTTTGCTCAGGCTGCGATTGCTCGATTTATGCTTGGCTTTATCGGCGCTGGTTTTGTTATTGGTATTCGTTTAGTCAGTGAATGGTTTCCTGCAAAAGAGTTAGGAACCGCTGAAGGTATTTATGGTGGTTGGGGGAATTTTGGTTCGGCGGCCGCCGCGTTTACGCTTCCTGTTATTGCTCTAGCATTTGGCGGTGATGATGGCTGGCGATATGCCGTTGGCATTACCGGTATTGTCAGTTTTCTATTTGGTTTTATTTTTTATATGAATGTAAGAGATACGCCAAAAGGTTCTACTTATTTCAAACCTAAAAATGTGGGTGCTATTGAAGTAACAAGTCAGGGGGATTTCTTTTTATTAATTATTATGAAGCTTCCTATGTACGCCGCGCTTGCTTTGTTGAACTGGAAGCTATCGCCGGCCGGCGTTGAAATGTACAGCCAATTAATGACGAATATGGCGCATGTGGGGTTGATTTTATTATTTTTGTACGAGGTTAAGCATGTTTGGGTCGTGAATAAAAATATCTTTAAAGAACCCGTGCCTGAATTGCATCGCTATAAATTTAAACAAGTTGCCGTTTTGAATGTGCTTTATTTTGCGACATTTGGATCGGAGTTAGCCGTTGTTTCTATGTTGCCATTGTTCTTTGCTGAAACGTTTGAGCTGAGTCCGATTTATGCCGGCATGGTGGCTTCGGCTTATGCCTTTATGAACTTAATGTCTCGCCCTGGTGGCGGCTGGATATCAGATAAGTTTGGCCGCAAGCCGACCTTGCTCATTCTAACGGCGGGCTTGGCGATTGGGTATTTTGCAATGTCGATGGTCGATAGTGCTTGGCCTCTTTGGTTGGCGGTCGTTACGGTAATGGCTTGTTCTTTCTTTGTGCAAGCAGGTGAGGGTGCTGTGTTTGCAGTCGTACCGTTAATTAAGCGTCGTTTGACGGGTCAGATTGCCGGTATGACGGGTGCCTATGGAAATGTCGGTGCTGTGACTTACCTAACGGTATTATCGTTTGTTGATTATTCCGTATTTTTTAGCGTTATCGCAGTAACGGCGATTGTTGGCTTTTTGGTATTGTTAATGATGGATGAGCCTGGTGGTCAGATTGCGGAAGTGATGGAAGATGGTTCTGTGCAGATGATTGATGTCACGTAAATGGCAATACGCTCACAGTGAATTGTGGGCGTTTTTTGCACTTGCATACATTCCAAATGAGTTATATTGTGTGGGGACATACTTATTTGGAATGAGAAAATGAAAAAAATACTAACCTTAATGTTTATTTTCATGGCCTTCAGTATTCAGGCTGATCCTGTTTATTGGATTGATGTTCGCACCGCAGGGGAATACAACACAGGCCATATTGAAGGCTCTATCAATATTCCTCATGGTGAAATAGCTGAAAAAATAACGGCGGTGACCGAAGATAAAGATGCAGAAATTCACCTTTATTGCCGTAGTGGTAATCGCTCAGGAAAAGCGCTGTATACGTTGCAGCAGTTGGGTTATACCAAGGCCATTAATGAAGGTGCTTATGGTGATGTAAAAGAAAGGCTCGAAGCAAAAACGGATATGCCTGACTGATTCTAGAATAAAAAAGACCGCTCGAAGCGGTCTTTTTTATACGTGTGCTTTATAAATCAGTGAAGTGCTCTTAAGGTTTTACACCATCAAGAGGCTTAATCACTAGAACATCACACGCCACGCGATCAACAATGCGTTCTGCTGTATTACCGAGCAATACCCCCGATAACCCTTCGCGTGCAACGGTACCAATAACAATTAAGTCCGCTTCAATCTCTTTTGCCATCACTTCGACAACATCATCTGGATCACCTTCTGTAATGTGAATGTGGTCATCATTGATGTTGTATTTCTTAGCGTAGCGCTCACACTCATCTTTATGCTGTTCAGTAATGTATTTCTGAATATCATCAGGTGCGGTAACTTCTGGCACCATCGCAAATGCTAAAGCGACCATTGGATACGAATTAACAAGATGCAAGTCGGTAGAGAAATGATCCGATAAATGCTCAGCAAAATCTAAAATATTTTCGTTAATTAGACGATGGCCTTCATCATGAGACGTCGCATCAATAGATGCTAGAATACGATTATTAGCCCAAGGTTTAGACGATTTCACAAGTAATACCGGTGCAGGGCAGTGGCGTAATAGGTTCCAATCGCTATGAGTGAAAACGCGATCAATAATCCCTTTATGGGCTTTAGTGCCTTTAATTACCAAATCGAAATCTTTGGTATTAAGCGATTCCATGACTGCATTGTGTAAATTCTTTTGCCAATGCACTTCAGTAGAAATTTCAATGCCTTGTTTTTGCGCTTCATCAACAAAACCGTCAAGCCAAAGCTGGCAGTTATTCATTAATGCATCTTTGATTTTGTTTTTTGTTTCAATTTCTAGAGAAGAGCTGTCTTCACAATAAGCTTCGTAGCAGCTGCCTAAAATAGTAATGCTGGCATTAACGGAGCTGGCGAGTGCTAGGGCACGATCAAAAGCATGTTGCTCTGGGTGTTCGTTATCTAAAACGACAAGAATATGGTTGATGTCTAGCATGGAAAGCTCCTTTTAAAGTATTGGTTGTAAATCTACAGCCTAATAATAAATATTTTACATTATAGGGTGAAAACGTCGTTGCCCTACATCAATAGTTTAAGCCTTTATCAGCGCGATGAAAGCTTTTGCTGCATTTGAGAGCGTGCGGCCCTGCAAATAAAGGAATCCTAATGGGCGCGTCAGAGTGGTATTTTCGACTTGTAATGTTGCTAGCCCCATTTCATCTGCGTTATCGAGCATCGATTCGGGCAGCAAACTCCAGCCTAAGCCGACAGAAACCAGCATTTTAATTGTTTCTAAATAATTTGTTGGCATAGGGTTGGTGAGCGTTAAATTTTGCTGTTTGAATTTTTCCTGTAGCAGTTTGAAAGTGAAGGTATTATCTTCGGGTAAAATGGCAGAGTAGGCACTCAGGTCTTTCAGTTTAACCTGGGTGAGCTGGTTAAGTGGGTGATCCTTTGCACAGGTAAAAACCATTTTATCTTGCCAAAGTACCTCGTTGACCATGCCTTCTGGCAGATTGTCTGTATTAGACGTATCAAGGGTAGTGAGAGCCAGTTCTACTTGGCGTTGGGCGATGGCCTGATAAGCAGATTCGGACCCCATAAAGCTTAAGTTCAATTCAGCTAAAGGAAATTGGCTCACAAACGATTTTAAATAAGGCGGCAGTCGGTGTAGGCCAATGTGATGACTCGTGCCTAATTTTAAGCTGCCTTCGACTTGATCGTTCATATTGCGCATCGACAATTGAGTATCGCTAACAAGCTGTACGATTTCTTTTGCTTTGGGGAATAGCGAGTGCCCGGTATCCGTTAAGCTTAAACTGCGGTTATGGCGATCAAAAAGTGGGCTGTTTAATTGCTCTTCTAAGCCTTTAATTCTTTTGCTGATGGCCGGTTGAGTTAAGTGCAACTGTTCTGCGGCAAGAGAGAATGACTGATGCTCCGCAACCGCAATGAAGGCATGAAGGGCTTGAATGTCCATAAAAGCGACTCTAATTTATTACGTATTCCAAATAGTAATATACTTTATGAAAAATATGAATTGGAGTTATTTGTAAATATTTCGTATGATGAAATCATCAAAGAAGCACAGAGATGCTTCTTGTTTTAGAAATTATTGTTGAAATTAATCATACAGCTATGAGAGAGCGCTATGACGGCTAAAACATTATATGACAAGTTGTGGGATTCACACTTGGTCAAGCAACGCGACGACGGCACGGCTTTAATCTACATCGATCGTCAGTTATTACACGAAGTGACCTCGCCACAAGCGTTTGAAGGTCTTCGTATTGCAGGTCGTAAGCCTTGGAAACTAAGCGCAAATTTAGCGACTCCAGATCATAATGTGCCAACGACGAAAACTGAGCGCACTATTGGTATTCAAGGTATTCAAGATCCGGTATCAAAAATTCAGGTTCAAACGTTAGACGATAACTGTAACGAATTCGGCATTACGCAATTCGATATGATGGACAAACGTCAAGGTATCGTACACGTAGTGGGTCCAGAGCAAGGCGCAACGTTGCCTGGCATGACGGTTGTTTGTGGTGATTCTCACACAGCAACACACGGTGCTTTTGCGGCATTAGCGCATGGTATTGGTACGTCTGAAGTTGAGCACGTATTAGCGACTCAGTGCTTGATTCAGCGCAAAATGAAAAACCTATTGATCCGTGTAGACGGTGAATTAGGCGAAGGCATTACCGGTAAAGACGTGGTATTGCACGTAATTGGTGTAATCGGCACGGCTGGCGGTAACGGTTGTGCCATGGAATTTGGCGGTAGCGCAATTCGCAGCATGAGCATGGAAGGTCGCATGACCATGTGCAACATGGCAATCGAAGCGGGCGCTCGTGTGGGAATGGTTGCCTTTGATCAAATCACAGCGGATTACGTTAAAGGTCGCGACTTCGCCCCTAAAGGCGAGCATTGGGAAATGGCCGTAGCGCAGTGGGCTGATTTAGTGTCTGACGACGATGCCGTATTTGATAAAGTCGTTGAAATCAACGCTGAAGATATTAAGCCGCAAGTAACTTGGGGTACTAGCCCTGAGATGGTAACGACCGTTGATGGTTTTGTACCCCGTTTAGAAGATGCTAAAGACGATGTAGAGCGCAGTGGTTTTGAGCGTGCTTATAAATACATGGGTCTAGAGCCAGGCCAAGCGATTACTGATATTAATCTTGATCGTGTTTTCATCGGCTCTTGTACAAATAGTCGCATTGAAGACTTACGCGCAGCAGCAGTCGTTGCTAAGGGCAATAAAGTCGCTGACTCTGTGATGCAGGCCTTGGTTGTTCCAGGTTCTGGTCTGGTAAAAGAACAGGCTGAAAAAGAAGGCTTGGATAAAATCTTCATCGAAGCAGGTTTTGAATGGCGTGAACCAGGCTGCTCTATGTGCTTAGCGATGAATGCTGACAAGTTGGGTAGTGGTGAGCATTGTGCGTCTACTTCTAATCGTAACTTCGAAGGCCGTCAGGGCTATGGCGGTCGTACGCATTTGGTCAGTCCTGCAATGGCGGCTGCGGCAGCGATTGCTGGGCACTTCGTTGATGTTCGTCAATTTGAATTGGTTAAGTAAGGAGCGTTATAATGAAAGCATTTGTTAAGCAAAGCGGTATCGTCGCTCCTATGGATCGCGCCAATATCGATACGGATATGATTATCCCGAAGCAGTTTTTAAAATCCATTAAGCGCAGCGGCTTTGGCCCGAACTTGTTTGATGAGTTGCGTTATCTTGATGAAGGTCAGCCTGATGTGGACAACTCGGGTCGCCCGTTAAACCCAGATTTTGTATTGAATCAGCCTCGTTATAAAGGCGCTTCGGTATTGTTGACGCGTGAAAACTTTGGTTGTGGCTCTTCGCGTGAGCACGCACCGTGGGCATTAGAAGATTTTGGTTTTCAGGTTGTTATTGCCTCTAGTTACGCAGATATCTTTTTTAATAACAGTTTCAAAAACGGTCTTTTACCGATTGTTTTGGATGAAGCGATTATTGATGGCTTATTTGAAGAAGTTACGGCTACTGAAGGTTATGAGTTGACGATTGATTTAGAGAATCAAAACATCATTAAGCCAAATGGTGATTTGATCCCATTTGAAGTCGACGCTTTCCGCAAGCATTGCTTGTTGAATGGTCTTGATGATATTGGCTTGACCTTGCAAGACGCTGACGACATTGTTGCTTACGAGACTAAGCGCAAACAATCGTCTCCTTGGTTGTTTTAATTTAAATCATTGAAGGCGATGTAGAATCAGGCATAAGCGGTGTTTGGTTTTGGGTTGTTCGTTAAAGGGGCGTCATTTCGCAGGGAGCGTAGCGGCGTGAATGCCTGCAGCGACTGGCGAAATACGAGGCTACAGGGAGCGTTAGCGCCGTGAATACCTGTAGCGGCTGGTATTTACGCCCGTCCCCAAAGACGAATTACCCATCACCTAGCGACCCGTGTTGAAAATTACCAAAATCAAAATTATTTAGTTGTTAAGCGGAATCAGAAATGTCTAAAAAAGTATTAATCCTACCAGGTGATGGTATTGGTCCAGAAATCGTAACCGAAGCAG
>CAWVSY010000011.1:0-72766 GCA_963933055.1 uncultured Oleispira sp.
GTATCGGTTGAATCCGGAATACCGTCGTTATCTAGATCGTTAGGCTTGCTGTTTGAATCAAGCGGGTCACTACCTTCAATAATTTCAATAGCATCAGAATAACCATCGTTATCATCATCGGTATCAGCATTATTACCCGTGCCGTCAGAATCGGTATCCACTGTTTCTGATGCATCATCTGGGAAAGCATCGTTGTCATTCAATACGCCGTCGCCATCGCGATCAGTATCGGTTGAATCCGGAATGCCATCGTTATCCAAGTCTTTAGGTGTGCTGTTCGCATCTAATGGATCAGTCCCTTCCGCGATTTCAACAACATCTGAGTAGTTGTCGTTATCATCATCGGTATCAGCATTATTGCCAGTACCGTCAGAATCGGTATCCACTGTTTCTGACGCATCATCAGGGAAAGCATCGTTATCATTCAATACACCATCGCCATCGCGATCGGTATCAATAGAATCTGGAATACCATCATTATCTAAGTCAGCAGGAGTATCATTAGCATCTAACGGGTCTGTACCTACCTGAGTCTCTTTTGCATTACTGATACCATCGCCGTCGGTATCGTTGTTTGGATTGCTATTCTCTGCATCCAGTTCGTCACTAACACCATCATTATCTTCATCGGCGATACTACTTTCAATTGCATCTATTTTGCCATCGCTGTCAGTATCCTTTGTCCCTTCGATACCATCATTTTTGCCATCGCTATCGGTATCTTTTAATAATGGGTTTGTACCATTAGCAAACTCGGTAGCATTATCTATCCCATCACCATCACTATCATTACTTGCATCATTATTTGAAGCATCATCTTCATCAGAAACGCCGTCATTATCTGCATCGTTAATGGCTGATTCAAGAGCATCAATTATGCCATCACCATCACTATCAACCGTTCCCTCTTCACCGTCTAATTTACCATCACCATCCGTATCCGGGTTTGCGGAGTCGGTGCCATTCGCGATCTCAGTTACGTCATCGACACCATCAGCATCACTATCTTCCAATACCGAAATAAATACCTCGGCTGTATCTTTATCTCCGGATTTATCTTGTATTTCATAGATAAAGCTATCTTGTCCGAAAAAATCTAGATTAGGTGTATATACAATGACTGAACCGGTATGACTAAGAGTGCCATTAGCTGGGTTAGAAAGAGGCTGGAAAGTTACTGGCGTATCGAGGGCTACATCATTATTAAGAACATCAAATGAAATGGATTTAAGTGATGAGGTATTTTCTACTATTTTAAGATAATCATCTGCAGCAACCGCAACACCTGCATCAGGCACACCACCTAGAGTAGTAATTATTATCGCTTGCTTAGCACTGGCATCAACGCTCCAGGCCATAGCAGAAACAATATCAGCTTTACCATTCACAGCGCCGACATCAGGATGAGTTGTTGTCAAACCACTCAGTGTTGGACAAAGCGAGCCAGGAATAGAATAAACCGTAGAACCACCAACCATTTTGTTGCCTTGAGTACCATAAATACAAGCACTCCAACCATCAAAAGTAGAGTTTATTAACCCCTGAGATGGCAACTGAATACCACTTTGGCTAACCCCCAAAGCAATGGGCTCATCATCGTCCAGAGTAAATAATTCTAAATTGCCTTGAGCAGCATCTCCACGGGTAAAAAATATATCGTCCTCATAGCCGAAAACATCTTCATCGAGATACTGAATAAATTGAATATTTCCTAGAGATCCTACTTGAGCATTTAAAGAAAGAGTGCTGCGCATTTGCAAAGCACCATTTTCAATTGAACTATCAACCGTCCAATTGATAGTATTCCCTGCTTGCCCTTTGAAAGAGCCAGTACTACGTACTTTATCGTCAGCGATCAGTACTGGAGCAGACCCTGATAATGGTATTGCTGCTCCATTAATCACCACATAGCTCTTGTACTCATAAGCTATGTCTGTTTTTTGGCGTTGAGCGGAAGGGTCAGTAATAAAAACTGCGGTAGTTTCACCTGCTGTCTGCACATTTACACTGAAGAATCCACCTTGATTACTTGCAAGGTCATTATCAATTTCTAACGAAAATGACATACCAGACATGAGCAAAAACACCAACCCAATGATAATCCTTATCGTTGCTTGATTATTAGTCATATTCCTTTACCTGAGAAAAGAGGTTTGATAAACACGGTTTGTTGGCGCGGATTCTATCAAGGTTACATAGAGCAACATTGATAATTTTACAATTGAGGGGTTTTTTTTACAGATGGCGGGTTTAAACGGCATTTTCTGCAAAAATAAGCATCCAATGCCATTTTTAAGCAAGCAATTATCCAGTATTCGTAATTATTTACAACAATTTGAGACTAATAGACAGTGCATACCTCACAAAAATATACAAAGTTGCCAATGAATCAGAGATAAAATCTACTTTATCGATATTAAATGACATCGTAAGTCAGCAACCAGCCAAGCTGATATTGCGGCGTCATATATCCTTCACAAATAAACAGTCCTGGCACTGCTACTATTTCATTAGTTTCTTCAATGATAATAAGAGGCCACTGCTGTCGAATCCAGCCTGGTACTTTGTAATCTTGCCACCATTTTTTCATCTTGCGTGTTGAGCGACCAGCCGGCTTTGCAACATCACCTGGCTGCCAGCATCTTATGACATAGTTTCCAGGTATCAAACAATGGCCACTTGACTGCTTTTTACAAGTAAGCTGCCCACCAAAATCTTTAAGATTTTGACCCTGCCAATGAATGGGCTTATAAAAATCCGTCTGCGCAATACTTGTATTGCTTGTACAGTCCTTTAATAAATACAAGCAATCACGATAGCGACATAAGCAGAAGGTTGACCAACGCACTTGAGGCTCACTATCTTCTTTAGCAAGAATCATTTCTGCATAGATAGATTGCATCTGAATGGAAGAAGGCAATATGTCAATGTATTGGGCGAGCCAAGCTCGCAGGTAGCTCAAGATGGTTGCTGGATTTAATTCTTGAAGGAGTGATAAATCAAAACTAGGGATATGTTTAAGCGCTGTGTGAATCGGAATATCACCATCGTGTACACTTATAGTATCACTTGTATTGAGATGCCCTTGCAATAAGCTTTGCAGCAGTTGCTGTTCATGCTGAACATTCTCAATGGTTCTTGATAAAGATTTTTTGCGCTCAGGATAACGCTGCCAAATTTGAGGTAATAATGTATTTCGCCACCAGTTCCGATCTAGGGCTGAATCTTGGTTAGACTCGTCCTCAACCCAAACCAGCTGATTTTTTTTGGCATAGTCAATGAGTTGGGTTTTCTCAAACGCTAATAGAGGGCGCATTATTTGACAGGCATTAGCTCTAGAAAGTGGCCTTTGCTTTGGAATACTGGCCAAACCGGTCAGACCACTGCCACGAATTGCACGCATAAAGAAGGTTTCAATCTGATCATCCAGATGGTGCCCCTGTAAAAGAACATCACTAGACTGACAATGCTTTAAAAATGCACCATAACGTGCAGAACGTGCGGCTTGCTCTAAACCTTCTCTTTTCTGATTCAGTTGTACTTTTTCTACAATGCATTCAATCTCAATAGAAAAACATTGGGATAATTTTTCACATAAATGCTCAGCGTGCTTAGCCCAATCGTTCGCATTACCTGACAAACCATGATGCACATGAATTGCTTTTAGCGCATGACCTGAAGACGAACAAACCTGAGCAGCCGCATGCAATAATACGGTCGAATCAATTCCTGCACTCAAAGCAATAAAAACACAAGATTTGGATCGTTCAAAGGGTGCTAGTGCTTTGGCGACCGCACGTTCAATCAGCATCAAAAACGTCTCACTTAGCTATAATCCATCGCCACAGATTCTTCGCCGAAAGCATATTTTAGAACCAATAATTGTTCATCTGTTGGACGAATACGCCAGCGGTCCCCTAATTGAATATCCGCTTGAGCGCTATCATTAGAATATTGCAAAATCACAGGACAGCCATATTCACCTTGCTCAGCATTAACAGGAACCAGCATTTCTTTTAGATTCGCGATAAATTTTTTATCCAACTGTTCGCGCTTTACCCTTACTTTTAATGACTGAGCATAATTCAAGCGCGCCTGACTAATTTCCATCGCATTAATGGCATTCGCTTTTAATCCACCAGAGTAATCATCGTGGCGCACATTCGCTTCAATGATAATCACTTTGTCTTTATCGATTACTTCACGCACTTTCTCAAAGGCTTCAGAGAATAATGAAACTTCAACCCTTCCCGTGCGATCATCAAGGGTAATAAAACACATGTTTTCCCCACGCTTATTTTTCATAATACGTAGGTTAACAATTAGACCCGCAAGCTTTTGTACTTTTTTATCATCACGTAGATTAGATAGCTTTGTTGGTGCGAGCTTTCGCACTTCTTCTTCATATTCGTCAAACGGATGACCTGTAACAAATAAGCCAAGCGTATCTTTTTCACCTTGTAAGCGCTCTTTTAATGTCCAGCCCCGTAAGTGGCGATGCTTTTCATAAACATCGAATTGAATATCCTCAGCGGCTTCAGCTTCAGCATCACCAAAAAGATCAAATACACCCGACGCTTCGTTAGCAGCGCTTTGTTGCGCCGCTTTTACCGCATCTTCAATGCTGGCCATAATAACCGCTCGATCTTCGCCAAAGCAGTCAAAACCTCCACTTCGAACGAGAGCTTCTAAAACACGTTTATTAATTTTCTTGGGATCACAACGCTTACAGAAATCGAATAAGTCTTTAAAGTCCCCACCTGCGTTACGCGCTTCAACAATGGCTGCCACAGGGCCTTCACCAGCACCTTTTACCGCACCTAAACCATAAACAATGGCACCATCATCATTAACAATAAAACCAAACTCAGACTGATTTACATTGGGCAATACAAGGTCGAGTTGCATTTCTCGACACTCTTCAACAAAGCCTACGACCTTATCGGTATTTTGCATGTCCGAGGTTAATACCGCCGCCATAAATGGCGCGGGGTAATGACATTTCAACCATAGCGTTTGATACGAAACAACCGCGTACGCCGCCGAGTGAGATTTGTTAAAACCATAACCCGCGAACTTTTCTACCAAGTCAAAGATCTTCATTGCTAGATCAGGATCAACACCCACCGAGATCGCACCTTCACGGAACGTACCACGCTGTTTTTCCATCTCTTCAGGTTTCTTCTTACCCATAGCACGACGCAGCATGTCGGCGCCACCCAGGGTATAACCGGCTAAGACCTGAGCGATTTGCATGACCTGTTCTTGATAAACAATAACCCCATAAGTCGGTTCTAGAATGCCTTTTAAACTTTCGTGTTGATAATCTGGGTGTGGATAAGCCACTTCTGCGCGGCCGTGCTTACGGTTAATAAAGTCATCAACCATGCCTGATTCCAATGGTCCTGGACGGAACAAGGCTACCAGTGCAATCATGTCTTCAAGATTATCGGGCTGTAAACGACGTACCAGATCTTTCATACCACGAGATTCCAGCTGGAATACGGCCGTGGTTTGAGCGGTTTTTAGATATTCAATACACTCTTTATCGTGAAGATCGATTTCTTCAATACGAATATGAGGCTCACCCGTTTTATCTTTAAAACGGTTAATCGTTTTAATGGCCCAATCGATAATCGTTAGAGTTCGAAGACCCAAGAAATCGAATTTAACCAGACCCGCTTCTTCTACGTCACTCTTATCGAATTGCGTAACAAGGCCGGTATAATCTTCATCACATGCCGTTGGTGAAAAGTCGGTTAACTTTGTTGGTGCGATTACAACACCACCCGCGTGCTTACCGGTTTGACGTGCAATGCCTTCTAGGCGCTTCGCCATTTCCCAAATTTCTTGCGCTTCATCATCTTCGTCAATGAATTCTTTTAACGCAGGTTCCATGTCGAGGGCTTTCGCCAAACTCATACCCGGGTCACCCGGAATCAATTTGGATATTTTATCGGCTAAACCAAACGACTTACTTTGCGCTCGGGCTACGTCACGCACTACCGCTTTCGCCGCCATCGTACCGAAAGTAACAATTTGCGATACGGCTTCACGGCCATAATGATCGGCTACGTAGTTAATTACCTCACCGCGGCGATCCATGCAGAAATCGATATCGAAATCGGGCATAGAGACACGCTCAGGGTTCAAGAATCGTTCGAACAGCAAGTCGTATAAAATAGGATCAATGTCGGTAATTTTTTGCGCGTAAGCTACCAAAGAACCGGCACCGGACCCACGCCCAGGGCCTACAGGAATATCGTTATCTTTTGACCACTGAATAAAGTCCATTACGATCAAGAAATAACCAGGAAAGCCCATATCGATAATAATATCGAGTTCGAACTTTAGGCGATCGTAGTATTCTTTTTTACACTCGTCGTAATCAGGCTGATCAGGTTTTAGAATTTTTTCTAGACGTTCATCCAAGCCTTCATACGATATTTTACGGAAGAACTCCGCTTCGGTCAGGCCGTCTGGAATCGGGAAATCGGGTAAATAATATTTACCCAGCTCTACTTCCACATTACAGCGTTTGGCAATTTCCAAGGTATTTTCAATGGCTGAAGGAATATCCTTAAACAGCTCAATCATCTGTTCGGGACTGCGGAAATATTGCTGATCACTGTAACGCTTTACTCGACGCTTATCGGCCAAAGCATAGCTTTCGCCAATACAAACACGTGTTTCATGCGCTTCAAAGTCATCCTGTTGAATAAAGCGAATATCATTGGTCGCCACAACGGGAACTGAAAATTTATTCGAAAGCGCTAAAGATGCAGTAACAACTAAATCTTCACCTTCACGGCCTGTACGCTGCAGTTCTAGATAAAAGCGATCACCAAAATGCTGTACATATTGCCCCAGTAAGCCTTCTGCAATTTCAACATTACCTTTGATTATTTGCTGACCAATGTCTCCATCTCGAAAGCCAGATAAAACAATCAGGCCTTCAGATTTTTCCATTAGCCATTCTTTACGCACGATGGCTTTATCGTTGTATTGGTTATGGCTATACGCTTGAGAGATAAGCTCAGTGACATGACGGTAGCCGACTTTATTCTGAGACAATAAGGTAAGACGAAAAGGCGACTCGGGCTCTTCAAGGTTTTCTAGCCAGATATCAGCACCTATAATGGGCTTAATACCAGCACCCTGTGCGGCTTTATAAAACTTAACCAACGCGTACATATTGCTTTGATCAGTTAGGGCAACCGCTGGCATATGATGCCCAGCCGTTGTTTTAATCAAATCTTTAATACGAACGATACTGTCGATCATAGAAAATTCTGAATGCACTCGCAAATGAACAAAATTGGCAGGTGCAGGCAGCTTTTCAATAATTTCAGGCGTATCAACAGGATTGGTCATGGATCAAGGTCGACTATGCAATAAAGTGACCTTGAATTGTACCCTACCCAGCTGAGCTTAGGCAGGTTTTTAGTAAATACAAAATCAGAGTTTGAAGCGTCCTACTTGAATCTGTAAGTGCTTAGAAAGCTTATTAAGCTCAATCGCAATCGAACTGCTATTTTGAGACTGCTCACTCACATCTTTAGCCGAATCATCAATATTGACAATATTACAGCTAATACTATTAGCAACTTTACTTTGCTGCTCTGCGGCAGTCGCTATTTGCTGCCCCATATCGTTAATGACGTTGACCTGCTGAATAATATTAGACAACGCTTCATTCGCCTCGTTTACCTTGCTAACACTGTACTTAGCTTGCTCTTGCCCGGTTGCCATAACAATCACCACTTTTGCAGTTCCCTGCTGAAGCTTCTCAATCATTGTCTGAATTTCACCCGTTGATTCTTGCGTTCTCTGGGCTAGCATCCGCACCTCATCGGCGACGACGGCAAATCCTCTACCTTGCTCCCCTGCTCGAGCAGCTTCAATCGCGGCGTTCAATGCTAGCAGATTCGTTTGTTCAGCAATGCCTTGAATCGTTGTTAGAATTTGTCCGATATTTTGGCTATCCGTTTCTAGGCCTTTAATAACCACACTCGCTTCTTCAACCTCAGACGTCAGTTTATAAATAGCGTCACCGGTTTCGGACACTGTTTTTTGACCAAGCGCGACCCCCTGTCTTGCGGCCTCAGTCGCTTCTGCCGCTAACAAAGCATTACCGGAAACTTCTAAAGCAGAGGCACTCATTTCATTTACCGCGGTTGCAACTTGCGATAGCTGCTCTTGCTGCGAGCCAATACCTTTGGTGCTTTTTTCTGCAGAGCGAGCGCTTTTTTCTGCATTTTCAGCAATTGAACTACTGCTCTCTCGGATGTCAGTAATCAAGCCATGCAGGCGCTGTAAAAAGTGATTCAGACTAGAAGCAATTTGACCCAACTCGTCTTTAGAGCCTTCTTTTAATCGCGTGGTTAAATCTCCTTCACCTTCCGCCAAGTCTTTTAGTACATCAACCGTTAGCACCATTGGACTTAATATACGATTCATCAGCCATAATAAAATCATGATGGCGATAAACGTACAAACGAGGCCAGAAATAATACTTGAAGCCGCCAACTCATTGCCGTTTTCTTCAATCAGCTGACTTAATTCCGCAACCGTTTCATGAATAACCGATTTTGGTAAACTGATTAAAACCTGCCAGCCATTCGCTTTGCCGCTGACCATAATAGGAATAATGGCATACAATGATTGATCAATAATTTCTATATGAGCTGCGCCTTGCTTAGCCGCGGTTAGCTTATGCCATTGAGGATCGTGAGTTTATTACCCAATACCGAATTATCACCACTATAAGCGGCAATAATGCCTTTTGGGCTAATGATGGCCATTTTTCCAATACCGCCATAAACCCCCGCATTATTGTGCTCAACAAGATCTTGAATGAAGGCTAAACTCATATCAACTCCCGCAATCCCTAAGAAACGTCCATTCTTTAGAATAGGGCTAACAAAGCTCGCTAATAAGACATCCTTGCCATCAACCGGGTACAAATAAGGATCGGTTAAACAATTAATTTTATTTTCTTTGGGGCATAAATAATATTCACCCGCCCTAACGCCATTATCATCGCGGCTTTGATCTTCAAAGCCGACTAATGGCTCATGCTGTATATTATTTCCTGCTCGATAAGCATAAGGAACAAAGCGACCACGGCCATCACTTGACGTTAAACCATCGTCAATATAACGGCTATCACGCCCATCAAAAGCATCTTCTTCAAAAGCCACATAGACGCCGAGCAGATCACTTTGCTTTTCTAATTGTGTTTTCAATAATGCAATAACATTCACACGACCTTGTTCTTCATCTTGATGATTGTTTCGATAAGAGAGAACACTGCCACTGATTGAGGTCGATACCTTATCGGCGGCTAATAATCGTGAAGCGATTTCCGAGGCTTGCAGCTTGCCGGTTGTTAGGATTTGCTGAAGAACATTCTTTTCTAGAATGTCAGAGGATTTGTGAGTTATTTCTTGCTGAGTGTCTGAGTTTTTATTCAGTATCAATAAAATCATCACTAAAGTTACAAACAATATGCTGATACTAGAGAGGGCAATAATCTTAGATCGAATGGAATTCACGCGTCTTCCTCATGCAGTTATAGAGTAATGATTACTAATAAAGCCTAGTCAAAAGTCTATTTTTTGCACAGCAAAGGGTGAAAACAACTAATAATAAATTAAGAGCCAGTATTCATGAGCACTAAGCAAATCAAATACAATTATTTACTAGCCGTAAACAGCTGATTTTCTAATGATTGACCTTGTATTATCTGACGATAAGCCACAGATTCACTTGCTAACAGCTTTAATAAATCCTGATCGAGTATCGAATTCAAGCGGCGATCATAAGCAATAATAAATTCATCATCCTGTTTTGCACTAACACTTTCAACAGCTGCCAACTGCAATATTTTGCGATGGATACTATTGTTTTTTTGCTGCAAGCGCAGAGTCAAATAATCTAAGGTCTGCTGAGGTGCACCTTCAGGTGTGCCAATCGCCTGTAAAGCTTTCAGCTCTCCTTGCTCTAGGTGAATAACCTGTGAACACATTCTTTCCAATTCGGATAAGTTATGAGAACTTACAATAAAGGTGGTTTCCGCGGCTAAATCAACGATCTGCTGACGAATATTACGAGCATTTTCCGGATCTAAACCGGCCGTCGGCTCATCTAATAATACTAACTCAGGAGATCCCATTAAAGCTTGAGCGATAGCGACCCGCTTTTTCATGCCATGACTTAGCGAGGTAATTCTTTCATCATGAACCTCTCGCAGCTGCATCAATTCTAAAACGCGCAGTGCCTCTTTTTGACTTTCACTATGACTATAGCCCTGAAGTTGAGCAAAATAACTGAGCTGTTTTAACAAACTAAGATGAGGCGTGAATAGCGCATCTTGTGGCAAAACCCCCAGGCGGCCAATCAACTCAGAGCTACCCGCGGGCTGCCCCCAGATTTTAGCGCTACCGGAAGTAGCACGTTCATACCCGGCCAAAATACTGAACAGAGTACTTTTTCCTGCGCCATTTGGGCCCACTAAGGCAATAGGCTGACCTTTGTGTATTTCAAAACTGACATTATTTAACGCGCATTTATGGCCATACGATTTAGTTAAATTTTTGCATTCAATGAGCGCAGTCATATCGCTTGCCTTTTAAATAAGCCATACCCTAAAACAAGGAAACAGATACTTTGTAAGATGGGAATCCATGACAATAACAATGCATTATTAGGTAACAATTTCGCCATTTGTGAAATTTGAACACCGGGTACGCCATAATTTAGAAAAGATATAAATGAAAAATCAAAGGCTAATGCGTTAATAAGAATACTTGCTAATACAAAAATAATAATGGCTACTAAAATGGCTATTCGCACTGAATTCATTACAACAGACAACAAGCTCATTAATGCAACGCAGGGGCTAATGACCAGCATTAAATTTAACAGCAACAAAGGTAAAATCAGCAACCCATCTAACCAAAGTGAGGCATTGTTCATCACCAGTAAAAAGTACGTAATCGCTAACGTCGCAAGTAAGAAACACATCTGCACAGCCATATGGCCAAGAAACCGACCAAAGAAAATCTCACCCCGAGCGCAACGCAAGGTTAAAAATCTCAGCCCACCACGCTGGCGCTCAGAGATCATTTGATCCGCCGACATTAATAAACTGAATAATGGGAAAGAATACAAAGCGACTGCCCAATAAACAGCGAGTTCAGGCAATGACCAATTGTATAATGATTCCAACCCCAGCCAGCCTAACGCCGCCACCATTAATGAACCTTGATCTGGATTACTCATCGCCTCAGCAGCGAATTGAATCGGGGAAAATAAAAGCCAAATCCAAGTGAGAATAAATACACCAGAAATAAATACCCCGCCTTTACTTGCAAAAGAACCGAGTAATTCTTGCTTGGCAATAAGCCAAACCTGCATACCATTAGCTTTCATAATTGTGATTCATAATTAAGTGTAATACGTTGGACAAGTTGAAATAAAGACTCACTTTATCTCGGGCGTTAACGATAACGCAATAGAAAAGGCTGTAATAGTTTTTTTACGGCATCACTATGCACATTGTATTGTTGAAATTTATTTAACCTTTTAATCAACGGCTCAATATCGTTGGGAGAAGTATTGTTCTGATTCTGGCCACGTTCGAATTCAAGAACGGCGACCTTAGGGTCATGCTTTTCAGTTTCTGCAATATCCGTTTGACTGACTAAACGAAAGCCTTGTGCATTGGCTTGCGCGCATACGTCATCCAGCGCAATAAGTGGCAATAACAAAAAAGCCCTGCCCGCAGGTGATAAAAGAGTATCAATACTGGTCATTAAATCATAAAAAGATAAAGCGTCAGTATGGCGTGCTAAGTGACGCAAAGGGTTATTGACTGATGTTTTACTTTGCTGCGCAAAAAAAGGCGGGTTACAAATAATCAAATCGTAATCAGGCTGCTGATTCAATGTATGACCACCAGCAAAACTTTGAATATCTTGTTCGATTAATCGAAGCTGCTTTGACCAAGGGCTACACTCAAAATTTTCACGCGCCTCTTCAGCCGCTTCTTGAGTTAATTCTACCGCCGTAATTATGTCGACTATTGAATGTTTTAATAGCGATTGATCTAGCGCATTAATCTTCTGCGCCTGCATCAAAGAAAGGATGCCCGTCCCTGCGCCAATATCAAGAATGCGTTTACTATCGGCTAGTGGAATTAAAGCACCAAAAAGCAAGCTATCTGAACAAATTTTCATGCCTGATCGCGACTGATTAATAGCAAATTGCTGTAAACGAAAAATAGACATATGTTACTTCATATCAAGATCAAAAAAGCTCAATTTCAAATTCTTTATCCATCGCGTCTTTTGCGGGGGCTCTAGAATTTCTTTCCATCAATACCAAATCCAACAATTCATTGAATTGAAGATCATCAAGTTCAGCAATGTTAAGTCCCTGAAAAATTCTTTCAGAAGTCAGCCGAGTTTGATAGCAAACCTCATGAGCGGGGCCGATACCTGGAACAGTAATAGGGCTTCCTCCTAAAACGATTTTTTTACAGTAGTTACAGCGCATTCTAATCTCGATAATTAATAAGTAGGCGCATTATATCCATATTAAACGCTCATTCAACAAAGCATCAGACGCTATTAACTAAAAATAATTAAGCACCTAAAAAAACCCACCAGAAAATACACAACTCATTGTTTTATAAAGATTTTTTTATTTATTACCAAGTATTATTTTTTGTTACATAGCGTATTTTAAGGCATGAAAGACCCAGTGTTGCTCAAGCGTTCCTGAAAATAATTGTGCCTGCGGCCCTATGGCATAAAGCGCTACATCTTCGCCACCATGCGTCTCATAATCCATCGGTACAAGCGCGAGCTGTTGATAATTAGGCTGCTGAACCTCTTCGTAGCCAATCATACTGTGTTTATCGCTATGTGCACTTGCACCTGGACCATCACGATAAGTAAGTGAGGTATAAGTATTTCCCTCAAGATCAAGCGCTGCTTCCTTTTTAGGGTGACCGTCATAATCGTTCTCAACCACATAACCCAAGATCGGATTGCCGCGAGTAGCATAACCAGAAAGCGTTAAAGTATGGCTATGATCAGCAGTCACAACAATTAAGGTATCTTTAATATCTACCTGCGTCATTAACCACGCAACCGTCTCATGCAATTCTTGAGTTTCTGTTAACGCTTTATAAGCTCGGCCTTCATGATGGCCATGGTCTATTCTTCCAGCTTCAATGATCAGTGCATAGCCTTTATCATTGCTCCGCACACGGCTCAGCGCCGCCGCCGTCATTTGCTGCAATGAAGGTTGATGATCGGGTCGCTGATAGGCATACGATAAATGTGAATTAGAAAACAAACCTAATAAAGGTTTGGGTTCAATAGGCAGCTGATGTAATTCAGCCAAGGTTTCAACGTATTCGCCGCCTTGCTGCTGCCACTGCTGAATCAGATTTTTACCATCTAAGCGCTTTCCACCCTCTATAGTCGGTAAAAAATGACGACGCCCACCCCCTAAAATAATATCGACCGCCTGGTTATTACGACTGCCCTCTATCAGCTGAGAGGCAATATCTAAACAGCCCATCTCTTTTGCAACTTGAGGCATCGCATCATCACTCTCCCAATTACGATCAACACTATGAGCATACGTCGTTGCAGGTGTTGCATGCGTGATGCGCGCCGTTGTGACCACGGCCGTCGACTTTCCTTTCGCTTTAGCAATATCAAGTAACGTCGGTAGCTTTTTATCTTGCAGGGTCATCGAAGCGCAATCACCCCGAGACACTGACGCGGGTAAGCTTATGATGCCTTCATCGGTTTTCATCCCTGTCATCAGTGCCGACATGGTTCCGGCAGAGTCAGGCGTTTGCAGATCAACATTATACGTTTTTATCAGTGCGGTATGAGGAAAGTCCTCAAAACTGAGAGAAAACTCTTCTCCAAGCTGACCCTTTTCTTGGCCGACAAAAATACGAGACGCTGTTAATGTGCTCACCCCCATGCCATCACCCAATATAAAAATGATGTTTTTGGCTTTACCATCAAGGTCTAGCTTAGCTTCCGCCTCTAGCAGCCGCTTGCGCTGTGCAACCGTTTTTTTACCTTGCTCAAACCAATACTGTGAACGACTGTTCGCATTTCTCTCAGTATCCTCTGAACTGCAGCCGGTTAAACATACAGACACTAAGAAAGTGATCAATGAAAGGGAAATATACGGAAGTATGAATAAAGAACTATTCGTTTTCATTTTTTAATCCCTTCAAGAGCGTGCAATACCGTATGGAAGATTTCATGTTGCTCCATCAGTCCCGAAAACAAAAAAGCACCAGGGCCTTTAGCATGTAATGCGACATCATCACTACCATGGGTTTCTGTATCCAACGGTACTGCTACGCCTTGATGAAAATCAACATTCTCACTCATCTCAACATCGCTCTCAGCTGCCGTAAGTTGACGCCCATGAGCTCGGCCATTGGCATAACCTAGCGTGGTATAAGGTAAACCATCATTGGCGAGCACTATTTCATCTTTTTGATTTTTTGATATACCCAGTATGGGATTACCACGTTTAGGGTAACCTGCCATGGTAAATGTATGGCTATGATCTGCCGTAACAATAATCAACGTATCGTCATCGGCCGTCATTTCATCGGCGAGTTTCACGGCATCTGCCAGCGCCGCTGTTTCTGCTAGAGCGCGAGCGGCATTTCCTTTGTGATGAGCATGGTCAATGCGCGCACCTTCTATGATTAATAAATACCCTGTTGCGCGACGTTGAAAATATTGAATCGAGCTTTCAGTCATTTGTACAAGCGTCGGCTGTTTAGCCATCTGTTTTTTAGACCGTGTTAACTCAAAGGCAAGATGATCATTAGCAAAGACTCCTAAAATCGGCTCGCTCTGAGGCTCTAATGTTAACGCCTGCAACTGCTGGCGATTGGTCAATAACCGTCCTTGAGGAAATTGCTGCTTAAAGTCTGAATAGTAGCCCTCAAGTAAAGAGCTGCCTCCACCCAAAGCCAAATCCAACCCCAGAGGAAAAGCAGAATGAATGAGTTGCTTAGCAATAGAATCACAACCGTACCAATATGCATTTGGGTAGCGCGTATAATCGCCTTCCCAATAGCGTTCTGGGCTATGAGCATACGTTGCCGCTGGTGTAGCATGAGTAAGCCTCGCGGTTGATACAATACCCGTATCAAAACCCTGCTTATGACCCCACTCTAGCAGTGTTTGCTGATGATGTTGCTGGCTGCCTTTGCAATCACCTCGATTCTGCTCTGGGCCCATACTGATTAATCCTGCTCGGGTTTTTACCCCGGTCATAATCGCGCTCATAGTCCCTGCGGAATCAGGTGTTTGTTGATTGGTATTATAGGTTTTGATTAATGCCGTATGTGGAAAAGTTTCGAAATGCAAAAAGTGCTCTTCCCCTAACATTCCTTGCTGCTGACCTTGCCAAATTCTTGCCGCGGTTAGTGTTGTAATACTCATACCATCACCTACAAATAAGATGACATTTTTAGCTCGAGATTGACGATCGTGACCCTTGTCAGCCGCGAACGCGGTGAGTTTGTTTTGCAGCCATTCATTGCCCTGCTGATACCAAACATTCTGGTCATTATGATTTTTTGCATCTGCCGCAACGGTATTAGAAGCAAGATTAGGGAGCGCAAGAAAGACGAATAAGAAGATAACGCTAAATCGAAGACACCGCATGAAAAACAACTCAAAATTGATTATGCGGTCATTATGAAGGTTTTTAGAGGATTTAAAATAAAAAAGGGGCCATCAAAAAAAATATTGAGGCCCAAACAAGGTACTCAGTAGAAATCAATTAATGCTTTGCGGGCTTTACCGGCTTAGTAGGTTTTGAACCAGGTGCGCCAGTCCCTTTTTTGGCAATATCATTTTTAATAACAGCATAAAAACCGTAAAAGAAAACACAGGCTAAAAATACAATTAGCAAACCAGAAAATACAACTTCATCCATATACATAACGAGTCCCTCTTTATTTGTTTTGAAATAATAACGACCAAATAGGCGTTATTAATTAATAATTTTGATGTATTTAGATTAGCAAGGAACCCAATAATGATTTTGATGTGGATCAATTTTTAATTCTAGTATTGAGAATGGGCACAATAATGTTGATCTAAATCAAATAAGAAAAACAACGAAGGAATAAAAGAAGGGAGAATTGCTACTAACAATGAATATAGAGAAAATACGAAAGAGACCTGAGTTCAATTCAGGCCTCTTTTCAAAAAGACATTTTAATAAAGAAATTTAAAATTGGAGGTGTTAAAGCGCCGCTCATTATTTAGAAAAAGTCTGCTAAATAATTATGACAGCTTTGACAAACGATACCGCAATTGTCTTGGTGTTAGCCCAAGAATCTTAGCCGCCATGGTTTTATTACCACCACATTTCGCAACGGTTTCTTGAATCTGATCCAAATCACTCTCATTAACACGTTGATAAGGACGCGAGTATAAGGTTTGAAAATTTGGAATAACCTGAGTAGCCATTATATGTGCAAGTTGAGAGCAGATAAACCACAGCTCTTGCAACGGTAAATTACCCGCCACCACATGCCGTAAATCCAATACCAACACGGCTAAAGTTGATTGACGAATGCGCAAAGGTACCAGCAGACAGTGATCTCGATGACTAAAATCGATCGGTGATAATGCTTCTCGATTAAAAGCTTCCGGGCGTTCTGATCCTTCTCTTATCAATAAGATAGAGCCAGATTCAAAAACCCGAAGTAATGAATGCTGCACGGTAAAACTGTAAACACCATTAACGACTTGGCGTGAACAATATTTCGCTTGAAAACGATTATTCGCATCAGGAACAGCAATACTGACATTATCGATACTGGTGACATCAACCATGAGTTTTAATAGCTGCTTAATTGTTTGCTCATCATTCTGACGACTTTCTAAAACAGTACTTAACTGTGACATCCAGTCTTCAGGGATAGTCATTTTATTGTGGCTATGACGATAATTTTGAATCTTGGCTACATCATACATAAGGTTCACCTCCGTTAGTGATAAACCTTATATGGCAACAATCATACCAATTCATAAATCATTGATATTACTGATAATATAAGCCAGAAAATGATCTAAAACGAAGCGAAACGCCTCCTTTTAAATCATAAAATACCTGCAAGCCCTAATAAAGTGCAGCTTTAAAGCACTACGCTACGCCAGGATCGTTGTTTGGCAAATACTCTTTTTTCAACCAAGTAGAAAACGCTCGGCAGGCATCTTGGCTAGTGAAAATGCCCGCCAATCGTCCTTCTCTTAATACAATAGCAGCGTCCCACGCATCGGCTACCATGTTATCTAAAACGTCATCTAAGCGCGTATGCAAATCTACCAAATAAATCCTTCTTCGACAGATATCACCCACCGTTAATTCGGTAAATTCTGTCTCTCGGTGCCCAGGCATTTGAGCAAGCTTTATATCGGCCGTTGAAAGCAACCCTACCACCTCATGATTCACAACCACGGGAAGGTGGTGATAATTCTTTTCTGCCATCAAACTGATGGCATCCGTAATTAAAGTAGACTCATCAACAAGCTGAGGAAAGGGGGTCATTACCTCAGTCAAGATTGGCATATGGCGCATATTACAAGCTCCTTAAACTCCGATCCGGCCTAATGTATCCATTATTTGGCGTAAGATTCCAGCCAACGTCGGATGCGCCTGCTCAAACTCTACCGCTTGTAACTCTATACGGTCAGAAAGGTCTTGATCAAGCTCGCCTTCATTCTTTGATACTGAGGCAAGTTTCACATCCTCAAGCACCTGTTGTAATAACGCTTGGCTCTGCTCATCCAAACTACTTTGCTGCTGTAAATGCTCATGAACTTGGGTCAATAATTGATGTAGCTTTGTATCAGCCATAAAACGCTCCTTTTTATCTATTGTAGGATCATCGCACCGAAAAGACTTAATTCATATCAAGTTTGATGAAAGAAATGATGTATCTTCTGCTCAAAAACGGGAATACGCTTTATTCCATATAAAATTGCAAAAAGACCTTAATTAAATAACCTGCCATGCCTAAACCTAAGGCGAGAAACAGAATAAAATTGCCAAACTTGCCAGCTTCTGACTTCTTCCCTAAGTCGTAAATAATAAAAAACATGAATAAAATCAGTACGCCTACACCGATATTCAGCGACCAATATTCAAATTGCTCTATTGTCATAATGCACCTCAAAAAGTCGGCGCCATATTAACCATTCAGCGCGATGAAAGCCAGCTGACGCTAGGCTAGAAATATTCAAGACAAGCGTCACGATTATTGGTTATGATAATGAAATAATAATAATGACCCTAGCGGCTGACAAACAATATGCTCACCAAAAAATTGCACTCAAAATCGTACACATTTTTCTTCATACTCCTATTATCGGCTTTCACTTCCGCTCAGGCAAGTGAACTTCCGCATCGCACCTTCTGCGTATTCGACCCCATTGGAGTTAAAGGACCTGCCTATCAAGGCATGCTTGATTATAAAGCCGCAGCACTAGAATGGGGGGTCATTCTAGACCTAAAAGCTCATACCAATGAAGCGGTGGCTTTAGCCGATTTTAAAGCCGGCCACTGTGACGCGGTAGGCCTTACCGGCACTCGCATTCGTCCCTTTAACAAATTTACCGCGACAATTGAAGCAGTCGGGGCCATTGATGATTACGAGCAGATGCGCAAACTGATCGGCATGCTTGCCAGCCCAAAAGCCAGTAAATATATGATTGAAGGTGATTATGAGGTCGCTGGGATAATGCCCGCAGGTGCGGTATTTGTTTTTGTTCGCGATAAAACAATTAATTCTGTAGAAGCCGCTGCCGGTAAGCGATTAGCAACACTTGATTACGATACGGCCTCAGTAAAAGTTGTAAAACACATCGGAGCAACCATGGTGCCTGTCAGCATTGCAACATTTGCACCTCGTTTTAATAATGGCTTTGTTGACCTTGCCTACGCCCCAGCCATTGCCTATGAACCTTTCGAAATGTACAAAGGCATGGGAGATAAAGGAGGAATTTTACGCTTCAACCTTGCCCAGATGAACGGCCAGCTTATTCTGCGCAAAGACAAATTTCCTGCAGACTATGGCAAACATAGCCGTCGCTATGCATACAGTAATTTTTCAAAAGCACTTGAACACATCATTGCCGCTGAGAAAGGCATTCCTGAAAAATACTGGATCGACCTACCACAAGAAAAACAGACAGAGTATAAAGAGATGCTACGCCAAGTCCGCTTAGAACTAATGGATGAAGGTATTTATGATAAGCGTATGCTTAAAATATTATTCAGACTGCGCTGCCAAACTAACCCTGGGCATTATGAATGCATTGAAAAACGAGAAGGCTAAACTTAACGCCTCAAATGAATCGATTAACCGTAAGAGTATATTGTGGAACGTTTTGATTATTGCATTGTAGGAGCGGGTATTATTGGCCTTGCCATTGCTTATAAGCTCAGCCAACAAGATAAAGGGGCTAAAATTTTGTTAATTGAGTCTCACCGCCAATTTGGCAGTGAGACCAGCAGTCGCAATAGTGAAGTCATTCATGCCGGGATTTATTATCCCCAAAACAGTTTAAAAGCCTTATTATGCAATCAAGGCAAAGAGCAACTCTACGATTTCTGCACGCGCTTTAACGTTCCGCACCAACGTACTGGCAAGTTAATTATTGCGGCCAATGAAAGCGAAATAGACACCCTCGAAAGCATTCAAAAGAACGCACAAAATAACGATCTATCACTGACTTTATTAAATCAGGCAGAGTGCAAAAAATTAGAACCTAATGTTTCCGCAAGAGCAGGTTTATATTCGGAATCAACCGGAATTCTTGATAGTCATAGCTATATGCAAACACTGTTAACCCTAGCGGAACAACAAGGTGTTTTATTTAGCCCAAATACCCAGCTATTGAATGCCAACAAAACAACCGATGGCTTTAACATAATGCTTGCGACACAAGATGGGCAATATGGCATTCATTGCCGCTCGTTAATTAATAGCGCAGGTTTGCAAGCAACTTCTGTGGCAGCAAATATTGATGCCTTAAATAAAGAATATATTCCAACATATCATTATTGCCGTGGGCATTATTTTAGTTACCAAGGAAAAGCCCCTTTTACTCACTTGATCTACCCAGTGCCGAGCAAAAATACAACCGGACTTGGCATTCACTCAACACTGGATTTATCTGGGCAGGTGCGCTTCGGTCCCGATACTCAATACATTGATAGCATCAATTATGATTTTGATGAGCTAAAGCAAAGCTTACTAAAAGAACAGTTCATAACCGCGATAAAACGATATTACCCCCGTATCGATGAACATAAACTACAACCAAGCTACTGTGGAATACGGCCCAAACTCAGTGCCCGTGGTGAAACAGCACAAGACTTCTTAATTCAAACTCAAAACGAGCATCAGGTTGCAGGACTCATTAATTTATTTGGCATAGAAAGCCCAGGGCTTACCGCAAGTTTAGCCCTGGCAGATTATGTGGCCAATAAGTTAATTAATCGCTAGGCGTAAACATTAGAGTCAGTTGGCGATGTAACATTGCTCGAATGTCTTCCCGATTCAACGCTTCTGGCTCCATCAACAAGCCTTCATATTCAATTCGATGTATGATCGCGATGACGATATTGGCATCTTCAACGGGACTTGGAGATTGAATTAATTTCATCAAACTGACCAGTTTCAGCATTAATGCTTGCTTGTGTTCTTGGCCCAACTTGCGCAGATGAGGGCTTAAAATAGCTTCATAACGAAACGCTTGCTCAGCAACTAAAGCATCTCGATGATCGGTAATTTGCTCAACCACGTATTGCGTCATATTATCCGAAATAATATCAAGCATACCATTCGCATTTTCAATCGCATCGATGAATGATTTACCATCACCACCAGAAATCGGCTCATATAAACGCATAGAAAATTGATTAACAACCTCAAGTGCCTGCTCTGCGTAAAAAGCAAAAGTATCGTTAATCAATTCCTGAATGTCTTTAAAATAATAAGTCGTGGCGGCCAGTGGCACATCAGCTTCTTTTGCAACAGCACGGTGACGAATGCCACGAACCCCTTCTCGTATTACAATACGTAAAGCCGCTTCTAAAATTAAACGGCGGCGCTGCTCACTTCCTACACGACTGGTTTTGCGTCCCTGATACTTAACATCTGTTTTTGAACTAGAGACTGCACTCTCCGTTTTTTCAAGCATGCTGCGGTAATCCTTCTGAAGTCTTTTTATTTATATTGCTGATATTTAACTTATATTAGATGCGTAAATTATCTTTATAATTATTTCGTAATAGAACCACTAGTCATGGAACTATTGTACTAAAAATCGTACTGAATTTGGAATTACATACTCCACAATAAGAGAAGTAGAAATACGACGTTAAAGCATACGAGAACAATAACAATAAAATGCTAGCAACGGTAATAATTACCTAAAAAAAGCGGCAAAGAGGTTTCAGTATTATTAAGAGATTGCCGCTATTAACATTCATTGTTCAATAAACTAGCGCTTTCAGATGAAATATTGCGATCTGGCATGGCTCATGCAGTTATCTTACAAACCGTCATATTGATAGATTAACTGCCTTATTTTAGGAGCTGTGCGATGATTCTTGACCGCCTCAGTAGCTACATTCAAAACCAGCCATTTGGTAACCAAAGCAAAGCTCAAGATAGCAATAAGGCTGAAGCGGTAGGCGCTAGCTCTGTTTTGCCTCAACCTAGCAAAGAAGCAATTCCAGAAGAATTACACCTTTCTAACCGTGCCAGCTACTTAGAATACCTATCACAAGAATTTGACGTTACCGCCCTTGATAATGAGCAACTGAATCAATTACAGAGTAAATTAAATGACTATGGTTTCATTGCCGCTGGCGATATTAATGGCATGCGCTCACTCTCACTAGCACGCCAGCTCACCGAACCCAACGAAACCATTAATGCCATCGACCTATTGGATAATTTCAAAGCCAAATTTGATGAATTAGAAATCCCTTATAGCATGCGTCAACAAGTCGACAAAATGAGCATTGTTATCCAAAACATGGCTTCGGCCAGAGCACTGCCTAAAGCCCAGATGTAATAAAGACTGAATCTATAAAGACAGAACCTATAAAGACAGAACCTATAAAGACTGAGTATATGCGGTCGCCGTCAAAGTAGAAGGCAGCTGTAGAAATGCCACAACTTTACGATGAAGATTGAACAGTTCTCGGCGCTTAAAGTCTTGCAGCGTTCCATGCACGGCGCTCAATTCGATAACCTCATCGACTTGCTCAGTTAATATTTCGACGACATGATCGGGCGTAAGCTGCTCTGCCCGCATCCACACAGCAACAAGTTCAGCGGCATTGGATTTCTTTAAATCGGGCAAGAGTGAATGTGTCTCAGGACAATCGATCAACTCATGCAACATCGCTAGATACATCGGAATGGCTTCTCGCTCAACTTGCGGCCCCGCAAGACCTGCTTGCGCTAAAGCTGCATCAACTTCTGCCGCTACCTTAAGTGCAGAAGGTAAAGAATTAGATTGCGTCATCAGTAAACTCCATTTCATGCTTTACTTACCCTAAAGGGTAGTCAATAAATATAGGAAGGCTATGTGAGTGATTCAAAGTCACCAGATTCAGGATTCGATTTAGAACAATTCATTAATTTAATAGCGCAGAAGCTTTTTCCTCGCTGGTATGCACGCCATGCGGTGAAAGAAGTTGAATTAAATGAAATGGAAGCCATCAATCCTGAGAGTTATTTGTGCCATCGCTGGTTAAGCATTATTAGCGTTCATGAAGCTGCGGCTGAAAGTTTGTTAAGTGCTCATGCTAAATGGCACCCACTGGCCGAGTTATTAAAAAAAACCATTGTCGATAATGAATATCCAAGAAAGCTATCAATCACTGCGATTAAAGGTGTGAAAAGCAGTCAGTGTGATGATGATTATCCAGACCTACTGAGCTACGCAGCACAGCAAGCAGATCAAATACCTCATGAAACCGATGAAGATTTCAATAACAACATTGAGCAGGCGTTTACCTCCGAAGAAGGCCTACCTCAAGTTTGCTACCGCGAATGGGATGGGCGTTATTATCTCATGAATACAGAAGAGCCCCGCCACTTAGGTGCGTTACTTCTGCAATGCAAAAACAAACAACGAGACCACAGTCTATCGTGCAACATTCATGTTGAATCGATCCAAGGGCGCATTCTTGACCGAATTCGTTCAGGCTATTGGATGCTATTAATGAAACGTGAAAATGCTTACCAGCTGTACCAACTATTAAAACCGGCAAAATTACATTGTGAGATTGCAGAATTTGAATGGCGTCGCTCTGACTTGGTATTTTTTGTTGCCACAAAATCAAATCCAGCCATGAATCAGATTCTATTAATTTTGCTGAGTAACCACAATTCAAAGCAAGTGGTTGACTGGGGGCGTTTTCTTAGCCGCACGCACTTTCCTTTTCACAATCAATAAGATCCCATCATCAATAAGATTCATTATTACACCGCCTTCTCTTCATATTGCCATCTTGTGTAAAGTCGCAAAATCCGTCATTCTGTCCCTCTTTACCCAAAAGCTACAATAAGAAAAAGGATCGGCCTAGGTGATTAGAGGAACCTGGAGTTTGAATGACCCCTTAGTACCCGCCAACATTTCCGCCATCATGGTGAAAATTGGGCAGGAGAAAGGCATTTCACAAGACTCCCTACTTGAAAATACAGAGATTGACCCTGCGGCTTTCACCGACCCGAAAGCACGCTTAACGTATCAGCAAGTTATTATTTTAACCAATAACATGCTCAAACTCTGCAAAGAGCCAACACTCGGGCTTGAATTAGGCAATGCCATTAATATCAATCAATTTGGTATGTTAGGCTACGCCATTTTAAGCTGTGCTAACGTACGCCAAGCACTTAATTTAGGCTTGAAATACCACGTTTTAATTGACCCTGCATTCAACTTTGAAGTCGACGAACAAGACGAAACCACCTCTATTCGCTTAACATCTCATATCCCGATCGAACACATTTACAATCTTTTATGTGATATTTTTCTTACCAACTTTATCAGTTTGGGGCACTTTTTAACGGGCTTAGATATCATGCCGCAGGCAATTCACATTAATCGACCTAAGCCCGACTATGCCGATCTCTATCAAGATTATTTTCCGGGCTGCCCGGTGTATTGGGATCAGCCACGTACCGAGATTATTATTAATAGTCAGCTACTCGATACGCCAACGACACTGGCCGATGAATCAACGGCGAAAATGGCAGAATCACAATGCGCAGACATCTTAACCCGCATGGGACCCCGAGAAGGCATTGTTGTTAAAGTACGTCGAATCTTACTCAGCAATCCTGGACACTTCCCACCGATTGAAGCCGTTGCAAGTCATCTTGCGACGAGCACCCGAACGCTCAGTCGCAGCCTACAAGAAGTCAGCACTTCTTATCAGAAAATTTTAGATGAAGTGCGTAAAGAAATGGCGATTGAATATTTAAAAACATCAAGTTTACCCATTGAAGAAATTGCAGCCCTTATTGGTTATAACGACCCGTCTAATTTTCGCAAAGCCTTTAAACGCTGGACCGGAAACCCGCCAAGTTATTATCGGGCAGCAAAGAAAAAGAGCTAGGGCTATCTGAAATAGCGTTCTCTGAAATAACTAAGCATTAAAATAATGCCAGTTGCTGCTCGTCAACCTCCGGGCAGCGACCGCCAATACCAATTAAGCGAATACCTTTAATTTCATCAGCGTCATGTCGCCGCCTTGCTTGCTGCAATAACTGTCGAAACGAATCCAAACTCACTGCCTGTAAATGATCTGCTAGCGTCGTTTGGCTGAAATCGGTAAATTTAACTTTCACAAAAGGCGCTAAACTTCGGCTATCAATGTTCGCTTTTTCAGTACGCTGCAAAAACTTATGCCATAACGAATCCACTTCCTCATTTAACTGCTGCGCAGAAAATAAATCTTGTGAAAATGTATGTTCAACACTGATCGATTTTCGTATGCGGCCAAGACTCAATAAGCGATCATCTTCACCGCGGCACCGTTTATATAAAGACGCCCCGGTGCGGCCAAATAAATGAACCAGCTCGATCAAACTGTACGACTGCGCATCAGCACAGACGACAATCCCTTGTGCCGCCAAACGCTCAGCGGTTTTAGGACCAATACCGGGTATTTTTCGAACCGGTAACTGAGAAATAAATTCATCCACTTGATGAGGCTTGACCGCAAATAAGCCATTGGGTTTATTCCAGTCACTGGCGATTTTTGCCAAAAATTTATTAGGCGCGGCCCCCACAGACACGGTAATGCCAACCTCTACTTCAACCTGCGCCCGAATTCGATTACCGATATCAATCGCGGAATCCGCCGGATCTAGCTCAACATACGCCTCATCTACCGATACTTGTTCATAAGCAATGCCATAACGCTTAATAATCTCCATGACCTGATTAGAGACTTCACGGTAAAGCGCCATATTGCCCGGCAATAAAATAAGATTGGGACACTTTTTCAATGCTTGTGCCGTTGCCATCGCCGAATGAATGCCAAATTCTCGAGCTGGATAATTGCATGTTGAAATAACACCGCGCCGCTCAGAATGGCCACCTATCGCAAGAGGGACATGGCACAGCTGAGGGTTATCCTTCATTTCAACGGCCGCAAAAAAACAATCGCAATCAATGTGTAATATTTTTCTCATCCCTCATATTACTGTTTATAAAAACAGTATCAAGTGAAAAACATTGAAAAATCACTTTCTTTTTTAGCGACCATAACCGTTACATTTGTCACGCGTGGTGTTAGCCTTAACGATATTATTTAGGAGCATTAACAATGTCAGAATTTGAACAAGCAAAAAGCGAATTTTTACACCAGTTACCGCAAGATAGCTTCGTTTTTGAAACAACCTTAGCCTTCATCGAAAAGTACTTCGACTTTACCCCTAGCGCCTTTGATAATGGCGGCGTTAAAAATACTGAAAGTCAAAATCAAGGCTCTTGTAAAGTATTTGCTTTAGCTCAACTGTTAGACCTTAGCCAACAGCAAACATTGTGCTGTTTTGGCCAACATTATCGCGATGTATTAGCCACGCCAGAAGTCGATAACCATCACAATCTTCGTCGTGTATTAAAAGAAGGTTTAGCAGACATCAATTTTGATCAATTCCCATTGCAACAAAAAATGGAGAGTTAATGGCCGCTTTCAATTTAAAAGCTGGGTTAAACCCAATCACAACGTTGCTGCTGCAAACCACCAACCTTGATGAAATACAACAAGAGCTCAAAGCAAAGATAGAACAAGCACCCAACATGTTTATTCGTCTACCTTGCATATTCGATTTTGCTGAGCTGAATGAAAGCATTGATCTACCCTCGCTTTATTTGGTGTGCCATGAGTTTGGCATGCTTCCTATTGGGGTTAAAAATGCGCAAGTTGATCACTACGAACTGTTAGAACAACTTGAACTGGCTGATTTTGGCAAAGGAAAAAATAAACAAAACCGAGTCACGGCTACCCCGATTGAAGCCAGCATTGAAGAAAGCACAATAACAGAAACCTCTGAGCCCATTATCAACTTTGCCGAACCCGCAGCTGTTAAAACCACCGTGCATAAATTCCCAATACGCTCTGGCCAACAACTGACCGCTGAAGGTGATCTTATAATTTTTGGCTTAGTCAGCACAGGCGCAGAAGTGCTCGCCGGAGGCAGTATTCACATATACGGGCCACTCAGAGGACGAGCACTAGCAGGGATAAAAGGTAATACCAATGCGACGATCAGCTGTCAGTCTTTAGAAGCTGAATTAGTCGCTATTGCCGGCGAATATAAATTATTTGAAAATAGCGAACTGCACAGCAATCAAGCGACACTGGTCCAACTTGATAATGGACGCTTGAACATAGAGTCAGTTTAATGAATACTGGTTTTTGCAACTTTTTGTAAGGAAAATTTCACTTTGGCCAAGATCATTGTCATAACCTCTGGTAAAGGAGGCGTGGGTAAAACCACCACCAGTGCTGCTATTGCAGCTGGTTTAGCTTTGAAAGGACACAAAACAGTCGTCATCGACTTTGATGTGGGTTTACGTAACCTAGATCTTGTTATGGGCTGTGAGCGTCGTGTTGTTTATGATTTCGTTAATGTTATTCATAAAGAAGCCAGCTTACGACAGGCACTCATTAAGGATAAGCGCCTCGATAATCTTTATGTTTTACCCGCATCACAAACTCGCGACAAAGATGCACTTAATAAAGAAGCCGTTGAAGCAGTATTAGATGAACTTGCAGAAGACTTTGAGTTTATTATTTGCGACTCACCTGCGGGCATCGAAACGGGAGCACAAATGGCCCTATACTTTGCCGAAGAAGCCATCATTGTTACCAACCCAGAAGTATCCTCTGTGCGAGACAGTGACCGTATATTAGGCATTTTGCAAAGCAAGTCTCGCTTAGCGGAACAAGGTAAGCGTGTTAAAGAGCACCTATTATTAACCCGCTATAACCCGACTCGTGTTGAAAACGGAGAAATGCTTTCCGTAGCGGATGTCGAAGAGATTCTGGCTGTGCCATTGCTGGGGGTTATTCCAGAATCACAAGCCGTATTAAAAGCATCGAATCAAGGTGTTCCTGTTATTCATGATAGTGAAAGTGATGCGGGACAAGCTTATGACGATGCCGTTGCGCGTTACCTAGGTGAAGATCGCCCACACCGTTTCTTAGAAGCTGCCAAAAAAGGCTTTCTCAAACGCGTATTTGGAGGTTAGTTATGAGTTTAATGGATTATTTTCGAAAGGAACAAAGTGGCACGGCCAGCATTGCAAAAGAGCGCTTGCAGATTTTGGTCGCTCACGATCGTGTTAATAGCCGTGGTCCCGATTATTTACCCGAGATGCAGCAAGAGTTATTGGCGGTAATTCGTAAGTACATCGCCATTGCTGATGATCAAGTACAAGTTAATTTAGAGCAACAAGGCACCGCATCAGTACTTGAACTGAATGTTATGCTGCCTGAAAACTAGATGCCTAATCGACTATTAACACCTTGGCAACGGGCTTCCAATACCTGGCAGCAAGCGAATTGGCTGCCACGCTTAGGATTAATATTAACGGTTATCAGTTTTTTCTTTATTTACCCCGGTGTCACTGAACCGATAATGACGATCAAAGCGACCGTTAATTTATTTGGTTTAAAAAGTACAATTTTTGAAGAAACTCGCAGCATATGGCAAACCGTCGTCAGTTTGAGAGAAGCAGGTTATGGCACTGTCGGCATGATGGTCGTGACCTTCAGTGTCATCATCCCTATCAGTAAAGGCTTATTGATTATCTGGGCTTGGTTAAACCCTACCCGCTGGCGCTGGCAACTTATTTCAATGGTCAGTAAATGGTCGATGGCCGATGTTTTTGTCGTCGCCATACTCGTTGCATTCTTTACAGCACAAGCGACCGCCGAATTACAATCCAGTCTCCATCAGGGTTTCTACTGGTTTACGGCTTATTGCTTGCTATCGATTATTTCAGGCCAATGTTTAGCCCGTTTTGCGGATCAACAATTACCGCCACCAGGGCAGTAAAAAAACAAAACTGAGCTATCCTTATTAGATTATTTTTAAATATTCGGATAGCCCGTTATGCAAACCATCGCACTGCACCACATCTTATTAAAAAGCCCACTATTAGCGGATGACTTAGCCAAAGAATTAGAGCTTGGGGCAGACTTTGCTGAGCTTGCACGCGAATATTCAGCCTGCCCTTCCGCCCATCAAGGGGGTTTTGCCGGTTATCACCCACAAGATGAACTGCCACTATCAATCATTGAAGCGCTGGCGGTCATTAACGATGCTCAGCATTTTGCTGGCCCTATTAAAAGTCATCTTGGCTACCACCTATTAAAGCCTGTTGGCGATAAACCTCAACTCGCACTAAGTGATGAGAATATTTTATCGGAAGATGCCGTAGAACCAATAAAGAATGATAAAATGCCGATCTAGTTTGCAGGTAGGTGACTTTATGAATAATAACGCTGAATCTTCCAATTATGGTCAGGGGGAAGCTTCTTTCAATGCGGCCGGAGGCTTTGAGGGTATTAAACAGTTAGTTGATGCTTTCTACGACGCGATGGAAACACGACCGCAAGCACAACGTATTCGCGATATGCACAGCCCCAACTTGGATGAATCTCGAGATAAATTAACTCGTTTTTTAGCCGGCTGGCTGGGCGGCCCCAAACTGTTCAGTGAGAAATACGGCCCGATTCGAATTCCGGTCGCTCACCGTCATTTAGACATTGGTCCTGCGGAAAGAGATGCTTGGCTTGCCTGCATGCAAGTGGCCGTTAATGAACAACCTTACCCACAAGACTTCCGCGATTATTTAATGGCCCAGCTTTATGTTCCTGCTGAACGAAGTCGCAATAGAGACTAAAACCTGATGGCCATCGCATGATCACTTTTGATAATGCTTAAAACCATCACGGCCATTATTTTTGACCGCATACATCGCCTCGTCGGCTTGCTGTATCAGCTCATCAACATTGCGCGCACTGAGTACTGCCATCGTAGTCCCCATACTAATAGTGATCCCCTCTAAAGGCGCTATATCCATGAAATCTAATTGTCGTACCGCTTCAATTAATCGCTGACAGTATGACTCTAAGCCTTGCGCTGAAATATCCTGTAATAGCACAACAAACTCTTCGCCACCGAAGCGGCCAACACGATCATGCTCGCGCTTCATCCCAAAGAAAATTTCAGATAAACGCTTTAATACTTGATCCCCAACCGCATGACCATAATTGTCGTTAATCATTTTAAAATGGTCCACATCAATCATTAACAACGCAATACTGGGCTTTACCCGAGCCAGCATATTTAATTGCTCAACAAACGCACGTCGATTCAAAACACCGGTTAAACCATCAATATTCGCTAATACCTGCAGCTTATCATTAGCTTCTTCTAAAGCATCGGCTTTTTCAGCTAACTCAAAAGTACGCTGAGCAACACGGGCCTCAAGCTGCTTATTAACGATTAATAACTGCTTACTCAAATGCTCTACTTCCTGCTTTTGCTTAGCACGTAAATACAGCATATGAATCGCAAGTGACGATAAGAAAGCCAATAACCCATACGATATCCACAAGCGCGTGCCTGACAAAAGCTGCGAATAAATGGCGATGTCATGGAAAATGGTCACAATTAGAAGAGCGCCTCCCAAGGCTAAATAGGAACTTCCAGGGCGGCGACGATACAGAACCTTTAATAGACTCCAGCTATACAGAACGATCACTCCCACCAATAACGCCTGAAAGACACTAAGAAACAACGTAAATACTTGCGTCGGTAAGGCAAAGATACTCAAGATGGGCAAAATAAAGACATAGCTCACATAGCGAATACTACGACGAGAGATTTCCAGCGGAAAAATATGATGCAACCATAACAGCACCAAAGGCGGTGCGATTAGCATCGTTAAATATAAACAGCGAATATGCAGCTGCCAATCTAATGCTGCAGCGACTTGATATAACGGCTGATTATCCGTAATGCCCACTCGCAAAGCGACTAAGAATGCAAAAGCGGATAAGACTAAAGAAACCTGGTCACGTTTATCAATGAAATATTGAATAATCAAGAAGAGGCTAACAATGAACGCTAAAGCAACTACAAGGGCCTGATCAAAAGTCTGCAGAACATAATCATGCCTTAGATCAGCGTAAGGGCCTATTTTTAAGGATTGCCAAGGGCCTCCACTCGCATGATAAAAATTAGAAACATGCCAGATTAGCTGTGTATCTTTTGGCAATATCCCTAGCTCAATTAATTGATTGCCAGAATAGGGCATTGAACTGTCTTTACTTAATCCGGCAATACCACCTTCTGCCACAATACGGTCATTCACGTAAAGACGAAAAGACGTCGACTGCTCAGGAATGATCATTCCCCAGCGAATATTATCAGGTAAGTTGGATAAGGTGGCCGTGAAGGTCGCAAAACCCTTTCCTTCTAAGGGTGGATTAACAATCTCTTGCCTATCCCAAGTCATTGGCATGTCGATCATCAAAGGTGGCGGCTTAGGTAAGTCTTTTGGCAACAGCTGCTGCTGCCAATACATTCCCCAATGGCCATTCAGCACAACAGCACCATCAGCCGCTTGCCAATCAGTGAAGTCAAACGTCGTCCCTAATTTTTTAATCGCCGCTGTATTAGCAATGCTGATGCTGCTAAAACCCAGTATTAAAACGATTAATAACCCTATTCTTGCAAAGACAATGAGCAAGATAACTCCTTGAGTATTATTTTTAGCGGGAATAATAGCAGTTTCCGCTGCGGAGGAAATGATGAGATTGCTGAAAGATGAATAATAATAGGTATAATGATGCGTTTTTTACTATTTCTACCAAATTTAGGGTTAACAATCGATGAATCCAGATTTACAAAAGCTGCAGCCTTACCCTTTTGAAAAACTGACCGCTTTAAAAGCACAAGTTAGCCCGAATCAAAACTTGCGACCTATCGCCCTATCTATTGGTGAACCGAAGCACCCGGCCCCAAGTTTTGTCACAGAGTGTTTAATCGATAACATTACTCGTATTGAAAACTACCCAACAACCAAAGGTATTCCTGAATTACGAGAAGCGATCGCCAACTGGTTAACTCAGCGTTTTGGTTTAAGCCAAATCAGTAGCGAGCAGCAAATTATTCCTGTTAACGGCACACGTGAAGCGTTATTTGCCTTTACGCAAGCCGTTGTTGATCGTAGTAAAGAAGGGTTAGTGGTTAGCCCTAATCCTTTTTATCAAATCTACGAAGGCGCTGCTTACCTTGCGGGAGCGGAACCTCACTTTTTACCATGCTTAGAAGAAAATGGTTTTAATCCAGATTTTGACGCAGTAACCGATGATATTTGGGAGAAATGCCAATTATTGTTTTTATGCTCCCCTGGTAACCCAACAGGTGCGGTACTCGATTTAGAAACCCTGACCAAGCTTATTGCTTTAGCCGATAAGCACGATTTCATTATTGCATCCGACGAATGTTACTCAGAAATATTTGTTGAGGGTAAGCCTGCGCCTATTGGCTTATTACAAGCATGTGAAACGCTTGGTCGCCACGACTACTCTCGCTGCGTCGTATTTCACTCACTTTCTAAGCGCTCTAACTTACCCGGTTTACGCTCTGGTTTTGTCGCGGGTGATGCGACAATATTGCAGCCTTTTTTACTTTATCGTACCTACCATGGCTGTGCGATGCCGGTTCATACACAGCTCGCGAGTATCGCAGCATGGAATGATGAAGAACACGTAAAAGAAAATCGTCAACAATACAGCCTTAAATTTAAAGCCGTATTAGAAATTTTGAAGCACCCAAGCATTCAAGATAAAATTGAGGTTGAACAAACAGATGCTAGTTTTTATCTTTGGGCTAAAACCAGCATTGATGAAGAAGAGTTCGCTCAACAGCTATTTGCTCAGCAGCATGTGACCGTTTTACCGGGCTCTTATCTATCACGTACCATCGATGGTATTAACCCAGGTAAAAATCGAGTACGCATGGCTTTAGTCGCTAGTGTGGAAGAATGCATTGAAGCAGCAGAACGCATTAAACAATTTGTACAAGATCTTTAGTTAACCTTGGCCTACTGGAAAGAAAATGACTGATATTACTGTAAGCCCATTTGGCACAGAGATTACCCCTGAAGAAATCCTTGATACATTGGGTTTCTTTGACGATTGGGAAGAACGCTATAAATACATTATTGACTTAGGCAAACAACTGCCAGCCATTGATGAAAGCAAAAAAACGGATGTCTATTTATTACGCGGCTGTCAAAGCCAAGTCTGGATAGATTCTGCGGTAAGTGATGGCAAACTATTTTTTGAAGTAGATTCCGATGCGCATATTGTAAGAGGCTTATTAGCCGTTGTATTAAGCGCTTACAATAACAAAACACCTGACGAAATTTTAAACTTTGATATCGACCATTTTTTCGCTCAAGTGGACTTGGTAAAACACCTAAGCCCAACTCGAGGAAATGGTCTAACCGCCATGGTTAAGAAAATCCAACTGACCGCGCAGCAGCTTAAAGCATAGCCTGCGAACCAAGATGAAGATTGGCCATTGCTGTTTCGGCAATGGCCTGATTAACAAATTGCAGCTCATTTGTATATTGCTGAAACTTAGTCACTTTGCCATTGTTAAAGCTATAGATATGAGAAGCCGCTAAAGTAAAAGGCTGCTTGGTATCACGATCAATGCCGCTAAAATAACCTAGCACAACAATATCATCACCAGCATCTAAAATGCGTTCAATAACAAAACGCCAGCGTTGCCACTCAAAGTTGAACGATTTATACAGCTTGCTTAAGACGGCCGATGGCCCTTGGTAGGTGCCTTCTCCGGCAAAACCTTGATTCTGTTGCCAGGTGATAGAAGGGGAACATAGCTGCGTAAAGCGCTCAACATCTTGTTGGCGAAAGCAACGGTATAACTCGATCACAACGTCCTTGTGTTTCATCACTAATCCTTAATATGACGATCAAATTTAAAATCCTTTTAGTTCACGTCACTGTGAACTGTTACTCATATTAGCACCCAATCGAGCACATAGAAACTGAGTAAGCTAATCCTCTTATCTTTTAAATCTTTATTTTGCTTATGCTAAAGCCCGTTATCGCTTTATAATTAACCATTAAGATGACACATAGATTAAAAAAATATGGCTATTAGACCTCGCATATATACACCTGAAGCACTGGCATTGAATACAAAGGTCGATTTAGAAGCTCAAGCCAGCACCCACCTAATAAAGGTTTTAAGGCTGAAAGAAGGCGCTGAACTGCGATTATTCAATGGTGATGGTCATGAATATTTAGCCGACATCACAATTGCGGGTAAGAAAAATGCTCAGGTCGCCATTCGTGAAGTCCTATCCAGTGACCCTAAAGTCAGCTTTCCCTTACACCTAGGTCAGGTTGTTTCAAAAGGTGACCGCATGGACTTCACCATACAAAAAGCGACCGAGCTTGGGATTACTGACATTACTCCGCTTTGGAGCGAGCGCTGTGATGTTCGCTTGAAAGGCGAGCGCTTAGAAAAAAAGATGGAGCATTGGAAAAAAGTCGCCATTTCTGCCTGTGAACAAAGTGGCCGAAATCACATCCCAACCCTCCACCCAGCAATGACCTATCATGAATGGGCAAGCTCAGTTGAAAGTGATAGCAAGCTTGTTCTTCATACTCGCGACCAAAAAAATCTAGCCGATATTCAAGCACCCGCTTCCGTTGCATTATTAGTGGGCCCTGAAGGTGGCATTACCGATGACGAGGTTGAACTTTGTATACAGCAAGGCTTTACCGGACTGACCTTAGGACCGCGTATTTTACGCACAGAAACAGCCGCGTTAGCCGCGTTGAGTTTATTTCAATACCTTTGGGGCGACTTTTAATAAGCCATCGTTTTAACCCGCTATAGAGCGCACTTCCTCAGGGCTGAGTTCTCTACTTTGGCCCGGAGCTAAATGCTCATCCAATATCAAATTACCAATCGACTCACGATGCAATGCCATCACAGGATTTCTAAAGCGACCAAACATACGCTTTATTTGATGGTATTTGCCTTCGAACAAAGTCACTCTTGCGACCTTATTCGATAATATTTCAAGCTCTGCTGGCCGCGTCATCACATCTTCAAACGCAAAATACATACCTTCTGAGAATGCAGAAATATATTCACGTGTTAACGCATTCTCGAGCCTTACACGATAAACCTTATCCACTTTTTCTTCAGGCGACATCAACCGTCGCGACCAATAGCCATCATTCGTTAAAAGCAGTAATCCTGAAGTATTTAAATCTAAGCGGCCAACAATGTGTAAGCTTTCTAGCACCGCGACGGAATATCCGTTTAATAAACTGATCACCGTTTTATGCTGCTCGTCTTTCGTAGCACTCACAATACCAAGCGGCTTATTCATCATAATGTACAAGGGCTTTTTATCTTGTAAGACTTCACCATCACACTGCACACAATCAAATTCTTCAACCATCGTACTGACATCACGAATGGTTTCACCATTAATAATAATTCGGCCTTGAGCCAACATCAGCTTAACATCACGACGATTGATGTTTCGTTTCTTACTAATGTAACGATCAATACGGAAAGATTTAGTTTGCATATCGTTGTGACAAACACCTAATCGATAACTTTGGTTTTTTCATTAATCAATGCTGCACTCGCAGCATCTAAAGTATGTTTTTCTAACTGCAGCAGTTGAGCTTTACGTTCAATACCACCAGCATAGCCGCGCAGTGCACGATCACTGCCAATGACTCGATGGCATGGAATGATTAACCAAATAGGATTGCGCGCATTGGCACTAGCAACGGCTCTCACAGCACTAGAATTACCCACTGTCATCGCCAACTGCTGATAGCTGGCAAAAGTGCCATAGGTAATATCACATAGAGAGTGCCAAACTCGCTGCTGAAACTCAGTGCCTTGAGGGTCAATGGGCAAATCAAATTCGTCTATTTCAGCCGCAAAATATTGCTCTAATTGCTGCTGGCAATCCTTACCCCAGCGCGGTGACAAAGCCGAATCAGCCACAAGCTCAGGCTCTACTTCCTTGTGACACTGCGCTTCTGCAAATTTCAAATACTGTATGTGTGTATCACTGCCTTGAACGACAATCTTACCCAGTAGGCTATTAACCGTTATTCGATATGGATAAATCATATTATGCCCTGCCTGTATCTATTGCTGCCAAAGCGTTATAAACCCTGTATTATGCGCTTTCTTAAAATACAGGCCTTGCTCCACTCAGGCTGCTATTTTCATATCAGCCGCCACCAGCTAGGCCAGCATCATGTCTAAATTCTTTTTTAAAGGTCGTATAGAGCTTCCTTCAGATTACAGCACTTACAACTACAATACAGACCCAAGTACTAAACATGGTTCTAAAAAACACCCAATCTCGATCACGGTCACGAATGAAGCAAGACAAGCTGAAATCGAAAGCCAGTTAAAAGAGAATAACATTTTCGCCAACATCACCCTCGACTCAAAAGCGGAAGAAAACATTGGCGAGCTGGAAATGGTATTAAATAAGCCGACTACCCTAGTACTAGAAAAGACCCCTAACCGCAACGACCCATGCTCATGCGGCAGTGGTAAAAAATATAAGAAATGCTGTGGCTAGCACTTATTGATAATTTTCGAATACGGAAGCCCATTCATCGTAGTGGGCTCCCGCATGCTGTCGTAAAAAAGGAAATAGCCAATCAGCCGCCGCCGGTGCTAAGTTAAAATCGTCATCCAGCGGTTCGCTCACACCAGGGAAATTTAACGCGTACTGTATCGCACAAATACACACTAAAAACTGACCAATAGAATCCGCTATCGGCGCAAAATCCCAAAAGCCCATCCCCTGCATCGCACTGTATACAATACTATGCTCATCCTGCTCTGATGTTTTGATAATAATCGGATCACCGCCCTCGTGAGCAATCAACAACCAATCGTCTTGCCACTTCCCTAATTCACCCGTCAACTCTGTAAACATAGCAGGCTGCCAAGCAAGATCTGTGGGTTTCAGTAGCTCTACTGGATGACCAATGCCTTCTAGTACCAGACCATTCGCCGGACAAATATCATTAATATACTGTACTAGCTCAGAAGGTAAGTGCTTACCCGCTGCGTCAACAAGCGATGAGACAATCGAAGGGCGACCACCCTCGATAGAAATATCAGCACCCTTCTGGCTAAAGGTATTACTAAAACCAGCGATTAATGCCAGAGCATCATTTAAATTCATAACCAAATACTTACGCCAAATAAGGGGCGCCTATATTAATTCATTAGCGGCAGCGATGAAATAACAAAGCCAACCCCATTACTGGCAAGCAGGCATAAAAAAACCGCTCACAGTGAATACTGTAGCGGTTGAATGTCTCGAAAGACCTATGCATAACTTGAGAGGGACAATGCTTGAAGGCTATTCAAGCATTGAAACTAACAGCCGAACTGTGCCCAAAAAAACAACTCGATGATAGGACCAACTGGGCCAATCTAAAAACAGACTGAAACCACTACCCTCTATTATTACGATGCACAGCGACTAATACTAATGCGGGTAAATTCATCACCAAGCCATAAATCAAAGGGACAATGGCCAGGCCAGGATCTTTTAATAAAACAGCAGCGATAAACATTCCGGTACCCGCATTTTGAAAGCCGACTTCAATCGCCAGTGTTTTTTGAATGCTTAAATCAAACCCGATCATACGGCTGATAACATAGGCGCTCAGCATTGAGACAAGGCACAAGCTCAAACACAAGAGCGCGACCCAAATGCCCATCTCGACTAACATTGACCACTGCATCACGACCAAGGTTACGATCAAACAGACAAATATCCCGCCTATCAGCTTTGCGATGAAGGGCTCCCATTTAATGATGCTTTGTGTCCAATAATGACGAATCACCATGGCTAAAATAACGGGCAATACCGTGACCAATAACAGCTGCATGACGGTTTTGATAAAAGGCAATTGCAAAGCAACCGCTTCATTGCCTAACCATACGAACTGATATGAGAGGCTGATTGGAATCAAAAATGGAACCAAAAGGCTCACCACAGCCGTCATTGAGACCGATAAAGCGGCGTCACCTCCTGCCAAATATGAAATGACATTAGAGGTCGCACCACCCGGGCAAGCCGCTAATATCACCAATCCCAAAAATAAAAGCGAAGATAATGCAGGCGATAATGGAATAAATAACGTGATGATAAAAATAAGCGCCCATGCAATCATCGGCAATAACAATAATTGCAATGCAATCCCGACCATCGCCGCCAAGGGATAACAGGCAATACGACGGAAATCATTGACCGTCAGCGATAGTCCCATCGCAAACATCATACAGGCCAAAATAATAGGCAACATAAACTGAGTTAACACTTCTAGAATTGTCATACGCTACTTTATAAGGCCATTGGTAAACGGGTTGAATCTACGACTTTGCGCATAACAAAGCTTGAGTGAACACCACTGACACCCTCAATGCGAGTCAACTTTCCTAATAAAAACTGCTGATAACCTTCCATGTCTTTAACAATCACTTTTAATAGGTAATCCGCGGAAGAGCCGGTAATTAAATAGCACTCTAAAACTTCAGGGAAGCTTGCTACTAAGCTTTCAAAGTTTTCAAAACGCTCAGGAGTATGGCGGTCCATACTAATGGAAATCATCGCTACCATATCCAGCCCTAAGGCTTTTTGATCGAGTACCGCAACGGTTTTTTGAATGATGCCAGACTCTTGTAATGCTTTGACTCGGCGAGAGCAAGGTGAAGGAGATAGCCCCACCTTTTCGGCTAAATCAAGGTTAGAAATTGCTCCCTCTTTCTGCAATTCATCTAAAATGCGTCTATCCGTTCTATCTAATGACATCTTTAGCGTTGTTTTGAGTGAATAATTGCTCACAAGAACCTCTTACCACAATAATTATTTCGGATTATTCTGAATAATGTAATTTAAACCACCATATAGCAACAAGCTTTAGCCCATAAGTTAGACAGTTAGCCGATGTATTACTATGATTTTAGAAGGAATATCATTAGTAATAGGACATTATGCTAATCTCTAAACTTCGTTTATTAACCCTTATCTTTTTAGGCTTTATTACATCAATAGACCCTGCGTTTAGCCAAACTCGGCTCAAAATTGTCGATCAAAATAATGTACCTCTTGCAAATGCGGTTGTTGAATACGCTGCCGCAATACCCGCTCAGCAAGCAGTCAATGAGCAAATATACATAATGGATCAAGTGAATAAGCAGTTTGTGCCCCATGTGCTGGTTATTCCCGAAAACAGTTTTGTTAGCTTTCCCAATAGCGATGATATTCGACATCATGTGTATTCATTCTCCTCTGCAAAAACCTTCGAACTAAAGCTATATGCTGGAAAACCTAAAAGTCCGGTTCAGTTTAATAAAAAAGGGCTGGTTGTCATGGGCTGCAATATTCACGATTCGATGGTTGGATATATCTATGTATCTGACAATGCACACACCTTCATCAGTAATGAAAAAGGAGAAATTCTATTAACAGACTCATTGCCAAACAATACTCAATTACAGGTCTGGCATCCTGATAGCGCCCTAGGATTATCAAAGCATACCCGTTTTACGATTAATCAATCGATGCTCGACGCAGATGAAATCATCCTGAAGATTGGCGTAAGTGAGCCCGAACCTGGAGACAGTTTTGAGGAGCTGCATTTGCATGAGCACTAGGTTTAGTTTCAAAACTCAAATCACATGGTTATCAACGAGTTTAATATTATTAACCGTCATATTTTTAACCATCAGTAACTGGTTTCGATTTGCAGATTACGCAGAAGCTCAAATTGAACAAAAGATGCACATCGCACAGAATGTACTTAATCAAACACTGAGTTTACAAGAACAAGTCTTAATCACGACGGCCAGTGTCTTAGCCGCCGACTTTGGTTTTAAACAAGCCGTTGCGACTCAAGATAAGCAAACAATTAAGAGTGTGCTGATGAATCATGGCAAGCGTATCAATGCCGATCTTATGCTGATAGTCAATTTGGACGGAAATTTATTAGCCAGCAGCTCAAACCATTCGTTCTCTACTGAACTGATTGAAAAAAATATCAGTCAGTTGCCTTTTAGAGAGATTTACGCCCGAATTTTGAGCATTGATAACAAGGTATTTCAAGTTATTGTCGTTCCCGTTAAAGCACCCAGAGTCATTGCTTATACAGTTATTGGATTTGAATTCGATCAAACTGCATTATTGCAACTTAAGGACCTCTTATCTTTAGACATCAGCCTCGTCAAAAATGGAACATCACAAATAAGGCTATAAAACAGCAAGCCTTGTTCGGTAGCAAACAACAATCACCTAGCCTATTTTTAGCAAGTTCAGAATATTTTCACAAAGACATAACCTTGAGCGGCTCTCGTGATGTTAGTGCTATTTTATCGGTGTCTTTAATACAGATTCAACATGACTTTAACCAACTAATTATTTCCATTCTCATCATCGCCTTCGTCGTTATCATCATTGCTATCACGTTTTCGCGCATGCTGTCACAAAGCGTATCTGCTCCACTCAATATTCTAATGAATATCACAAAGAAGATTGGCCGAGGTGAATTAGAGGTACCCAAACTCAGCCACAGTTTACCCGCTGAATTTACAGAGCTTTATCAAGGTTTTGTAATGATGGGCAGCGCGATAGAACAAAGGGAAGAAGAAATAATATATCAGGCAGAGCGAGACATACTGACGGGGTTATACAACCGCTATAAAGCATTAAATAAAATAGAGGAACACCTTAATAGCCATACCAATCTCGTCTTAATAGCCTTTAATATTAAAGATTTTAACGCGATTAGCGATACCATTGGCATCAATAATATCAATGCTATATTGAAAGAAATGGCCTATCGCATCAATGCCTATGTTGAAACGCATAAAAAAGGCGTGACCGCCCGAATAAATTCCGATGAGTTTTTAATTTGTCTTCCTATAAACAGCAGTGACGCCATAAGTGCTGTTATTGAACGTTTAAAAATAGAATTAGAGCGCCCTTTTTTAGTGGCCGATATAAAAATTAATTTATGTTTATTTTATGGCATCGCCAATTCAATGAACCATGGTGGTGATGCTGAAAAGTTGATTAGACGATCCGTCATGGCCGCCAAAGCGGCGAATCAGAACCAAACATCTGTTAGATATTATCAACAAGGCGATGATGAAGCCTACCTTCATAAGTTGCACCTTATTGAAGAATTAAAAGCGGCACTCGATAATCCAAACAGCCCTCTTTTTATGAACTATCAGCCTAAGCTGAATCTTCAGACGGGTAAGGTTGATAAGTTAGAAGCTCTTATCCGCTGGATCAATAATAAAAACGAATTTGTGAACCCAGAAAAATTTATTCACTTGGCAGAGCAAGCTGGCTTAATTGTTACCTTAACACGCTGGGTAATTTTACAAGTAATAAAGCAAATCGACCAATGGAACCAACGAGGTTATCACTTTAAAGTATCAATCAACTTGTCAGCCCAAGATATTCAAAACGAGCATTTCGTCGATTATTTATTAACAACACTGGTTAGTCATGAAGTAAAACCTGTACAAATAACTCTTGAATTGACTGAGCGCGATTTGGCAAATAACGAAGATCTTGTCATCGCGCGCTTAACCCATTTAAAATCCCTCGGATTTGAAGTTTCAGTTGATGATTATGGCATTGGTCAATCATCACTCGCTAAACTAAAAAACCTGCCTGTTGATGAACTCAAAATTGATAAAACATTCATCCTAACCCTAGATCAATGTCAGCAAGATCAAGACATTGTCGCATCAACCATATCCCTAGGCCACAAGCTTGGACTTCGAGTTGTTGCTGAAGGTGTTGAAAATAAAGAAAGCTTAGAATTGCTACGTCAATTTCAGTGTAACTATGCTCAAGGCTATTATTTATCTAAGCCTGTTAGCGCAGAAAAATTTATTGAATGGTATGAACGTAATGAACGACCTAATTAAGATATTATGCCTGCTATTGCCAATGACCAGTTTCGCTAATGGCAAATTATTAGCCACACCAGGGGTTTCTCAGATAGAAGGGGCAGCAGGTGGTGGACTTGTTCCTTGGGCTCCATTAGCGGGCTATGCAACAGAGGATGAATTAGCGGCTTCCGCATTTTGCAGCCAAGCCAATTTGAAAGACTTTCAATTAAGAAGCTGTGGAGGACAAGTTAACTTTTACGATCGCCTAGAAATTTCTTTCGCTAAACAAAATTTTCAAGTCGATCCATTATCGCTCACATTATCTCAACATATCGTCGGTGCTAAATTACGATTATACGGCGATGTAGTTTATAGCCAATGGCCTCAGATTTCGGTTGGGATTCAACATAAATCCCTAATCACATCAGACGTCCCTCTTTCTCTCGGAGCAAAAAGAGACAGTGGTAATGATGTCTATTTAGCCGCCAGCAAATTGCATTTAGGCTTATTAGCAGGCTACAACGTATTATGGAATGTCGCTGCTCGATATACCGAAGCCAATGAGCTTGGCTTGCTTGGGTTTGGTGGCCCCAATGATGACTCAGGTTTATATTCAAGCGCACTTAATACTGAAGTATCCGTCGCAGTTTTAATAAATAAGTACCTTGCAATAGGCACGGAATATAGACAAAAACCTGATAATTTAGGCCTTAAGGAAGATGACTGGCAAGATGTCTTTATTGCTTGGTTTCCAAATAAGCATGTAAACCTAACCTTAGCGTATCTTGATTTGGGCACCATTGCTGCCCTGCCTAATCAAACAGGCTGGTACTTATCATTATCGGGATCTTATTAATCATGCCTAAATTTTCTATTTATTGTTTCATCGCCATAATGGTGTATTCGCTCATGGGCTGCAGCAGTACACATTCGCATAAATACGATACGCTATATCATCAAATAGGTGGCCACGAGGGCATCGAACATCTTGTCGATTTATTTATTGCTGAAATTTCTCGGGACCAACAAATCCTTCCCTATTTTGCAAAATCAAGCGTCAGTCATTTTAAAGAAGGATTTATTAACCACCTATGCGATGCCGTGGGTGGGCCATGCAGTTACGAAGGTGACTCTATGATTGATATTCATACTGGCATGAACATCACTGAAAAAGACTTTAATCGCGTCGTAGAACTATTAATTAAGGCGATGGAAACAGCAGGTATTGATTACCCTACGCAAAATAAGATTCTCAAACAACTGGCGCCCTCAAGGTCTGACATTATCAAAATATAACGTCTATTTTTTTGTAAATCTTGCATAGAGATTCACTAATGGCTGCGCTGATAGGCCGTGTGCAAAAATACTGAAAAGTACGGTTACCGTCACCACCGCATAAATAGTATCAAAGCCTGCTAATGACTCCATTTCATGAGCAACAATCAGCACATACAGAATCGAAGCAATTCCCCGAGGACCAAACCAAGCAATAAATAAGCGCGTAGAATAATCCAATTTAGTCCCAATTAAACTGATCATGACAGGCAGCATACGTACAAGAGTTAAACTGAATAGTGCATAAACAATAACCTCAAGCGTAATGAATTCGATAGTCTTAGGGACAAAGGCAATTCCAAAAATGATAAAACTGATCAAAACAAATAACTCACCTTCACTTTCGGCAAAGTCTTCAATATTGTCACGCGTTTTTTGACTGGTATTACCAGCGTATAAACCAGCAAAGAATGCCGCTATAAAGCCGTTTCCTCCAACCGATTCAGCAAGATAAAATGACAAGATAGCCAATGCAATAGGAATCAAGTTTCGATAATCCGATTCCATCCAATTATGCTTAGCGAAAAAAATCACCAACTTAGCCCCTAAAAATCCAATGCCTGCCCCAGCGATAGCCCCAAAGACTATTTGCTGCACCACATACAAGGGCCAAAAACTGTTATTCGTTTCTGTTAAACCACTAACCGTCATAGCAACCACCGTTAATACAATCGGAAAGACGATGCCATCGTTTAATCCACTTTCTACATTAATAGAAGAGCGAATCTCTTTTGGAACCTTAGAATCGAAAACAACCGCCTTGCCCAAAGCAGCATCGGTAGGAGTTAATAATAAAGCCAATAGAATCATATAAAGCATAGGCTGATCGGGGAAGACACTGACTGCAACCAAGGTGCCAAGAACGATCGATAAAGGTAAGCTGATAAATAACAATCGCGCTGGAATATTCCATGATTGCTTTAATAATTTGAGATCCAATAAAGCCGCATCTGAAAATAAAACCAAGACCAGCGTCATCTCCACAATCACAGTGACAAATTCAGTATTTGCCTCTATTTGAGTAAGATTAAAAACCAAAGGAGAAACCAATAAGCCAAACCCAGTAAAAATCATAGGTCCTGAAATATTCAACTTAGCAAGGGCTTCAGAAATGTAGCCGTACAATAAAACGACAACAGCAATAATTAATATGACGTGATGTTCGCCCATGAAAATCCTTAATCATTTTTTATAAGTATTAGAACGTCATTATAAAGTAAAAAAGTAAGCCGCATCAGTAAGCGAACAAAACAGATGGCACCGCGATCTATTGCGCGAATATAAGCTTTTAAAGTATCCGTTAACAAAGATTCAGTCCAAAAAGGCTATAAAAATCAAAAATAATCAAATATAGAGAGAATTATTGCTAATTTAATCATTATTTAATTGAAATTTGCCATCATTCACCCCTTTGATGCACTTATAATTACTCCATCAATTAGTTAACTCTATTTATAATTTTAGGTACTGCCAAATGAACAAGGTTCACACACGTCGCTTCAACCATAAAAAGTATCATTCTTTCCAGCAAAGCATGCCAGCATTGCCAATGGAAAACCGCCAGTGGCCGAGCAAAAGCATTACTCAAGCCCCGCAATGGTGTGCCGTTGATCTTCGTGATGGTAACCAAGCGTTGATTGAACCTATGTCGGTATCACAAAAACAGCAAATGTGGCACTTGATGGTAAAGATGGGGTTTAAGCATATTGAAGTTGGTTTTCCGTCGGCTTCTCAACCTGATTTTGATTTTGTGCGCTGGTTGATTGAAGACAATCAAATACCTGAAGATGTCACAATTCAAGTATTGACCCAAGCACGAGACGAATTAATTGAACGCACTTACCAGTCGTTAAACGGTGTATCAAGAGCGATTGTGCATGTTTACAACTCGACGTCGCCCGTACAACGTGAAAAAGTTTTTGGTTTAGATAAACAAGGCATTATCGACATTGCTATTAAAGGGGCTAAAAAAGTTCAAAGTGAAGCGAAAAGATACCCAATGACCGATTGGACGTTTGAATATTCACCTGAAAGCTTTTCCAGCACCGAAACGGACTTCGCGATTGATGTTTGTAATGCGGTGATCGATGTGTGGCAGCCAACGGCCGAAAAGAAAGCCATTATTAATTTACCGGCAACGGTAGAATGTGCCGGACCCAATGTCTTTGCAGATCAGGTTGAAACCTTCTGCAATGGCGTACATCAGCGTAATAACATCATTATCTCCATTCATACACATAATGATCGTGGCTGCGCTGTCGCGGCGGCAGAGATGGCTATTTTGGCCGGTGCCGATCGCATTGAAGGCACATTGATGGGCAATGGTGAACGCACTGGCAATATGGATTTAATCACTATGGCGATGAATATGTATAGCCAAGGCATTGATCCTGAGATCGACTTATCGATTGCCGACGAAATTATCGCTACCGTTGAACAGTGCACTCAAATCACAACGCACCCTCGCCATCCTTGGTTTGGTGAATTGGTTTACACCGCATTTTCAGGTAGCCATCAAGACGCCATTAAAAAATGCTTAACGATCCAAGAGAAAGACGATAGTGAAGCCGCAATGAACAACCAGCAAAGCCAATGGGATGTTGCTTATTTGCCAATTGACCCTAGAGATTTGGGTCGCGATTACCAGTCGGTTATTCGAGTGAATAGTCAATCAGGCAAAGGAGGCGTTGCTTATATAATGGAAAACGAGTTTGGTATTAGCTTGCCGCGCTGGATGCAAATTGAATTAAGTAAGGCCGTGCAAGACTATAGTGTTAAGCACAGCTGTGAAGTAGACAGTACAATGATTCATACCATTTTCCAAAAGCAGTTTATTCAAGCGAATAACCAATGCGAGCAGCAGTATCAGGTTTTGGGTTACGAAGTGCATAAGCAAGGTAGCCAAGAATCGATTCAAGCAAGTATTTGTGATGGCAGCATTCATGGTGAAACTGAAACGATTCATGGTCAAGGCAAAGGCGTTATCTCAGCTTTGAGTGATGGTTTGCACAAAACCTTAGGCATTGATTTTCAAGTACAAAACTTTGATCAGATTGCATTAAGCACTGGCACAAATGCTCAAGCAATGGCGTTTGTTCAACTTAAGATTCAGGGTGAAAAATTCATTGGCATTAGTCAACACCAAGACATCATGACAGCAACCATCAATAGTGTATTAGCCGGTATTAACGACTATTTGCAACAAATCAAAGCCGTTGCTTAATGTGCTCACGCTAAAGCGTCTTTAATACGTTATTAGAGAAACTAAATATTTTCTAGTTTCTCTAATAACTTTTCAACCAAAATAGGCTTGGATAAATGCCCAGTAAACCCTGACGCTTTTGCTTTCTTTTTGCCCTCTGCGGTCACATCGGCCGTCAGTGCAAAAATAGGCATTTCTTCATAACCCGCTAATTGACGTATCTGTTGAGTCGCTTTGTAGCCATCTAGAATTGGCATTTGGCAATCCATTAAAACCACATCAAAGTCCTGTTGTTGAATCTGCGCTACTGCTTCTTCTCCATTGGTCACGAGGACAGGAGATATGCCCAATTTTTCTAAAATAGCTTCTATAACAAGTTGGTTGATTTTATTATCTTCAGCCACAAGCACTCGTAGATTCTTAACTTCTCGCGTATTTTTTTGTATGACTAAAGCACTCTCAATACCATTCTCATTCTCACTCTCAAAACCATGATCAATAGCCTCAGCGCTTATAGTGCTATCATTGCGGCGGTTCTTACTTGATGTGTAATCTTTGGCGGTTTCAATAATGGACTGAAAAACAAATTCAGCCCCCTGCCCTTCATTGCTGTTGATACTAATATCGCCTTGCATTAACTGGCTTAACTCTTTTGATAACGCCAGCCCTAGCCCTGTGCCCCCAAACTTTCTCGAGGTAGATTCATCTGCTTGCGTAAAAACATTGAATATTTTTTCTTGGCTCTCTTTAGTAATGCCAATACCAGTATCTTTCACCCTAACCGTTACTTGGTTTTTCTGGGGCGATAGTATTTCGACATCAATACGAAGCTCAATGCCACCACTTTGAGTAAATTTAAATGCGTTACTGCAAAGATTGACCAAAACTTGCTCAAATCGAGTTTGATCACCATTAAAGAATAAAGACGAAGGAATGTTATTGATTACTGTCCAGCTCAAACCTTTAGCTTCGACTTGGCTTTGGAAAACACTATTGATTCGATCAAAACTAATATTCATATCAAAAGGCTCATTAAACAAGCTCAATTTATCGGCTTCTATTTTTGATATGTCTAAAATATCATTCACTATATTCAGTAACAAATTAGATGAAATATTTATTTTATCTAAATATTCTTTAATCTCTTCCATATTATCAGACTGTCTTGCCAATGTTGAAAATCCAATCACGGCATTCATTGGCGTCCGTATTTCATGACTCATATTGGCTAGAAAGCGCGTTTTAGCCGAATTAGCATGATTGGCTTCCCGAACTGCGTATTTTAATGAGTTCGTTTTCTCATCAACAATGGTATTTAATTGTATTTGTCGGCTATGCATCATTAATATCAGTAGGACAATAAACGTAATTATCACAAACTCTAAAAAATACAGTATTAAATAAGACTGACTCTTCTGTTGAGATAAATATTCTTTATTCGCAACTAAAAATAAATTCCAAGTTTGCCCTGCCAAATTAAACATTAAATGCTTAGCATCTTTGTCTGAAAACAGTCTATCTTCTTGAGTATTGGAAGAAAATGATTCTCGACTATTAGCCTCATATATTTCATAATCAAAATTCTCTAAACCAGATGCGCCAAAAGCATTCATTACCATATCTTCTGCCAAAAATACGCCTGTTGCATAGCCTTCAATTTCACGATTTTCTTTAAATACAGGAAAAAACAATAAATAGGCTGGTTTATATTTTTCTGATTGTACCAAACTTATAATAGGGGTTGCCTTTGACTGAAAGTCTAATTCTGCATCAATTAAACTTTTTTTCCTGTCTGCCTTTGAGAAAACATTAAATCCAATGGCTTTTTTGTTTTTAATTTCTGGAGCAATAAACTGTACATAAACAATAGGATCGTCTTTCAATATTGATTCACCACGAATAGCAATATCTTCATCATAAATATCTTTTAACATTAACTGATGTTTATCTTTTTCTTGCTGAGAAATGACGCGATTCCATGACATAGCGGCTATCGTTGGTTGCTCATAAATGAGATTATTTACAAAATAATTAAACTCTTCCCTCTCTAACTTCTTCGTATTTTTAATATAACTTGCTAAAGTTTGAAGCTGAGAAATACTGTGATTTAGTTCTCTATATAAACTATTTTCTATATTTTTCGCTTCTTTAGCCGTTGAATTATTAAAGTTATCCGTTGAAAACTCGATAAAAAAAGCGGTTAATACGGTAATGGCTATAAATAAAATACTGGTTGAGGCAAGCACTAAAAATCGAGAACGCTGCTGTTGAATATCTAGAATACTGACCGATACAAGGCTCAATATAAAAGGCGTCGCTAACAATACACCTAAAGAGTCTCCAAGCCACCAATACAAAATATTATTCCAAAAGTGTTCTTCACTATAATCTGGATTAAAAACACTTAATGAATACGTACCGATACTTGCAGAAATCAGATTAACCAATATACCGACAACAAAAATAAAGTATAAAATTTTAATACTAGAAGGCTGACGCAAAGGATCACCAAGCCAGCATCTTAATAACGTACTGCCTACCAATGCTTGTAAACTTGCACCAAAAGCAATAACCGCAAATCCAAGGCCTTGCTCAAATAATAATGATCCAAATAGTAAAGATTCATCATCCTCATATTGTACTGAATAATTAAAGACAAACGATGCAAGAAAAACGGCAGGAAGAAAGCGCCACCCAAAAATGTAGCAACCCACTAACGCAATACCCGCAGGTAGCCAAATAGGAACGACTTGAGACTGAAACGATACATTTGTTAATAGGTGGCCGACAAGGATGTAGGCTAAAAAAAGCCCAACATACCAAACAAAGGAAGAAGATCGATTGACTATTCGCACCATACACACTACTCACTGTAAATTACTAACGACTCCTATAGGTATAGCTCAGACATGAGATCTCTGCGATACGGCTCAATCATCAACACGTCAGCCAGGCGAGGAAATACGCTTAAGCTCGTTAAGGCGCTCTAGCTTCTGATCAATTTGCTTCACCGCTTGTTTATAACTTGCGCGTAAATGCTTTTTTAGATGCGCCGTCGCATCTTTATAAGAAATACCTTTTAGACGGCAGAATAATGCTAAAACAAATACATTATCGACTTCTGTCAATGCCGGTTGGCGATTAGCCATCGCGTTATAACAAGAACCACAGCCCCCACGAAAGGTATAGGCTGAATTACTGAGTAAGATACCAAAGCCCATCATACTCGCGAGCACTTCACTCGCTTCAGCAAAAAATTGCATTCCACCAGGAGGTTGCAGCGTTGACTGAATAATTAAATGCTGAGCAATGACATGGGCATAACTGGCACTTAAATCTTCAGGTTTCAGCGTTTGTTGTGGGTTATAGAAAACAAATAATGGCTGCTGAGTGATAATTACCGGTACCTCTTTGCCATAAATACCCTCGCTCACATCGATATCAGGAAAAGAGTGACGGTAAATAAGCGCTAACTCATCTTGAGGCACTGGCTGTAATTGACATTCACTCTGGGTATCGCGCTCAACCATCGATTTGAGTTCAAATGGCCAATGACGCAACCCGGCATAACGCACGGTATGTTGAAAAATATTCTGCGCCTTCTCATCAACACTGCTGACGCGACCTGGAAAACACTCATTGCTCGGAATGACTAAGCGGGTACGATGAAAAAACTCCTCATGATCAAAATTTTGTAAAACCCAAGCAACTGTCGAAAAAATGAAATCAGCGCTGCTTTGGTCAATAAGAGGCTTAGTTTTAAAAAAGGATGGGACTGAAAAATGAGATACAAGACTTGGCATTGGATACTTTTACCATAACGATTTAAATTAACATACCATAGACAACACTTAGACAATAAAGATTCCCTCCTATGAACTACTTACCCGCCATTGAAATTGAGCCATCGAGCCATGCTAACGCCAGCATCATCTGGTTACACGGATTAGGGGCCAGTGGCGATGATTTTGCCGCGTTGGTTCCTGAGCTTAATAAACTGCTTGGAGATACCTTCAATAAAATTCGGTTTATATTCCCTCATGCCGGAGAAATTCCAGTAACCGTCAATGGCGGCTTTGCCATGCCGGCTTGGTACGATATTTTAGATATGCCAACCAATACACACAGTGGCGAAAGTGCAGAGCGTCAAATTAACCAAGATCAGCTGCTATCTTCAGTAAAAGACATTCAGAATCTAATCGATCGTGAAATACAACGTGGCATAAAAAGCGAACGCATTATCGTACTGGGTTTTTCACAAGGTGGCGCAGTGGCTTATCATGCAGCGCTCACTTATCCACAGATACTGGCGGGCCTAGCAGGCCTCTCGACGTATTTCCCGATACTAACAGCGCCAAACAGCTTCATCCCAAGCGAGCACAATAAAAACATCGACATTCAAATTTATCATGGCCGCCAGGATCCTGTTGTCAACGAAAGCCTTGGTCTGAAAGCCCAAGCCGATCTAGCCAATCTAGGTTACAAAATACAATATCAAAATTACCCAATGGCGCATCAAGTTTGCTATGAACAAGTACAAGACATTGCACACTGGATTCAAGAAAAACTATGAAGCGTATACCAACCACATTAGCTTTTCTGTAAAACCAGCAAGCGATTATTAGCAGGCAGGGTCAAATTATCCATCAAGACTAAATGATGATCTTTGGCCATACGCACAATCTCGGCTAAGTCCTTAATGCCCGCTAACGGATTAACGCAGGTTTTAAGCCACTCATCCAAGCCTGCATTACCTTCACTGGTAAATTGTCCATGCTCATTGACGGGGCCATAAATAATAAACAACCCCTTGTGCGGTAAAGTCCGACTCACTTTAGCGAACATATTGTTAACGCTTTGATCAGTGATGTAATGAACGGTATTAGCCGTAAATACATGATCCGCTGCTATCGTTGGCCAGTCTTGGTCAACATTCAATATCAAAGGTGATAACACATTTGCCAGCTGCGCTTCTTCAATCCATTGCAACATGCCTGCGTGGTTTTCAAATAAATCACTCGGCTGCCAGATTAAATGCGATAACTGCTGGGCACAAAATACAGCATGCTGTCCTGTGCCACTGCCGATCTCTAATACCTTAATCTGGTCTGAATAATCGCCCTTATTGAATAAACGTTTAAGCGCATCTGCAATCGGTTGCTGATTGCGTAAACACGCTTCTGAAATAGGCTTAGCCATACATAACTCCTAACAAAAACCGTACAAAAATAACACTAAAGAGTGATAGAGCTAAAAAACGTTAGTGCGTAACGTTGATGAAATAATAAATAATAATGAAAGGGCACACCATGCTAGAGAATTTAATGCTAGGCAATATGATGGCAAAGCCATTACTCATCTCAGACTTAATCGAACACGCCGAGCGCGCTAACCCAAGATCAGAAATTGTCAGCCGCCGCTGCGAAGGTGACATACACCGCTATACCATGCAAGACGCTGCGAATCGCAGTAGACAAGTTGCCAACGCCCTTCGCAAACTCGGTGCACAGCCATCGGATCGAATCGCGACTTTAGCATGGAATAACTACCGACATTTTGAATTGTATTTTGGGGTATCGGGCATTGGTTGTGTGCTGCATACTATTAACCCTCGTTTATTCCCAGAACAATTAGTCTATATCATCAACCATGCTGAAGATCGCTGGATCTTTGTCGACCTCACCTTTGTACCGTTATTAGAGTCGATTAAAGATCAAATATCGAATGTCGACGGCTTTGTCATTATGACCGACCAAGCCAATATGCCAACCACCAGCTTGAAAAATGTCATCTGCTACGAGACCTTAATCCAAGAGGAATCTAAGTACATCGAGTGGCCCGAATTCGATGAAAATACCGCTGCTAGCTTATGCTACACCTCCGGCACGACCGGAAATCCTAAAGGCGTTTTATACAGTCATCGATCGACCATGATTCACGCCATGTCAGAAGTCAGTCGCGAAGCATTAGGCATCAGCAGCATCACTTGCATGCTACCAGTAGTGCCTATGTTCCACGTAAATGCCTGGGGGGTGCCTTATGCGGCGGCAATGACCGGAGCTAAGCTCGTCTTCCCTGGCCCAGGAATGGACGGCCCATCATTATGGGAATTAATCGAAGCTGAAAAACCGGATTTATTATTAGGCGTTCCTACCGTCTGGTTGATGCTGCTGAATCATATGGATGATATTGGCAAAACCTTAGATTCCGTCGAAAGCGTTGTCGTGGGTGGAGCCGCCGCGCCTCTCTCAATGATTAAGAAGTTTGATCAACTGCATAATGCTTTCTTAATCCACGCTTGGGGCATGACCGAAATGTCACCGATTGGCACCTCTAATGCCAAAACTGCGGCTATGGATGATATGCCTTTAGAAGAACGCTATAAGTTACAGCAGAAGCAAGGCAAACCCGTATTTGGCGTCGAAATGAAAATTGTCGATGATAATAACCAACCTCAGCCCCATGATGGAATTGCCTTTGGTCGGTTATTAGTTCGAGGCCCTTGGATTGTACGACAATATTATAACTCCGATGATATGAGCAGCTTTGAAGATGGCTGGCTAGATACAGGAGATGTCGCCACCATTGATGACAATAACTATTTAGGCATTGTTGATCGCTCTAAAGACGTTATCAAATCAGGAGGGGAATGGATCAGCTCTATCGATTTAGAAAATGCCGCGGTGGGTCATCCAGAGATTGTCGAAGCCTGCGTCATCGGCGTCGCTCACGAAAAATGGGATGAACGTCCTTTATTATTGGTTATTCGAAAACCCGCTTCAAGTTTAAGCGCCGATGACATTAAACACTTCTTAGAAGATAAAGTTGCGAAGTGGTGGATGCCTGATGATGTGATTTTTGTTGAAAATTTGCCTCATACCGCCACTGGCAAGCTGCTAAAAGTAGACTTACGAAAGGAATATCACGATTATTTATTAACCCGCTAAAAAGCAAAACGTTGCCAAGCGGCAGGGAAATTATCATCCCGTAAAATGATCCCCTGCTGCTGAGTTGTTTTATCTTTTGCTTGAGCACGTTCTAACGAGCAAGAATTATTCAAATGAATTTCATAAGCATGCAACAAATGATGAGGCGCTAGTAGCGCAGCATAATCGTCTACTGAGGCTGTTTTAGCAATTCGCTTTAAATAAAATTCACCCCCATTGCTGTAGATTTTATCTCCGACGATCGGATGGCCTAAGTGCGCTAGTTGAGCACGAATTTGATGCTTTCTACCGGTGAATAACTCGCATTCGATCAGTGAATAACTTACACCTTCTTGTTGAATGGTTGATAACAATTTAAACAAGGTTCGACTTTTTTTACCTTTACCTTCCGGCACAACATGCATCTGGCTGCGTATAGCGGTTCCTCCCTCGCTCTCTTCAAGCGTTGCGAGATCGCAAGTCACATCGTTAACGACCCAACCTGGTTCACCAATAACCACCGCACGATACAACTTACGCTCAATTAAATCGCTAAGTCTGGATTGGTATTGGCGAGCAATTGCCTTATTTTGTGCAATTAACATAATCCCCGATGTTTCTAGATCCAAACGATGTAATAAATGAGCATCAGCCCAAGGGCTTTCACGCCGCAATAATTGGATGAGGGTATTGTAGACATTTCGCGTCGTACGATTAACAGGAAGGTTGGCAGGCTTATGAATAGCTGCGATGTCAGCATTAGACCAGATAAGAGACCAAGCGCAGTCTACCTCAGCCTCTTGATAGTCATTAATAGTATAGCTAACGATTTGTCCGACAGATAGCACCACATCATGATGAACAATGATCCCATCTACCTTAATGCTTCCTCTGATCTCTTTTGCATGCTGCTCCTCTAAAAGCAATGCCTGCCACTGCTCAGGCTTCAAATAAGGAATAGCCGTGCGCAAGCAAGTCAATAAAAAGGTACCTGCTTGCTTCAACGTCACTGTAAAAGCAAAAGTAGCATTCATTTAAGGCTCATTTGGTGATTAATAATTTAGTAGCAAATTATAGCATTATTAAATTGTGGCATTACTAAATCAGCGATTCACATGACAGATTCTGTGCTAATCTTTTTATAGACAATTTTATAAAGTATTGCTGAATAATCATGTTTAAAGACATTAAATTAACAACAATCAACAAGCTGATTGCGAGCGCTGTCATACTTGCATGCTTGGTATTGACTGTTGGCACCCTGATTATTCAAAAAAACATTTTATTGATAGACGATACTTGGAAATTGTATCAATCGGATCGCTCAGACAAGTCACGCTTAGAAAGTGCCCTGCGCGCCGAAATTGGCTATGGCGGCATGATTCATGATTTTAAGAATTATATTCTACGCAATGATCCCATTTATATGGAAACCATTCATAAAGACATAGGCTCAGCAGAAGCCATTATTAATCAATACCGCTTATTAGAATTGTCTAACGCTGAACTCATCGCTTTGAATGACATTCAAAAAGTCATCAGCGCTTATGAAGAAGTGCATGTCGATATAGCTCATTTATTCAGTATGGGGTACAGCATTACCCAGCTTGATAACTTAGTAAAAATTGACGATGAACCCGCACTAAAAGGCCTAATAAGCCTGCGCAAAGAAGTTAGAACTAACTTGCCCGACGATACCCCTCTGAGTAAAGCACGTGTTAGCGCCGATTTGCGTGGCGCTATCGGCTATGGTGGCATGATACATGACTATAAAAACTACATCCTGCGTCATGATGAAGTGTATAAAAAGAATACGCACTTAAGCTTGAAAAGTGCTTATGCTGCCATTGACCAATATCATACGTTAAAACCTAATTATTCAGAGATAGCCGCATTAAAGAACATTAAAGAAACCTTACAAGATTACGAAAAAAATCTGGAAAAAATCACACAGCTTATTGAAAAAGATACTAGCATTACGCAGATTGATGCGTCCGTTAAAATAGACGATTCCTTAGCATTGCAAAGCTTAGACATCATCGACAAATCGATCAATGAACAAATACACAATTACAACATAGCCGTATCAAAGGCCCTTCGTTTGGTTAAAAGTACATCCGATACGGTTACTTGGGGACTGGTTATATTTTTCATTATTATTTTTGTTTTTGGTATGTGGTTAATTCAAAAAAGAGTCATGTCTCCCCTGCTTCGCTTAACAAACAATATGGTAAAACTCTCTAAAAATGATCTTTCTATTACTCTCGAAGGCGAGAAAAATAATAATGAGCTAGGGGATATAGCAAGAGCTATTTCTGTCTTCAGAAATAATATTATTGAACGCAACCAAGCGGAAGCTGAATTAGCCGCAACCAATAATGAATTAAATAAACAACTTAAAAACATTCTCGAACTGAAAGAGCAGTCTGAAAAACAAACGACTCAAGCTCTCGAACTGGCTGAAGGATTAGCCAGCGCTAGAGAATCAGCAGAAAAATCAGCAATAGAAGCAGAAGAAAGTGAGCAGCGTGTTAGTTCAATTTTAAACTCGGTACAAGATGCGATCATTACCACCAATCACGAAGGGCTGATTGAAAGTATTAACCCTGCTACAGAAAAAATATTTGGTTACACCTCTGCTGAATTAATGGATAAAAAAATATCCGTACTGGTTCCGAAAGCCTATAAGATCCCACACGATGAATATCTACTGGATTTTTTAAAAGAAGATACCTCCAGAGATGTATCCAAGCCCATTGAACAAAATGTCAAACACAAAGACGGTACTACCTTCGATATAGAACTTCTTATTAATACGATATCACTGTCTAATGAGAAAAAATTCATTGGTGTAATCAAAGACATTACAGAGCGAAAACAGTGGGAAAAAGAACTTAAAAATCTGGCTATGACAGATCCCCTAACCAAACTAGCCAATCGTAATCAATACAATAATAAACTATCAGAAGCCGCTGCTACTTCTTTACGCTACCAGCAACCCTTTGCGCTCATGTTACTCGATTTAGATAAATTTAAACCGGTAAATGATCGCTATGGGCATCAAGTTGGCGACTTACTATTACAACATGTTGCCAATACTTTATTAGCCAGCTGTCGTGAAACCGATACGGTCGCAAGACTTGGCGGGGATGAATTTGCCATTATTCTACCGTCAAGCAATCACCCTCTTGATACCGGACCTCTTTCGCAGCGTATCCTGAAAGAAATCTCTAAACCTATAGTGATTGAAGAACATTCGATTCAAATAGGCATCAGCATCGGCATCTCTACATTCCCAGATAATACCGATGACCTTGAGGTATTACAGACTCAGGCAGATGAAGCCCTGTATCAAGCTAAAGAAAATGGCCGCAATACGTTCCGTTGCTTCAAAAAAGACTAAAATAGAGCGTATTTGTCTTCGCACTACAAAATAATTTTATTCCTAATGCGCTATATCAAAGATTTCTTACACGCAATTAGCTATCATTCGCAGATAGACATGCGAGAATGATATTTATGGCCGTTCAATTTTCACAACTCAAGGTTGGCAATAGCGCAATCATCGATGAATGCCGGGTCAGCACCGATACCTCAACATCGTCATCCCAAGTACAGCGTTTAATGATGCTAGGCCTAACACCAGGCACACGCTTTACGGTAGTACGTGTAGCACCTTTGGGCGACCCCATCGAAATAAAATTGCGAGGCTTTAGCCTTAGTTTACGCCGCGAAGAGGCTTTAGGCTTATGGGTAACCATATTATGAAAACCATTGCCCTTGTAGGGAACCCAAACTGCGGTAAAACCACCTTATTCAATACGCTAACAGGCTCTCATCAGCGCGTTGGCAATTGGCCCGGTGTGACCGTTGAGCGCAAAAGCGGCATTTACAAGCATGCTGATACCGAATATGAAGTCATCGATTTACCCGGCACATATTCGCTTAATTCTAATATTACCCAGACTCAACATGCAGATGCGAACAATAGCAATGACGATTCTATTGATGAACAGATAGCGCAACAGTTTATACGCAATAAAGAAGCCGATCTCATTATCAATGTATTAGATGCTTCTAGCTTAGAGCGCGGCTTATATCTGACTTCACAATTATTTGAAAGTGACATTCCAATGATTGTCGCGTTGAATATGATTGATGTGGCGCATAGCAAAGGGATGCACCTAGACCACCAAGCGCTATCTGAACAGCTTGGCTGCCCCGTTGTTCCCTTAGTTGCGAGTAAAGGGGATGGTTTAATCACTCTCATGGACAGTGTCGAAAACCGACTGTTGAAGCCACCTGCCCTGCAACGTTCATTAAATTTCACTAACGATGCGATGTTGAGCGAGCCCGCGTTAATTCAAGCCCGCTATGAATGGGTTGATCAGGCCTGTCAGTTATCGATGACTCTGAGCGAGAAGAAACATAAAACCTTAAGTGAATACATTGATGACATCGTTTTAAATCGCGTCTTAGCACTGCCCATTTTTATGGGGGTGATGTATTTATTATTTATGTTCGCGATTAATGTCGGCAGCGCGTTTATCGATTTTTTTGATATCACGGCTGGGGCTTTATTCGTTGAAAGCCCACGTTGGTTATTAGAAAGCATTAATGCTCCCGCTTGGCTTACCGCCTTAATTGCGGATGGTATCGGCGGTGGCATGCAATTAGTGGCGAGCTTTATTCCCGTTATTGCAGCTCTCTTTTTATCGCTCTCTTTTTTAGAAGATGTCGGTTTTATGGCTCGCGGGGCCTTTATTATTGATCGTATGATGCGAGCTCTTGGATTACCAGGGAAAGCCTTTGTCCCATTAATCGTCGGCTTTGGCTGTAATGTGCCGTCAGTCATGGCTGCACGCACCTTAAGCAAAGAAGGTGACCGATTAATCACGACATTAATGGCCCCCTTTATGTCCTGTGGCGCACGTTTAACCGTTTACGTTTTATTTGCCTCAGCCTTCTTTGTTGAAAACGGCGCAACGGTCGTTTTTGCTTTGTATATCACAGGTATTTTGGTTGCCATATTAAGTGCTTTTTTAGTTCGTCGCTTAATTTTACCGGCCAGCGATAGCAGCTTTATTATGGAACTACCACCTTATTTATTGCCGACCTTCCGTAATTTATGGATGCATACTTGGCATCGCTTAAAAGGTTTTATTTTACGCGCGGGTAAAGCCATTGTTGGGGTCGTAATCATCTTAAACGTATTAAATTCACTGGGTACCGATGGCAGCTTCGGCAACCAAAACCAAGAAAATTCTGCACTCAGTGAAATCGGTCGTTTCCTCACACCGGCATTTTCTCCCATGGGTATCGAACAAGATAACTGGCCAGCCACCGTAGGAATTTTCACCGGTTTATTTGCCAAAGAGGTGGTCGTAGGAACACTCGATGCACTTTATACGACAAGAGATTCTGACGATGAAGAATTCAATTTGTTAACCAGTTTAAAAGACGCTGTATCGTCTATCTCAACCAACCTAACCGACGTCGCAAATAACCTTGATGATCCGTTAGGCTTAAACATGGGGGATTTAAGTGATACCGAAGGTGTTGCACAAGCACAAGAAATTGCCAGCACAACCATTGGCGTCATACAGCAAAAATTCGATGGCCAATGGGGTGCGTTCGTATATTTGTTATTTATTTTATTGTACATGCCGTGCGTCGCAACTTTGGGCGCAATCGTTAAAGAACACGGTACTTATTGGGCTGGTTTCAGCATGCTTTGGTCATTCAGCGTCGCGTATGTTTTAGCCGTTGGTTTATATCAAGGCGTGACTTGGGCAGAGCATCCTACTAGCTCATTGATGTGGATTGTAGGATTAACAGTTTGGCAGGTTGTATTAACAATCTTGCTGTTTAGAAGCGGAAAGAGCCAAGCTAAAAAAGAAAACTTAATCCCAATGGTGGATGTGAGTTAGCTTGGCCTTTTTTATGTGCTCACTACTGAAAAATATTAGCATTAAGCTTTTTTGCTATTGCTTCAATCGCTAGCTGGGCACGAACACTATTACCTGCGGCATCAACCGGCGGTGAAAACGCGGCAATACCATATTTCCCTGGCATTACTGCAATAATACCGCCACCCACACCGCTTTTCGCAGGTAAGCCAACCTTATAAAGCCATAAGCCCGAATCATCATACAGCCCTGCTGTTGCCATAACCGCGAGCAGCTTAGGCACCGAATCGGCATTGACTGCTTCTTTCTTGGTCATCGGGTTAATACCGGCATTCGCATAGGTTGCTCCCATCACGGCCAGCTCTTCTGTATTCACACCGATGGAACACATACGAGTATATAAATCGACGCTTTCTTCAATATCATCATACAAGCGGCCATAATTACTGAGTAAGCGAGCAATGCTTTGATTTTTAACGTTTGTATCGGTTTCTGACTGGTAGATATCTTTAAGTACTTTTAAATCCGTCCCCGTAAAGTTTTCTAAATTGCTCTCAATAATGTCCCATTTTTGCTTGGCATTTTTGGCTTCAATTAAACTCACCGTGGCAATGGCTCCCGCATTCACTAACGGATTAACTGAGCGCTCTTCATTTAATTCAATCGCCATAATAGAACTAAAAGGTAAACCCGTTGCGTTTACACCTATTTTATCAACCACTACCTGCTCGCCTTGTTGATTCATTAAGGCCGCTAGGTTAAAGGCTTTACCAATCGATTGGATTGAGAATACATGTTTAATATCACCCGCAGAATATTTTTTACCGTCTGCTGTCACAATGCTGATCGCAAATAAATTAGGATCAACAGCCGCCAACGCAGGAATGTAGTCAGGGTTTTTACCACTTCTATTGGATGCAAATTCTTTATGAACGTCGTTGACTAATTGCTGTAGGTCTATCGGTTCAGCATAAGATTGTATGGGTATCATCAATAGACAAATCCAATACAGAGACAATCCTACTTTTAATATATTTTTCATGCTCTATTCCTATTGGTTGTGTTAATCGTTATACGTAATTAATACATGTTCAAATTTTAAAAAACAGCATTATGCTTTGGTTAAATCAAAGGATAAAACGGATATTCTTTTTGAAAATCTGCCAGTTTAAAGTCTTTTTGTATGGTTTCAGCAAGATCTAAACGCCGACTTCGACGAGCATCTAAGCCATCAAATTTTAATAACTGCAAACACTCTAAACACACTGTTTTTTCTGATAGCGGGTTTAATCCTGCGATGAATGTGCCTTTAAGGTGGCGACGTTTCTGAATATGTTCGCAGGCGGCTAAATGGAAAACCTCTTCATTCAACCAACTCAGCCATAAACGGGTATTTTTAAATGCAATGGTTTTGTCTTTAAGTATTTTTAAGCGGGCACTTTCAATCTTAAAATTCCCCAGCTCTAATGATTCACGCTCGCTATACGTTATTTGCCTTTGTGGATCAAACAACTCAAAGCAGCCTAATTTTTCAGCCCCCATTTTTTTTCGCAACTGATTAAAAGGCTCAAAGTCATCAAATTTCTTTATTAACATTACCATCCCTCTTAATCAGCACTAAAGTACTTGATCTAAAATAGTCGCAATACGACTATCAGCATCGGTCCGTACTTTAAACTCGACTCGACGAGAACGCTCTTTATCTTCATTACCCTGCGCATCACGAATGACTTTGGCAGACGATAGGCCATTCGCGGTAAGATATTGTTTTAACCAATCTTTATTTTGCTTTACTTCATCTAGTCCCATCACAAACGCCAAGGTAGACCGTGTACGCGCTTGTGATAGATCCATATTACGGATATACGCATCGTCTTCATTATAGGCTCCAAGCCAGCCTGTTGAAGTATGCCCTTCGATGCGAACTTCTAAAATATCATCATGATAGGCATCACGTGTGATTATGTTCATATAACGCGGGAAGAAATCGGCTAGAATGGTTTGAAATTGCTGCTTAAGTTCTGATTTTCCGTTATCAAATAAGATTTCACTATCGTTAAAACGAAAAGATAAATCTTTATCCAATTCAGCCCCCCATTTAGGCAAATCGTCGGCAAATTCTTCTTGTAAATCTTTATACAATTCTTGGCGTAAATGATCGTATAAAATAGCGACGTCTTGAATGCGATTACGCTCCGTTTCAACGTCTACCATAAAGACAACAGAGATGAGCATAAAAATCATCATCAAGCCTGCCATCAAATCACTCACCGCAACCCAATGACCCTCTTGGTCTTTCGATTGCTCTAATTCATTTTCGTCCATGCGATTCTCTCTAAAAATTATGGCATCACGTTTTAATTAGAAGATTCTGCAGAGCGAATGTCTTCAGCCAGTTTTACGACATCTTGCAGCTTCTGCGTAAGAGGTGAGTAATCACTGACAAACTTTTCTGATAACGCGGTAAGCTGCATTCCAAAAGATTGCAGGGCTTTATTCAGTTCTTCCTCCATTGAGTCATCAAGAACCGCGACTTGGCGCTCAACCTTTTCGGCAATGCGTGTGAGTTGTTGATGAGTTAACTGCTGCTGCTGTTGCAGTTGTGCTCCAGACCGTTCCATCACATCACTCATTTGCTGCTGAATGCCTTCTTGTGCTTTGGTAATGTGTTCAACGGTCCAACGCTGTTGTTCATGAACTTGTTCTGCAATGCCTGTAGTTAATGCCGCTATTCGCTCTTCAAGCTGTGGCAAACCTTCAGCCGCATTATTCACTACCGTCGCTAATCCACCCAATTGGTCTTGTAAATTAGCACGCTGCGCTTCTAAGCCACTCAGTAAATCTTGTAGTGATTCTGAAATACCATTGAATGCATTAGCATGCTTCACCATATATTCAAAAGCATTGCTCGCTTCTTTCATCGAACTTGCCGTGCGCTCTTGCTCATCGATTAACTGCTGCAATTGAGCTCGATAGTTATTTTGCCAATCCAGCATCTTGCCGACACTTTCATTAAGCCGTTTGAAGTTATCACCATATTGTTCGTTAATGCGTGTATTAAAATCTTGCATCACCGCTTCAATCGCCTCGACTAAGGCCTTAGCATTCGCATCAGCCATACGTTCTTCGTAATGCTCTAATACATAAACGATTTGACGCACGCCATTTTGATTTTCTTCATGCTGGTTTTTCAATAATGAGGGGACTGACTCTGCATTCTGCGGATTAAATTGATCTGCCAGTAATTTTAAAGACGTATCTAAGTCATCGATACTGGCCGCACGGGTTTGACTAGAAGTTCGGCGGTTGGATTGCGTAAAAGTACTGCGCAACTTTATCGTCAAAGCGCCAAGTAAACCGGCAATTGATGACCAAAAAGCTGTTTTTAAGCCATCCATCAATTTAGGCACACTGCCATGAATATCGGCCGTATCGAAATGCCACAATCCTAAGGCAACCCCTAAGAAAGTACCAAAAATACCGATACTGGTTAAAATATTCGGTGCGAGTTCAGCAGTTTTGCTGGAATAATTGAAAAAATGGAAATAGATGGTTAAGGCCGTAACAAGGCCTATGAGTATCAACGTCCATGGAGAGAACTGCTCCAGCATGAAAAGTATTCCTACAAAAATTTTAAAAGCTTACTACTAGACTAGTTCAATCTGCGCCATTCTTCCTTACTGGAATAAAAATAGTCATAAAGAGTGAAAAAAAATATAAAAATCCGTTTCTTTTTATCGGTCATTTAAAGACAAAGAGTCGAAGTCAGGACTGCAAAAGACGACTATCTTACCAATATCAAGCCTAGTGGAATAAATAAATTAAAAAGCACTCTGATTATTGATTTATTATCATTAATCCATTTAATTCAAACGCTCGTATCAGATTGAAGCATTTATAAATTATTGGTTAAATGCGAGAAGAGGTTCGTTATTAGGTATTTTGCCTCTCATTAACAAGGCATGCGCTAGTAGCATGTCACTTTCAACTTATAAATAACAATTAAGGGGTCTTTTATGACTACCACCATTTGGGCCGTGCTATTACTCGTAGCATTAATCGGCTTAGCGTATAAAAAAGCTAACTTGCAGATGTCAGCCATCGCAACGGCCGTTATTGCGGCGATCGCTTTTTTCTCTGATGCTGCAACAGGATTTGTCGTTACAGCGGCTATTTTCACGGCAGTATTTGGCGTATTAAGCCTTTCTGGTTTTCGTGCTAATACCATTACACGTCCTATTTTTGCGATCTACAAAAAGATTCTTCCTGAAATGTCAGAAACTGAATCTACCGCTTTAGAAGCAGGTACTGTTTGGTGGGACGGCGAATTGTTCGCGGGTAAGCCTAACTGGAACAAACTATTAGACCATCCAAATCCTCAGCTGCGTCCAGACGAGCAAGCTTTCTTAGATAACGAAGTTGAAACTTTGTGCTCGATGGTTAATGAATACGAAATCAAAGAAAATGGCGATATGCCTGTTGAAGTTTGGAACTACATTAAAGAAAATCGTTTCTTCTCAATGATTATTCCAAAAGAGTACGGCGGTTTAGCCTTCTCAGCACAAGCTCAATCAGCGGTATTACAAAAGCTATCGGGTCTTTCCAGTGCCGTACTATCTACCGTTGGTGTTCCTAACTCGTTAGGCCCTGGTGAGTTGTTATTAAAGTACGGTACTGAAGATCAAAAGAATCATTACCTACCTCGCTTAGCCGATGGCCGTGAAATTCCATGCTTTGGTTTAACCGGTCCGCGTGCGGGTTCTGATGCGACATCACTGCCTGATACCGGCGTTGTCTGTAAAGGTATGTGGGAAGGTAAAGAAGTTCTAGGTCTTAAGATGAACTTCAACAAGCGTTACATTACTCTAGCGCCTGTAGCGACAGTGGTTGGTTTAGCGTTCCGCATGTTTGACCCTGAGAAATTATTAGGTGATAAAAACGATATCGGTATTACCGTTGCTTTATTACCGCGTGAATTAGAAGGCATGGAAATTGGCAATCGTCATAATCCAATTGGCTCTCCGTTCATGAACGGCCCAATTTTCGGCAACGATGTTTTCATTCCTTTAGATTTCATCATTGGTGGCGCAAAGAACGCAGGCCAAGGCTGGAGAATGCTGGTTGAATGTTTATCAGTAGGTCGTTGTATTACTCTGCCTTCTTCGGGTGCTGGTGGTGGTAAGTACGGTATTGCAACAGCCGGTGCTTACGCACGTATTCGTCGTCAGTTCGGTATTCCAATCTCTAAATTGGAAGGTGTTCAAGAGCCACTAGCGCGTATCGCAGGTAATTCTTATATCAATGCTGCTGCTGCTCGCGTAACCGCTATCTCTATTGATAACGGCGAGAAGCCTTCGGTACCTTCTGCTATTTTGAAGTACAACTTAACGGAATCTGCTCGTCAGATTACCATTGATAGCATGGATATTCATGGCGGTAGCGCGATTATGCGTGGCCCAAATAACTATGTTGAATCCGGTTACTCTTCTGTACCAGTTGCAATTACGGTTGAGGGCGCCAATATCCTTACCCGTACCATGATCACCTTTGGTCAGGGCGCAATTCGCTGCCATCCATTTGTTCTTCCTGAAATGAACGCCGCAAAAGCAAATGATGTTAAAGCGTTTGATAAAGCATTGTTTGGTCACTTTGGCTTCATTTTCTCCAACATTGCACGCTCTTTCGTATTAAGCGCAACTAATGCAGCGTTTACCTCTGTGCCTGCTTCTGGCCCCACTAAGAAGCATTACAAACAGATTAACCGTTACTCTGCGAGCTTTGCTTTGTGTGTTGATATGGCCATGTTCTCTCTAGGTGGTCAATTGAAGTTCCGTGAGCTAATCTCTGCTCGCTTAGCAGACATGCTTTCTAAGTTGTATCTTGCGTCTATGACGTTGAAGCACTGGGAAGATCAAGGTCGCCAGAAAGACGATTTACCCTTAGTTGAATATGCAATGGCTAAATTGTTCTCTGAATTTGAAGATGCTTTAGACGGTTTCACTAAGAACTTACCTGCTCGTCCAGTAGGTTGGTTAGTGCGCGCACTCACGATGCCTTTAGGTCGCAGTGTTGCCAAGCCAAGCGATAAACTGATTGCGAAGCTTGTAGATCTAACAACTTCTGCCACAGCAACTCGTGATCGTTTGATCACCGGTACTTACCGTGGTGATAACGGTCGTAACCCAATGTTCAAATACGATTCATTGCTCGCCCGTGTTGATCAAGCTGACCCAATCTATAAGAAAATTGGCGATGCGTTGAAAGCAGATAAATATGATGAGTCTAATTTGACGATCGAAAACCGCATTACTGACGGTATTGCGATGGGTATTCTGACGCAAGAAGAAGGTGACTTCATGATTGCGTTTGAAAAAGACGTATTGGAAATGGTGAATGTTGATCATTTTCCTCTTGACGACTTAGGCCCTGTTTCTGTGAAGCATGACTCTTCAACAGTGTCAGCAGAAAAGAAACCTGCTAAAAAAGCGGCGACTAAGAAGCCTGAAGAAACGGCTTAACTTTAAACAGTTTTAATAGTATCCGTCGCATCCAAAGCCCTGCTAGATTGTCAGAAATGATTATTTAGCGGGGCTTTTTTATATCTGTGCTATGCCCTTGCTTTTCATTCAACTAAAATAGCATTGACTATTTTTTCGTATTTTTAACATGACTAATCATGGAAGTCTCATGGAAACGTTTTACGATATACAACAACGTGCTGCTAAGCGAAAAGGCGGTAAAGCGGCATTAGCATCCATAGTGCACCCACCTTTAACTACAAAACAGTTAATGAAAGTCAGTGACGATGAATGGCTAGAGGAATTTACCCGAAAAATTTTCCAAAGTGGTTTTTACTGGTCAGTTATTAATAAAAAATGGCCTGGGTTTCGTGAAGTATTCTGGGACTTCAATATCAAAAAATTGTTAATGATGCCACCAGAGATGCTCGAAGAAAAATCTTCTGATGAGCGTATTGTGCGGAACTACAATAAAGTAAAAACCGTGCCTGCTAATGCCTCTATGATTCACTTTGCGGCAAAAGATGAAGGTAAACCCTTTCATCAATTAGTCGCAGAGTGGCCGACTGAAGACATTATTGGTTTGTGGGCTTGGTTAAAGAAGCACGGTGCTCGCTTGGGCGGAAATACCGGCCCGTATACATTACGTCAAATGGGCAAAGATACGTTTTTATTATCCCGTGATGTGGAAGCGTATTTACGTGCAAATGACATCATTGAGGGTGGTGTACAAACTAAAAAATCATTGAAGGCTGCCCAAGATTTCTTTAATAAAATGCAGCAAGAGAGTGGTTTATCCCTACAGGAGATCAGCCAAACAATATCTTACAGCGTTGGTGATAACTCGGTTTGAGCACAACCTTAGCAGCTCGCTTTGTACCCAACTCAACTCTCCAGTAGACTAATAGCAACTCATAGACACATTAAAGCCAAAATGAACAAGCTAAAACGTACCGAGATTTTCACCCGCCTGCGCAATGAAAATCCAAATCCGGAAACTGAATTAGAATACACCACGCCGTTTGAGCTGCTGGTTGCCGTGGCGCTATCAGCTCAAGCAACCGATGTGAGTGTGAATAAAGCTACCCGCAAACTTTACCCTGTCGCGAATACTCCAGAAGCCATTTATGCACTTGGCGAAGAGGGATTAAAAGAGTACATAAAAACCATTGGTCTGTTTAATAGCAAAGCTAAAAATGTGATTAAACTCTGTAAAGACCTTATAGAGCTCCATGGCAGCGAAGTACCTGAAGATCGTAAGGCATTAGAAGCCTTAGCCGGTGTGGGCCGTAAAACGGCTAATGTCGTCTTAAATACCGCCTTTGGTCATCCAGTAATGGCCGTTGATACTCATATATTCCGTGTTTCTAATCGGACAAAAATAGCACCAGGTAAGAATGTTGATGAAGTAGAGCAAAAGCTCGTACGTTTTATTCCAAAAGAATTCATGATGGATGCACATCACTGGCTTATTCTTCATGGCCGCTATACTTGTGTCGCCCGAAAGCCCAAGTGTGGTTCGTGCATTATTGAAGATTTATGCGAATATAAAGATAAGACAGAAATTGATTAACGCTATTCTTTAAAAGAATATTGCAGCTAAACTAGGGACAAAGGAATACAAAATGAGAATGCTACATACGATGCTTCGCGTCGGTAATTTAGATAAGTCTATCGAATTTTATACCCAAGTGATGGGCATGAAGCTTTTACGTCGTAATGATAACGAAGAGTATCGCTATACTCTCGCTTTTGTTGGCTACCAAGCCGAAACGGAAGGTGCTGTTTTGGAATTAACTCATAACTGGGATATCAGTGAATATGACTTAGGAAATGCCTATGGTCATATCGCCTTAGAAGTCGATGATATTTATGCAACATGCCATACTATTGAACAGCTCAATGGCACAATCAGCCGAGCGCCAGGGCCAGTGAAAGGCGGAAAAACTGTCATCGCATTCGTTGAAGATCCTGATGGCTATAAAATTGAATTAATTGAAAAGAAAGAAAATTTAGGCCATGAACTGTAGCTCACATTGAATTAATTTTAGGCTTTTAAAATGCAGACAATAATAAAAAATGATTGATCAAGGCCAACTATTCCATACGCCAAATCCGTGCAAAAGTATCTGCACGGTAAATAATAAAGGCTTCTGTAAAGGCTGCTATCGCAGCCGTGATGAACGCTTTCATTGGAATGAATTCACTGAGTATCAAAAACACTTAGTCGTTCAATTATGCCAAGTGCGTGAGAAAAGAGTGGCAGCGGCCAAGCGTAAGAAATTGCTGCAAGAAGCACAGAATAGAGCTCAACAAAAATCCCAGTTCGATTTATTTGGTGAAGCCGTTGTTTATGATAGCCAAGCTATCGAGCAAGAAACCGAAGTAGAAAATAATCCACAGATAGGATTATTTTAATAACCTGTATCATTGTTTAATTATCAACAACCCATTGCTTCCAACGTAATGTATCTTCGGTATATTTTGTTGGTTTATACTCTGCACTCACCCAACCATCATAATTTGATTTCTCAATTGCTTGGAAAATTGAATTAAAATCCAAGTTCCCCGTTCCGGGCTCACCACGCCCAGGATTATCAGCAAATTGAATGTGACCGATTTGATGACCTAAACGGCTAATAATCTCGCTTATGTCACCTTTTTCCATGCGTGCCATGTGATAGATATCAAACTGCATTTTAATATTGTCACAATCACTTTCTGCAACAACATCCAACATCTGCTGCACATTATGAATAATAAATCCCGGCATATCGAAGGTATTAATTGCCTCAAAAGTAACAACGACTCCTAACGGCTTAAACATATTCGCTGCGGTAATTAAGTTATGCTTGAACGTTTCTAAATATTGCTCACGTTTACTCTCATCAAAACAACGACCCGGTAATACATTAACGCGCTTAATACGCAGAGAAGTGACGTAGCTTAAGCACTCAACCAACGCCGCTGCAAATTCCGCTTCTTTGCCTGGCACAGAAGCCAGCCCCTCTCCTCCTTCCATTAAATCCCCTGCGGGGACATTAATTAATACACATTCAAGTTGATGATCTTGTAGCTGGCTTTTAATATCGGCCACGGTTTCGGTATAAGGAAATTGAATTTCGACCGCCTCAAAACCGGCAGATTTTGCGGCACCAAAACGCTCTAATAATGGCTGCTCATTAAATAGCAGAGATAAATTTGCAGCGAGTTTCATTGGTTAATATCTCTTTTATCATTCATCTAACCTACGTCCTTTTTAGTTATCAATTTTAGTCGTCTGATAAAGCTCAATCAAAGTACACGGATCACTTTCATTAAAGCCTTTACTCGCATGCTGTCGCATCAGCTCTGCACCTAAACCAGCCATAGGCACAGCTGAGGTATTATTTTTGGCCAGAGTATTCGCCATATCTAAATCTTTTAACAGGGTTTTCACATGCCACTTTATGGGTTCATATTCGCGCTGTGCCATTCTAGGCCCGGTTAATTGCAATGGTATGGAATCCGCAAAGCCGCCTTTAAGCGCTTGCGGAATAAGCGCACTATCAACTCCCGACTTTTCTGCTAATGCCATCACCTCGGCCATGACTAATACATTACAACTAACAATCATCTGATTACAGATTTTAGTCACTTGCCCCGCACCCACATCCCCCATCCGAGTAATACTTTGGCTTAGCACCTGTAAAATAGGACGCACTGACGCCAAAGCCTCAATATCGCCACCCGCCATAATCGCCAGAGTCCCTTGCTCCGCACCTGCAACGCCACCAGAAACAGGACTATCTAGCCAACAGCATGACTTCTCTGCGACTAACGCAGCAAACTCACGAGTCGATTCAGGATCAATACTAGAGAAATCGATGACTATGGTGCCAGATTTTAGATGCTTTAGCAGACCATTGTCGGCGCTAATCACTTCTTTAACGGCCGCCGTATCACTGACACATAGCATTACAATATCAGAAAATTCACACAACTCGGCAATCGTAGTAGCAACTTGTGCACCTTGTGCAGCAGCGGTGCGGGTTTTTTCTGGATTCCGATTCCAAACAGTTACCGCATAACCCGCTGTCAATAAGCGACAAGACATAGGAATACCCATTAATCCCATACCAATAAATCCAATCTTTGCTAGTGCCACAGCCGCTTCCCCATCATTCTATTATTCTTTAATAATACCAAACAAGACGCTATTAGTGCGCACTTACCGCCGATCAAAGCAAACAAACCAACCTTTTTTTCGATAAAAATTACACCTATTTCAATCCCTATCCTATGCTTGAATTAGAGAACAACAAAGGAAGAATAAAGAATGAACATGGCATCCATTTTTGAACAAACACAAGAGTTACCTCATATTCCTCGCGTCGTACAAGAACTCATGCAGAGCTTTAAAGACGAAAATATTGATGTAGATGCAATAAGTAAAAAGGTTTCAATGGATCAAGCCCTGACCGCAAAGGTTTTGCGTTTGGCAAACTCAGCGCATTATGGCGCATCTCGTAGCGTTACCAACGCCAATGACGCTATCGTATTATTAGGCTTTAATACTCTACGCACGATGGTTTTGGCCTCTGGCGTGACAAGTTCTTTTAAATCCCCAGAAGGATTTGATATGAGCGGTTTCTGGAAGCAATCATTTGCCATTGGTGCTCTATCTAAATGGATTGCCGGCTATACCCCTAAATGCGAAGCAGAAACCGCATTTACCTGCGGCATGCTCAATTCAATCGGCAGTTTATTGATTCGTATCGTCTTGCCAGAAGAAGTAAAGAGCATTGATGAAGCAGAAATCATGGGGGGCAAGCGCCATAGTTTAGAGCGCGCAAAACTGGGGTTTGATGGTGCTAAAGTAGGTGCTGAATTAGCGAAGCGTTGGAAATTTCCGGATGAAATGCAAGCCGCAATTCATGACCAAAACAACGTCGATTTTGACCAAGAATATGGTATGTATGCTGGTATCATCTACATTGCTAAATATCTTCATAATGCCCATAAAGAAGAATGGAATGAAGAAAGAATTGTTGAAGAGTTTCCTCTAGCCGTCGCACAAGTGATTGGTATGGATACCGAAAAAGCTTATAAAGATATAGCATCAACAACCGATTTAGAAACAGGACTAGATGCTTTGCTTGATGGCTAAATTACATTCATTAATAAACAGCTAATATTCATGAGCTGTAAAATAGCCTTATAAATCCATATTAAAAAGCTCAAATTAATTTGAGCTTTTTAATATTATTCTTTTAATTTTTTGGCAGCAGAAAAACCTAAGTGTAATATCACCAACCACAAAAAACTAAACCAGAACAAACTTCCTCCAGATGGTCCACTAGGCGAATCGGCAGGCGCTTCACTTGGGGAATCGGCAGGCGCTTCACTTGGCGAAGCAGGCGTTACCGTTGGTAAAGCAGTAGGAGTGATACTTGGCTTGCCCAATAATGTAAGACTAATGGATTGGCTTTCCGTTATATTCGAGAGCAAGCGCTTAGTCTCTAGAGACTCTGTCTGGCGAATGGATAACGCCTGCAATGATTTCAGATTCAAATCAACTTCATGACGAAAGCTTGCTCGAGTTGCAGAGGTAACTTCAACTAAAATAGTATCAGCCGTTCCATCGCCATAGCTAATCGTAACAACAGGAGGTTGCTGTAATAAATTCTGGCTTCCTTGTACATTAATTTCTCCTATTAACGTAATGCTATTAATCAATCTAATAAGAACAACATCATGAATTGTACTCTCGCTATTCAATACCAAGTTGATAGAGCTATAACCTGTCAAACTCACACTCATTGCATAGCTTGACCCTGCCGATAAAACAGAGGTATCAGGCAATAAAATACTGAACCTTCCATTCACATCCGTCTCATAAGACGTTATTACGCTCAATTCAGCGAGCAGAGCCTCACCGCCATTCAAAGTAGCAATAGCAGTGCCTAGAGTTTTATCTGAACTGTTTTTCACGATGAAAGAATGACGGGCAGAAGGATAAACTTTAATGTCGGTTGCAACCACATCGTCATACCTACTTTGCACAGTGATATCCATGCTCGATATGGACGCTACGACTAAACTATCAAGATGAACCAGCGCCGCATTAAAACGATCGGTATCAGCTGATGCTAAAGCTGTCGTCACGGAAGAGCCATCACTATCACGGAAAATTAAATCTGCATTTCCAGATTGAACCAGAGAGTAAACCGTCCCTGCTGCCCCACCTTCGATTTTCAAGGTCTGAGACACATCGCCATTTAAGAATGCTTCAGTACTCAAAATTAAACGTAAAGGGCGTTTTATGGTGACTCTAATAACATCCCCATCAGCCTTATCAGTAATGATTAGCGAATAGTCCCCCGCAAATTCACCACGGGTAGGCAATGCGATCGTCAAACCAGTCGCATTTGAAGTGATTAAACGACTCACATCAGAGCTGTTGTAATTTAAGCTGTAGCGATAATCACCAGAGCCGTTATTAACGTTAATCTGAGTACGACTATCGGACAATATGAAAGTATCACCATCATTATGAGTCGATCCACCCACTTCGACGGTCGTACTAGGTAATGGGGAAGTAATACTGACAGTAAACGTATCAGTATTCGTGCCGCCATTATTATCATTCGCCTCAACCGTTACCGCAACCGTTGAACCTCCGCCGGCAATCGCCGCAATTCGAATCGTCGTCGCATTAGGGAAGCTACAGGATAAGTTTGCACCACAAGCTCTCGCAAAGAAGGACAAACCATCATTATCTATATCAGAGGCATAGCGTATTAAATTAATATCTTTAAACTGACCTGCTTCAATCGTTTGATTTGGTATACCTGAAATAACAGGCGCATCGTTTTGGGCACTAACATTCAGATTGAACGTATCGCTGGCTGAACCCCCTTTGCCATCACTCACATTAATGAGGATCGAATGCGTTCCTCCATTATGATTAGCGGCGGGCGTCATGGTTAAGTTTGTGCCATCAGAATTGATGCGACAGGTAATATTTGGCGCGCAATTACGACGAATACTGTACGTCAGCGTATCGCCATCGGTATCATTACCCCAGCGGCTTGCATCCACAACCTTAATAGCATCTTCCGTAGTCGATTGACTGACAGCCCTAATCGTTGGTGCATTATTGCGAACCACTACGGCTGTAATGCTGACAGTAAACGTATCAGTATTCGTGCCGCCATTATTATCATTCGCCTCAACCG
>CAWVSY010000012.1:0-69558 GCA_963933055.1 uncultured Oleispira sp.
GCATCGACAACGGTATCATCGTTGCTCGTACTGACTCTGAAGGTGCTGGTCTTACAAAAGAAATCGCTGTAGTTAAAGAGCCAGGCGATGCTGGCGATATCTACAACTCTTTCCTAGACGTTGAAGAAGTTACTCCTGAAGAAACAGCTCCTGGCGATGTTCTAATTAGCCGTGATGGCAAGCTAGTTCGTCCTAAGCGTCTTCCTTCTGGTCTATATCAGTTCCGTCAAGGTACTGGCCATGAGCGTTGCGTATTCGATTGTATCGGTGCTATCAATGCTGGTGCAGACATGCTTTGGATCGAAACTGCAGTTCCAACTGTTAGCGAAATCGCTGGCATGATGGACGACGTACGTAAAGTACACCCAGATGCGAAACTTGTTTATAACAACTCTCCATCTTTCAACTGGACGTTGAACTTCCGTCAACAGACTTTTGATTCTTGGGCTGCTGAAGGTAAAGACGTTTCTGCATACGATCGTGCTAACCTAATGTCTGCTGACTACGACGATTCTGAATTGTCTGCAGTTGCTGATGCTCGCGTTAAGACTTTCCAAGCTGATACCGCTCGTGAAGCGAACGTATTCCATCACTTGATCACTCTTCCTACTTATCACACAACTGCATTGTCTGTTGATAACTTGGCTAAAGAGTACTTCGGTGAAGCTGGTATGTTGGGTTATGTTGCTGGCGTACAGCGTAAAGAGATCCGTCAAGGCATCGCTTGCGTTAAGCACCAGAACATGTCTGGTTCAGACATGGGCGACGACCACAAAGAATACTTTGCTGGTGAAAACGCGCTTAAAGCTGGCGGCGCTAAGAACACTTCTAACCAGTTCTCTTAATCGAGAGTTCTCTTAATCGAGAGTTCTCTTAATTGAGGCTCTCTTAACAGAGAGTGGTTAGTTCGACTTACCCAGTAAGTCGACTGTTCTAAAAAAGAGGTCATTCTTATTCATTTAAGGGTGGCCTTTTTTTATGCCGGTAAGAAATGAACCCCAAACCTCTTCATCCGACTTATTGACTAAGGTGCAGTTTGACCCAATTGCAGCGTTGGTGAAAATTCAAAAGTAGAACCGATATCTTTGGGTATTTTAGGGTAGGGGTTTGCGGCTAATGCGGCTGTTTTCGCCCAATGATCAATTTCCGGGTTACCACTAGACTGAATAACCTGAACGCTGGTCGCAATAGAGCCGTATTCGAGTTTTATTTTTAAGCGTACGCTGCCTTTGTATTCAGCCTTAGCGGCTAAGCGCTGATTCAGGTATTGCGTTAATACCAGATGGTACGAACGATACGTGGGATCTTCACTGCCTTCTAGTGCTTCTACTTGCGCGCGGCTATCGTTATTTCTTTGGCTTTCTTGTTCTGCTTTCGGCTGAGTCATCGCGACTTCGTTATTCTCTACGAGCTCTTCAATTTCACTTTTGGGCGTCGTATTTTTAGGCTCTATGTCATCTTTTACGTTATCAGTCTTTGTCTTACTCTTTTTTGTGCTGCTGACTATGTTTTGAACTTGGCTTCGTTCCTGAACTGTGGCGGCTTTTTGTTCGATAGGCTGGTTATCTTTCGCGGTTGATGATGTATTTGCTTGTGAGATTTGCTGCGAATGTTGTTCGCTGATTTGACCAATTTGTTCTTGTTGAATCAACTCACGGTCTTGTTTATCAAGGCGAGCATGAATAATAGAGTGTTCGGTTAGCTGGCGCTCTGGCGGTTCTCCCCATAACAGTAATAAGCTGTGCAAGGCCATGGAAAGCAAAAGTGCTAGCAATATCTTATGGGTAGATGAACGCACGTTTTTTGACCGATCCTTTATTTTTATAATAAGATTTTAATCATCATAATAGAGCAAAGCACTCGGCTCCATCTTTTTCAGTAAATAAGCCCTTGAAGCAGTAGGCTTTCGAGATTCATCAGGGTATGATTCTTGAAATAATAATTCAGCCTGATGTGATCAACATTAGGATACTTTCACTCATTAATGGAGATATTAAAATGAGCGTTTTAGTCGGTAAAAAAGCACCAGATTTCACAGTACCAGCAGTACTTGGTAACGGCACTATTGTTGAAGAGTTCTCTCTATCTGAAACAATTAATGGCAAATACGGCATCGTATTTTTCTACCCATTAGATTTCACTTTCGTATGTCCTTCTGAGCTTATTGCTTTGGATCACCGTATGGATACTTTCACTAAGCTAGGTGTTGAAGTCATCGGTGTTTCTATCGATTCTCACTTCACTCACAATGCTTGGAGAAATACGCCAATCAATCAAGGTGGTATTGGCGCTGTTAAGTATACTTTGGCGGCTGATATTAATCATGCAATCGTTAAAGCGTATGATGTTGAAACTGAAGGCGGCGTAGCACTACGTGGCGCATTCATTATTGATAAAGAAGGCGTAGTACGCTCTCAAATCATTAACGACCTTCCACTAGGCCGTAACATGGATGAGCTAGTACGTTTGGTTGAAGCGCTACAATTCCACGAAGAACATGGCGAAGTTTGCCCTGCTGGTTGGAACAAAGGCGACAAAGGTATGGACGCTTCTCCAGAAGGCGTTGCTAAGTACCTAGCTGACGAATCAGACAAGCTTTAATCGCTGATACATTGAGTCGCTGAATAGCGATACAATGTTAGTGATAAAAAAGCCTCGCATTGCGAGGCTTTTTTTGTTCTTCTTCTTAAGCTCCCTTAACCGCGTTATTAGCGATTTTCTAAACGATTATAATCCAGTAGTCCCGATTGCAAAGGTTGATGGTTATAGAACCAAGTATGTAACTCATCGCTATTTTGCCAGAATTTTTTATCGCTGCGACGAATGCCGAAGTTATCTAATAATTTCGCATAATCTTTTTCATTTTCAAGACGGCTAATTTGCTCAACAAATTGCTGTAAACGAAATTCATTCACTCTGAATAAGGCACTAGGGTAGCTGCCAATAATTCCAGGTGTGATGGTTAAATAATCTTCCTCGGGCAAAAGGTTCATTCCCTCTAATAATAGGCTTGAAACATTACTATGGCCGCTATTACGAATCAGAGTAAAGACTTGTTGCTGTCCTAAGTTATCCACCAGCGTGATAAGAGAGAGTTCAGGCATTATATTCGCCTGCTTACCTTGGATGCGATTAAGTTCTGCTAATAGCGCGCTATGTTCAAAAGGCGTATCCGAATTATAAATGTCGTATTTATGGTTCATTGCAGGTGCTAACTTTTCCTTTAACATCGTGAATAACTCGATTTTAGGCTGCGTCGTACGGTAAGGAATTTTTGCTTCGTGAACGACCTGGTTATCATAGCTATCAAGGTGGTCTTTGATGCTGTTATTGGTATCTCGATACCAATGCTCTGCTAAGCGAGAGCGCTCATCTTGAGGCAGCAACGCAAGGAAGTTAAATTCACCCTCCATACGTAAAAAGTCCATATATAAACGAGTGATGAGCTGATGGCCAATATTGCCATAAACATCAAATTCGGCGACTAACAAATAATGAATGCGCTCTAATAGGGGATAATCAATGATCCAAGCTGTTTTAGGGCTCTGGCCAACGAATCCTTTTACAACGGTAGAACTATCAAAATGACGGAAAATAGTCAGTGCGGCATTTGGGTTTTGTTGATCACCATCCCAAATGTAATTAAGGGTAGAATCTTTTTGGCGAGCGAAGCTTTTATTAATAACGTGTCTTTTATCACTTAAATACTGACTATGAGATTTGGATAAATCAGACCATAAGCTGATCATGCCAGTACTTACTTTTGTTTCACCTGGCAGGCGTAAATTATTCTTATGCTCGGCTAAAAATTCATTGTAGGCTTCGCTGGATTGTTTCTCAGGATCAATAAAGGCAACCCAGAAGTGATCATTAATTACGTTGAGAGCAACCTGACCTCGACACACTGGGCCTTTGATGTACCCCATAATGGTAAACTCAGCCTCTTCTAACATGAATCGATAACGCGACTTCATCGGAATGTCTTTAAAGGTTGCAAGAGGGTTAGCCGTAACCTTATTTTCATAGCTCGGCAGCTTTTCTACCGTATATTGAGGGTCTATAAACAGCTTCTTTACCCAATCTAGGCGCTGTTCATTAAAGGCATACGGTAAATGTGCTTTGGCAACAATCGTTTCATTCACGGACTTTAAACGATAATAAACTCGATTGACCTTGGGGTCGTCATAAGGGCGACGGGTCGCAATTACTTTAATCGCTTCAGGTGCGGGTGTTGAAGAGCGCACCAGTTTGAAATAGTGTTTAGGTCTTTCGCTTTCAGTCTGCTGAGTAAAGAGTGGCTGTGATGAAAAGTAAATATTCGCTAAAAACAAATGTTCGTAAATATAACGGCTGCTTAGCTGATACTTTAAAGAATCCTGATTTAAAAACGTTTCCCACTGTATTACCTGATCGCTGATGTCTTTTGGCAAGGCTTTTTGGACGACCATAGGAGATCCTTGTTTCAGCCATTGAACGATACGATTATGTTCATCATTGGCGAGTGCCGGTAACCCATAAGGCATGCCCCATAAAGGCTGATCTTCAGCAAAGTATGGGAATTCATCAATGCTGGCACATTGCTGCTCTCTGGCTAAACCAAATGAAAAATCATCATTTAATATACGCTCATCTGGTAGAGGGTGCTGTTTTTTCAACTGTAAGAATTGATAGATAAGGCTGCGTTCTAGATTGATGTCGGAAGTTTGATTGCGCTCGTTAAGGACATTAAAAAATCCTTTGCTGCGCCACTCATCAATACTGCTCGCATCAATCCCTAAACGGCTTGGCTCGCTATTTAGCATACGAGTTCCGTTGTATACCAGATCTTTACTCGCACCGCGTTCTATTCCTTCAGCCGAAGATAGCTTCAGCTGGCAAGGGGCATCATAGCAGCCATGACAGACAACGCAGCGCTTATCAATCAGCGGCTGAACATCGTTTAAATAGGCTTGTCCTAATTCAGTATCTTGATGAACAGCGCGATCTGGCGGATTAACTTTGCCAAATAACTTATCCAGCTCAAAATAATCAATACTGATGGAGGCGCAACCGCCTAAGATGGCTGTTAATACTATGTATTTAGTGGTCGAGCTAAGGCGGGAAAGCAGAGACTGGGTCATGATAAATGTAGACTGTGACAAATAGAGGCTTGCAGAATAGCAAAGTTAGTTAACGAGTTAAACAGACGGCATTAAATCCTGCTTCCATCATAATGTAAGCGGCAACTTCACTGCGGCGACCACCATCGCAACAAATCACGTATTGAAAATCATGATTTAAGCTCTTTAGCTTCTCTCGTAAATGATTAAGAGGAACATTATCACTGCCTTTTAAGCGGTCATGGCGAAACTCTTGAGGATGGCGAACATCAATCAAAACCGTTCCCGAATCTCCTTCTTCCATGTGAGTTTGTAATTGATTGATGGTAATTGACCTAATTGTAGGCTTTTTTAGTAGCTCATCAAAATCTTCTTTGCCTAATAACATAAGTGAGCCATTGCTCGCCATTGTTACCGTCGCATTACGCTCACTGCCAGAGATTAGAGCATCTTCGCCAAAACAATCCCCCGTTTGAATCGCCGCTACCGTCTTTTCTTTATGGCCTTCGCCTTGGGTAACAATGGCTCGGCCGTCTTTAATCACGAAAAAATCGTCACCATGGTCGTGTTCTTTCACGATAACCTCACCAAGAGAGACTTCTTTTTCTTGAAAACGAATAAGTAACGTTTGAATATTGGCCGCGGGTATTTTGGCAAATAAAGGCGAGCGTAAAAGGGCGTCCATCCAATCAAGGCTTTCTATTTCTTCAGCAGAGTCCTCAGCATTCATCTCGGCTTCATGATCTTCTAAATCTTCAGCAAGCTGCGACCAAGTTGTGACTAAATCAAGGTAATCACGGTTGATGCTATAAATCTGGCAAGGGCTGGTCGTAATCGCTGAAGTACGATGAATTTTAGAGCTATTATCAAGTGCTAAGTAGTTATCATCACTGTTTGCCGTGACTTTATTAACATTGAAATTCTCATCGGCAAGATCGATATCCCCTTGTATAAGAAAATGACACTCAGGGTCTTCGCTGCCACGCTTAAATACCAGCTTTCCTTTATCAAGTTCTTGAATCCGAAACTTACTCGCTAAATCATTGATACAAGCCGTGGTTAAATAATCAAAAGGAATAAATCCTTCTAGTTGCTTGATATCGATGTTACTGGATGCCGTCATATAACCTACTGCTTAAACATTGTTGATGTTTAAACTATAGCTAAAATTGAAAGCTTCGTACTTTAAGCTTGGTACTTTAAGAATTGTTGCGTTTAAACATATCCGGTGCGGCTAAATGATGAACCAGGTCTTTAGGGTGAATATGGGGGCTAAACGGAATTCGACCAAGACAAGGTGCCTGGATATGCTGCTCTAAATAGTCAACGTTAGCTTCTTGTTCACTCATCTCAGGATCAATGTGATTGGCCACCCAGCCGATGATTGTGAGACCTGAGCTGAGAATCAATTGCTGAGTAAGCAATGCGTGGTTAATGCAGCCTAGCTTGATCCCAACGACTAAAATAATGTTATAGCCTTGCTGAGTGACTAAGTGCTGAGCAAGATCGGCTAGGGTTTCCTCATCGTTTAATGGCACCAGCCAGCCTCCTGCACCTTCGATCAAGTGAACATCAACGGGCTGCTGCAAGCTACGCTCGCAGGTTTTTAAGACATCATTCACAGACAGTTTTTGCTGCTGTATTTGGGCTGCAATATGCGGAGCAATGGCTTGTGGAAGGGCAATCGGATTATGGCAGCTATAGGCTTGGCTCGGCTGACTGGCTGCTTGCAAGAATAAGGCATCATCATTCTGCCACTGGCCTTGGCGCCACTCACAACCCGCTGCGATAGGCTTCAGGCCGAAACAGCTAAGCCCCTCAGCTTGAGCCTTGTAGAGCAGAGTCGTAGCAACCAATGTTTTACCCGCATCGGTATCGGTGCCTGTGATAAATAACTTATTCATATCTGCTGGAGTCCTAAATTATCTCTTTTGCGGGCAACGACCCAAATTAAATCATACGTCAGGGGCAAATAAGCAGATTGCAATCGATAGGCTTGTTCGAGTTGGCGTAGGCGTTCACGGCCACCCAAACCGGGACGTCGGCCAGGATTGACGTTGGTCGCACCGATGGCTTTGAGCTCTTTTAATAATGAAGTAAGGTTCGAGTGATGCTGCACAACGTCTTGCTGCTGTAAGGATTCAATCTCAAAAAAACGTTCGCACAGAGTGACCAAATTAGCGCTGTCATCAAATTCATTTACATGGGTAAAAGGATCAACGGCCTGCCAAGCCTGCTTTAATTCAAACATTGTTTTTGGCCCGAGCGTAGCAAAAGCAAATAATCCCCCTGGTTTTATGACTCGGTGCGCTTCATAAAACAAGTCGCTTAATTGCTCGCTCCATTGAATCATTAAATTGGAATAAATGCCGTCAAAGCTGCCTTGAGCAAAAGGTAGATTTTCGGCGTCGCAGGTAATTGATTGAAAAGGCAATTGGGTCAGTTTTTCTTCGCTGGCCAAACACATTTCATGGGCTAGGTCAGCGCCAATAACGTGCTGTGCACCTTGACGAATTAGATCAGACACAGCGAAACCCGTGCCGCAGCCCAAATCTAACCAAGTCCCCGTCATAGGGGTCTGCTTGCTCTTCTGAATAAACTGTAATTGCTGATGTAATTCTAACGCTGAAAAATGCTGTATGCGTGCAGCGTCATCATAAGTCCGTGCAGCACGATTGAACTGGCTAGCGACTTGCTGTTTTTTTCTTAACGGTTTTGTTATTGGATGCTGTGTTATTAGCGGCTTTTGGTTTAATAAAGGTAAGTTGCTCATAAATATTTAAAAGATGTTCCTTAATGATATCAGGGTGCTGAATGAAAAGTGCATGGCAAGCATTGGGGATTAATTCATAGTGACCCTGGTCGTGGCTATGAGGTGCCGCGACAAGCGCATCTTTTTCGGCAAATAAATGTAAGCAAAGACACTGGGTTTTATTCATGGCGGTGAAATCATATTGATCTAGCCATAATAATTGATGCGATAACGCATCGCTGGGTTCTAATTGCTGGTGAGCTAAGAAGCGAATAATGGCTTTCGGCTGGTCGATACCTTGAGCGTTAAGGGCTAAAAAACGATATTGAGTTTTTTTCGCATGTTCCTGAAAGGCAGATACAAAGCCATCAAAGCGAGCTTGTGACATGCCATAAGGCCACTGTTTCGCGCGGCAGAACTTTGCGGGTGTTGCTAATGTGATGAGAGCCGCAGGGGCTGGCTGACAATGTGCCACCGCTTCGGCAATGGCGCCTCCTAATGACCAGCCTACTAAAATAGGGTTTTTAGGTAAGTACTCACATACCTCAGAAACTGCTTGATCAAAGGTTTTTGCATCAGACCAGCGGTACCAATAATGCTGGCCGGGTAAATTATGGGCAAGCTCGGCAAATACTTCGGCTTTAAATCCCCAGCCAGGAAACCAAACCCATACTTGGTCAGATTCGCAGGTAGAAGCAAAAGCAAATTCAAGCACCATATTCAGACTCCACTTCGCTTATGTTAAGTAGGGTGACTAGGCTGTTTAATAAATGATCGATGTCTTGTTTAGTATGGCTGGCAGTTAACGTTATGCGTAATCGAGCAGTACCTTTTGCTACGGTTGGAGGGCGAATAGCGGTGACTAACAGGCCTGCACGTTGTAACTGCTGGCTTAAGACTAATGCTTTGGCATCATCTTTAATCATTAATGGTTGAATGGCCGTCGTAGAAGGCAGGATGTTCAGCTGTAATGATTGAGCTTGCTGGCGAAAATAATGAATATTGTTGGCTAATATTTTTTGTCGCTCGCCGCTCATAACAATCGCGAGGTTATTCTCCATTGCGACCGCTAATGCCGCCGGTAACGCGGTGGTATAGATGTAAGGGCGAGCAAATTGAATTAAATACTCAATCATCTCTTCAGAGCCGGCAACAAAAGCACCATAACCGCCTAACCCCTTACCAAGAGTGCCCATATAAATATCGACATCATGTGTGCAGAGGCCTTGTTCAGCCATACTTCCAGTATGTTGCTGATCGCCTAATACCGCGAAACCATGGGCATCATCAACCATCAACAGAGCATCAAATTGGCGGCATAACCTCGCCAGTTCAGCCAACGGTGCTTGATCGCCATCCATACTAAAAACGGCATCAGTAGCGACCAAAGATAATGAGTTATTGGATTTTGCTTGTTCTGGATTATGTTGTAAATTTTGCGTTAAAAAATGCTCTAAATGCGCAACATCGTTATGACGATAACGGCGCATTTGGGCATGGCTGAGCAAGCCGCCATCGATTAATGAAGCATGATTGAGTTTATCTTGATAAAGAACATCATGGCGCTTTAATAGCGTCTGTAAAACGGCAAGGTTGGCCATATAGCCATTAGCAAAAAGCAAAGCCCGAGGGAAGCCAACCGATTTAGCCAATGCGTTTTCGAGACTCTGGTGAGCCGCGCTGTGGCCAGAGACCAAGTGAGATGCGCCACTGCCCATCCCCCACGCTTTCGCGCCTGCGATTAATGATTCAGACTGATGAGCCAAGCCTAAATAGTCATTACTGGAGAAATTCAATAGCGATTCACCATTAATAATTACCCGTGCCCCTTGTGGGCTGGCTAAATTGATACGTTGACGCCAAAGATTATTTTCTTTGCGCTGCTGAATCTCTTGTTGAATACGCTGATGCCAAGACATGCTAGTGAATGAATTCCAAGCTCGAATTAATAGAAGAGAATAATCATAATGCAGTAAATAAATCAGTCAACCTAGTTTGTTCTTGTTGGTTTACTAATGCCATTTTTAGTACACTGCTCATTCGCTGCTAACTGCGATAGCAAAAGTTCTGAGCCCAAATAGTAAGACGTAGAGAGAAAAACTCGATGAACCTCCCTAAAAATAAACTGAAACATGATCCAAGCAGGACGATGTTTGCCCCTGAGTTTAATTTTCAAACCTCGGCCCAAGAGGCTCTGGCTTTTGATCGCCAACATATTTGGCACCCATACTCTTCTATGAATTCCGCTAACAAAGAACAAGATGTCTGGCCAGTTGCGAGTGCCAAGGGTATTTATTTGACCCTCGCAGATGGCACTGAATTAATAGATGGCATGTCATCTTGGTGGAGTACCGTCCATGGCTATAGTCATCCAAGACTAGTGGCTGCAATCTGTGAGCAGGCGCAAACAATGTCTCATGTGATGTTCGGGGGTCTTACTCATGAACCGGCCATCAATCTAGCGCAAAAGCTGGTGCAGCTAACCCCAGCAGGATTGGATAAAGTGTTTTTATCGGATTCAGGATCCGTTGCCGTTGAAGTCGCTGTCAAAATGGCCATCCAATATCAGCAGGCTCGAGGAAAAGCCAACAAAAGCAAACTGGTCGCATTAAAAAGCGGCTATCACGGCGATACCCTTGGCGCGATGTCGTTATGCGATCCAACAACGGGAATGCACCACCTGTTTAGCGGCATTTTAGCTCAGCAATATTTTGTCGCTCAGCCAGAAATTAGGTTTGATCAAGAATGGCAGGATAGTGACATTCAGCCATTGCGTTCATGCTTAGAAAAACACCATCAAACTATAGCCGCCTTAATACTAGAACCGATTGTTCAAGGGGCGGGTGGCATGCGTTTTTACCACCCTCAATACCTAGCGCAAGCGCGTATCTTGTGTGATAAGTACGACGTGCTTTTAATCGCCGATGAAATTGCTACCGGCTTTGGGCGCAGTGGAAAAATGTTCGCGTGTGAGCATGCCGATATTAGCCCAGATATTTTATGCGTCGGCAAAGCATTAACCGGAGGGCAAATGACCCTTGCGGCAACGCTAACCACAGAGCAGGTTGCGACAACCATTAGCGCAGGGGAAGCAGGGTGTTTTATGCACGGGCCAACGTTTATGGCCAATCCTCTGGCTTGCGCCGTGGCGAACGAAAGCTTAGCCTTATTAATCGATAACGATTGGCATCAACAAGTCTCGCGCCTAGAAAAAGGCTTGCTCAAAGGATTAGGGCCGGCTAACGAACTGGATAGTGTGGCAGACGTGCGCATACTCGGAGCCATTGGGGTTATTGAAATGAAATCCCCTGTCGATATGAAGAAAATTCAGCCCGCCTGTATTGAGCAAGGTATTTGGCTACGACCTTTTGGCAGGTTGGTCTACATAATGCCTGCCTATATAATGACTGACAAAGAGCTGGAAGAATTGACAGCTGGAATCCTAAAGGTCTTAAAGTCAGGGTTATTTTGACGAGAATTATTAATTTAAAGACTTAATTCGCAAAACTAGGGCTAAACTAAAAGGAATACAGCCGATCTGCCTGTGCTGTATTTATTCTTTAATAGGTACCTGATATTAAAGAGTACGAGTTAAACAGTGGTCCCGCTGTTTGCTCGGGTTTAGCTCTCGGGTTTACGACGTCGTCATCCCAACCGTAAGCTCGGGAGTTTTCTTTACTTACATCCTGCCTCTTTTCGTAATAACATTAATATCATTTTAGATAGACTCAATGGCAACCATTCATGGCTATTATTTGGCAAGAAAAACGGGATGGCACTCATTATGAAGTGCGCAATGCAGGAAAAACGTTGCGTTTATATACCGATAAGGTTTTGCATAGCCAGTACAATTTTGAGAAAAAGCTCACCGGCAGTGTATGGGATTTATTATTTTTACCCGCACTGTGTTTAATGCGTACTAAACCACTACGCGTTCTCGTATTAGGCGTGGGTGGTGGGGCCGTATTGCACATGATGGATGAATTTTTTGACTGTGAAAATATTACCGGCATCGAAATGAATGCAACGCATATCGAAATTGCAAAAAAATATTTTAAGTTAGATTCAAATACAATAAACCTAATCGAAGCCGATGCCATTACCTGGGTAGAAAACTATCAAACGACCCACCCTCGTGGTGGCAAGTTCGATGTTATTATTGATGATTTATTTTATGAAGAAGACGATGAGCCGATTAAAGTAGCGCCCCCTAATGCTACTTGGTTTTATCACTTATATAGCCTATTGAAACCCAATGGCATCATTATCATGAACTTTGTTGGTCGTCAAAGTGCCATGAGTGCCGCCCCCATTCATGATGACAGTGTTGCAAAATTATTACCTTATGGCGTGCACTTAACAACACCACATTATGATAATCATGTATTGGCTTTTTCGCATCAAACATTACACGCCAATGACATTAGGCAATCAATAAACCGACATGAAAAATTGAAGCACTTAAAAAGCTCACTGCGTTTTTCATGTCGATCTTGTTAGCAAGGGATTTTTAGTAAATATTTTTTAGAAAAAAAGACAGTAAAAAAATAATAGGAAATTATCAATGGAACACAGTTTTTGGCACAATAAATGGGATCTAAATCAAGTTGGTTTTCATCTGGATTATGTCCATCCAATATTGCAACGCAATCTTAAACTATTAGAGGTTAAGCCATTAGAGGTTAAAAAAGTATTTGTTCCCTTGTGTGGTAAAACCTTAGATATTGGTTATTTACTTGAACAAGGTTATGACGTGGTCGCGGTTGAGCTGAGTGAAATTGCAATAAGCACTGTTTTTCAGCAGCTCGGACTTGAACCTGAAATACTCTCTTGGTCTCATGGAAAAATATATAAAGGAGATAGATTAACTATTTATGTGGGTGATTTTTTTGCGTTAACCCAACAGGATCTAGGAGAGTTAACCTGTGTTTATGATCGTGCAGCGTTAATTGCTTTACCAGAAGACATGCGTTTGCAATACGCGCAACATATCGCATCCATTACACAGCAAGCCCCTCAGCTTTTAATAACCCTAGATTATGATCAAACCATTGCTGGTGGCCCTCCGTTTGCCGTTGCAACCCAAGAAGTCGAAGCGCTTTATGCTGAAACCTATACCCTCAAACTGTTAGAAGAAGCCGATATTATTGAGCAAGAACCGCGATTTAAAGCCAAAGGTTTACCCAATTTTTATCAGCGTGGCTATCACCTGATTGCTAAAGCTTAGAAGGTTAAAGGTTAAAAAATAGAGACCGTCATAACCGTTAAATAACCCGGTTTTAGATAGCGCCATGTAATCTCTAAGTCCCAGATGTTAACCCCATATGAACGCTCAGGATCCGGTTTTTGATAAGCAGGCTTAGGATCTTGAGCCAACATTTGTTCAATCAGCTCTTTCACTGGCTGCTTTAACCTGATCGCATGAGTTTGTGCAGAGTTTAACGCCTCCGGCATAAACTCCACTCGGCTTAACTCTGGGCTATCACTTGCCATATGGTTAACGGCAGTAGAAACGATATCGGCATAAGGCACATAGGGTTTGATATCAACAATGGGCGTGCCATCTAACAAATCGATGCCAGAGATTTGTAAGCGACCCTTTTTAATACCCTCAAGTTTAACGACAGACAATCCAAGCGGATTTGGCCTATGAGTAGCGCGGGTTGCAAATACCCCCATTTTTTTATTGCCCCCTAAGCGAGGAGGGCGTACCCGTAAACGGACTTCGTTTTCTTTGGGTAGCGCTTGATGAAAAATAAAGCTTAACCATAAGTGACTCACGTCTTCTAAACCTTCAATGGCGACCGGATCATCATAAGGAGGCAGTAGCTCAATTTCACCACGAGCGGCAGGGGCTAAAGCAGGCTGGCGTGGAATGGCAAACTTCTCCTTAAAACACGAGTGGACAATACCAATGGGTTTAATTGTAAAGTCTGTAGGGTGCGAGTCGTTTGCCATGTTTTTAATTCTGAGAGTATTAGAAGGCTATTATTGCATACTCACGTGCTCTATTTTAACCCTCTTTAGTTTAGCTTTCTACATGTTGGGATAGTTTGGTCCATCGCCTCCCTCAGGAATTGTCCAATTAATATTCTGCGCAGGGTCTTTAATATCACAGGTTTTACAGTGCAAACAGTTTTGTGAATTAATCTGGTAGTTGATTTTCCCAGTTTCATTTTCAGTCTTTTCATAGACCCCCGCTGGGCAATAAAAAAGAGAGGGTTCGGTGCGGCCATCGGTAAAGTTCGATAAATGCTTAAGTGGAATAGCCTCATCTTTAAGTTTTAAATGACAGGGCTGATCTTCTCCATGATTTGTATTCGATAGAAATACTGAATCGAGTTTATTAAACGTTAACATCCCATCGGCTTTGGGGTAGTTAATCGGTTTACTCTCTTTGTAAGTTTTCAGGGCTTGCCTAGAGGTTGATGCTTTGTGATCAGGCTGCGGGTCTTGCAAAGTCAGTGGTAATTTTCCATTGAATAAATTGATATCAATAAAAGAAAACATCCCTCCTAATATTTCACCAAAATGATGACGCGCAGGGCCCCAATTCTTTTGTTGGTATAGTTCTGTATAAATCCATGAATCTTTGAAAGCCTGTTCGTATTCACTCAAATCGGCTTGGTATCTATTCTCACTGAGGGCTTTTGAAATAACATCAGCGGCGAGCATGCCTGATTTCATCGCCGTATGGCTGCCTTTAATTTTGGCATTGTTAAGCGTTCCCGCATCGCAGCCAATTAATAAACCGCCAGGGAAATGCATCTTGGGTAATGACTGTAATCCACCTTTCGCAATCGCCCGTGCACCATAACTAATGCGTTTTCCGCCGATTAAAAATTTGGCAATGTCTGGGTGCGTTTTCCAGCGTTGCATTTCTTCGTAAGGATCATAAAAAGGATGCTGATAAGCCAGCTCTGAAATGAAACCTAAAGAAATTTGATTATTTTCTAAATGGTATAAAAAGCCACCGCCACCGGCTTTTTCGTTGGCTAAACTCTCACTCACGGGCCAACCGGCGGTATGCAATACTAGACCTTCTTTATGCAGAGCATTTTTTGATGAATCAATTTGCCACAGCTCTTTAATGCCCAAGCCATAATGCTGTGGATCTTTCTTTTTGCCAGATACTTCATGATTCAGCTGATAATGAGCAATAAGCTGTTTACCTAAATGGCCACGACAGCCTTCGCTAAAAACCGTATAGCGTGCATGAATTTCCATGCCAGCGGTGAACGTATCTTTCTGCTCACCGTTTGTATCTAGGCCCATATCTCCGGTAATAACCCCGGTTATTTGATTCTGTTCACCCCATAACAGCTCACTTGCGGCAAAACCAGGATAAATCTCTACGCCCAATGCTTCTGCTTGCTCTGCGAGCCAGCGACAAATATTACCTAAACTCACGATGTAGTTGCCATGATTCTTTAATAATTTAGGCTCAAGCAGCTTAGGGAATTTTATTCCTCGGGTTTTAGTAAAGTAATAAACCTCATCTTCGATGACGGGAGTATGCAGCGGAGCGCCTAAGGATTGCCAATCGGGAAATAGCTCATTCATCGCGGTCGGCTGCATAATTGCCCCAGATAAAATATGGGCACCAACTTCAGAGCCTTTTTCTAGCACCATGACGTGCGTATCAGGATTTAATTGTTTTAAGCGACAAGCGGTTGCCAAACCGGCAGGGCCAGCGCCAATAATTAATACATCGACATCCAGCGTTTCACGTTTAATCGATACAGTCTTCATACTCTGCTCTCTTTATTAAGGAGTTCTAACATTAAGGAGTTCTAAAAAAGTGGCCTAAAAATCAGCAGGCATAGACAGACTACAAAGAAGTGCAGAAAATGAGATCACCCCTTAGGGTGAATTAAAAGCAAAGCTTGTGTGCGGTTTTTAACCCCCATTTTCCCATAAAGGTTGCGAATATGAACTTTCAAAGTATTGAGGGAGATAAATAGCTGCTCGGCAATGTCTTTATTCGAAAGACCTTTCTGTACCAGAGCCATAACCTCCGTTTCACGCTTAGTTAATGGTTCAATTAATGGCTGAGTTAAGTCATCTATATCACGTTGAGTCGATGCCGTTTTTGACTGCGAAGCGCTAGAGTTTGCTACAGGAATAGAGTGTGGCGCGGGCATAAAAGGGATGTTGAAGGCTTTAGAGGCTTTTTTACTGACAGACTCTGCGATATTGCTAGGCAGTTTTTCTAATAAATAAAAGAACGAATTATTCAGTCCTAAGTCGATTTTCTCTTGAACGATATTATTAAATAACTGTTCGCATCTGCACCAGTCTTTTAATATCAAGCTGTGCTGAAAAGCCAATTCATAATATCCGTTTTCTTCAAACCAGTTTGCTGCAGTTAAATGCAACGCTTGTTGCTGTTGTTGGCTTAGTGTTTGAAAATGCAATTGTAAAAACTGGCGAAATAAATCGTGGTAACGATACCAGCTGCGGTGATTATCAAGCGCGATAATAAATAGATTAGCGACTTCTAACTCTTTAATTACATGGTAGCTGTGCTCAATATTGCACAAGCTATTGGTTAGCGCAGGGCAGAATTTTTCAACACAAGCACTGAATAATAAAAAATCCTGTAAGGGTTGAGGCTGTTGAGAAAAAACTTCCTCAAATAAATAATCTGCCATGTCTCGGTTAAGATTTTTATCTTTCGGTATGCCTTCTAATGACGACATTGCGGATAATTGAATACCCGTAACCCATCCCTCAGTTGCTAGACTTACTTGCTGTGCAATATCGAGAGAGATGTTTGTCTGCAATTTTTTCTGTAAAAAATCTTGGCACTCTTTTGCATTAAACGCTAAATCAGCTTGCTGCAATTCGATTAACTGGCCATTCGCGCGACGACGAGCGAGCGCTAGCTTAGGATCTTGGCGCACCGTCATCACAATACGCAAGCTAGGTGGAAGATGATCTAGAAATAAATTCAATGATGATAGTATTTCATCAGATTCGGCCTTATGAAAATCATCCATCACTAGGGTATAAGCATGGTCCGATTCTTGGGCAATATCCAAGCGATCAAGATCGTTTAATAAGCTAATCACCGCCGCCTCAATGCCTTGGGTCGGTAATACGGCTAATGCTTGCTGGCCGATATCGGCAATGATGGTTTGCAAAGCACCAATGATGTGTTGCCAAAAAACTTCTGCCAATGCTTGCTGGCTATCGACAATTAGCCAAGCAAAGCTTTGTGAATAGGTATGAAGCCATTGACTGACCAAGGTCGTTTTACCATAGCCCGCAGGAGCGGAAATTAGTACTAATTGGCTGCCTTGAGTATTTTGCAGGCGTTCGATAAGCCCTGACCGCAGTAGGTGCTCAGGCTTAACGGGAGGAATATAAAAGCGAGTGCGTAATAACATCTATAATAACAAATTTCCCTATTTTGACTGGCCATCTTAGCGAAATGAATTGGCAAGTGCTAGTCAGCGGTCAATCTGATAGAATCCGCGCCAATAAATTCCTATTCCTATTTGTTAGCGGTTTAGTCAGCTTTTAAGCAGATCCTAAACCCGCTAGAGGCCTTAGTTATGAGTCTTGCAGATCAAATTTTAGCGGTAAATGACGACCTTCCAATTCGTACTGATAAGCCCGTTCATAGTGGCAAAGTACGCTCTGTTTATTGGCTAACCGAGGCGGATAGTAAGCGTCTAATTGCAGAGAAGGGCTACGACGTAGCCGCAGATGCTCCGTTAGCAATCATGGTAATCAGTGATCGTATTTCGGCGTTTGATTGCATCTGGCATGGCGAAGGTGGCATGAAGGGTGTTCCTGGTAAAGGCGCAGCACTGAATGCTATTTCAAATCATTGGTTCCGTTTGTTCCGTGAGCAAGGCCTAGCCGACAGTCATATTCTTGATATCCCGCATCCGTTTGTCTGGATTGTACAAAAAGCTCGCCCAGTGATGATTGAAGCGATTTGTCGCCAGTATATTACAGGTTCGATGTGGCGCTCTTATAGCAAAGGCGAGCGTGACTTTTGTGGCATTCAAATGCCTGAAGGTTTAGAAAAAGATCAGAAATTACCTGAGCTATTAATTACCCCCTCTACTAAGGGTATTTTAAAAGGCATTCCGGGTGTTCCCGCGGTTGATGACGTCAACATCACTCGCGCCAATATCGCTGATAATTTTGAAGCATTTAACTTTACTCAAGCCGACGATATTGAACAGTATGAAAAACTGTTAAAAGAAGGCTTTGCTGTTATCTCTAACGCATTAGCTGAGTTGGACCAGATCTTTGTTGATACCAAGTTTGAATTTGGTTACGTCAATGATGCTGCGGGTAATGAAAAACTGATTTATATGGACGAAGTAGGCACACCAGACTCTTCTCGTATTTGGGACGGTGCAGAATACCGTGTAGGCAACATTGTTGAAAATTCGAAAGAAGGTTTTCGCCAATTTTTACTCAATCATTTTGACGATGCCGATATCTTATTGAATAAAGATCGCATGGATGAGCGTTCAGCGCTGGCCCGCGATAATGAGTTGCCAGCCAATGTTTTAATGGATTTATCTAAAACCTATTTGAACATTGCAGAAAAAGTCATCGGCGAAAAGATTGTTTTATCTGATAATCCAAAAGCTGAAATTATCGATGTTTTACGAGATCAGTATGGATTGGTTGACTAGTTTTCTACTCATCTTTGCCGCTGAAATTGGCGATAAAAGCCAATTGGTTTGTATGGCCTTGGCAGTGCGCTATCGTGCGCTGCCTGTTGCCGTTGGGGCGATCTTAGCCTTTTTGGTATTGAATACATTAGCGGTGGTATTTGGCAGCGCCATTGCTAACTGGATTCCCGAACTCGTTATTTCAATTTCTGTTAGCGTTTTGTTTTTAATGTTTGGCTTTCATGCGCTCTTTACTAAAGACGATGGCGAAGAGCTTGAAGATGATGATTTGCAGGTGAAAAGTCAGCAGCATATTATTTTTTCTACTTTTGCCTTAATTACAATCGCTGAATTTGGTGATAAAACCCAACTAGCCGTTGTCGCCTTAAGCAGTCATAGTTCGGCCATTGCGGTGTGGATTGGATCAACTCTCGCGCTGGTGAGTACCTCTATCATGGCGGTTTGGGCAGGGCGGACGATTTTACAACGAATTCCCATCGCATTATTACACCGCTTAAGTGGCGGGTTATTTATTATCTTAGGTTCATTAGCCGCTTATTCTGCGTACTCCATTTATACAGCGCTCTAATTTTCATATTAAATTTTTTTTGTACAGGTTTCACATGTTTTCTGGTTTTGATTACGGCACATCCAACTGTGCTATGGGGATTATTCAGACTGAATCATCCAAGGTAAGTCTTTTACCCTTAGAGCAAGGCAAAGTCTTTATGCCTTCTACTTTATACGCACTGGAGCGCGAGCTGATTTGTGAACAAGTCGGGTTGGGCATTACAGATTCTGCAGATAAAGAAGCATTCTTAGCATTACGCGCTAATTCTTTAGCGCAAGCACGACGTATTCGTCAGCAAGAAGGGCTAGATTCCAGTGAGCAAAGTTTATTTTTTGGCCGCAGTGCCTTTGAAGAATATTACGAATTTCCTGAAGAAGGCTATTTCGTAAAATCGCCTAAATCCTTTTTAGGTGCCAGTGGTTTGCGTCCTGAGCAAGTCTTCTTTTTTGAAGACATTGTGACTGCGATGATGCAAAACGTAAAACGTCAGGCAGAAAAAAGTGCTGCTGCTTTAGGCCTAAAAGATCCGATTGAACATACGGTAATCGGTCGCCCTGTAAACTTTCAGGGATTAAATGCCGAGCAAAGTAACAAACAAGCGATTGATATTTTAACCGTGTCGGCAAAACGTGCGGGGTTTAATTCGGTTGAGTTTTTATACGAACCTATCGCCGCTGGTTTAAATTTCGAAGCGGAACTGAGCGAAAATAAAACAGTATTGGTTGTTGATATTGGTGGTGGTACAACCGACTGCGCGATGGTGCGCATGGGACCAGATCATAAAAACCAAGAGCAACGCCAGCAAGACTTTATTGGCCACTCAGGGGAACGCATAGGCGGTAACGACCTTGATATTCAATTAGCGGGCAGCAATTTAATGCCTCTGTTTGGAATGGGAACTGAGTTAAAAAATGGCAAACCCGTCTCAACCAAAACATTTTGGGATGCGGTATCTACCAACGACATTAGTGCGCAAAGTAACTTTAATAGCCTGCAAACAGAACTGTATTTAGATCAATTAGTAAGAGACAGCGCATCACCAGAATTGATTCGTCGCTTTATTAAGTTACGCGATGATAAACAAAATCATCATTTGGTGCGCAGCTCAGAGCAATGCAAAATCGAATTATCTAGCAAGCCTGAACACCGAGTCGATTTATCTTTTATCGAACGCGATTTAAGCGAAGTGGTTACGCGAGAATTATTTGCAGAAGCCGTTAATCGACCTGTTGAAAAAATGACGGCATTAATGGATGAAGCAATTATACAAGCTGGTTGTAAGCCCGATCTTGTTTATGTGACCGGTGGTTCTGGCCAGTCTCCTGTGATTCGCCAAGCTATTAAAGAAAAAATTGGCGAGGTTGAAGTCCTTGATGGCGATCACTTTGGCAGTGTCGCGTCTGGTCTAACGGTTTGGGCAGAAAGGCTTTTCCGTTAGAACCAATGAATACAAGCGCATTATGATGTTTTAAAGGTATCAATAATGCGCTTTAATTTTCCGCCTAAGTTATTCAAATTACTGCTTGCTCCTAGCACTTTATGGCTGTTTTCACTCGACTCTTCAGACAGCTTTGAAATCTTAACAACCGACTGATCAATTTCTTTGGCAACGGCTGATTGTTCTTCTGCTGCCGTCGCAATTTGAATCGTCATTTCAGAAATCGTTCCTACGGCTTCAACAATTTTTTCTAAAGCCATTGCCGATGTGCCAGCCAATTCAACCGTACTGTTGGCTTTTTCACTGCCATCATTCATGACTCTAACGGCATCGCTGGTGCCTTTTTGTAAGCGTGCAATCATTTCATTAATTTCTTCAGTCGATTGCTGCGTACGGCTCGCGAGTGTTCTTACCTCATCGGCAACCACCGCAAAGCCACGGCCTTGCTCACCCGCTCTAGCGGCTTCAATAGCGGCATTTAACGCTAATAGGTTGGTTTGTTCTGCAATACCACGAATAACATCCAATACCGACCCAATAGACTGGCTTTCAGCCTCAAGTTGATTAATCACAGCGGCCGCTGATTTAACCTCATTAGCCAGCTCGGTAATGCCGTGGGTTGTTTGCCCCATTACCGCTAATCCTTCATTAGCTTCATCGTTAGCGCCTTTTACGGCAACGGCGGCTTGTTCCGCACTGCGAGCAATCTCTTGAACCGTAGACGACATTTCAGTCACCGCAGTAGCGACTTGATAGGTCTCTTGGCTCTGCTGCTCCATGTGTTTTTTACCTACTTGAGCAACCTGCTCAAGTTGTTGTGACGCATCGGTTAATTCAGTATTCGTTTGGTTAACATCAATAATACTGATCTGAATTTTTTCAATAAAAGTATTAAACGCTTTGGTTAAGTCCGCGACCTCATCTTTGCCTTCTGTTCGTAACCGTAGGGTTAAATCACCTTCGCCTTCCGAGATATTATTCATGGCTTTTGTCGTTGCGTTAATCGGTGATGAGATACTACGAGCAATTATCATAGCAATTGCGAGAAGAGGAATTAAAATAATAAAAATGATCAGCACCAGAGTCATTACAACGTTATAAAACTCTACATCTACGTCATCAACATAGACTCCCGAGCCAACGATAAGCTGCCAAGGTTGGAAGCCCTTCACAAAAGAAATCTTATCAACAGGATCTTCGGCTCCTGGTTTCGGCCACTGATAAGGAACAAAACCTTGCCCATGGCTAGCAACAATTTTTGTCATTTCAATAAAGATTTTCTTGCCGTTAGGATCGGCAAAATCGGCTAAATTTTTACCATTTAAAGCAGGCTTAATAGGGTGCATTACCATTTTTGCATCATAGTCGTTAACCCAAAAATAATTATCACTGGCATAGCGTAACTTCGAAACCGCTTTTAAAGCTGCGGCCCGAGCCTCTTGCTCTGAAAACTCACCCAATTTAAAGCGATCATAATAATCACTTAATAAGCTATGAGTAGTTTGCACCAGAAGTTGTGTTTGCCCAGCTTTATGCTCTAGCAAGCTACTACGATACTGCATCAAGATAATGCTTGTTATGGTCAACAAACCAACAATAAATAGCGCAATTAATAACGAAAGGCGACGAGAAATTTTAATATGACGTAAGAGAGATATCATCATTGAATACCACGACTCGAAATAGAAGATAAATTAAGTTTAGTCGGTTGTGGCTATTTAGTATGAAAAGACAAAATCTAAGCTGTTTTTTGTCAATATAGTCAGCCTTCAGCATGGTTGATTAAAGGGCCTTACTTGCTTGAAAAAGAGAGCGTTACTCCTTCCTTTTGTTGATATTGCAAATGATAATGATTTGCAATATCAATACTATTACATTAAATTGGCGGCCAGAAATAAAGATTGAACTTTTTCAATTATTCATACCCCTCCAATAGAAGGACTCTCAACATGAAACATCAATTCCTTAAAAACAGTCTGGCTTTAGCCATTAGCCTAGCCAGTACTGTTGCCATTGCCGAAGAAGCGGCTGCTGATAGCAGTACGAAGAAGCTCAATACCGTGACCGTAACGGGTCAGAAAATGGAGCGTTCATTACAAGATACAAAAGAGAGTGTCGTTGTACTTACTAGTGAAGATCTTGAAACTCGAAATTTAACGGAATTGACCGACGTCATTCAACAGACTCCGGGGATTAGTGGTGATCAGTTTGGATTTCGCATTCGTGGTGTGCGCAGCAGTGATGGGGCAATTAATCCTAATCGTGGTGACCTTGCATCCGTGGTGATAGACGGAGTAACAACTTCAGGTTGGATTAAAAGTGGAGCCGTTGGCCAATTATGGGATGTATCCCAAGTAGAAATCTTAAGAGGTCCGCAATCCACTAACCTTGGCCGCAATGCGCTGGCGGGCGCAATCATCGTCAATACCAGTGACCCTGTCTATGCTAATGAAGGAAAAGTTAGACTAGGTTTTGGCAATTATGGTCAGCGAGAATATAAAGGTATTGCGAACATTAATTTGATGGAGGGTATTTCTGCATTACGCTTGTCAGCGGAACACAGTCAATCAGATGGTTTTATCGATAACATCACTCGAAATGAAAAAGATTATAATGGCCGTGAGAATACTGTTTATCGCATGAAGCTGCTTTTAGAACCGACTGATGACCTGAAAATGGTGCTTTCATATCAACACCTAGAAAATGAATATGGCGATAGCCGAGTGCTATTAGGTGAGTTTGATAAAGACGATCGAAAATCAACAAACGATGCGGATGCGGTATTCAAAACCAAAGCTGATTTAGCCTCGCTGAATCTTGATTTCAAAATCAATCATCGCTGGGCATTGAAAAGCATCAGTGCCTACCAAGATGGCGAACGTGATCGTCTGAGTGATACCGATTTAAGTGCCTTGGCCTATGGAAGCGGCGGTGGCACGGTTATTCAAGACAATGAAGATACTAATTGGTCGCAAGAATTACGCTTAAACTTTAACTCAGATACCGTTCGTGGAAGCACTGGTGTGTATTACACAAGTATCGAAGCTAAGAATAGCCAAGTCGCCAATAACGACCTTAATCTAGTCACACAATTTGATAGTTTTGCCCGTAGTCAGAATATTAATTTTCCTTTAGGACAGTTTTTAACTAACCCGATTAACTTAGTTCCGTTTGGGGGCTCTGGAACGTTATCGGCTCTTTATCCTGAATTCTATGGCACTGAGCAAACAGGATTTACAAACGTTGAGACTACGAGCTGGGCTGTATTTACCGAATGGGACGTTGATTTTGCTGAGAACTGGACAGCCAGCTTCGGCGCACGCTACGACAATGAGAAAAAAGAATATTCAACAGGTTCTAATTCAATTAGCCCAAATACTCTTCCTACCCCTCTGGGTGCACCACTAGGAACTGCAGACCTAGGGCTTGGTCCGATCACTCTAGATTATATTATCGGTATTGCTAATTCTCAATTAGCTTCATATACGCAAAGCGTTCCTGAAACGGATAAGAGCAAAAACTTTAATAACATACTTCCCCATGCTGGCATCACTTATCGCTGGAATGATGATGTTACGACGAGCTTTTTTGCGAAGAAAAGCTACCGTTCAGGTGGTTCTGAATTGACGCTATTGCATGGTGTAAATGACTTTGATCAAGAAGAGCTATGGAATTACGAACTGGCGCTTCGCTCTGAACTCTTAGATGGCCGCGGTTTACTAAATGCGAATATCTATTACAGTGACTGGAAAGATCAACAAGTGAAAATTCAAGAGCCGGGAACCAGCAGCTCTGCATATACAATTACTGAGAATTCTGGAAGGTCAGAACTGTATGGTGCAGAACTGAGTTTTGATTATATTTTAACAGAAACACTTGATTTATATGTAGGCGGTGCATTGTCAAATACCGAATACAAAGATTTCAAATCTGCAGATGGCTCTAATGACTACAGTGGTAATGAATTTACCTTTGCACCAAAGCATACTGCAATGACAGGTTTAAACTATCAAAGCTTCAATGGTTTCTTTTTAAATACTTCAATGAATTATCAAGGAAAATCCTACTCAGATGTTGCTAATGAGAAAGAGTTATCTGCGCGTACTCTTGTTAATATAAACGGAGGGTATGAGATCCAAGATTTAAAACTCGAAGTTTATGTTAAAAATGTATTCGATCGAACTTATGCAAATCATAACAACTTGCAAGCCGCAAATGGCACACCTGCGGTACGTATGGGCGACCCACGTGTCATCGGCGCGAGAGCAACTTACAACTTCTAAGTCTTATAATGTAAGAATCATAATGTAAGCTTCATAATTAATGGGATATCTCTTCGCCTTGCTGGCTATTGCAGCAAGGCGAGAGTTTTTTATTTCGTAAACTTTTCTTGCTTTTCATCTGGCAGCTTTATATCCAAATAGACGAACAGCAGTGCAAAGAAAATAAGCCCGGCTTGAATATAAAAATTCCATCCTGAGGTTAGCCATAACCATCGGCCATTAACCAGACCATCGACAATTAATGTTGATAAAAGTAGCGCAGCACTGATACGTAACATCCAGTGGCTCAGTTGGAAGCCATTCTTCCAAAAGAAAGGCGTGAATAACGCGACTCCCCAAGTAATCCAGAGAATCCACTCTTCGAAATGGTGGTGTTCTTCACCCAGTTTAAATACATAGAGCAATTGGCTTGCCGGAAAAAGAGCGCAGGTTGCAATCACAAGGCCGCCACAAATCCCCAGTGTTAATTTACTAAGAGGGTGTTCCATGCCATGCCCTCTACGCTCTAACCACAGCATATTGCCGGTCACAATCAGACCACACGTTCCTAAAGCGGCTAACGCATAACAGATTTTTAGCCAAATACTGCCAAACAATACGTAATGCAAAGGCGTGACCGCGGCAAAGATACGATGGAAAGGTCCTTTATCGATAAAGCTACCTTCGTGAACAGTCTCGCCAGTAGCGATAGAATAAGTCACGGTTTCTATGTTGCTTAAATGTTTCTGGTGGTGAGCTGAAAATTTAATCAATCCACCTTTGTCACCTGCTCCCTCAACTTCAATAAATTTAATTTCTTTGTCAGTGAGGTCAGAGTTGGCTTTGATCCAGAGTTCATTCAATGAATAAATAGGCGCCGGTTCACCAGTAATTTCAGCTCTTGGTCCAAGTATCGTATCCGTTGCTTTCTGAACGTCACCGTCGAACGCGGCCAGCGCTAGAATAGGGGTGATAATGCCTAATAAACCTAAAATAGTGCCAGTGAACGCAAGAATAAGGGTAAAAGGTAATGACCATAAGCCAAGCAACTTATGTTGGTCGGTTAATAATAAACGCCAGCTTCTTTTAGGACGTAGCATGACAAATTCTTTACGCCATTTAACATGTATCAAAATGCCAGCGATGATAGCCAATAGCATAGCCATGCCTGCCAAACCGACAAGGTAGCGTCCGTAGGGTCGAGGTAAATAAAGATCGGTATGCAAATAGGTAAGAATTTGACCTAATGCGGAAGGGGACGATTCGACTTCTTCATAGTTGCCCGCCTTTAAGTAGCGAATATCAAATTCACCTTCATCTGGGAAATGGCCAAGCATAATGTGATTATTCACTTCATCCGGTGGTTGAATGAAATATTTACCGTATTGAAAGCCGATGTTATTCGCCGCTTCAATGGTACGCTCAAGGTCAAAGGATTTATCTTCAGAAATCTCTCCGAAGGTTGAGTACTGCCAGTATCCTAACTCGTTCTCAAACAGGGCGGGTATACCAGAAAAGGTAACAATAAAAAGTAAGATGCCTGAGATAATGCCAACCCAGGAGTGCGTATCATAGAGGCGTTTATGAGTGTGTTGTTTCATGGTAATTCTCAACTGGCTAAACTGATAATATCTATCGTAAGGGCGGGTATTAATAAAATAAGGATCCTAGTCCAGGCCTGAAGGCCATCCAATGCCAAGATGGCCCAATAAAAAACTGAGGCCCAGAAAATAAAGAAAAAGATCCCTCCTGCAAATACCTGTTCCGCAAGACTGCCAAATGGCCATAGTAGGGTAATGGAAATGGTCAGTGCTACCGTCGCTAAAAAGCTCCCGATGATCGCGGCAATATTACGACTGCCGGTACTGCGAATAATGTTAATAAACATAGTCGATTCCCTTATATATAAGTCCAGTCAGGCTGAATGCTGTAATCAGATAGACAGACTTTGGCTGCCAAACTCTGAGTTGAACGAACGTGATAGCGACAGCCATTAATGCAAATAGCCAAATAAAGAAACCGTGCTCAAATCCGATTGGAATCCCCATCAAACAGGCAGATATTAATAATAGAGTTCTGCCGGCAACTCTTCTGTTGTAAGGAATTTTAGTGCTTCTATGTTCTTTTAGGCCATACATAGCATGAAGGGCGGGCCAGATTAAAAATACGCTGATGGGCATAACAAATGTCCTGACGGTGGTTATGTGTTTGTGGTGATGAGAATGAGAATGCGTATCATAAAGCTTAATTGAGTGTGATCAAGAGATAATTTAGAGACTTCTGGTTAGTGGCGGTCATATTGGCAATATTATGCGCTTGACAAGTGATAATGATTATCAATACTATTTGTGTTTTAGACAAGGATGAAAAAAATCGTATGAGAATCGTTCAACTGGATTTGATTCGTGGGATTGCTCTGCTCGGCATTTTTGTAATTAATATTACATTGTTCGCGTATTCTGAAACGGGACAGATAGAATTTTACCAGCAGTTAGGAGCGCATTTTCCTGCGCTGGAAAAGGGTCTAGGATCATTTTTATATGGTCATCTGATGCTTACTTCTTATTCGCTGATTCAAGCACTATTTTCACAAAAAATGATGACACTCTTTTCCTTTTTGTTTGGCGCTAGCATTATTTTAATGACAGAAAAATTGGATCAGAAAGGTGCCAATTCTTTCAGTGTATTTTACCGACGCAACTTCTGGTTAATGGTTATTGGTGCGCTACATCTTTTAGTTTGGTATGGCGATATATTGTTCGTATATGCGCTATCTGGATTTCTGTTGTATCCATTAAGAAAACTAAACTCTAAGACGCTTATCTGCCTGAGTATTCCTTTATACAGTGTATGTACGGCATACATTGGGCCTGCACTCAGTGCTTATTATTATGACAGCAGCATCACCGATGCTCATTCGAATTTAAGCTTTGATCATTTAAGTTTTGATCATTTAAAGCTCATTAAATACTTCACGCTTTCTTTAGCCAATATGTTAATCGGTATGGCGTTGTATAAGCTCGGTTATATTTTGGGAAAATCGTCTACCCAGGTTTATCGTAATTGGGCAATTGGAGGATTAATATCCGGACTCGCTTTACAGGGGTTGGCATTATTTCTTAATGAGGCTTATGGCGTCGTCGTTGACCTGAACAATCTGGCCTCAATTCTTCAGGCGCTTTCTTACATTGGGATTATTATTTTATGGAGTCAGTCCAATAAACTTTTGTGGTTACAAGTCAGGCTGCAAGCTATCGGTCGTGCCGCATTAACCCATTATCTACTGCAAACGCTGATATCTGTGTTGTTATTCTATCCACTGTTTTTAAACTTTAGAGCCTTAGAGTTGGATTTACTGCAGCAAATTTGGGTAGTGCTTGGAGTATGGGCCCTGCAATTATTCATCGGTAAAATGCTGATGGAAAAATTAAAGTTTGGTCCAGTAGAGTGGCTATGGAGAAGTTTATATTATTGGCAGCGCCAGCCGTTTCGTCGTTAAGGGGAAGTGAAAATTAAACAGCGTCTTCAGCAATACTATCCTGTTTTTTTATGATTTTATGTTTATCTTCTGATTGCCCACTTTTCCAGTAGCTGCTTATGTAAAGTTGGTTACGAGGAACTTGCTTATCTTTTTTAAAGTAGCTGCGTAATAAGCGCATATTGCTGAATTCACAGGCAGCCCAAATAGAAGGGGTGCCTAATAACCAAGGCAAGGTTTTTACCGCATCGCTTAGTATTGTATTTTCTGTATCCAGATGTGGATTAATCACCCATAAAATATCAATTCCCGCAGGTTTTTTAAGTGATTGCTTATCTTGCTCAGAATTAATTTCAATCACAACATAGCCTGCCGCATTTGCAGGCAATTGTTCAAGCTGACAACTAATAGCTGGTAAAGCCGTCATGTCGCCAGCAAATAAAAACCAATCGGCTTCCAGAGAAGCTGCTTTGACTTTGCCAGGACCAAACATCTGCAGAGTATCACCGGGTTTTGTTTGTGCAGCCCAAGTTGATGCAGGCCCAGAATGTTTGCCTAACTCACCGTGTAATACAAAATCGATATCAAGCATTAAATCATATGGGTTGAACTTGCGTATGGTGTAAGTTCGCATAATAACTTTGGCATCTTCATCACCTGACAGAGCTCCTTCAGAGAGAGTCCTTTCAGAGAGAGTCCTTTCAGAGAGAGTCCCTTCAACGGGAAAGAGAAGCTTTACATAGCTGCCTTCATATCCTGTTGGAAATTCCGCTAAGTCTTGTCCGTATAATGTAACCCGTTGCATATTGGGGCTAATGCGTTGGCTTTGGCTTACTGTTAATTGGTAAGGCAGATCTCTGGGCATGGATAATAACCTTTAAGACGTTTTGATTAATTCGGAGTACATTTAAAACAAAGCCCAATGGCTCAACTGATTTTGTACGAGTGTTTTTGCTGATTAGGTTTAAATTTAACCCAAGCTGTTGCTAGATAATGAGTCAGCACATAGAGCGCTAATAACGTTACTAAGAATCCAGTCCCACTTAGCGTTCGGAAACCAAAGTACATAAGTCCCCAGCCAATAAGTAACCAATGAACAACGTATATGGTGGTGATGTGTTTGCTCCAGGTATACCAGAAGCTGAATATTGGGTTGTGAGGTACCTTCTCGACAATCGTATTAAATAAGAAAATGGTGAGTGCGGTGAAGCCACTGATTGCGATAACCGCGCCTGGGCCTGCGCGCATTGAACCACCGATGTGGTAATCAACATCGGTAAAAATGATAGCAATACCTACGAATGTTGTGGTGAGGCTGAACCAGGCCGACTTTTTCAAAAAGCCATTTAAGTCATCGGCTTGTTTCATCCAGTGGCCAAATGCCATACCTGAAATGGCATAGGCTAGCCATGGCAACTGTGGGAAAAACGCGCCTTCTGCAATATTGCCAGCAAGCAGTTTTAATATTTCATCGACGAAAGCATTACCTGTCTGAGTATCCCATGCGTAAGGCGAAGCGAAAGCAATCGCGAGGGCGATGACCAGCCAGTGTTTTGGGTTAGGAAGGTAATGCCTCAGCAGGCTGCAAACAATAAAAGCGATGCCCGCAAATTGTAAAATATCAACCACCAACAATTCATAGATTGGATTGCCGTCGCCTAAATCTTCTTGGCTGACCAGACCGAATTCCAAGGAAAGCCACATGGGTAGCGAGCTGCGAAAAAAATTCAGTACGTAGCCTGCAAAAAACAATATTACGCCACGTTTAATCGACAGTGATAAATTCTTATGTCCTGTCAGAGTGATAAAAATGCCCATCAGAAATACGAAGCAGCAGACACTGAAGAGTAATACTTCGTGAGTAATTTCTAGCTGAACGTTAAGCCCGTGTAGGTAACTTAATATCAATGCATAGCCGAAGATGAAAAGAAATATTATGCGTTTGATGTGTTGTGTGCCCGTAGCATTCGGAGTCAGTAGGATAAGTAGCGATGATAAATAGAGGGTCACGACAGTCCAAATCGTTAGCAGTTCAAAAGATGAGCCAATAATACTTTTGTTAAATTCTGCCGCGCCATAAAAATAAAGAAAGTGCACGATCAGCATAAACATGACACAAATTCCTCGATAGAAATCGAGCACTTTAATTCTTGAGGAGCCTTTCATTGTGTCATCCATTATGTCATCACTCTCATGAGAAAATTTATTAAGTCGCTTGTATGTCAATCAAGGGCAGGATTATTCCATAAATAATAATGCTTATCAATTGCATTTAATTACTGGATAATCTAAATGCAAACCATTACCATTGCGGTCATTGAATTGTAAGGATTAAGTCGTGCGTGATATGAAAATAGAACAGCAGGCTGAATGGGATATCGAGCGAGCGCAAGATACCTACGGCATAAAAAATTGGGGAAATGGGTATTTTGATATCAGCCCTGACGGTGAAGTAGTCATTAAAAATCCCCAGGACTCTTTTTCCGAGCAGTTTTCTGGCTTGTCTTTGCTGGAAGTTATTGAAGGCTTGCGAGATCGTGACCTGCACATGCCCGCGTTATTACGTATTGAAAATATAATCGATCACAGCATCAGTAATTTGAATGACTCTTTCAGAAAAATTATAGAGCGTCTCGATTACCAGGGTTCGTATCGAGGTGTATTTCCTATTAAAGTGAATCAGCAAGCGCAAATCGTTGAGGAGATCGCTCGGTTTGGGGAGCGCTATGGTTATGGTTTTGAGGTGGGCAGTAAGCCTGAAATGATCGCCGCTTTATCAACGCTCGGTAATAGCAGTGATCAGATGTTGATTTGCAATGGTTACAAAGATCAGGAGTTTATTGATCTGGCCTTGCAAGCGGTCAAGTTGGGTACTCGTTGTTTTGTGGTGATTGAGGCCCTGTCCGAGCTGCCAATTATTGTTGAGCGCAGCAAAGCTTTAGGCATCGAACCTTTGATTGGTGTACGAGCAAAAATGACGACTAAGGTTGGTGGTCATTGGAATTCAACCAGTGGTGATCGCAGTGTCTTTGGTTTGTCAGCCAGTCAAATTATTCAGGTTGTCGATGTACTGAGAGACAATGATATGTTGCATTGTTTGCAATTGTTGCATTGCCACTTGGGTTCTCAAATTCCTAATATTCGTGATATTCGTGGTGGTGTAAGCGAAGCCTGTCGTTATTACGCAGACTTGTGTCGCGAAGGTGCCGCGATGAATTATATCGATTTGGGTGGTGGGTTGGCGGTAGATTATACGGGGGCGCATTCACAAGAAAGCCAAAGTCGAAATTATTCTTTGGATGAATATTGTGAAGATGTGGTCGAAACCGTTATGTCGACGCTCGACGGTTATGGTATCAGCCATCCTACGATTGTTACGGAATCCGGTCGTGCCACCGTCGCGTATTCATCTATATTATTGTTTAACATCTTAGATGTCGCGCGTTTTGAGCCTGTCGAGATAAGGACGTCTAGTGATGAAGGGCATGAGTTACTCGATAATTTGCGCAGCATCTTTGATTACTTAAAACCAGGTCGGGTGCAGGAGTGTTTTAATGATGCCCACTATTATCGTGATGAAGTGCGTGAGTTGTTTAAGCGCGGTCAGGTAGGTTTGCGTACCCGTGCTGAAGCAGAAAACCTGTTTTTAAAAGTGCTGCGAGATATTAAATCTTTATTACCTGAACTGGATCAAATTCCTAAAGAGCTAGAGGGATTCGATGAATCTTTAGCCGATATTTATTATGGCAATTTCAGTCTGTTTCAATCTTTGCCAGATAGCTGGGCCATTGATCAGATGTTCCCTGTGATGCCGGTTCATCGCTTAAACGAAGAACCTGATCGTCGTGCTGTATTAGCGGATATTACCTGTGATTGCGACGGAAAAATTGATCGTTTTATTGCTACCGATCGCGAATATGCTCCGACCTTACCCGTGCATTCATTAAAAGAATCTGAAGAATATTATATGGGTGTCTTCCTTGTGGGTGCCTATCAGGAGACCCTTGGGGATTTACACAATTTGTTTGGTGATACCAACGTGGCCAGCATTCGTTTAAACGAAGGGGGGGGTTACGAATTTGTTAAAGAAATTCACGGCGATACCATCGAAGACGTTTTGGGTTATGTGGAATACCAGCCTTGGGAAATGAAATTACGTTACCGCAATAAATTAGAAGCCGCCGTAAATGAAGGTCGCATCAGTGCTCGTGAACGCCAGCAAATGATGAATACTTTCAATGCCAGTATGCAAGGCTACACCTATTACGAAAAAGACCATGTGCTTTAATTTTTTAAAGAAATAATTTAAGAGAAGCGTTTAGGGGAACCTGTTATGAAAAAAATTATGATTATTGGTGCTGGTGGCGTAGGTCAGGTTGTTGCCCATAAATGTGCTCAATTGCCGGAAGTGTTCAGTGACATTGTATTGGCCAGCCGTACTCAAAGTAAGTGTGATGATATCGCCAAGCAAATTAAGGCAAGGTATGGTGGCGACATTGAAACGGATCACGTTGATGCGGATAGTGTGTCTGATCTTGTGCGCTTATTTAAGAAGTACGATCCGTTCATGGTGATCAATGTGGCGCTGCCCTATCAGGATCTGACCATTATGGATGCCTGCTTAGAAATGAAAGTACACTATCTTGATACGGCCAATTATGAGCCATTAGATACGGCAAAATTTGAGTACAAATGGCAATGGGAGTATCAGGATAAATTCAAACAAGCGGGCTTGATGGCGCTGTTAGGTTCAGGCTTTGATCCTGGTGCTACCAATATGTTTACGGCTTACGCTGCTAAGCATTATTTCGATGAGATCCATACCTTAGATATCATTGATGTTAATGGTGGCGATCATGGTTACCCATTTGCGACTAATTTCAATCCGGAAATAAATATTCGTGAAGTGACCGCTGAATGTCGCCATTGGGAAAACGGTGAGTTTATTACAACACCTGCTATGTCGACTAATCAAGAATTTACCTGCCCCGATGGTATTGGCACTTACAATATTTACCGCATGTACCACGAAGAGTTGGAATCGTTAGCTAAACATTATCCTACGCTTAAGTGTGCACAATTCTGGATGAGCTTTGGTGATAGTTACCTTAAACACTTAGAGGTGCTAGGCAATGTGGGTATGACAGGTATTGAACCTATTAATTTTAATGGACAGGAAATTATCCCACTTCAGTTTTTAAAAGAACTGCTGCCTGAACCCTCCACATTAGGCCCTCGTACAATAGGTAAAACCTGTATTGGCTGTGTTGTGACCGGTATTAAAAATGGTAAAGCGCGCACAGTGTATGTATACAATATCAAAGATCATCAGGATTGTTATGGTGAGGTGCAGTCACAGGCTATTTCTTATACCACCGCTGTGCCAGCCATGATCGGCGCGAAGATGATGATAGAAGGTCAATGGCTTAAGGAGGGCGTTTGGAATATGGAGCAGCTGGACCCAGATCCATTCATGGATGACATGAACAAATACGGCTTGCCGTTCAAGGTGATTGAAGAGCCAGGCTTCGATCTGATTTGATCATAATCTGACTGAATCATAAAAAGTACAATGCACATGACGACATTACCGAGTCCTCGAATTCAGCTGAACTATGCGTCCCTTGACCTTTTAAACGATAAACGTTTTTCAACGCAAGTTCTAGGCTGGCTGAGTGCAGAAGAGCGAAAGCGTCACAAGAGCTTTGTGAGTCAGCAGCAGGCTAAGCAATATCTGTTAGCGAGGGCTTTATTGCGTAGTCAATTATCAAAACGAGTGCCGTGTGTATTGCCCCATGAATGGGTATTCGTCATTGATAATTCTGGTAAGCCAAGATTGGCGGATGGGTTTTCATATTTAAATCTGCACTTTAATTTATCACACAGTGAAGACCTAGTGGTATTGGCGCTGGGTGAAGAATTAGGTGAGGGGTTAGGTGAGGGGTTAGGTGAAGGATTGGATTTGGGCGTTGATGTTGAATGTATTCATCGTCCGATATTTAACATGGCCTTTGCTAAACGCTATTTCTCTGAAAGGGAATTGTCTGATCTGATGAGGCTGACTGAGTCGCAGAAAATTAAACGCATAGCTCAATTGTGGACGTTAAAAGAATCCTACCTGAAGGCCAGTGGTTTAGGCATAAGAATACCGCTCGCTAAGCTGGCTTTTTCTTTTAAGGGGCAAGGCGATCTGGGTCTTAGTATATCGCCTTCTTTGGCTGAAATTTTACCCGTAAAAAAAGGCAGTTTTATCGCTTTATTTAGCGTGTGGTCAGATTACAGTTTGGCGTTAACCATAGGTACCGATAAAGAAATGGATGTCTCTGCTATAACATCTGCTATGACAATTAATGAATGGGCTGGTTTGAACAGCCAGCTTTTGGGTTTGCCATACAAGCTGTTAAGAACTAAAACTGACCAAAAAATAAGTCGTAACGTTTCATAAGATTATTTATAAAATTTTATGAAATTTATTATAAAATATTTTGAGATATTATGAATAAGAATCTAATCGATACCTCTCCTGATAGTGGACCTTTAGTAGCCACTTTTTTCCGTTTTGTTATTCCTTCTACATTGAGTTTGCTGGCTATTTCGACTGCCAGTGTCGTCGATGGTTTTTTTGTGGGAAATTATATTGGCGCAGAGGCATTAGCGGCGGTTAATTTATTGATGCCGTACTTTGCCTTGTTATTTGGTGTGGCTCTGATGTTTGCCGTCGGAGGTTCAGTTAAAGCCAGTATTTATATCGGCGATAAAAAATACGCTTTAGCGTCATCTATTTTTAGTCAGGTTTTCTTTGTGATACTGGCCATGGCAGCGCTGGCGGTACCCCTGTCTCTTGTCTTTAGTGAGTATCTGTTTGCTGCTTTGGGGGCTACTCCTTCGTTATATCCCCTGATGCAGAGCTATTTTGAAGTTTTTTGTTTTGTAACGGTTGTGCAACTGACCTGTCTGGTGATGTACTACTTTATTCGTGCAGATAACCGACCTGAGTTGGGTATGCGCGCATTGATGTTAGGTGCCTTTGTCAATGTTGCTCTTGATGCACTTTTTATAGGCAATTTGGGGTGGGGTATTGAGGGAGCCGCTTGGGCGACCTTGATTGGGCAAGTGATTCAATTGATTTACATTTCAAGCTACTTTTTTTCTGGCCGCAATAGTTTGAAATTATCCTTTCCGATTTTTAAAATTAAACAATTGGGATTTATTGCCTTTAATGGCTTCTCTGAGTTCATAAATGAATTTTCCATTGGCTTAGTTATTTTGGTTTTTCATTGGGTTATTAGTCGGCAAAGTGGTATTGAAGGGATTGCAGCATTTAGCGTAGTGAATTATTTAATTTATATCAGCTTGATGGTGTATTACGGCATCATTGACGCGATGCATGTTCTATTAGGGCAGAATTTTGGGGCGCAGCGTCTTGATCGGGTTAAGGCGTTTATGCGGATCGCGGCCCTATCGATTGCGATATTGAGCATTGTTCTGGTGGTTATACTGCATGTTTTTGAAGGCCCAATCATTGCCTTTTTTCTCGATGACGATGCAAAAAATGCTCAGCAATTAGCGCAGAATTTTTTACATGTTATCTGGCCTATCTTTTTGTTTAACGGTTTTAATGTGCTTATTTGTGCGTATCTCACGTCGGCAGAGCAAGCGATGCATTCCAGTATTATCGCTATGTTACGTTCATTAATTTTACCCATAAGTTTTGCATTGTTATTCAGCGCAATACTTCCAGGGATGAACTTTTTATACGCTGTACCTGTAGCAGAAGCCCTCGCATTTGTATTTGCTTTCATCTTTTATATTAATTATCGACCTGCATTATTGATTAAAAAATCACTTAAATAATTTTATTTTATAAAAATAATCATAAAACTTAATCTAAATGATAAATAAAATGAGAATCAATCGTATTTAGTGCGTATACTGCAATTCAAATGGAAATTAGTGAGCTAGGGTTCATATGAAATTTGCAGCAAACAACACTGCTGAGTACGCATCTTTTCACGCTTTTATTAATGCTTACTTACGCGAAATTGACGCCGGAATTTGGAAGGTCAAAAGCCAATTTTTGGCGTTGTCAGATTTTCCTTATGAGTTAAAGGGTGCTGAGGTTTTAGAACTTCGTTTACCTGAAAGTCAGCAGTGCATTGTGATGGATGTAGCCTATAAATCTAAAGTAGGTCGTCATCATTTTCAGGGTGTGTATGTGCGCACTGAATACAATGAAGCGCATAGCAGTCCTTGGCAGTCAGCCGATATCATGTACTTGTTGATTGCTTTGGTTCGGCAGATTTACCAACGACAAAATACACTTTCTATGGGGAGTGAATTGTCAGAATCAATAAGAATGAATGAAGTTGAGTTGCTAGGTCGTCTATTAGGCAGCTATCAAACTATGGCGTATTTTCTTAGCCAGCGAGCGGGTGATGCGAGATTAAACAGTCTTGATTTTATTAATTCCGAGCAATCCATTCTGTACGGACATTGGTTGCACCCAACACCAAAAAGTCAGCAGGGTATTACACCTTGGCAGCAAACGTTTTATTCCCCTGAATTATGCGGCCGCTTTAAATTACATTATTTCTCTGCTGATAAATCTTTAGCTAAAGAAGGCTCCTCATTAGCGCAAAGTACCAGTGAAATTTTATATTCTGAAGTCAGTCGCTACGATTCGATAGAACTGGCGAATGACCATGTTCTCGTTCCGGTTCACCCATTACAGGCTGCTAACTTGTTATTGGAAAAATGGGTGAAAGATCTCATTGCAGAGGGACGCTTGAACTATCTTGGAGAAAAAGGGGCTGAATATACCGCTACTTCTTCTGTGCGTACGGTCGCTAACGAAACGTCTGACTGGATGATAAAGCTATCGATTCCCGTAAAAATAACCAATTCATTACGTACTAATAAACGGCGTGAATTAGAAGACGGAATGGTGATTGAGAGCTATCTGAATCACATTGGCTTTCTGACGGATCGCCCTCAATTTAAAGTGGTTGATGATCCTGCGTACATCACCATCAATCATCCAAAAGATCATCAATTAGATTCCGGCTTTGAAGTTGTTTTGCGCCGTAATCCATTCATGAAAGAAAAAGGTCGAGGGGTATGTTCAATTCTTACTCTTGTACAAGACCCGATTCCCAATGTCGATGGAACAGCTGGGTCTAGCTTGCTTAATAATATTATTTTAGATCTGGCTGCTAAAGAAAATCGATCGCTCGATCAGGTTGCACTCGACTGGTTTGATCGTTATTGGCACTGTGCCATTGAGTCAATATTGTCACTTTATGATGGCTATGGCATCGCATTAGAGGCGCATCAGCAAAACAGTTTATTGGATGTCTCAGCAGGTTACCCAAGCTGCTATTACTACCGAGATAATCAAGGATTTTATTTATCAGAACACTTCAAAGCGGAGCTAGCGGACGTTGGAAGTCAATTAAATCTCACTAATATTTTTTATGATGATGAAAAAATTTTCACGGCCATTTCCTACTACGTCTTTGTCAATCAGTTATTTGCCGTGATCTACCGCTTAGGAGCCGATGGCCTAATAGACGAAGGCATCTTGGTGGAGCGCTGTCGTAAAAAATTATTAGAAATGCAAAAAAATATGCAAGGTATCGGTAAAGATTTTATTAACTACATTCTGAACAGCGAACGACTGGATTATAAAACCAATCTTTTGGCTCGCGTAAATAATATTGATGAATTACAGGAAGGCATGGAGCACACCGTTTATTCAACAATCGTGAATCCCCTGTATTTAAAGTCAAATTCTAAATCTGTATCAACAGCAACATCAGTGCTGCAGAAAGATCTTATTAAAGCTGGCGAAGGTGAGCGAGGTGCAGTCTATGGATAGTTTAGATAAAGATACAATATTGGTAAAAATTGCAGAACAATTTTGTCCTCAGCATGCTCAATATATAAAAGGTCCTGAATCTTCTGATAAGGAAGAGCAGCGAGTCGTACGTCAGTTTGTAGAAGCATTACTGTACGAAGAAATTGTTGAATTTAGTTCTGAGGACAGAATAAATTTTTCAGCAGAATTTAATCACTTCGATGGCGTATTCGATAATATTTACTCATTCAATATGGGCGGGCGGGCTTTTAGGTGTTTAGGCGCTCGCCGTATTTTTGAACGTATTCGAATTGCCGATGGTTCGGTACAGATACTTGAACATGATAAAGAGTATCGTAGTGATAAAGAGTATCGTGAATGCCGAATTGAAGAACTCATTTGTTACCTCGATACCGACTCGGAAACCAAGATGCGGCTATTGGGCGAGTTGATGCAGACCATCGCATTATGTCGATGGAATACTCGTTATTTAGAGCATCATAAAAAACCAAGGCGCAAGCTAAATTTTGCGCAATTAGAATCGGCTATTACAGAAGGCCATCTATATCACCCCAGCTTTAAAGCCAGAACAGGATTCACACTGCAGGACCATATTCAATATGGCCCTGAGGCTGCAGGAACGATCCAGTTTCGATGGTTGGCCATTCAATCACAGCATGTTGAGTATAACTACCCAAGTGCGAGCATTGATTTCTGGACTGAAGAACTGGGGGAAGAGCAATTTACAGTTTTGAGTAAGCGCCTCGAATCGCTAGGTAAAAACTGGCTGTCTTATGCTCTTGTACCCATTCATCCATGGCAGGTAGATGCCATTCAGAATCGTGGTTTGAGTGATGCGATTGATTGTGGTGACATTATTGAATTGGGCGAGGCGGGTGATTTTTATCAAGCAACCCAATCGTTACGCACCTTAGTCAATGTCAGTCACCCTGAAAAAGCGAATGTCAAAATCCCTTTGAATCTGGTGAGCACGTCTTCGCATCGTAATTTGCAAGATCATTTTGTGTGTACGGCTCCGGCGATTTCAACATGGTTACAAGAAGTAGTGGCTAAGGATGAGTACTTGCAGCGGGAAGGTAAGCTGCTGCTGTTAAGTGAATATGCAGGTTTACTTTATAAGCCGGAAGATGAAACAAAAGCCAAAGAGATGGATGGCTTGATCGGTGCTATTTTCCGCGAAAGTATTGTTGATAAATTGCAGCCAGGTGAAGAGGCTATTCCCTTTACGGCACTTATGTTGGTTGAATCAGATAATCGTCCTTTTATAGCAGACTGGTTAGATCGCTATGGCGTTGATGCTTGGGTTAATCGTTTATTAGACGTCATGTTAGTACCTATTTGGCACATGTTGGTTCATAACGGCATTGCCTTTGAAGCCCATTGCCAAAATCTAATATTAACGCACAAAGACGGCTGGCCTCATCGCATCGCACTGCGCGATTTTCATGAAGATATGGAATACGTAGAAGACTATTTAAAATTTCCCGAGCACCTTCCAAAGTTGGCTGAAACCGATTCATATTTTGAAACCATCGCATTAGATGAAGGTTTTAGTATGTCGGACATTGATGAGTTGCGTGAATTATTTATGGATACCGTTTATGTCCTGAATTTAGCGGATTTGTCTTTCTTATTAGAACGTTACCATGATTATTCTGAAACCCAATTTTGGAACCGAGTACGTAATCATCTTAATGGCTATCGTCAATCAGGTATTACCCGTTCAGCACGTATTGATCGTATTGGCGCTGAAAATCCAAGCATTATTGTTGAGTCGCTACTGAAGAAAAAAATATTAAATGGCGGCACCTTAGATTATTTCGAACACACCGTAAGCAACCCGTTAGCCACTGAGTTGGATAAAAGTGCTGAAGATAAAATCGCTGAAAATAAAAAGTTGCGACAAGCTGAATCCCAAACAAGTTAATGAATAAAAAATTAACTAAAAGCGAATTAATGAAAGGCTAAATATGATTTATATCAATGATGAACACTACGATAAAAATTATTTTGAGCAGTGTTACCAGAAGTTCAATCAGCATGACGTTCTAGGGAACGGCCAGGGTAAGCGCATCACAGCTTGTATCAGCGATGCGGCCGTATGGATTGCGTTGTGTCTGTATGCTCGTGATCACGGAATATCGGTATTTCCTTTGCCAGCGGGTACTCCAGAAGAAGCATTACGCAGAAGAGCACAACTCAGTAGTAGTCACTACCAAGTGATGGCCGCTTCGATGGCGGAGCTGCTGACAAATATTGAAAAAATAAGTGATCACGAAGATGACGTTGAACCTGTATTAGTGCAAATGAGCTCAGGCACAACAGGCGAGCCAAAGTGTATTAATCGCTCTTGGCTGAGTATTGATATCGAATTGCAAAACTACATTGAGCACTTTACTGATTTGGCGGAAATGACCGCAGTCGTCGCATGTCCAGTGAATCATTCTTATGGTTTGATCTGCGGTATTTTAGCCAGTATTAAACGGGGTTCAGAGCCCGTGATTATTACTAACTTTAACCCTAAATATATTATTAAAAAGGTGCGTGAAACAACGACCCCTATCTTATATTCATCCCCAGCATTGATCACTACGATCACCATGATGGTAAAAGCGGATCAGCCTATTCATGCCATTATGACGTCTGGCACCTTGATGCAGGCGACCTGGTTAGAGCAAGCCGCTAATAAATGTGAAAAATTGTATCAGCAATATGGCTGTTCGGAAGTAGGTTGTATCTCTTTGGGTGGAGATATTAAGTCTATTCATGATCAGGGGATGGTATTACCTCATCTTACTGTTAAGTCTGGATCTTCGGCAGAAGAACCACAAGAAATCATAGTGGCTATACAAGCTAGTACTACAGAAAATAATATTCGTGTTTCAACTCGCGATTTAGGTTTTCTGGATGCCAATAACCGTCTGCATTTTATTTCTCGCATCGATGAAATGATTAATGTGTCAGGACTTAATGTCTATCCCGCAGAAGTAGAAAAAGTGGTTATGGATATGCCAAATGTTAGCGATGCCGTGGTATTTAAAAAAAGCCACGCATTTGGTAATGACCAAGTATGTTTGCAGTTTATCGCTGAGCAAGAGATTGCTAACGAAGATATTCGCAGCTGGTGCAGCAAATATTTAAATAAATATCAGGTACCCCTACAGATTGCTCAAGTTGAAAAAATTGAGCGCTTACCTAACGGCAAGGTTAGTCGTAAAGCACTAGCGCTTGCATAAATAGGCGCTTGCATCAACGTCGGTATTTTTAAAGAAAAACGAATAACTAGATTGATAAAATTATGATGACAAAAGAACAGATTGTTGAATCCCTATTCAAAGTATTAAGCGAGAACATGTCTCTGTTGAATATGGATAAATTCCACAGCGATGCCCGTTTATTAGAAGACCTAGCATTAGATTCATCCATGGTATTGCACATGCTGATGTTGCTCGAAGTGGAGTATGAAATGGCGATGGATGAAAATGCCTTAATGAATGAAGATTTTGAAACCGTACGAGCGGTTGCCAATATTTTATATGCAGGCCAAAACCTACCAAAGCATGAAAAGGGTCTTGAAGTTTATGAAGACGTTAAGATCCATTGTGTTGCTAGTAATTTGGCCGAAGTCGTAAAGCGTTTTCCACAATTAGATCATCGCATTTTGTATTTTGCTGTGTCCGACGCAAATGCCTGTATCGATGATCGTTTTGTTTTGACCTACCATAACGAAAATATCAATCACGATATTTTCTTTAACTGGTACGAGCGCCTTTATGGAATGCCGATTCGTCCTTGGTATGACAAGCAAGCGAGCAAAGAACAGAACCTAGCGATATTAGAAACTCTGGTGCAGAAGCGAGCGCCTGGCCAGCATATTTTAGTGATGTTAGACATGTTCCATTTACCTGAACGGGAGAATGAATTCAATAAAGATCCTTTTCCTCATTATGTCATGTTGGGACCGACCAATAATCCTGATCTTTGGTTTATGTATGACCCAGATTATCGTTGGGAAGGTGTATTTAACAAAGATCGAATTTTAAACGCAGTGGCTCAGCCAACCGTATCCGGTGGTTATGTGTTTTCTGAACAAGGCGCGAGAGCAACTCCGGTTGAAGAAGTTATCGCTTTTTTTGACGCCTCTGTCGTGCCAGATGCTAATCCCGTTACGGATATGATTCGCGCAATCATCACTGCTCACATTAACGGTGAAGATAAAAATGGCGAGCCGTTACCGCTAGAAAATTTAATCAAAGCGGTAGAAGAAATACCGGTTATGTCACCGCGTAAATACGCCTATGAACATGGCTTTGCATTTTTCTGGCGTGAGCTGGAGCTGCCAGAGCAAGAGTTTGACGATTGGTGTGATGTGATTGATGAGTTAGCAAAAACCTACAAGCTGATTCAATTTAATGCCATGAAATTAGCGGTGACAAAAAAAGAAGCCTTTGCTGAAAAATTATTCCAGTTATTAGATCAGCAAGACGAAAGAGAATTCAAACTTAAGCAACGTTTAATTGAAGTGAAAGATAGTTGGGCAAAAACCATGCTCGAGCCGTCTGATACTCAGCAACTAGAAGGGGCCTGTCTGTGAAATATTCCGTTTGCACCATTTCTTTCCGCCATCAGTTGATATCACTGGAACGCATTGCCAATTGGGCGAAAGCGCATCAGTTTGACGCGATTGAGCTGTGGGGCGTGCATGCCAAGAACCTTCGTCAATCACCAGATTTCACTCTAGAGAGTTTGGTCGAAAAAGGTTTGTCAGTATCAATGGTCAGTGATTATTTGCCTTTAGACGGAGATCTAAAGGTTGCGTTAGAAGGCGCTAAATCACTGTGCACGATTACACGTTCTTGGGGGGCTAAAAAATTACGTACTTTTTCTGGCAACAAACCCAGTGCAGGCATGAGTATGAGAGAACGAGCAGCCTGTACTAAGCGCTTGCGCGAATATTGCAAAATAGCAGCGGACTATGGGGTTTATCTTATTGTTGAAACGCACCCCAATACATTAGCGGATACCTTGGCATCGACTCTTCAGTTAATTGAAGAAGTGAATCACCCGGCATTGCGTATTAATTTTGATGTGATCCATGTTTGGGAAATGGGCAGTGATCCGATCGTTGCACTCGATCAGCTCGCGCCTTTAATAGAGCACATGCATTTTAAAAACATCACTCAACGTAATCTTTTGAATGTTTTTAATCCCGGTAATGTTTATGCCCCCGCAGGCACTCGTGAAGGTATGACGCCAATTTTCAACGGCGAATACGATTTCAAGCAGTTCTTAGATTATTTGATGAAAGAGTCCGCTATACCGTGGCAAAACATGGATGCTTCGTTGGAGTGGTTCGGACCGGATGTCTTCACTACTCTGGATAACGATCGTAAAGAACTCGCGAAACTGGAATCACACTTTATCCAACAGTCCCAGCCAGAGCTAACGATATGAAAATGAGCACACCTTATTACCTAATTGATGAGACTCGCATGTTAAAGGCGATGGAACGTATCGCTTATGTGCGTGAGTGTAGTGGTGCCAAAAGTGTTCTCGCATTGAAATGTTTTTCTAGCTGGTGCGTATTTGATTTTATGAAGGACTATATGGCTGGAACAACGAGTAGTAGTTTATATGAAGCGCGTTTAGGTTATGAGAAATTTGGTGGCGAAACCCATGGTTACAGTGTTGCTTATAGCGAAGATGAAATTCCTGAACTCGTTGAGTACTGCGACAAAGTTATTTTCAATTCGTTGAATCAATTAGAGCAATACAAAGCGCAGGTAAAAGAAAAAGGCCGTTCAATTGGGCTGCGTATAAATCCAGAAGTAGGCCATTCCGAATACGGTTTAAGTGATACGGTTGCAAAATATTCACGCCTCGGGGTACGTCACGATTTGTTGCCTGACAATATCACCGATGAAATTGAGGGTGCTATGTTTCACATGAATTGTGAAAACGATGACTTCACAAGCCTTAGTCAACAGCTGGATGAAATTGAACGCCGTTTTTCTACGATTCTGCCTAAGTTGAACTGGCTTAGTTTAGGCGGTGGTATTGCCTTTACCCGTGATGGTTATGCATTGAATGCTTTATGTGGCCGCCTCAAATTATTAGCTGAAACTTATGACTTGCAAGTATACCTAGAACCAGGTGAAGCATCGGTCACTCAATCCACTTCCCTTGTCGTTAAGGTATTAGACAAGGTAGACAACCAATTATCAACGTTGATCGTCGACGCCGGTGTTGAAACTCATTTGCTGGATGTATTGGTTTACAAGTTTACGCCTGAACTAGAAGGTGCAGAACCAATCGCAGAAGAAAATATAGAAGCCGCATTACAACAAGCGTTACAAGAAGGTAAGTCTGTTTATCGTATTAGTGGACGTACCTGTTTGGCGGGTGATGTATTCGGAACCTATATTTTCAATCAAAAAGTTGAAATAGGGGATGAACTGAGATTCACCGATGTCGCTGGTTATTCCATGGTGAAGAAAAATTTCTTCAACGGAATCAAAATGCCCGCCATTTGCCATAAAAATATTCATGGAGAAACCCGCGTCATTCGCGAGTTTGATTACGAAGATTTTCGAGACTTTTTGTCTTAACTTTTAGTCTGAGCTTTTTAAAAATTTGGGGGGAATATGTTATGAAAAAGAACGTACTCATTATTGGCGCAGGTGCCGTAGGCGCAGTGGTTGCTCACAAGTGCGCACAGAGTAGCGATGTATTCGCATCCGTTTGCTTAGCTTCTAAAAATGTTGCTAAATGCGATGCCATTATCGATTCAGTGAATAGAAAGAATTATCAAACGGTAGCAGGCTTTCAGTTCTATAGTCGAGAAGTGAACGCCGACAATACCGACGACTTGGTGACGTTGATTCGATCAACCGAAAGCCAGATCGTTATTAATGTCTGCACCGTCTTTGTCAATATGAATATTTTGGATGCTTGCTTAGAAACCGGTGCCGCTTATATCGATACGGCGGTTCATGAAGATTATAGTGTGATGAATGCACCGTATCCGTGGTATGCCAACTACGAATGGAAAAAGCGTGAATTATGCAAAAAGAAGGGGGTGACGGCTATTTTAGGCAGCGGTTTTGATCCTGGTGTCGTGAACGCTTATTGCGCTTATGCACAAAAACACGAATTCGATTCCATCGAAAGCATCGATATTATGGATGTGAATGATGGCGACCATGGTCATTATTTCTCAACCAATTTTGACCCTGAAGTGAACCTGCGGGAAATCATTGAAGATGCGGGTTGCTTAGAAGATGGTCAATGGCGCACTTATCCACATCATAGCCGTTCGATGAATTACGATTTTCCTGAAGTGGGTGAGCACAAGTTGTATCTGATGGGACACGACGAAGTGCATTCGTTATCGAAAAATATTCCTGGGGTAGAAACTGTACGCTTCTGGATGGGCTTTGGTGATCATTACTTAAAGTGTTTAGAAGTCTTCGAAAAAGTGGGGTTATTGAATCACGAAACGGTGACAACCAATAATGGTGAAAAAGTGATACCTCTACATACCTTGAAAGCTTGCTTGCCTGACCCTGCGAGTCTAGCGCCAAAATACAAAGGGAAAACCTGCATTGGCACATTGATTAAAGGTAAGCGCGATGGTCAGGATAAAGAACTGCTTGTTTATAACATCTGTGATCATGAAGTAACGTATGCTGATATTGATTCTCAGGCCATCGCCTTCACCGCGGGTGTACCTCCGGTTGCCGCGGCTAAGCTGATTGCAAGTGGCGAATGGGATGTTAAAGGCATGGTAAATGTAGAAGAGTTAGACCCCATTCCGTTCTTTGAGCGCTTAGCTGAAATGGGTATTTCTACCGAGGTTTACGACGTAAGTGCCGATAAAGACAGCCCTGCCAACAGAGTATTGTACGCTTAATCTATTTTTATAGCGTGTGATCATTGGGCTCATAGAGCTCGATGGTCATCAATCTCACCATCTCATTATAAAATACAAAACAGTTAATTAGCATTAGAATCAGAGAGACATAGTTCATGAAATTATTTGGGCAAATAAAATTAGCTTAAATATAAGCTGGCAGATATCGATAAAAAATGAGTAACTGTTAGTTCAGGTTTTAGGTATTACAGTTATACTATTAGGAGCGCTATTTAATGCCCAACTCAATGCTAGGAGAAGCGATTGAAATACATTAAATCTTCTCTTATGAGCTTATCCATTATTTTTCTATTATTCACCTCATGCGTAACGTGGGCAAAAGACATTACCATCGCCACATTTTCACTTGAAAGCCTGCAAGTAGACAGTGCCATTGCCATCATGACCCCCATTTACAAACGCATCGGTTATGACATGAAGATTCTTCGCTTTCCGGGAAAACGATCGGTTGTAGAAGCCGATAAAGGAACAATACAAGGTGAGCTGCTGCGCGTAAAAACGATAGAAAACGATTACCCCAATCTTATTCGAATCCCCTATGCCATCGGCTACTTAAACGTAATTGCAATCACCTGTCATGAGCAACCAGAAATCACAGAACTGTCTTCAATCGTGAATCAACGAGTAGGAATTCTGCGTGGCGTTGAAGTCTTTGATGCCCTTACCAAAAACCTCAAACGAGAAGTAGTGAATAACATTGATAGCCTCTTTGGCATACTGTTTAGTGGCCGAGTTGATGTAATTTTATTTCCAGAGCTGGATGCCCAGCAATACATAAAAAGCTATGGCATCGCTGAAAAAGTTAACATAGGCCGCAAAGCCATTCTAAAAATGCCGCTCTACCATTTCGTTCACAAAGACGCATCCAACGTAGCCGACAAGCTAATGCAAGTGATGAAGCCGATGCAAGAAAGTGGCGAACTCGATCGTTTAATTGAAAAAACAGAAAGCGCCTACGACTAAAAACTGAAGGGTTTGACATAAACTAACACTTAAAGACTATAAAGCCCGAAGCAGAGCCAGTATCATAGCGCCATTAAAACCCCTTAATCATGTCTCAATGATAAACGCAGGAAGACACCGTGGCGCAAGATCAGGCAGTAACAGAACAAGCAATACCTTCAGAACAAGCGCAGATAGCACAACAATCTGCCTTAAAAACCCTCACCATCGTTGGCTACTTAGAAGGAACGTCCTTCTTATTACTGCTGTGCATCGCAATGCCATTAAAATACATGATGGGAATCCCAGAAGGGGTGAAATACATCGGTATGGCACATGGTGTATTATTCATCGCCTACATTGTTATTCTTATGGGGGCCGCCAATAAAATAAAAATGCCACTATGGGCCATGCCTGCGGGCGTCATGGGATCGTTTCTACCGCTCGGCCCGTTTGTCTTTGATCACCTGTTGAAAAAAAGCTTAAAGCAGCGCTAATACCTAACGCTGACTCGAATCAGAATACTGTTCTACTCGATCACTTAAGTTATCCAATTCGGTGATCGCCTCAGTAATATCCGAATGGGCGAGCTGTGCTTTTGTAACAGCTTGTCCCCATTTTAAAGACAGGGTATTCAATGCTGTCAAAGACGTATTTATTTCAGCGATATAGCCATCAAGAATACCTTGCTGTTGCGCATCACGTTGTAATCCAGATAATTTAGTCACTTCTGCCCATTGTTGAAAATTATCCAATACCGCTAATAATACCTGCTCACTGGCACCGCTATAACGAATGAAGGTCAGTTCATTTGGGCTTAAGCGTTCTGATAAAATCCATATGACCTTTTTATACTGCTCAATAACCTGGTTAAGTAATATTAAGCAAGTATGAGCATTAAGCGAAACTAGGCTGCCTTCAATATCACGGGTTGTTTCGGCCAGCATCGGGTTGATTGATAATAACTTCATCCATAATCCCAGCTTTTTTGGACCTTCTAATTGCCCTAGCGTATTTTTCTCTTTGAGTGCTTTAAAGGCCTCATCAATACTGGATAAAACCTGCGATCGTTTAAAGCGCCAGCTAGTGACGCAAATTGGAATGATTGATAAGCCAGCACGTTCAAATATTTTATAGCGGCTTAGATGAAAGGCATCGGCTTCTTCACCGGCAAAGCCGACTAAATCTATTGCCAGTACTTCACTTTCTTTCATCACAACCATGTCCATTTCTATGCCCGCAACAGGATAGTTTAATAGCACGTGGTAATCATCTGCGCGCAAATACGCAATTAAATCCTTAATGTCGTGATGGCGTTCGCGCTCGCAACGGATTTCAATGTTTTGTATTTTATCGACAGATAAAATGAATTTTTTAAGTAAACTTTTTTCAGGTAACTGATCTTCAGGGCAAGAAAGGTAAATCAATTGCCGCTCACGAGCACGAGTAATCGAAACATTAAAGACATCGGTTCGATTAATATAATTAAAGCTTCCGGCAACGGAGTTATTATCGACCGCGCAAGAAATCAGCATGATATCTCGCTCTTCACCTTGAAACGCATACGGTGTGCCGCAGCGCAGTTTGTGCGCCATGATTTCTTCAAGGTTAAAATGTTTAAAAATCTCATCTTGAATGTACTCTGCTTGAGCACGGAAAAACGACAGCACTCCAATAGACAGTTTATATTCGGCTGAAACTTTTGATTGATCCAATACCAGTTGGCGAACTTTATTTAAAATGGCCTCAGCTTCTATAAGATTAATACCATTAAGGCGCTCGGCTTGTTCGACATGAATAACAGCAATGGAATTTTTTGTTGTTAACGTCGGCTTCTCTGTCATTAGACGTAAGCGGCTATCATAAAAATTTTCATTACTAAAACGAATAATGTCGGGGGCGCTGCGATAATGTTCATTTAGCATAATAATTGAAGATTGCTGCTGAATATGACGCTGAGCTAAATCAATTAAACTATGATCACGGTAATTAATCTCGCGGCTCAAGCTATATTTTTCTGATAGCGCTTGCTGTTTGTTTTTTGATAAAAAAGAAATATGACGTAATTGCTTCGGATCTCCTACCACCATCGCGCGTTTAGCACGTTGTAAGGCCGGTAAACAGGAGGCGATATCGCACTGAGTCGCTTCATCAATAATCACCAAATCAAAAAGTTCAGAAATCAATGGCAGTGTTTTATGCAGCCCTTCAAGAGAGCACAACCAAATCGGCATGCTTTCTAATAAAATAGAAAAATCCAAACCGGCCAAAATCTTTTCTTGGCGCGAAGAGGTACGAGCGCTTAAGGCTGACTTAAATCCGGTTAACTGGCGACGATGATGAAACAGAGTGTGATTAATTTTATTGGTCGCACTATGGTCAATATTTTTAGCTAATAAATCATCACGTTTTTTATGCAGATTCTGAATTTTCTTCAGACTCTCTTGTAGCAGTCCTTGGCTATTAGAATAGCGTTGGCTCCACCACAATCTAACCTGCTTTAACCAGCGAAAATTGCCTAGACCCGATTCAAGCTGATGCAATAATTCGCCTTCATGTTCGGCACGTCTAAAGCGCTTAATTAATTCGGCTTCGGCCATCCGTAAATCATTATTAACCTGATTCAATGATTTTTTTAACTGAGAGCCTGACGGGCTGCGCTCTTTCGATAACGTATTCTTATGCGATTTTTCTTGCAGGATGTGATCTAAATGCTGTTTTAGTTCGCGGTGATAACCTTTTGTTCCTGCACGCATGATCGAGGATTGGCTTAAACCAAAGGTCTCTGTGATTTTATCTTTAATAACATCAATTGCATGTTCATTTTTAGAAACAATTAATACAGACTCGCCTTGCATGAAACGCTCTAACGCTAAACAGGCAATGGTATAGCTTTTACCTGTGCCAGGAGGGCCAATCAATAAACTAAACTCAGACTCTGCCGCGCAGGTTAATGCTTCTTTTTGAGCGTTGCTTAAAATACCAGGAATGAGCTGATGATTTGCCGGTTTAACATTATGAAATTCACTAGCAAGATCAGCGCCTAAGCTTAATTGCAGCGGTTTAGAAAATTGATCTTCAGCCGCGAGCAAAGACAGCTCGTCTAAAATCCCCCGAGTGGATATTGATTTTTCAACAACCGCACACGCATCCATCGCGACTAAATAATAATGGCCAAGTTCGATTCCCTTAAATGCTTTATTAAAAGACGCTTTGTCATGAAACTCAGCCGTGCTTAAAGTAATTGGGATATCGGGGTTAGACGCTGATAGCCGCTCTATAATCGCATCATGTTGAGTTTGAATATTGTCTGTACTGTTCGCCGAAAAGGCATCTTTTAATGCTTTTTCGTTTGGCCATAGGCTTAATGCAAAGTTGTTCACACTGAGCGATGAGGTATCAAGCACTTGCTGTTTTTCTAACGATGCTTCAAAACTGAACAAAGGCGCGCAAACAGTCGATACTGTTGTTTTTCCATAGCGGTTACTTTTTTGCTTACCAATAATAAAGTAAGAAAAATGGCGAAAACTTTTCTCTCGGCGATAACTTTCAATAATGGGTAAAACAGTATTGCGATAATCGTCCGGAACCTGCAAAGATCCCGCAGGGCTAAATAAAAGCTGTTCAACTTTGCTGGAAAAGATACTTCCCAATTCATGGCGGCCATTATCGCTCTCAAAACATTCGTGTAAGAAAGCAATAGCCGCAGCGGTAGTAGAATTAACAGACATAAAACCAACAGGCCTAAAACTAAGTCAAATCTAATAGAATTTGATTGTGCTCTGTGTCACTTGCACCTAAAGCAGCCAAGCTGGAATCCATCTGAGCGGTTAACTCGCTCATTTCGCTGATGGAGTGCGACATCGCAGGGATGGCCTCACGGCGAAAACGACTAATATCGTCAATAGTAATTAGAATACTTTCAAAAGATTGCTTTAGATTATTGATATCCAGCTGTGCAGAAGCCGCTTGCTTATGAATATCGCCTGCTTGCTGCTTTAAGGCTTGGGAGGTTTGAGCAATCAAATCGTCGGTTGTGGCATTAATCGCACTAATGCTATCAGAGATATTCTTTTGTGACTGCAAAGCAATCGCCAAAGATGCGGCGATATTCAGTGCCGATACCGTCACATTTAATGCTCTTGATACCCCTCTGATTAATTCACGATTATTTTTAATGATAATGTCTGAAGTTAAAATGCCTTGTTGATTCACCGCCAGCTGCTGTTGCAAGTCTAAAGTACGTTGCTTCAAGGAAAATAACAGCTCTTCTTCAATAAACTTACGCTGCTCAGGGCTAATGCTATTATCAGATGATAAGCGCTGACTGATTTTTTCATCGAGTAAAATGCAAAAGCTTAGATAATCTTTCAGCTGAAAAACCAGCTCTTTCATCTCAACTTGGTCTTGGCTTAGCGTCACATTATCGCGTTCCAGCTGAGATTGGCCATCTTTCAGGTCTTTCACAATCCCTTGAATGATACTGTCTACCGTTTGAAACTTTGCAAACCAACGAGAAATCGGCGTGCCAATAGCGGGTATTTTCGCTAACCAACGGCGTAAACCACTCATATTAAAATCAACCTTATTAGGATTGATTTTATACGTTTGCTCTTGCAACGCGATTAACGAATGGCTAACCGACCCTTCTTTAGACTCACTCACCAACTTAGCTAAAGGCTGCTTTAACAAATGGCTGCGCTTAGCCAGCTGCTGCTGAACGCCAACCCCAAGCTTTCTAATGGCGATAGAATGTTGCTGTAAGTTGCTAACATCTTGCATGTCTAAATGAAAAAATTGATTTACTAATGTTTCTGATTGTTCTTCTAGCTTAGAAGCGGTCTGAGGGGAAAGGGCGGTGATCTCTGCTGAGGTGCCAGTAATCTGAGTCGACATTCTAAGTTCCTTCTTAAGGCATATAATCAATACATAGGGGTGAATATAGATAAATAGGGTCGCAATTATACCTGCTAATTACTGATGATTGAATAATTAATAAACAGACGTGTGTCTAGTTTCTAATACAAAAAAATGCTACATTCTGGCAAAATTATTTACCTCGTTAGCCAACGCAAAACAAGCCACGACAAGGAACCGTCTTATGCTCAAACGCTCATTCTTTTGGATAGCATCAGCACTCTTATTGCAACTAACATTTTTGCAGATATCCGGCTGTAGCGACTCATCAAATACGGAAGCCTCAAAGCCCGCGAAAGAGGCAACGGTCATTTCGCAACAGAATAACCCTTGGCTGCAGGTTTTGCGCTCGCATACTACGGGGCAGCTATCACGATTTGGCAGTATTGACCTGCACTTCAATCAAGACCTTCCTAAAAGCCAAGAACTTGCACAAAATTCACAACTGGCTCAGCAATTATTAAGCTTTGAACCCGCTATCGAAGGCACCGCGACCTTAGTTAATAAGCGTCACTATCGCTTTACGCCTACGCAGCCATTGCCATCGGGCCAAGCGTATAGCGCAACGCTATCAGCACAAGCGGTTGCGTTGACTCAAGAAGGTAGCGAAGATTTTGTCTTTAACTTCAATGTTATTGAACAAGCCTTCGAAATAAAAATGAACGGCTTAGAAGTTAACCAAGATGGCAGCATGAAGCTGCAAGGCGAGTTAAATACCGCAGACGTTACCGTGATAGACGACATCAAACACATTATTAGCGCGAGCGTTCAAAATCAGAGCTTAAACGTCGATTGGGAAAAAGAAACAAAAGCACAAAAACAACACCGCTTCACCATCAACAATATTCAACGTAAAGACAGCGCAGCCATACTCATCGTTAAATGGAATGGTGCGGATATCAATGTTGCATCAACAGGAGAGCGCAAATTTGAAGTTCCTGCGTTAGGCCAGTTTGTTGTCTCATCGATTGTCGCCTTGCAAGGCAGCGATCAAACCATTGAAATAAACTTTTCAGAACCTTTATTGAAAAAACAAAACCTAAAAGGTCTGATTCAAGTATCAACGGGGACGGTTAAAACCCGCATCGAAGAAGCCAAAATCACCCTATACCCTAGCAGTGTGATTAGCGGCGAATTTGAAATAACGCTGGATTCGAATATTAAAAATGCCCAAGGTTTTAACTTAGGAAAATCATTCTCTGAAACCTTGCACTTTTTAAGTAAAAAACCTGCGGTACGCTTTACTGGCCAAGGCAATATTTTGCCGATTAGTGATAAGTTAAGTATTCCTTTTGAAGCCACCAATGTTGATTCCATTCAAGTGACGGCCTTTCAAATACAAGAACATAGCATGCCGCAGTATTTTCAAGAGAACCAACTGAATACAACCTATAACTTGCACCGTGTAGGGCGTCATATTTGGCGTAAAACCGTGCAGTTAAAAACCCCCGTTGCCGACCAATGGAATCGCTTTAACTTAGATGTTCGCCAGCTGGTACTGGATAACCCAGGCAGCTTGTTCCGCTTTGAATTGTCGATTAACCGCTCCAATTCCATTTTGACCTGCTCTGAAGCCGATAATAATATTCCGGTTACAAAAGAAAATGCGCCGAGTAATTATGAAGATGAATACATCAGTGAAAGCAGCGCTTGGGATGGTATAGAAGGGTATTACGGTCAGAATCAAAATACATCAATCAGCTGGAATGATAGAGAAAACCCTTGTCGAGACGGTTTTTATCAATACGGCAGCCAAATAAAAGATCAAAGAAACTTCATTGCTAGCAACATCGGCTTAATCGCTAAAAAAGGCGAAGATAACCAGCTAGTGGTTATTGCAACCGAGCTGAGCAGTGGTTTGCCGTTGCCTGCCGCGCAGATAGAAATCCGTAATTTTCAAAACCAAACCATTGCCTCGGAGACTACCGATAACAATGGTTTTGCCGAAGTTGCCTTAAACAGCACCCCGTTTTTGATTGTTGCAAGCACGCATAATAGCCATCAAGACAGCGGCCCTAAAGATATTGGTTATTTAAAAATTAACAAAGCTCAAGCCATTTCAACCAGCCACTTTAATGTGGGTGGCAAGGTGGTTAAAGACGGTATTAAAGCGCAAATTTATACCGAACGTGGGGTATGGCGACCAGGGGATAAAATCTTTTTAACCGTCGTGATTGAAGATAAAGCGGATCAAATACCTGATAATCACCCACTCATGTTAGAACTGATTAACCCAAAAAATCAGCGTGTTAGCGTACAAGTCAATGCCAAACCCGTGGGTGGTTTGTATGCATTTACCTTAGAAACCGCCGAAGAAGACGAAACCGGAAACTGGAAAGCCATCGCGAGTCTGGGTAGCTTAAAGTTTGAGCACAATATTAAGATTGAAATGGTGAAACCCAACCATCTAAAAATGAACATGGATCTTGCGAGTGACGATATTCGTGCTTATCAAGTAGGGCGTTATGGCAGTGATGCCAAACTTGAAGGTGAGTTTTTCTCGCAGTGGTTGCACGGTGCAAAAGCTTCCGGTTTAAAAACAATTTTAAACTTATCGATGTCGCCACAAAAAACCCGTTTTGATACCTACAACGACTTTAAATTTGACGATCCGGCAAAAGAATTCCGCAGCCAAAACGATGAAATTGCTACTTTCGAATTGGATAACGACGGCAAAGCCAACGTCAGTGCAGACATTAACATCGCCTCCTTACCCGCGGGCAAATTACGCGGCAGCTTAACCAGTCGTGTCTTTGAACCGAGCGGTGATTTTAGTATTGCTAAGCAAAGTTTAGACATTCACCCGTACCAGCACTATGTCGGCATGCAAATGCCAAAAGGCGATGCTGCGCGCGGCATGTTATTAACCGATCAAAAACACCCCGTTGAATTGGTCGTGGTTGATGCCGATGGCAAACCCCTACAAGGTAAGCAAAAGCTTCACCTAACCTTGTACAAATTATCGTGGAAATGGTGGTGGGATAGCAGCAGTGATGATCAGCTAGCCAACTACGTTAGCCGCCATTCCAATAGCATACTTAAGCAAGAAGACATTGATATAAGCAATGGCCAAGGCCAGTGGAAATTTGAAGTAAAATACCCAGATTGGGGTCGTTACATGATTCGTGCTTGTGATAAAAAAGGCCTGCATTGTACTGGCCAAGTATTCTACATGGACTGGCCTGGCTGGGCAGGGCGCGATCAAAAAAGCAAAGGTTTAGGTGCCAATACCCTGAGCTTAAGTGCTGATAAAGAACAATACATTGTCGGCGAAACAGCGATTGTTTCTTTACCTGAAGCCGCCAGTGGCCGAGCGTTAGTCTCGATCGAAAATGGCAGCCAAGTGATCGATTATTATTGGGTTAAATTGTCGGAAGTCGGTTCGCAATTACACATTCCAATTACCAATGCAATGACCCCCAATGCCTATGTTTCGGTCAGCGTGATTCAAGCCCATGCGAATAAAAAGAACGACGAACCGATTCGTCTGATGGGTATTTTACCGTTAACCGTCACCGACCCAGCAACACACCTTAAGCCGCAGTTAACCATGGTTAGCGAAGTTGAACCTGAAAGCACATTAACGGTTGAAGTGAACGAAGCCACGGGCCGCAGTTTTAACTATACCTTAGCGGTAGTGGATGAAGGCCTATTAGGGCTCACCCAATTTAGAACCCCTGATTTGCACAAAGGCTTTTATAAAAAAGAAGCCTTGGGCGTTAAAACCTGGGATCTATACGACAGTGTTGTGGGTGCTTATGGCGCCGAACTCGAACAACTATTAGCCATTGGTGGTGATGGTGACTTGGGTGGCAAAGACAATGAAAATGACGAACGTCGTTTCCCTCCGGTTGTTCGATTCTTAGGGCCGTTCCATTTAGAACAAGCCGAAGTCGCGCAGCATAAAATCGACATTCCACAATACCTCGGCGCTGTACGCGTCATGTTGGTTGCCGCTAAAGACGGTGCTTATGGTCGCAGCGAAAAAGAAGTTTTAGTACGTAAACCACTCAACGTATTAGCGACCTTGCCACGCGTATTAGGCAAAGACGAAACACTGCAAATGCCGATTACGCTATTCACCAGCGACGATAGCATCAACAACGTCAGTATCACGGTGAAAGCCGACGACAAAATTGTGCTACTGAAAAGCGAGTTGAATGTTGAATTTGATAAAGCCGGTGAGCGCATGGTTTTTGTGCCGATGCGAGCCTTAAAACTGGGCAGCAGCAAAGTCGAAATTGTTGCTACGGCGACCACCGCGACGTCTGAATTCAGCGCGCAGCAAACCATTCATATTCCTGTGAATGCACAAACTTTACCTGAAAAACGTTTTAAAATGGCCAAGATCGAAGCCGGACAACGTTGGAATAATCAGGCCGAATTGTTTGGTATTGACGGTACGCAAAATGTTGAACTTGAATTCACCACCATGCCGCCAATGAATCTGCAAAACCACTTGCAGTATTTATTAGGCTACCCTCATGGCTGTGTTGAACAGACAACCTCAAAAGCGTTGCCGCAGTTATTCTTGCCAGAATTAACCAACCTTAATGAAGAGCAACTATTAACCAGCCAAAACAACATTGCCGCCGCGATTGATAAACTCAGCCGCCATCAAGCCAGCTCGGGTGGTTTTAGCTACTGGCCAGGTATTGGCAATGTTAACGATTGGTCTACCAGTTACGCCGGACACTTTTTATTATTGGCGAAAGATCATGGCTACGACGTGCCAGAAAAAATGTTAACGGATTGGAAAATTAATCAAAGCCGCGCCGCCCGAGCATGGACGGCCAGCGCTTCCAATAACCGCAGTCATATCAATTCTTATAAGGCGCAAGCCTATCGCTTATTCACCTTAGCGGTGGCAGGCAATAGTGAAATCGGAGCGATGAACCGCTTCCGCCAAAAACAAGACCTTGATAATTTATCGCGCTGGTTATTAGCCGCCGCCTATCAATTAGCGGGGCAGCAACAAGCCGCCGCGACATTAGCCGCGACGGCACAATTGGATATGAATGATTACGTAGTAAGTGACTACAGCTTTGGCTCAACCTTGCGTGACGAAGCCATGTTACTAATGAGTTTGCTGGTATTAAACGACAGTGATAATAGCGCCAATCTTGCTGAAAAAATCAGTCAGCAACTGGTCGCAGATAACCGTCGATACAGCACACAAACCACCGCATTTTCATTATTAGCCATGGCGGCGTATAGCGAAAAAAATCAAAGCAATAATAGTAACGTGAGCATTAACTGGCAGCAAAACGAACAGACGCTGGTATTGGAAAAAGCCATTAACCTAATGCCGCTGAATTTGCCGCCACGAAATCAAGGCGCGCTTGATCTAGACGTTAGCGTTCACAATAACGGCAGCGTCCCTGTTTATGCCCAACTGATGAGTGAAGGTATTCCAGAACTAGGACAAGAGCAGCCGTACAGTCACGAGCTGGCATTAGACGTAAAATACTTTGATGGGGCGAAAGAACGCGACAGAAATGCCATCGATCTTAATACCTTAACTCAAGGCCAAGATATTCTAGTAGTGGTTAATGTGACGAATAACAGTATTCACCCGATTGAGCATCTTGCGTTAACCGTACCGGTCGCCTCGGGTTTTGAAATTCGTAATACCGATGCTTTAGATGCGGTTAATACCAGCAACAACCTTTACGATTATCAAGATATTCGTGATGACCGTATTTACAGCTATCTCAAGCTGGCGGTCGGCGAACGTAAAACCCTAGAGTTTAGAATTAACGCCACGTACCAAGGTCGTTATTATCAACCTGCGGTCATGATTAACGACATGTACGACGAAACCCGAGCAGCGCGTAATACAGGACACTGGGTTGAAATTGCACGCTAAACCCAACCTACGATTATTCGCCATATTGCTCTTGCTAATAATCGTACTTCTCAGCAGCTGGTGGCATTCATTGCCCCAGCCGCTGTTTTCAACACCTTATTCCAGCATCTTATTAGACCGTAATAACCAACTGCTTGAAGCGCGTATTGCCAGCGATGAACAGTGGCGCTTTCCGCCGAGTGAAAGCCTACCTAAATCGTATGTGAGCGCGTTATTATTATTCGAAGATAAACGCTTTTATGAACATAGCGGTATCGACTGGTTAGCGTTAGGTCGCGCGACTTTGCAAAACCTAAAATCGGGCAAAGTAGTGAGTGGTGCCAGTACCCTCAGCATGCAAGTGATTCGCCTTGCACGCAAAAGTGAACACCGCGACTTCAGCACAAAAATAATAGAAAGCCTGCAAGCCTTACGTTTGGAATTTTCGTATAGCAAACAACAAATTTTAAACCTGTACGCTTCGCACGCGCCGTTTGGTGGCAACGTAGTCGGTATCTCAGCCGCAAGCTGGCGTTATTTTGGCCGCGGCCCAGACAGTTTATCGTGGGCAGAATCGGCCTTATTAGCGGTACTGCCCAACAGACCTAACTATTTGCGTCCGGGTAAAAACCAACAAAAATTAAAACAAAAACGCGATCGCCTATTAACCCGATTGCAGCAAGCAGGGCAGTTCGACCAACTGCAATTAGCATTAGCCTTGAGTGAACCCCTGCCAGAAAAAATATTAGCATTTCCAAAACGCGCACCGCATTTATTAGAAACCTTGATTAGCCGTACTCATAATAAAAGCGGACTAATAAAAACCAGCCTAAACGGCAACCTACAAGCGCAAGTACAAAACGTAGTAGATCATTACGCCCAACGATTATTAAACGCGCAAATCACCCACCTAGCCGCGGTGATAATGGACAATAAAACCGGATTGCCCGTCGCCTATATTGGCAACTCGGGTTTTAGCCATGTTCCTCATTCGGGCAAAGGCATTGATTTATTACACCGCTCGCGCAGTACCGGCAGTATTTTAAAACCCTTGTTATACGCCACCATGTTGCAGCAAGGAGAAATAACCCCACTGCAATTGGTAGAAGACATACCAATAAAATTTAAAGGCTATCAACCAGAAAACTACGACCTGGATTATCGCGGCGTCGTACGGGCGAAAAAAGCCCTCGCGCAATCGCTGAATATTCCTGCGGTAAACATGCTAAAACAATACGGCATAAAACCGTTTTATGATTTCTTAAAACAACACGGTATTAGCACCTTACACCGCAGCGCTGAAGGTTACGGGTTACCCCTAATACTCGGTGGCGCAGAAGGCACGCTTTGGGAAATGACCCATCTTTATATGCAGCTTGCGCGCATTGCACAAAACTTACCTGCGCAACCGATCAGCCGTTTACCTACAATTTTTCTAAAGCAAGAAAAGCAAAAAAGCATTTCAAGTTTAACCGCAGGATCGGCTTGGTTAACCCTACAAGCGTTATTAGACGTCAGCCGCCCCGGCAATGAAAACCGCTGGCGACAATTTACCAACAGTCGCCAAGTCGCGTGGAAAACAGGCACAAGCTACGGCTTTCGAGACGGCTGGGCGATTGGCACAACCGCTGAATATACCATTGGCGTTTGGACAGGGAATGCCGAAGGCGGCAGCGTTCCAGGGCTTACGGGCACTCAAGCCGCCGCGCCATTATTATTCGAATTATTTAACCTATTGCCTAAAACGCATTGGTTTAAAAAACCTGAATTCGACCTGCGCCAAGTACGGGTTTGTAAAAATGACGGCTTCCTCGCCACACCGTATTGCGACAGCATAATTGCAGACTTACCATTGGCCTCAACCTACAGCACCGTATCGCCTTACCACGTTCGTATTCATACCGATGTCCAACGTTATCACCGAGTATCATCCGCTTGCGAAGCCGTCCATAAAATACATTCACAGAATTGGTTTACCTTGCCACCGCACATCGCTTTTTATTATCAAAAAAAACACAGCGAATACAAAGCCATGCCCAATTGGCGAGCTGACTGCTTAAACTTTATGACAGCACAAAGCCCAATATCATTTATTTATCCACACAAAAATACCCAAGTGTATTTACCGATAACACTCAGCGGCAACCGCACCAATATGATCAGCGAACTCGCGCATCAATATGCTGGCTCGATAGTTTACTGGTACCTCGATCAAGAATACCTCGGCAAAACGCAGCAAATACACCAAATGGAAATGAGCCCAAGTTTAGGCAAGCATGAATTGTTAGTCGTTGATGAAGAAGGCAATCAGCAAACATTAAGTTTTAAAGTACTGAGCCAATAATTCACTCAGCTTAAGCTCAAAACAACCCTTGCTGCGGGTGATGCAAACACACAGTATCACCCACAGAAATTTTGCCCGACTGCACAACCTTTAAACACAAGCCACCATGGCCCATCATCGCCGCAATGCCACCTTTTCCTAGCAGCTCTTCCATACGCAAACACGGATGACACAACGCACCCGCTTCAAAAATAGCCCCACCAATTGAAAACTGCTGATAACGCAGCGCCTCTAAATTCATTCCCTTAATCACCAAATTACGGCGTAATAACTTAGGATGAACCGAATGCTGAAGAAGCATGTTGGTATTTGAACGGCTAAGCGACAAAAAATGCGCAATCTGGCCAATATACTCCTCACTCATCAACGTCACCTGACGCCCAGACCCCAGCGTATTTTCAAAGCGGTGATCACCGTCTAAACCCGACCCAGCAATGGCCTGAACAGAATTGACCTCGACCACCTCAGCTTGACGCTCAGGGCGCAACCCTATCCAAGTGAGCTTACCAGGTGGAAGATCTTCAATATAACGAGAAAACAAACGCTTCTGAGAAACAGAAGTACGCGAAACAGCCATAGCAAACCACTAACAATGAACGAAGCCTAAACCATATCACAACATGGCTACAGCCTGCTTAGAACAAGGCATTTGAATAACTCGCTAGAATTTACAAAAAGATCACTAACTTGAAAAAATAGCCAGATTAGGGCATTGTTCGTATTCACGGACAAACGTTATGGACAAAACTCTACGGATTAAGCAGTACGTACAAAAAATCTATAGAGAATAGGTATCAAGGAATGATGATCGTCTACTCAGCCACCAAGCAGCAATTCGTTAACGATGTACGTTCAAATGCCATTGCCGCCCTGATACAAGACTACAGCGAAACCGTGCGTAACGAGTCCATAGCACTCTTACTCTGTGCCTACCTGCACAACATGAAAGCGCGCGACGCTATAACCGATGACGGCAGCCTGTGGTTAATCGCAGAAAATTCAGTCGAACAAATAGGCTGCATGCACACCTGTCAACCCCTAGAGCACCCATCAAGAGACAAAGCACTCAGCGGTATTCGTGGTCGATTAAAAAAAGAACCCGAAGCAGCACTAATCGCCGCAGACGGCTTCAGTGATCGGCAGGATTTAGAAAATGTGGGCAACCCGGAAGAAAGCGAATGGGTTCAGCTACCAGAACACATCAATACCACGAAAGGCATGTTCGTTACCCGCGTAGTGGGCGAGTCCATGAACAAACGAATCATCAACGGTTCTTGGTGTTTGTTTAAAGCCAATCCCAGCGGCAGCCGTAATGGCAAAAATGTATTAGTAGAGCACTGTGACATTGAAGATCCAGATCATGGTGGCACCTACACAGTTAAAACGTATCACAGTGAAAAAATAGAAGAAGATGGTGTGTTGGTTAATCAGCGCATCGCGTACTTAAGCCGGAAACTAATGCTTATGGGTATTCGCCGATTGAAATAAAAGAAAATTCTGAGGAATTAGTTGTAGTTGGCGTTATTAAGCCCTATAGAATATTAATAAAAAATGGATTTATGAATGAAAGTATTTATCAGTTATTCGCATGTAGATGAACAATTTCGTAAGGAGTTAAATACTCACTTATCGTTAATGAAACGAAATGGTGAGATAGAAACTTGGGATGATAGAAAAATAGTCCCAGGAGAGGAATGGTGTGAGGAAATTTCTAATTCATTAGAAGTTGCGGAAATTATCTTATTATTGATTAGTCCTGATTTTATTAGTTCAGACTATTGCTTTGATATTGAAGTTGCTAGAGCTATCGAAAAACATAATGAAGGAACTGCAGCAGTAATACCAATCTTATTGAGAGTATGTGACTGGAAGAGTGCTCCATTCTCGAAATTACAAGCATTGCCAGCAGAAGCGAAGCCAATTAAAAAATGGGATGACTCTGATGAAGCATGGAATGATGTGGTTAATGGGATTAGAACTACTTTAACTGAGCTAAAAAAAAAGACCTCTCTAGTTGAGATAAAACCCCAGTTATTATGTGGAGGTATAAGGATGGAGTTTCTAGATTGGCTTAATGATACTGAAGTACAGCTATCACATAGAAATGTTACTAAAGTTCAGTTTGCTGATGTATATGTAGCTCCACATGTTAAAAATCTAATATCAAATTCTGATGAGCTTGTTAAACCTGTAGATGCTATTGAAAAATTAGATAATGAAAGCAATTTAATTATTTTTGGCGATGATCAATCTGGTAAGACATCACTTATTAAACACTATTATTCTGAATTATATGGTAAGGGCTTGTTGCCAGTATATATTGACGGAGAATGCATTAAATCATCGGACATTGAAAATCTTGTTTGCAAAGGAGTGTTGGAGCAATATGGAGGTGAGGTTGATACTTGTAATGTTCTTCTGATCGATAATTTTTCAAAAATTAAATTAAATCAAAAACACTTAAATAAACTTCTTGAATCTATAAATGATAAATTTAATAAGGTTGTATGTCTTGCTCACGACTCATTTCAGTATATAGCCCCTGAGTTGGATGGTTTTTTAGAATATGATTTTTGTGAAATTTTACCATTAGGTAATTTAAAAAGATCTGAAGTTATAGAAAAGTGGGTTTCATTGGGGGTGTCAGAGCAGATAGATGATAAAGAGCTTTATAAAGAGGCTGATGAGATAAAGCTTAGATTAGATTCAATGGTTAGAGGGAATGTAGTGCCTGCTAAACCGATATTTATCTTAACTATGCTGCAGATGTTTGAAGCGTATACACCTCAAAATTTAGAGTTGACATCATATGGACACTGTTATCAGTATTTAGTATATCAAGCTTTGGAAAAGGCTAAAATAAAAGCTTCAGAGATTGATTTGTATTTAAATATATTAACTGAGTTATCTTGGGAAATATATAAAAATAAGCAGGGGTTGAATAAAACTGGGCTTACATACTTTTTCGGTAAATACCGAGAAAAATATGTACTTGGTATTGAGGATTCAGTAGTTATAAATAAGATACTTTCAAATGGTATCTTACTAGATGACGAAGGTATCGTGTCTTTTAAATACAAATATGTATATTACTTTTTTGTTGCAAAGAAAATTGCAGAATCATTTAATCTGGATGCTGTTTTCAAAGAAGAAATTAGGGAGCTATTATCTGACCTTCATAGAGAGGAAGCGGCAAATATAATTATTTTCATATCGCATCATACAAAAGAAAGCTGGATTCTCGATGAGTTGCAGTTATGTCTAATGGAATTGTTTGATGAGCAAAAAGAGGCGGAGTTGTCCTCTAGTTCTTTGTCGTTCATGGATGATTTTATAGCTGAAATACCTGATTTAATTCTTAGGGAGAAGGAGGTAAGTCGTGAAAGGAATAAGCGAAATGAGTTGATTGATGACTTAGAAAGGATAGAGGGTTCTGATGAAGAGGGTAAATTTGAATCGAATGATTTTCTTGTGAAAATTAATAAAGTGTTTAAAGGAATTGAAATTGTCGGTCAAATAGTAAGAAATCGGCATGCATCTTTAAATAAAGAGATGCTTTTTCAAATGATTGAATTTTCAACACATACGGGGTTGAGATTTCTTCAATATTTTATTGAAATTTCGGACGTGTCGAAAGAAGAAGTGATAAAAACGATACAGCATATGCTAATTGATAATGTTGATGTTGATAATGATGACTTAGAGAAAGAAGCTAGAGATGCATTTTTAAAATTGACCTATGGAATTATCTATGGCGTGTTGAAAAAGATATCAACCGCAATAGGCTCAAAAGATGCTTATGAAATATATAATGAGCTCGAAGATAAGACCCCTACACCTGCTATTAAATTGATAAATCAGGCAATAGCGTTACAGTTTAAAAAACAACTTAATTTTAAGAAGTTAAGTAAGATTAGCCACGAATTTAATACCAATCCAGTGTGCGAGAGAATGTTAAAGGAGATCGTTGTTCAGCATGCTTATATGTTTCCTGTTGATTATAAAGATAAACAAAAAATATCAAGCATCCTGAATGTTTCTGTACAAGGACAGACAATGATGGACTTACAGAAAAAGTTGAAGGTCTAATGCTAGCGTTACATGATTAATGTGTCTGCAGCGAACATTGTTGTTAAGAATAGCTTATCTATCAGATAAGAGAGCAAAAGCAAAGCCTCTACTTGCCACAGGGAATACCCCTGTGGCAAGTAGAGGCTGGTGAAACTCCATCTTTGATTATGGTGATAAACGCATTCGTCTTTTAGCCTACAAGGTAAAACACGTCTCGGGTGAGTTTCAGCTAATAGATCATGATGAGATTCGTTGGTTGCCTATTGAAGAGCTAGATAGCTTAAAGTGGGCACCTGCGACCTTCCTATTATTGAAGCGTTAAATCAGCAAGCCAAAGATCAGCCTACTGCTGAGTTCTAACCTTAACATTTTCTGCACTCACCATTGTATCTCTCATACTTTCAGCAACAGCCCTAATTACATTGATACAGACTGAGTTTCCAAATTGTTTGTATATCTGGCCATGTGATACGGCGTCCACAATGAACTTGTCAGGAAAGCCTTGTAGGCGCGCGCATTCACGTGGCGTGAGTAAGCGTGGGTTGCGTCCAATTTCAGATTGATCGATTAGGACCTCTGACCCGTCTTTATAATACCTAGCACTGATAGTATTAACGTATTCACTATCATGATTAAATAGAGAGTAGCCGAAGCCATTGCCTTTAAGTAAGTGTTCAGCTTTACGTTTTTTGTGCCCAGCCCACAACTTGTCAGAAATAGTATACCTGTCATCAAGCTTAGCCAGTTGCTTGGGCGTTTGTAGGATTTTACCTAATCTAGTTTTTGTTTTCGGTGGGGTAGGCCAATCAAATAATTCATTGAAATCAGCATCTTTACCATAGTAATCTTTATCAAATCCAACGATAAAAATACGTTCACGATTTTGAGGTGCGCCAAAGTCACCTGCTCTTAGAACTCTGAATTCTGTGTGGTAATTTAACTTTTGCGATAATGCTTTTCTAGCTTCATCTGACATTGGGATATCTGATGGAATATCTTGCTTATGCTCACCGCGAAGGATTGCCAAAATAGTTTCTAAAGTTCTACCTTTATTATGGCCTTTAAGCTGTTTGACGTTTTCCAACAAGAATGCTTTTGGGCGCTTTTCAGCAAGAATTCGCTGCACCTCAAAAAACATTGTACCGCGCGTATCATCGAAACCTTGCTTTAAACCTGCTTGAGAGAACGATTGGCAGGGAAAGCCTGCTAATAATACATCGTGGTCGGGTACATCTTTGGATTTTATGTTCGTTATATCACCATTAGGGACTTCACCATAATTTGCCACATATGTCTTTTGCGCAAACTTATCCCACTCGGATGTGAGAACACACTCACCACCCAACTCTTGGAATGGTTGTCTGATACCACCAATACCTGCAAATAGGTCTATAAACTTGAATTCAGCAGGGGTGCTGTCATCGTATTTAAACGGTGCTTTGGCTCGGATGTCGTTTAATTGTTCTTCAAGATTATTGATTGCATCGATTTTGCCTTTCGTTGGCTTGTGTTCACCAGTTTCCCAGCCTCTTACTGTTCTTTCGCCAGTAGAGTTCATGCCCAATAAATTTGCAAATTCTGTACGGCCTAGGCCTAACTTTTCGCGTGTACTTTTTATCAGTGAGGCTATATTATTAGACTCTTTAGTTATATTCATTGTTTGGCCATACTTATCCGGTTATTGCCCTGGAGAATAGCACTGTGTATTTGAACAGTCAATCGTGCTTGAGTAATATAGTGTGGCAATTTGGTTTGTTCTCTTTCGATATTATTAATACGTAGTTAGGATAGGATTCTTTTATGTTACGTGATTTAACCCAGCTAAAAGGCATTGTTGTTGATGAAGATGGACTTAGTGATTTTAAGCTACCGTCACAATTAATATCACAACTTAAAGACCCTTTGAGTGCGCTAGGGTATGAGCTTAATGATTACACTTCATACGCTATTACGGATAAAGCGTCTGTAGGCAAGCCAGCTAAATTTGCTCTAATACCAAATAGATATTTTTTGTTTTCCTATCAAATGCATGAACTTGCAATAGAACTTTATAAATATTCTGAAATATTTGATCGAATAAGGCAGCATGCAAAAAAATTAGTAGGTGATGCTAGCTATATTTCTAATGCGATAAAGACTGCCCCTGAAATGTTAAATCTATTTAAGGATGAGAATGACATTTCACTTTTTTCAAGGTTTTTAGATAAAGATGCTTCAGAATATCGCTTAGGCTCTAAGCGGCTGATAAATGATAAAGGTGTGGCTAGGGGGACTAAGGATTGTTTTGGCTCCGTAATATTGAAAGGAATAAATATACCCGATTCATCATCTAGCATTTATGGTCGCTTAGTTTACGATCTTTGTGCTAACCAAAGTGTGTATGATGAACTCCTTTCAATTATTTTAGAAAACCTCTTCGAAGCAGAAATAATTATCATAAGTGATACTTCGATTCGTGACTTTGCTCTTAAAATTTTTAAAACTTTTTATGAAGGAAGTTGGAATGAAGTTGTCTTAGAAGGTGATTCTAGAGAAGCTAAAGTTGGTGATGCAACTTTTTTAACTAAAGACTTTGGGCCTTTTAAACGCTTGATCGGTGTGTTTGAAAGCCTGCAAGATAAATCAACTTTGACTTCATCTGGTGCATCTAGATTTTTTGATACTCCTGTTTTTTCAAATGATAATGGTTACTATTATTTTACTTCACAATGGAATGGTTCGGGTGACTACAGTCTTTCTTTTGATAACCTTAAGTCATTTTTTGAATTAAAATTTCCAGAATACTTCCTTGAGTTTAAGGAAGGTGAATATAGATTATTAAAAATTAGTACACAAAAAACCCTTAATAAGCTTCATGCTAAGGGAGCATCAAATATAATATATTATGGTGCCCCCGGTACCGGAAAAAGTTATGCCATTGATGAAATAGTAAAAACAGCCAATCATGTTTCTACTGTTTTTCACCCTGAGACTCAATACAGTGACTTTGTTGGTTGTTTAAAACCATCTATGAATGGTTCTGAGGTTGAGTATAAATTTAGGGAAGGGCCATTTTGTAAGGTTCTCAAAGTTGCTGATGAAAATCCCCAAGAGCATTGTTACCTAGTAATTGAAGAAATTAATAGAGCCTCTTCAGCAGCCGTGTTTGGTGAAATATTTCAGCTTCTTGATCGTGAATCTAATGGTAGTAGTCGTTATGGTGTTGATATTAATGACCCTGATATGCTTTCTTATTTAACTATAAATGCGCCATCAGTAATTGTTGATGGACAGTTAAAATTACCTTCGAATTTATCTATATACGCAACAATGAATAGTAGTGACCAAGCTGTTATGCCTATGGATACTGCATTTAAGAGGAGGTGGAGGTTTGAGTATAAAGCTATTGATTTTTCTACTTGTGCAAGTGGCTCATTTACAATTTTAGATTCTGATAAAGAACCCTTAACAATTAATTGGAAAGATTTTGCTATTTGTACAAATGAGTGTCTAGCAGATCAAGGAATTCCTGAAGATCGCCATTTAGGCCCTTGGTTTTTAAGTAGTGAAGAACTGGCTGAAGATTCGGTTAACAGTGTACTTACAGGTAAATTGTTCATGTATCTATGGGATGATGTGCTACGTCATGGACTACAGGGCGCTGTATTTGATAAAAGCAATATTAGAAATTATGGTCAGCTTGTGCAAAAATTTAATACAGGTGAATTAATATTTAGCGAAGTACTGCTTGATAAATTCATGAAGATTTCTGGTGTGAAGAATTTGTCGCTTGTAGCTGAGCCAAAGCCTGAATATATAGTTCAGAATAATAGAGAAGAGTAGCCACTTGTCTTCTCTAAAGTTCTTTAATGATCGCCAGAATATCTCAGATATTGATGCCAGCCTAGTTGATGAGTTGAAGTCACTGGGGCTTATTTTACATGGAAAAATACCGAAGGTTTCTTTTTGTGGGCTATTAGTAAAATCTTCGCAGTTGTTTATATTTCTACCACGCTCCATTAGTATCAACTCTCTAAGTGAATCGGAAAAGATTTATGCCGCTTCTGAGTTAATGCGTGCAGTTAATCTTTATGGTAAGGCGTCAAAGACAGCTGTGAATTTAACTGATTCTGATGTGGGCTTCGAAGGCGGATCACAACTTGATATTGTTATGGAACTATTAAAAACATATCAGGAAAGGGGGCTTTATACTCGTAGAAAACAGGCGAAGGCCCTAAATTCAGGTAAGCCGGATTGGAGGGCTACAATAGCGTCGAGTGTTGCTTATCCGGATCGTTCAGGGCGGCCACTTTATTTGGATGTTGTGTCGTCAAAACGTCGTTATTTTTCTGATTGCGAAGTTGCACGAATACAGGCTTACATACTAAGAGAGATAGATGAAAAATTTTCTTGGATAATGACGGGGAAGTTAAGGCGAGTAGCACCCGAATTGGATGAGGTAATGCTCCCCCGTGGTAAGAGTCAATATATGCTTTCTATATTGAAACGTGAATTACCTCTTCTGTATTCTGACAATGATGTAAATCTAGTGAGGTTATTGATAAGCTATTTAGAAAAGGTATCAGGTAGTGCCGACTCTAATATGATTATAGGCTTAAAAAAATTCCATTTTGCTTGGGAGTATATGTTATCTAAAGTGTTAGCAGATACTTGGGTAAATGTTAATAAAGCATTGCCTGCTCCAGCTTATCAAAAAGCGGATGGGAGTTTTGAGAATGCTTTTCGTAATGGGATGAAGACCGATACTGTTCTTCGGAGAGAGTCCGATGTAGTTGTTGTTGATGCTAAGTACTATGAATCAACTAACGTTGTTAATGCGCCAGGCTGGAGTGATATTGTAAAGCAATTTTTTTATGAAAAAGCACTTTTATCTACAGGTAAAGTTACCGATGTTAAAAATGTTTTTATATTTCCTGGAACAATTCGAACATATACTGCAATCCATTTAAGGTCTAAATCAGGGGGTGAATTCTTTGACGATGAATTCCCACCTATCCATTGCTACTATATCCCTCCTCTAGAAGTCGTACATAATTTTATCAATAATAAAAAAATGAATATTTTCACGAATACACTGTTTAATTCAAATAAAGTTGAGTAGTCGCTGTGTGGGGAAAAGTCACACTAAGGCTCTGTAGTCTGAAAATGTTTCAGCTGAAACATTTTTTGAATGAGTAGCTTTCGTATTACTTGCGAACTAGGTGGCAGAAAAGTCAACTAAAGAGTAAACAGGTCAATGCCAAGCGTATTTTGTTTGTGGCCCACCTTGAAGAAATTCTTTATCAAGCAGAATCGACGTTTGTTCGTATTCACCCTACCGCCAAAGTAGGCCGTTATACGGGTAAGCACAAAGAGCTTAATGTGGATATGTTGTTTGCCTCTA
>CAWVSY010000013.1:0-69386 GCA_963933055.1 uncultured Oleispira sp.
AGTAACTTGCAAATTACCTCTGAAAACTTGAACTCGGCGAACTCGCGAATTCAAGATGCCGATTTCGCGGCAGAAACAGCGGAACTGCAGCGTACTAACGTGCTACAGCAGGCGGGTATCTCGGTACTCGCTCAGGCTAACGCATCAGGCCAGCAGGTTCTTTCTCTACTAGGGTAAGTCTAAGACTTAACAAGCCTCTCTATTCGTAAGATAGATAGAGGGGCTTAACCTTTAAGAGTTATGAATCTTAGCCATTGAGGTGATTTATGAACGATATGAAAGCAACGATGAGCGACCGTATTTCGCTAGTTCAACAGAACGCTAAACCGCTTTCATCCTCTTCTGCCGCTGGCGCTTATGGAAAAGAGCAAGCATCAGCAGTCAGCAGTGTAGAAGGTAGTAAAGTTGAGGGTATGGGTATCAGTGGCAAAGAGTTGCCACAAAATGTGAAACCGATTGCCGAAGCGAGTGAAGAACAGGTTAAGGATGCCGTTTCTAAGCTTAACGATTATGTGCAATCAACCGAACGCACCCTTGATTTTAAAATGGATGAAGATAGCGGTAAAACAGTGATTAAAGTGTACGACACACTGTCTGCAGAATTGATTCGTCAGATACCGAACGAATTAGCCTTGGAGTTGGCGCAAAACTTGAATGATGAAGAACCATCGTTATTGTTTAGCGCACAAGTGTGACATTAGAGACTATTTACTAGCACTAATACGCATTTTTTGGAAAACACCGCTAAAAATAACCCCAGACTGGCCGATAACGTTAGTACTGGGGTTTTTGCGTTTCAGTGTGAATATTTTGAAGAGCGGAGGCACGCTATGGCGGCTATTGAATCATTAGGGTTAGGATCGGGTGTTTTAACCAACGACTTGGTTGAAAAAATTGTCGGCGCCACTCGTGAAGCCTCCGATAAGCGCTTAGAGCGCGATGAGACAATATTAGATGCGCGTATTACCGCCTATGGCGAAATCAAGTCGTTAGCGTCTACCTTACAGTCTGCGACCAGTGCATTGTCTTTACCTTCTACGGCGGGATCAACCACAGCATCCTCTTCTGATGAAGCGATCTTAACCACTGAAGCCTCTATTCTTGCAGAGCCCGGCACCTACAGTGTAGAAGTATTAAATACGGCGAAAGCTCACAGTGTTGTGACGGATGCGTATAGCAGTATCGATGAAATTATGGGTACGGGTGAAATTCAAATTACCTTTGGTGCCATTACGTACGATGGCACCGGTGGTTTTTTAAGCCAAGATGTTGACCCGACTAAAGGCGGCCCACCGATTACCATTGATGATTCGAATAAAACCTTAAGCGGTATTCGCGAAGCGATTAATAATGCCAATATCGGCGCTAAGGCATCGATTATTAACGATGGCTCGGGTTATCGTTTGGTGATTACCGCAGAAGAGACTGGCGAGAATAATGCCATGCGCATTATGACCTTGGATGAAACAGGGGCAGCGGCAACGACGGGGCTTTCTGCCATTGCGTTCAACGAAGTGCAAAACGGCCCAGGCACGATGGCGGAAACAGCAAAAGGCGAAGATGCGTTATTAAAAGCCAATGGTCTTACTATTACCCGTGAATCTAATAACATTGAAGAAGTAGTACCAGGGGTTACGCTGAATTTATTATCGGCGGATGTCGGTAAACCCATTTCGATTGTGGTTGCACCGGATACCGCAGGCATTCAAGAAAAAATTCAAGACTTTGTGAATGCGTATAACGACTTCAAAAAATTCTCAGATGAATTGACCTCGTACAATTCTGATACCGATCAAGCGGGTTTGTTATTAGGGGATTCTACCCTTCGCGGTATTCAATCGCAGGTTCGTTCGATGATTAGCCAACCAATTGATGGTTTGGCGGGAACTAAATACCGTTCTTTAACCGAGCTGGGAGTGAATACCGATAGAAACAGTGATTTTTTATTGGAGTTTGATCCGGCTGTTTTTTCAAAAGCAATGAAAGAAGATCGTGATTCTATTATTAGTATTTTGGCTAAAAGTGGAACCGCTGACGATGCGCAAATTCGTTATGTAAACGATTCTATTAATACCAAGGCGGGGACGTATGGTATTGAGGTGACTCAGTTAGCGACGCAAGCCATTTATCAAGGCGGCAGTGTGGCGGGTTTGGATTTTTCTAGCCCTGTGACGATTGACGAAAGTAATAATAATTTTACTTTAAACTTAAATGGCAAGAACGAACAAATCACCCTAGTCTCGGGCAGTTATGCCACGGGTGAAGAGTTAGCTAAGCAAATTGGTTTTCAAATTAACAGTAACGAAACCTATAAAAAGTTTTCTTATGGCGTGACCGTTGATTACAGCGCAACCGATAAAAACTTTTCGATTACCTCAAATAAGTACGGTGCAGATTCAAGAATCTCGTTTACCAGTACCGATTCTAATAGCGCCAATACGTTAGGGTTTAATACCTTAGGTAAAGGGCTTTATGAAGGTGTTTCATTGACCTCATTGGGCAGCGATGCTTTTTTAGGTAAGGGTTCGACAACGCAGCCTGGTAATAAAGCTGTTGCAGAATCGGAAGGGATTAATTTTGCTGCGAATAATGCGACTTTTTCGTTGGATATTGGTGGTGGCCCGATTGCGGTGACGGTATTTGCGAACGCGGCGGGCAATGATTTAAATGGCGACAGCGTGATTGGTGATCGTAAAGATACCTTGCAGGCGATTCAAACCGCCATTGATGCCACTGCTTTGAGTGGTGGAGTGATTGCTGATTTTGATGATAATGGATTTTTACGATTTTCTACATCGGCTTTGGGCAGTGCTGAAACCATTAACTTAACGGGCGTAGGCAGTTCTGCTAGTGATACGGCGCTTGGTTTAATTGGAACTCAAGGTGTACAAACCAATGGTGATGATGCCGGTTTAACATTTGGTTCAGCGACTGAATTTAATATGGCGGTTGATGGTATTGGCACAACGGCAAAGGTGAGCGTGCCTGCGGGAACCTATTTAACCGGGGCAGATTTAGCGACAGCGGTTGAAGCGGCGATGAATACGGCGCTAAGTACCGATGCGGCCTTTGCAGGGCTAACCAAGGGCGGTGAATCGGGCACAGGCAGTCGAGATATCAGTGCGCCTATTGACTTCACTACCGCTAATTCGGGTTTTACATTGAATGTTTCGGGTGTCGAAAAAGAAGTGGTGGTTAATGGTAACGATCCAGACAATATCGTTAATATTCAGGCGGCTTTAGATACCGCTTTTGGTGCGGGTATTGTAACCGCCAGTTTAGACGGTACGGGTTTGAAGTTGGCATCGGTTGCTACCGGGCATAATGAATATTTAGAAATAACCTCTGATGGCCGTGGTGCGCAGAGCGATACCAGTTCTGCGGTGACTAACATTACCACGGGCATAGATTTTAGTGGCGTGGGCAATAATGCCACGTTCACGCTTGCGGTTGATGGCGTTGATATTAATGTGGACGTGAATGCCGATGGCAGCGCGGGTACCAATGATGCTTCGTCTACCTTAGCCATGGTTCAGCGGGCGCTCGATACCGGGTTACAAGCCAGTGGTCAGTTTGCCGCCGGTGATGTAATGGCCAAGCTGGATGGCAGTGGAAATTTATTTTTTGAAACACAATCTAAAAATGGCGTGAAAACAGCGGCAACCTATGGCTCAGGCTCGAGTATTGAGGTTAAAAATATTGATGCCAATGCCTCGGCGAATTTAGGTTTAGCTGCCAGTACGGTAGCGAATGGTTACGACACCTTGGGCTTTGATGATACTCGCCGTTATGGGTATGACCTGAATGCGGATGTGAGTTATGTTTTTGATGCTGAAAAAAATCAGGGTTCTTTACAGGTGAATGTTGGTGGTAATGCAACTCAGGTTTCGTTTAGTGATCTTGATCCTGCTGCGATTTCCATTTTTGGCCTTCAGGATGCTTCAATTTATACGCCCAAAGTAGCGGTAGGGCAAAACGTTGAAGGTAAAATTAATGGTGTAGAAGCCAAAGGTAACGGTCAGTATTTATCGGCAACCGATGGCAATAAAAAAGCCAGTAATGGTTTTTATATTGCTAATACCGCGGCTGATTTTTCGTTGGGTGTAAATCTTAATGCCACCAATAATACGTTTACCATTGAAGTGGATGGTATTGAGCGCGAGATTAGTTTAGCGCAGCCTGCGCCTTATAATACGGGTGAAGGTTTAGCAGCTGCATTACAAACAGCGATTAATGAAGACCCTGTTTTTAAGGCAGATAAAATATCGGTAGAAGTTGAGTTTAATAATGATCCTGCCTCTTTTGCGTACCAAAAGTTTGGCATTATTTCAGCATCTACTGGGGCTGATTCTTCAGTTAAGATGATTGATGTTCCTGGTCCGACCTCGGCGGTATTTGGTTTTGTAAACGGCCAAGCCGATGGTGAAACAGGTAAAGCTCAAGTGGGCAATATTGACCCTTCTAGTGGTATTCGGATGAAAGTTACCGGTGGAGCGTTAGGTGATCGCGGCAGCGTGACCTATATATCGGGTTTCGCAGATCAGTTAAATGCGAGCTTGCTGTCGATGCTAGATAGCAAAGAGGGGTTGATTTCTAATAAGTTAAACGCTTTAGATAACGATAAGTTAAAATTAGCCGAAAAACGTGAACGCTTAGACGAACGTATGTCGGCCCAAGAAGCGCGTTTAAAAAGCCAGTTTTTATATAATGATGCGATTGTATCGAAGTTGAATTCGACGGGGGATTTTATTACCCAGCAGTTTGAAGCGATGAATAACGCGAAGAAGTAGTAAGGTCTTGTGTAGGTTGGTCTTTAGGCCAACGTTTTTTTGAAATGATTGTCGGGCTGAAGCCGCGACCTACGTTAGATCGCTTCACGATATCATAGAAATTCTATATTCGATTGCTTGCGGCAATAAAACTGATACATGCCTGCAAATATTTCTTCATTATGTTGTTCAACTCGTTGCCAGTTTTCGAGTGTATTGTTATTGGTTTTGCTGTCATTCAGCTTTCCAATTGTCTGCTCAAATACATGGCGTGCGCTGGTGGTGGGTAGCATGCCAATGAAATCGAGTTGGTTGTTCGCTAGCAGTTGTGAAATTTTATTTGGGGTAAGTTGGTGTTCTTGTTCATGAAAGATTAAGTCACGGCAGTTACTCATGCTGTAAAAATCGGGGGAGTTAATGATGTCGCTCCAATCCCCTGGAATTTGCTTCATTAATAACGCTTGGCGCAATAAACGTTGGTCTAGGGTTGCGCTGCCGTTTTGCTTTGATTGTTGGTTGCTGTGTGCGATTAATTTTCTAAAAGTGATTACTTGCTTACGCGCTGCTGCGCTGTACAAAGCAATTTTCATGACGCCAGTGGGTGATAATAGTGCACTTAAACTTTGTAATCCTTGTTCAGGGTTTTCCATGTGGTGTAACACTCCGGAGCATTCGATCACGTCAAATAACATGGGGAAGTCACTGAATTCTAGAATATCGGCCTGTATAAATTGAATGTTATCCACATTGTATTTATTTGCCTGTTGTTTTGCATAGGCCAGTGAGCGACCGCTTAAATCTATGGCGACAATGTTTAAATCATTAAAGTAGCTGGCTAAACGAATGGCTTGTCTACCAGTACCACAGCCTGCAACTAAGACGTTTAATTTTTTCTTACCTTGCCAATGGCTTAGGTTTAATTGTGGAAAGTTTTTTAATAGCGCCTGTTGATAACTACTGGCGGTATTGAACCCTATGTCTTTCCAGCGCGGGTAAGGGTTTTCTTCGTATTGGTTTTGTACCTTTACAGATACCATGTTTCTCTTAATCTCGTTGCTATTAAGCTCGCTTCTAATAAACGTTGCAGGTGACCAATAAGGAATTGTTTCTGCTAGTTTAATTTCTGCTTCACGATTAATAATGGCGTAGTCGATAATGTCAGCCAGATAGCTGTTTTTTGATGCCTGTTTTACTTGAGCTGAGGCTAATGTGGGTGCAAGTTTTGATTTTGATAAATCTTGGTACTGCGCCAATATTAGGAGTGCGGGCGCAATGTCTTCAAGTTGCCATTGGCTTTCTTGTGTGACTTTTAATAATAAATCTTCTAAGCCGTCTATTATTTTTTCTTCATCTTTTGTGACTGGCCAAACGTATTCGTTTAGCTGTGCTTGTATCGCCATGTCGTGCGCTAGGTTGATATGTGCACTGGGCAGGGTCATGTCTTGAACTGTGTTGAATAACAGGGTTTGCCTAAGGCTAATAAAAAGGCGTTCTAATAACGCATCACAAAAATAAAAGCGTTTTAAGCTGCCGAGTAATAATGGGTCAGCGGCTATTTGATCAAATTCTAATGGCGTGCTGGCTTGGTTAATTTGAAATTTATGATGCAATAATGTTGTAATTAAATTTCTTAATAGCGAATGATCTACATTCTCAAATTCTAAATAGCGCAATACGTTGGCTTCTAGTTCTTGTGAATAAAAATCGGCATTAATATGTGAGGCCGATTCAAATAACTTATTCCTAATGTGCGGGTCGTTGGCTTGGGTCTTGATCAGTTCTTGATAAAGCTGAAAGGCTTCAACGTATTTGCCTTGCTCTAGGTAAGTGTAAGCAAGAGACGATGCTGAGCGTGTTGCGACTTTTGATATTTTTAAGGAGGCACTAAAATGCTGTTCGGCTTTTTCAAGCTGACCTAACGCTAATGCAATGTGCCCAGCGCTGTACAGTGCGGTAGGGCTATCGGGTTTGGCATTGAGTGCGCGTTCAATGATGATTTGTGCTTGATGGGGCCGATCGCGAAATAATTCTATGCGTGCATATAAGTTTAACCCTTTAATACCGGTAGAGTTAATTTCTAGCGCTTGCTGAACCTTAGATAAGGCTGTTTTTAGCAGAGACTTGTTTAGATCGTTTTGACTGTCGTTGCTTGTATTGTTGGTTATGCCTTTGGCATGTTCTGCTGATTGTAATTTAGCGAAGTCACGGTTCGCTTCTTGTACCAATAAGGTATAAGAGTCGAGATCAATTCGACGGGGCGTTTTTGCATCAGAGGCATGTAAAAGGTTCATGGTTCTATACCGAAATTATTTCTAGTTACTGTGACTAAGCAATCCTAATGCCAAAAAAATAAACCCTTATTTATCAGTGGTTTATCAGTATCTTGCTGGTGGATTAGAGAATTTATTGCAAGTTTTTTATGGTTGTTGCCGCTGTCAGCGGCAGAGGATGACCGTTAAGTTTTTAATATAAAACTGAATAAACTATTAAAGTATTTGTATTATTGGCCGTCATAAGAAAGGAGAAGCAGAACCAATCAAGAGGCTGATTTATGTATAACAAAGGTGCAAATCAATACCGCCAAGTCGGTATGACATCGGAGGTTGAAGGTGCAGATCCTCATCGATTAATTCAGATGTTGATGGAAGGCGCATTGACTCGAATGTCGCAAGCTAAGAATATGATTGAAGAAAAAAACTATGAAGGTAAAGCAAAACTGCTTGGTCGCGTAATGGACATTATTGCAACACTGCAGTCGAGTCTTGATCATGATAACGGTGGTGAAATTTCTTCTAATCTTGAGCGTTTGTACGATTATATGAACCGTCGTTTATTAGAGGCTTCTAGTGCTAATGATGTTTCAATGGTTGATGAGGTAATGAAGCTGTTGTTAGAAGTGAAGTCGGGCTGGGATGGTATTCGCGATGAGTATTTGGCAGCTAATGGAAAAAAGCTCAATAGGCAGGGCAACGAGAATGAGTCTTCTTTGAAAGTGCTGTCTGTATAAAGACTAATCAAAAAGGATAAAAATGTGGCTTTTTTTGTCATATTCTTCTTTAAGCTCAATTTTGAGCTTAAAGAAGCTTGTCATCTTGCGTCCTAATCAGCTATAAAAGTCTTATAGAACATATTATTATAAAAATAAAAAAATATTTGTGTCAGAAGTTTGACCTCTTGTTGGATAGATACTTAACTAATCATACTGAAGTCAAAATGATGGCGGGGACTGGCTTGGATGCTAGTGACTATATAATTATAAATTAAGGCACGTATCCCATGTGGAGAGAAATTAAGGTTCTACTGATTGATGACGACAGTCAGCGCAGCCATGATCTAAAGGTTATTTTAGATTTTCTTGGGGAAGAAGCAATTACTGCCAATGGCAATAATTGGCGATCGCAGGTTGATGCTGAGGTTGGCGAGAGTAATGATGTTTCTGCAGTTTTATTAGGAAGCTGTACGGGCGTTAAACTTGAGAAAATTGTTGAAGATATTATTGCTTGGGATAATGGTGCTCCTATTTTATATATTGGTACTGAGCATACCGATGAAGTTCCAGAAAATTTACGTCGTGCGATCTTAGCCAATGTTGAGATGCCTCCTAGTTATAATAAGTTATTAGATAGCCTACACCGATGCCAAGTTTACCGTGAACAGTTTACTCATAATAGAAGTCGTGCTGAGCGTCGTGAAGTTCAATTATTTCGCAGTTTAGTGGGTACGAGTCGTCAAATTCAAAATGTACGCGAATTAATTATGCAAGTTGCTGATAAAGATGTAAGTGTCTTAATCACTGGTGAATCGGGTACAGGTAAAGAAGTAGTTGCACGTAACTTGCACTACCACTCCAATCGCAAAGCAGGGCCTTTTGTTCCGGTTAACTGTGGAGCAATTCCAGCAGAGTTGTTAGAAAGTGAATTATTTGGCCATGAAAAAGGAGCCTTCACGGGTGCGATTACGACGCGCCAAGGGCGTTTTGAAATGGCCGAAGGCGGCACACTATTTTTAGATGAAATCGGTGATATGCCGTTGAATATGCAGGTGAAAATTCTGCGTGTTTTGCAAGAGCATACGTATGAGCGGGTTGGTGGTACTAAAACCATGAAAACCAATGTGCGCATTATTGCTGCTACGCATAAAAATTTAGAACAGATGATTGAGGGTGAAGTTTTTCGTGAAGATTTGTACTATCGATTAAATGTTTTTCCTATCGAAATGCCTGCGTTACGAGATCGTGTTGAAGATTTGCCCTTACTATTGAATGAATTAATTTCTCGTATGGAATACGAGAAACGTGGCTCTATCCGTTTTAACTCGGCCGCTATTATGTCTTTGTGCCGTCATGAGTGGCATGGCAATGTTCGTGAATTAGCGAACTTAGTCGAACGTCTTGCGATTTTGCATCCTTATGGTGTTGTCGGTGTGAATGAGCTACCGAAAAAATTCCGCCATGTTGATGAAACCGATGAAAATGGCATGATGCAAGCCCCGGTTATTGCAGACGTCACGCAAGTCGAAAATGGCTTAGTGGGTGTTGATTCCCCTGCGTTATTACCCGTCAATGGTTTGGACTTGAAAGAATACTTAAATGATTTAGAAAAATCATTGATTCAGCAGGCTCTGGACGATTCAACTGGCGTAGTAGCGCGTGCAGCTGAAAAATTAAAAATACGTCGTACGACGCTGGTTGAGAAAATGCGTAAATACGACCTTAACCGCAAAGAAAAAGAATCTGCATAATTTTACACAGATTGATAAAAGCCCATAAAACCCTGTTTTATGGGCTTTTTTTTGACTTTTCATCCTGTCTACTTATTTTCTGGCGCTTTATTTAAATATTCACGACGTAAAGTCGGCACGCTAATTGCTGAATACCTCATAATACTTTTTTGATGTCGGTAATTCGACACCAGCAGGAGATGTTATGACTAACGTCGCTTTATTTAATACCGCACAAAAAAATAGCGCTCCCCATGAGCAATTAAATCGTGAGCAGCTAAAAGATGCTTTTAATTTATTCAACTCTATGTCAGCTCAGCTTTCTCAAAGCTATGAGTTTTTAGAATCGAAAGTTGAAGAACTCAGTGGTGAGCTTGCCGAGGTTTCATTGCAACGAATGCGCGAACTTGCAGAGAAAGAGCGTATTGCAGAGCGTCTTGAAAGTTTATTGCATATGTTGCCTGGTGGCATTTTATTGCTGGATGGCGAAGGAAAAATTCGTGAATGTAATCCCGCTGCGCAAGCTTTATTACTGCCTGAGAGTGATCAGCAAAACTCGACCTCTGAAACAGCGGTTCTCAATAAGGGCGATGTGTTATTAGGTAAGCGCTGGCGTGATGTGATTGCGTCAAGTTTTAGTCCTAAGCCTGATGATGGTCATGAAATCTCATTGGTTGATGGTCGCCGAGTTAGTTTGCAAACCGCATCTTTGGGCTCTGAACCCGGCCAAATTATTTTAATTACCGATCAAACCGAAACACGTAAATTGCAAGACAGTTTAAGCCAGCATCAAAGATTGTCTTCCATGGGGAATATGGTTGCGTCACTTGCACACCAAATTCGTACGCCTTTAAGTGCTGCCATGATTTATGGCGAGCATTTGCAAAATGAAGATTTAGCACCTGAGCAACGTGAAAAATTTGCGCATAAAATGATGCAGCGTTTGCATCACTTAGAACATCAAATTCGTGACATGCTGATTTTTGCCCGGGGTGAGGCTCCACTGAACGATGATTTAGCACTGTCTCAGTTATTACGCGATTGGCAAGAAGCGCTTGAAATTCCTTTGCAGCAACATAATGCCTCGTGTGAGTTTCAAGTGAATAAAGTAGATGTGCATCTTCATTGTAATCGCGATGCTTTGATCGGCGCGTTAATGAACTTAGTCAATAATGCTTTGGAAGCATGTGGGCAGGGGGCAAAGTTAAAGGTTCGGATTAATGTTGATGCGCAGTACCAGGTAGTTATTGAGATACAAGATAATGGCCCTGGTTTTGGCAGTGCGATTAACGAACAAATTTTACAGCCTTTTTTCACAACTAAAAGTAATGGAACCGGTTTAGGGTTAGCGGTTGTACAAGCAATAGCTCGGGCGCATTACGGTGAATTTAATATTGCGTCTAGTGCAGAAGGGGCTATTGCGAGTGTGCGTTTACCGGCACAGCCTATTGTTGATAAAGCAGTTGCCACTAGCCATTAATTGTTAGCCATTAGCCCTCGAATATAAATGTTCGCATTTAATAATAAGCACTGGAGAAAAATATGAAAATTTTAGTTGTTGAAGATGATCCAAATTTAAGAGAAGCGATTGTCGATTCGTTAATGCTAAAAGGTCATCAGGTTCAAGATGCTTGTAATGGTGTGGATGCTGTAAAAGTGATTGCCCAGTCGTCGTTGGATATTATTTTAAGCGACATTAATATGCCAGAAATGGATGGCTTGGAACTTTTGGCGCATGTCAAAAAAAATCAGCCTTGGTTGCCAATGATTTTAATGACCGCGTATGGCGATGTTGGCCAAGCGGTTAAAGCCATGCAGTTGGGTGCCAATGATTATTTGATGAAACCGTTTGAGGTACAAGAATTATTATCTTTGATTAATAAGTATCAACCAACGGTTGTGGCTGAAGTTGATGATGCTCCCATTGCAGAGTCCTCGGCCAGTAAGCGTTTATTTCAAATCGCCGAAAAAGTGGCGGTGACAGATTCTACAGTATTAATCTCGGGTGAAAGCGGTACCGGTAAAGAAGTTTTGGCGCGTTACATTCATCAGCATTCTTTGCGTTCAGGTCAACCATTTGTCGCGATTAACTGTGCCGCAATTCCTGAGAATATGCTGGAAGCCATGTTATTTGGCTATGAGAAAGGCGCTTTTACTGGGGCTTATGCCGCGACGCCCGGAAAATTTGAGCAAGCTAATGGTGGCACTCTTTTATTAGACGAAATAACCGAAATGGATATTTCGCTGCAAGCCAAGCTCTTGCGCGTTTTACAAGAACAGCAGGTTGAGCGTTTAGGGGGGAAGAAAACGATTGATTTGGATGTGCGCATTATTGCAACGACTAACCGCGAGCTAGCCGATTATGTAGCGGAAGGTCATTTCCGTGAAGATCTTTATTATCGTCTCAGTGTATTTCCACTTAACTGGTCGCCATTACGCGAACGCATAGAAGATATTGAACCGCTGACGCAATTGTTATTGCAAAAGCATGCAGGAAAAATGAAAAAGCCTGTGCCGAAGCTGAGTATCGATGCGCAGAAAAAATTACTGTCTCATCCTTGGCCTGGCAATGTGCGTGAACTTGATAATACCGTTCAGCGTGCGTTGATATTGCAGCAAGGCAATCAAATTACCGCTGAAGATTTAGTCTTAACTCCTGTGCCGAAAAATCGTCGCTTTGATGTATCGCAAGTGCCAGAAAACATGCCTTTAGAAATGTCGGCAGAGAATGCATTAGGCAGTGACTTGAAACAGCGAGAAATTGAATTGATTGTGCAAGCACTTAATGAAGAGCCTAGTCGCAAAGATGCTGCGGAACGCTTAGGTATTAGCCCACGCACCCTGCGTTATAAGGTCGCTAAATTACGTGAAGAAGGCATTGATATTGAAGCGCAGTTGGTATGAGTACTGCGCACATTTTTTATTTCAAAAATTGGCCCGTAAGTTGCAAAAAGGATAAGTAATAGGCGAAAGTGCCAAAAAAAGTTAAGTGAAGTTGAATAGAAGTGTCAATTTCACTTAGAAAAAGTTGAGGTAAAAATTATGGTTAACAGTGCAGACATTAATTCTGTTTTATTGCAGATGCGCCAAGTGCGTCAGCAATTACAAACCACCGATCCTTCTGCCTCGGCTGGATTAAATACGCAAGCAACGGGTATGCAGAATAGCAACGTTGGTGCGCCGCAGAACAGTTTTGCCGCCCAGCTTCAACAGCAGCGTAGCCAGCTTGATCCATCGATCACATCGCCTTCTCCTAGCTCGGCCATGAATCCGAGCCAATTCCGCCATGAAATGACTCAGCAAGATTTGATTAATCAGGCTGCTGCACTGGATACTCGCCCTGGTAATCAAATGAATCTTGCGCCAACAGGAAATACGCCTAGCATCGGTGAAATGATGGGCAACGCGATTAATCATGTTAATGCGACCCAGCAGCATGCGGGTAGTATGAGTACGCGCTATACCCAAGGTGATCCTAATATCGATTTACCGGAAGTGATGGTCGCTATGCAAAAATCCAGTGTTTCTTTTCAAGCAATGTCACAAGTACGCAATAAATTATTAGAAGCGTATAAAGACATTATGAATATGCCAGTTTAACGAGGCGTTATTAAATGGAAAATGCGGTAGCGACTCCTAACCCTTCTTCATCCAATGCCGATGCTGGTACTGATTTAGCCGTTGACGATTCTATTGATGAGTTAGAGCAAAATGTTCACCCTGTGGTGGCGGGCTTTAATAAATTATCAATTGTACGACAGGGAGCAATTTTAGGAGGTTTGGCATTAGCGGTTGCGCTAACCGTTTCTATTTTTATTTGGTCAAAAGAGCCTAACTATAAACCGCTGATTAATCGTATGCAGGATTATAACGCGCAAGAAATTATTGAAGTTTTACAGCGTGAAGGCATTGAGTTTGAAATTGATCCATCATCGCAAGTTCTAATGGTACGTGCCGATGAAATACACGATGCGCGCTTGAAGTTGGCCGCCGCTAGCTTGATTGATGATAAAACGGTGGGCTTAGAATTATTGGATAATGAATCTAATTTAGGTACCAGTCATTTTATTGAAACAGCCCGCTATCGTCGCGGTTTAGAGGGCGAATTGGCGCGGACCATTGCGAGTGTACAAGCGATTCGTAATGCGCGTGTGCATTTAGCCATTCCTAAGCAATCTGTTTTTGTTCGAGATCATCGCAAACCAAGAGCTTCGGTCTTTTTGGAATTATACGCAGGGGCTAATTTACATAAAGATCAGGTTGAAGCCATTGTAAATCTTGTTTCTTCTTCGATCAGCGAAATGGATAAAGGCGCTGTTTCCGTCGTTGATCAAAAAGGCAATCTGCTATCGAAGATCAAAAATGATAATCAAGAAATGTTGGCGACTAAGCAGCTGCAATATACGGAACGCGTTGAAGACTCTATTAGCGCTCGAGTTAACAGTATTTTAAAACCGGTATTAGGTGTCGAAAATTATAAAGCAGAGGTTTCAGCGGATATCGATTTTACTGTGGTTGAGCAATCGGAAGAAATTTTTAATCCAGATCTTATTGCTATTCGCAGTGAGCAATTGATTGATCAGCGAACGGTTAATGCGAAAGATGGAGGCATTCCAGGCGCATTATCGAATCAGCCTCCCGGTGAGGCCGCTGCACCAGAGCAAATAGATCCTGCGACAGGCGAGCCTATTGTTCCTATGGAAAAACGCAGTGAAACAACACGTAATTATGAAGTCGATCGCACCATCAGCTACAAACAGCAGCAAGTCGGAAAAATCAATCGTCTAACCGTTGCCGTTGTCGTGAACGACAAAGAATCGATCAATGCTGAAACAGGCGACATTCAATTTTTACCTTGGGCGGAAACCGACTTAGATCGTTTAGAAATATTGGTTAAAGATGCAGTTGGTTTTAATGCTGCAAGAGGGGATAGTATTAATGTCATTAATTCGCCTTTTATGGGTAAAGGCGAAGTTGGACTTGGCAGCCCTGAATTTTGGACTCAGCCTTGGTTTTGGGAAATCATGAAGCAGGTGCTGGCGGGTCTCTTCTTACTGGTGCTCATCTTTGGCGTTATTCGTCCTACCATTAAGAGCATTGCCAATAACGGTAAGGATGAAGATGATCTAGGCTTGGATGAGCTGTCGGATGCTGAAGATCAGTTTGATGAAGATCGAGTAACCCTATCAGGAGCGGATGATTTTATTCTTCCTGGCGCTTCTGAAAGCTTTGAGCGACAGCTGGATGCATTAAAAGGCTTAATTGCCGAAGACCCTGCTCGAGTTGCTCAATTGGTTATCTCATGGATCAATAACGGCGATGACTAGCATGATTAAACGAATAGCCGTCAAGATGATTAAGGTGCAGAAATATAATGCCTGACAATATGCCAGCACAGACAAACCAGAAAGAGTTATTAGCGAATCTTTCTCGAATAGAGCGTGCTTCTATTTTATTGATGAGTTTGGGTGAAAAAGACGCCGCTGAAATTCTGAAACACATGGGTCCTAAAGAAGTACAAAAAGTAGGTACTTCGATGGCGACGCTAAAAGATGTGCGCCAAGAACAAGTTGAAGGTGTTGTTCTAGAATTTTTAGAGGCCGTGAGTGGCCAAACGGGCATGGGATTGGGATCAGATGACTATATCCGTAATATGCTTAAGCAAGCGCTAGGCGACGATAAAGCGGGCGCGTTAATTGATCGTATTTTATTGGGCGGCAGTACCACCGGTTTAGATTCTTTGAAATGGATGGAGTCACGCCAAGTAGCCGATCTTATTCGTCATGAGCACCCACAGATTCAAGCCATTGTTATTTCCTATCTAGATCCTGATCAATCGGCAGAGATTTTATCGAACTTTGATGAAAAAGTGCGCCTCGATATTATTATGCGTGTGGCGGCGTTAGAAGCGGTTCAGCCTGCGGCACTGCAAGAATTGAACGATATTTTAGAGCGTCAATTCTCGGGTAAAGCCGGTACTCAGACGCAAACGATGGGTGGGGTTAAAGTGGCTGCCAGTATTGTTAACTTGGTGGATAGCACCATTGCAAATGACCTGCTTGAGCAGATTAAAGAAAGTGATGAAGACATGGGGAATCAGATTCAAGACTTAATGTTTGTCTTTGATAACTTAATTGATGTTGATGATCGAGGCATTCAAGCCTTAATGCGTGAAGTTTCAACCGATTTATTAGTCGTTGCATTGAAAGGCGCAGATAACGCGGTACAAGAGAAAATATTTAAGAACATGTCTAAGCGTGCCGCAGAATTGCTCCGCGATGATCTAGAGGCAAAAGGCCCGATGAAGGTCAGTGAAGTTGAAGGTGCGCAAAAAGAAATTCTTACTATTGCTCGTCGTTTGGCGGACGCTGGCGAGATGATCTTAGGAGGAGGTGGTGAGGCTATGGTGTAAACCATGTTGCCGCTTACGATTATGAATGATGCTATCGATTCTATAGATCCAGAGGAAGAAGAGTTTAAAGCCGGTAGTGAAGATATCGAAATTAAACCTTGGGATTTGCCCTATTGGCGGGGTGGCCCAGTTAAAGACGATGCTCATTCTGAAGTTCCTGAAACGATGGAAGAAGAGGTTGAAGTCGTCGAGCCGATAACCGTTGAAGAACTTGAAGCCATTCGCAGTGAAGGGTATGAAGAAGGCTTTCTACAGGGCCTGAATGAAGGTCGAGAAAAAGGCGAAGCTGAAGGTAAAAAACAAGGGTTAATCGACGGCAAAGAAGCAGGCTGTCAAGAAGGTAAGCAAGAAGGCAATCGTATTGGTTTTGAAGCGGGACAAGCTGAAGGGCTCGCCGCAGGTAAAGAAGAAATTACGTTAGCCGCCGATAATTTGGCAAAAGTGGTGAAGCAGTTAGAGCAACGCTTAAGTGAAAAAGATGCGGCACTGCCGCAGGTACTCAGTCAGCTTATTAAAACAGCGTGCGAAACGATTATTGAAAGAGAATTACAGCAAGGCGACGATCAGATTGTCAATAAAGTGACTGCTGCTCTTAAGCAGTTGCCAGGTGGTGCAGAAAATATTCAAGTATTTGTGAGTCGCAGTGATGCCGTTTATTTAGAACAGGGGTTAACCTATTTAGGTCAACAGGTCGATTTTGAAATAGATGATGCTCTTGTTACTGGCAGTGCCCGAATTACGACTAAGCAATCTTTAATTGAGTTTAGTCACCAAGAACGCATGCAGAAAGTATTCGAATTAATTGATTCGCAATGTGAAAAACTCGATTTAACCGATATTGAAGGTGAGCAACAAGAAGAGCCAGCAGATGAAGTTGTCGAGGAAACTGAAATAGCAGAAAGCGTATCAGAAGACGTAGCACCAGAAGAACATGACCAGGAAGAAGACGATGAAGCGCTGGATGATGACGCCAGCGAAGGTGATTCGTTGTGAGCTTAAGCGACCAGCTAAAAACCATTGACCTCGACAGTTTATCATTAAAGAAAAAAGCCAGTGGCAGGCTGATTCGGATGGTGGGTTTAACACTAGAAGCTGAAGGTTTGGTGGTCAAAGTCGGCGATCGCTGCATGGTAGAGCGTGAAGACGATAGTAATATCGAAGCAGAAGTCGTTGGCTTCGATGGCAGCCGTGTATTTTTAATGCCGATTGAGCAAGTTGATGGTTTGCAGGCAGGGGCTAAGGTCAGCCCACTCAGCGGCTCTGATGGCGTACCTGTTGGTTTCCAGCTATTAGGGCGAGTTGTTGATGGTATCGGACGTCCACTGGATGGCAAAGGCCCTTTACACGCCGAACAGGGTTCATTGCAGGGCGAACAAATAAATCCTCTGCATCGTGACCCTATTCGAACAACATTGGATGTTGGTTTACGTTCCATTAATGCATTATTAACCGTCGGTCGTGGTCAGCGAATCGGTTTGTTTGCGGGTAGTGGTGTGGGTAAAAGTATGCTGTTAGGCATGATGACCCGTTTTACCGAAGCGGATATTACGGTCGTGGGGTTGATCGGCGAGCGTGGACGAGAAGTAAAAGAATTTATTGATGAAATCTTAGGTGAAGAAGGCATGAAGCGTTCGGTTGTGATTGCTTCTCCTGCCGATGATGCGCCATTAATGCGCTTAAGAGCGGCAATGTATTGTACCGCGGTGGCAGAGTATTATCGCAAGCAGGGGAAAAATGTCCTCATGCTGATGGATTCTCTAACACGTTATGCACAAGCTCAGCGAGAAATCGCTCTGGCCGTAGGCGAGCCTCCAGCAACCAAAGGTTATCCGCCATCGGTATTTACTAAAATTCCTAAATTAGTTGAACGAGCAGGTAATGGTGAAGCGGGAGGTGGATCGATCACGGCTTTTTATACTGTGCTGAGTGAAGGGGATGATTTACAGGACCCTGTGGCCGATGCTAGCCGAGCGATTCTTGATGGCCATATCGTATTATCACGAAAGCTTGCGGATGAAGGGCACTATCCTGCGATTGATATTGAAGCGTCTATCAGTCGTGCGATGCCGCAAATTGTGCCACCAGAATGGCTGCGTAAAGCCCAAATGTTGCGCCAGTTATATGCACACTATCAAGAAAATAAAGACTTGGTCAGTGTTGGTGCTTATCAGGCAGGATCTGATCCTACGTTGGATTTAGCGATTAATCGAATGCCTTTAATTCAAAAATTCTTACAGCAAGATCTTAACGAATGCGCCAAAATTGGTGAAAGTTTAGAGCGATTGAATGAGATTTTGCCAGATGTACCGCAAACAGCGAATGCGGATCCTCAAACGATGGCAAATGGATAACCCATGAGCAAGCAACGCGTTAAGCGCCTACAGTTTGTTTTGGCCATGGCAGAAGAGAAAGAAAAAACAGACCTTAAAAGCTGGGGCATTTATCAGCAGAAATTGCTGCAAGAACAAGAAAAGCTGACTCAGCTTGATCAATATATGGCGGAGTATCGTAGCAGCTTAACCAGCCAGCAAACTGTTGCCATTCGAGGTGGCCAAATACAAAATACCATTGCTTTTATCGAACAGATTAAAGATGCCAGTGGACATCAGCAGCAGCAAATCAACTTGGTTGAACAGCAGGCAGAGGGTGCTCAGCGAGTCTATCTGGCCTCACGTTCAAAAGCACAGGCATTACGCACACTTATAGAAAAGCTTAATTCACAACTGGCCGCGACGGCCGAAAAACAGGACCAAAAGCTGATGGATGAGTTTGCCGCTCGCAGCGCAAGAAATAGAAGTCTATAAATAGAGGCTTATAAATAGCGTAATTCAGCCATCAAGAAAAATAAAATCAGTCGACCTCTCCTAAATTTCCCATCTTAATGAGCAGCTTTCAAATAGCCGTCTATTCTTATAATAAATGAAAATAGAATTGGAATGATATGCCTGAGGCAAAGCAAATTGAATGCGGTGAACGCATGACTATTGAGCACGTAGAGAGCTTATACAGTCAGCTAGAGGCAGCAGCACAAGAAAATGATTACATCGAATTAATTGCCGATCGTGTTCAGCAATGTGATACCGCTTCGCTTCAACTCATCTTAGCTTTGCTACGCATGTCAAAAGAACAAGGACATACCGTTAAATGGGTGAAACCTTCTCCTGCAATTCTAAATGTGGCTCAGCTCTTAGGGCTTACAGAGCCACTTGATTTAACACACCCTATTACGCAGTAGTTATTTAAGGAGTACGCCAATGGCAAGCATTCTAGCAGTAGACGATTCAGCATCAATGCGACAAATGGTCGCTTTCACATTGAAAGGTGCGGGCTATGACGTTGAAGAAGCATGTGATGGTAGCGAAGCCCTAGGCATTGCTAAAAACAAAAAATTTGATCTTGTTTTATCCGACGTCAACATGCCAGTGATGGACGGTATTGAATTGGTTTCTGAGTTAAGAAAGTTGAGTGAATATAAGTTTGTGCCCGTGCTTATGTTAACGACAGAATCTGCAGGCGATAAAAAAATGGCAGGTAAAAAAGCCGGTGCGACAGGCTGGATTGTAAAGCCTTTTAATCCAGAGCAATTGCTAAATACTATCAAGAAAGTTTTAGGCTAATTATTATGAGCATTGATCTCTCACAATTTCACCAAGTCTTCTTTGAGGAAAGCTTTGAAGGTTTGGATAATATGGAATCCAGCTTGTTAGCATTGGATTTGAATGAAGTTGATGCAGAAACAATCAATACCATCTTTCGTGCAGCGCACTCCATCAAAGGTGGGGCTGGAACCTTTGGTTTTCAGCAAGTATCAAGCTTCACGCATGTTGTCGAAACCTTATTGGATGAAATACGCTCAGGTGATCGCCATATCACTCAAGAACATATCGATTTATTTTTAGAATGTGTTGATTGCCTGCGCGGATTAATGAGTGATTTACAAGCAGGTTCTGAACCTGATATGACGCAAGCAGATAGCTTAAAAAGCCAATTTGAGGCCATTTTAGCCAATGCTGATGGTAATGATGATGCTTTGCCTGCTGATAATTTAGCGGCTGACGACGTAGGCTCTGGTTCAGAAGACGAGTCTCACTCGTTAATACACAGCAGTGCAGTAACAGGCTGGAAGATTGAGTTTTTACCTTGTGAAGACGTGCTCTGCACAGGAAATGAACCTTATCGCATGTTTCGTGAGTTGCAGGATTTAGCCGAAGCAGAAGATGGCGGAAAAATAGAAGTCATTCCTCATTTAGAGAAGCTGCCAGCATTCTCTGAGATGCATCCTGAAATGTGCTATCTATCTTGGACGCTTTATATTTATGCCGATATTGAATTATCGGATATGGAAGAAATTTTTGAATGGGTCGTTGATGACTGCGAGATTCGCTATCAGCGTTTATCAGAGTCGCCTGCTGACATCAATGCAGAGATCGAGATCGATGCTTTAGAGCAGACGGAAAATGATTCCATTATTGATGAAGAAATTACGTCGGCTAATGTGGTCGTTCCTGTTATTGAATCTTCAGGTATTGAACCTTCAATTCCTGAGGCTCCAATTACAGAAGCTCCAGTTACAGAAGCTCCTCAACTTGAGCAGAAATCAGAACCAAAATCAGAACAAAAAGTAGCCCCGAAACAGAAAGCAAAAACCACAGAAAATACGTCTATTAGAGTATCTATCGACAAAATTGATGGCTTAATCAATATGGTGGGAGAACTTGTAATTACTCAGTCCATGCTCGGTCAGCTTGGCCAAGAATTTACCATGGATCGCTTACAGCGTTTACAAGAAGGACTTTCTCAACTCGAACAAAATACTCGAGAGCTACAAGAAAGTGTGATGAAAATTCGCATGCTTCCTATCAGCTTTGCGTTTAGCCGTTTTCCTCGTTTGGTCCGTGATTTAAGTAAGCAGCTAGGGAAGCAAGTCGATTTAGTGATGTTAGGTGAAAATACTGAACTTGATAAAACGGTAATGGAAAAAATTGGTGATCCTCTCGTTCACCTAGTACGGAACTCTTTAGATCATGGGCTTGAGTGTGCAGAAGAACGGATCGTTAACGGAAAATCTAGAAACGGCACGATAACACTGAACGCTTATCACCATGGCGGCAATATTGTCATAGAGGTGAAAGATGACGGCGCAGGATTAAATAAGGATCGAATTCGCAGCAAAGCGATTGAAAAAGGCCTAATTCAGCAAGACGATCCGTTATCCGATTCACAAATCTACGATTTAATATTTCAAGCAGGTTTTTCGACAGCCGATGTTGTTAGCGATGTCTCTGGCCGAGGTGTAGGCATGGATGTTGTGCGCCGCAATATTGCAGAGCTTAATGGTTCTATCGAAGTAACCTCTCACCCCGGTAAGGGATCGATATTTTCAATAAGATTACCACTGACGCTTGCTATTCTTGATGGTCAGTTAGTAAAAGTTGGCAAAGAAGTTTACATCTTTCCATTGGTTTCTATTGTTGAGTCCATTCAATTAGAAAAACACATGCTCAATAATATTACTGGCAGCCAGTATGTTATGCAGCTTCGTGATGATTACATTCCGATACTGTGCCTGCAGGATATTTTTAATACGGGCGCTGAAAAGAAAGATTTAGAAGGGGCCATGCTGGTAGTAGTTGAAGGCGATAACGAAAAAATTGGAATTGTTGTCGACGAACTATTAGGCCAGCAGCAAGTTGTCATTAAAAGCCTCGAACAGAACTACCAAAAAGTTGACTCTATTTCAGGAGCAACGATTTTGGGTGATGGCACGGTCGCGTTAATTGTTGATGTTTCAGGATTAAATAATAAACCGAGTGATAAAAATCCTGATGATCAAACTCAAGCTGCTTAAGGAAAAAAGTTATGACAAGTACAGCACAATCAAATAATGCCGATGCTGTCTCCGGAGTAAAACCGGATGATGAGCAGCAGTATTTGACGTTTATTATGGCTGATGAAGAATACGGTGTTGATATTCTTGCTGTTCAAGAAATTCGTGGTTGGGAGCCAACAACGGTTATCCCTAATGCCCCAGATTATATCAAAGGGGTAATAAACCTGAGAGGAACCATTGTTCCTATTATGGATTTACGCAGTCGTTTTAATCTAGAGCGGGTTGAATATAGTCCCGTGACTGTGGTGATTATTCTTAAAGTTGAGACCGAGCGTGGCGAAAGAGTCATGGGCATTGTCGTTGATGCTGTTTCTGATGTTCATTCAATAAAAGATTCTGATACCCGCAATAGTCCTGATTTGATCGAAGATTTAAATACGGAGTTTATCCGCAGCTTAGTATCGGTTGATGACGGCATGATTATTCTTCTTGATGTTCAGCGACTTTTAACCATTGATAAGCAGTTATTAAATTTAACTTCTAATCAAATGGCCGATAACGAATAAACAAAAGAAAAAAGAATAGCAATAAACTTTAGTTAATGAATTTTATTTATAACTAAAGTATGCACTTGATAATGAACAGGATAAATATCATGTCTGAAGAGCAAAATTTAACACACTGGAAAATTCCAACACTCACAATTATCCCTTCAGCATTAGCATTAGTTTATCTGGCCATTACGGCGGCTAATGTAGGACTCTCGGTGGTAATCGCGGTGATAGGGTTGGCTATCTCTATCATATTCGGCTGGTTTCAATTATCTAAATACAGTGTCCCAGGCAGCGCCGAAAAACTCATCGTCACTGATCGCTTAATAAAAGCATTAGATGTTTGCAATACTAACGTGATGCTTGCCGATGAGAATAATGATATCTGTTATACCAATGAATCCGTTAGAGAGATGATGAAGGCGGCGGAGGCTGAGATAAGAACGGAACTTCCTAACTTCAATAGTGAAAACTTAGTCGGCAGTAACATTGATATATTTCATAAAAATCCTGCTCATCAACAAAATATGCTTGCTAGTTTACGCGACACATACAAAACCTTAATCGTCGTCGGTGGTCGCTCATTCAGTTTGATAGCAACCCCGATATTCTCAAGCGAAAAATTACGCCTAGGCACCGTGGTTGAATGGCTTGATAAGACAGAAGAGTTAGCAAAAGACAAGATCGAGCAAAAAGCATCAGAAGAAAATATTCGTATTCGTAAAGCACTGGATGTATGTACGACGAACGTTATGATGGCAGATACCAATCTTGATATTGTCTATATGAATGATTCCGTCAAAGCCATGATGAAGCTTGCCGAAGGTGATTTAAAAGCCGAGCTCCCGAGTTTTGATGCTAATAACCTTATTGGTAATAACATTGATCAGTTTCATAAAGAGCCTTCTCATCAACGTGCGATGCTTGCTAAACTTTCGGATGTCTACAATACCGATATTAACGTAGGCCCTCGTACTTTTAATTTAATAGCGACGCCAGTCTTCAATAATGGTGAGCGCTTAGGAACCGTCGTTGAGTGGAGAGATAAGACCGAAGCCTTAGCGAAAGAAATAGCTGAGAACGTTATTTCGGATACTAATGCTCGAGTGAAACAAGCACTAGATTCTGTTTCTGGTAATACCATGATTGCAGACAATGATTGCAATATCATTTATATGAACGCTGCTGTTCAAAAAATGATGAGTAATGCGCAAGGTGATATTCGTAAAGACTTGCCTAATTTTGATGCCAGCAACCTGGTCGGCCAAAATATCGATGTCTTTCATAAAAACCCATCGCATCAGCGCAACTTATTAGCAAAAATGCAAAGTACCTATGAAGCACAAATAATGGTAGGTGGTCGTACATTTTCTCTTATCGCCAATCCAATTAAAAATGAAAAAGGTGATCGTTTAGGGGCTGTGGTTGAGTGGATGGATCGTACTGATGAAGTCGCCGTTGAAAAAGAAGTTGGAAACTTAGTTAAAGCTGCGATTGATGGTGACCTATCACACCGTTTAGATACATCAGATAAAGACGGTTTCTTCTTGAGTTTAGCGAATGGGCTAAATAACTTGGTTGGCATTGCTGATAGTGTTGTGAACGATACCGCCCGTGTTCTAGATGCCTTGGCTCATGGTCGTTTAACAGAAACTATCTCGGCTGATTATCACGGTTCATTTGGCAAGTTAAAACAAGACTCTAATGCAACCGTCGCTAAATTAACTGAAATCATTACCAATATCCGCGAGTCGGCCTCTACCGTCGCAACGGGGGCAAACGAGATTGCTCAAGGTAATGCTGATTTAAGTCAACGTACCGAATCACAAGCATCCAATCTTGAAGAAACGGCTTCAAGCATGGAAGAAATGACCAGTGCGGTTAAGCAAACCAGTGAAAATTCTACCCATGCGACTGAACTAGCAGTATCAGCAAGTAAACAAGCTGAGCAAGGTGGTGAAGTTGTTAGTCGTGCGGTTACTGCAATGGATGAAATTAACCAAGCCAGTAATAAAATTGCCGATATTATTGGTGTGATTGATGAAATTGCATTCCAGACAAACTTATTGGCGTTAAATGCAGCTGTTGAAGCCGCTAGGGCTGGTGAACAGGGGCGCGGGTTCGCCGTAGTGGCGGGTGAGGTTAGAAACCTGGCCCAGCGTTCAGCGGGAGCTGCAAAAGAAATTAAAGACTTGATTCGAGACAGTGTTGAAAAAGTAAATGCGGGTACTAATTTAGTCAATGAATCAGGTAAAACTTTGGAAGATATTGTATCTTCGGTGAAGCGTGTTACTGACATGATTGAAGAAATTAGCATTGCTGCGCAAGAGCAGTCATCAGGGATCGAACAGGTGAATAGCGCGGTTGCCCAAATGGATGAAATGACACAACAAAACGCGGCATTGGTTGAAGAAGCAACGGCGGCAGGTGAGGCAATGGCCGAACAATCTAGGGGCATGATGAAGTTAATGGACTTTTTTATCCTCAGTCACTCAGCGGGCATGATGACGGGTTTTGTCAATAGCTCAGAGCCTACGTATTCTGCCCCTGCAATACCCGTCATCAATAATCCTCATCATAGTCAAGGTGCTGCGATGAGCGACTCCTCTGATGATGAATGGCAGGAATTCTAAGGAATTATATGTCGAATCACTCGCCAAGATTGGATTATAGGGAAAAGGAATTTCCTATGACGAATAAAGATTTTCAGCGCATTGCCGATTTAGCCGGACGTTATACGGGTATTGTTCTGGGTGAGCATAAACAAGATATGGTATACGGACGCATTGCCCGTCGTGTACGCAAATTGCATTTAATGAGTTTTACGGCTTATTTAGATTTCTTAGAAGAAAATTTAGAAAAAGAACTGTCTAATTTTATCAACGTTATTACTACCAATCTCACCTCATTTTTTCGAGAAAAACATCATTTCGAATATTTATATAAAACCGTATTAAAAGAAGTAAAGAAAAATAATAGCGCGAAAAAACGCGTCAGAATTTGGTCGGCGGGTTGCTCAACCGGAATGGAACCTTATTCAATTGCGATGACGTTATTAAGATTTGGCCTGCCTTCCGATTGGGATGTAAAAATATTAGCGACAGATTTAGATTCTGAAGTATTAGATAAAGCGCGAGCAGGCATCTATTCGGCCTCAGAGGTTGATGGTTTAGAAGAGAATACAATAAAGAGTTATTTTCAGCATGGCGCTGACGGAAAAGAAGTAAAAGTAAAAGATAAAGTAAATCAGTTTGTGCACTTTAAACGGCTCAATTTATTAGAATCTTGGCCTATGTCAGGTCCTTTCGATTTTATTTTTTGTCGTAATGTGGTGATTTATTTCGATAAACCTACCCAAAAATTGCTGTTTGATCGTTATGCAGAAATGCTGGTAATGGGGGGCTATTTATTTATTGGTCATTCAGAAAATCTTCATGGTATTAGTGATCGCTTTGAAAATATAGGCAATACTATTTATAGGAAGATTCGATAATGTCAGCGCTTCCAAATCATTCCCATGCTTCTCGCCAACCACCGCTCAGTATTGATTTTGAGCATATAAATCGTTATTGGGATGCTATTCATGGTGTTTGGTCAGCAAAAATATTACCGGGTGAGCTGTATGTATCAACCCATGGGGAAATGATTTCTACGGTATTGGGGTCATGTATCTCAGTTTGCATTCGAGATAGAAAAAAAGGTATTGGGGGGATGAATCATTTCATGCTTCCACAAAATACTGAATTTTCAAGTGATAGCTGGGGCAATAATCCCATTACATCGGCATCACGCTATGGTAATTGGGCGATGGAATATTTGATTAATGCCATTTTAAAGCGTGGTGGTGAAAAGAGAAATTTTGAAGTTAAAGTATTTGGTGGCGGCCAGATGATGGCAAAAATGACGGATATTGGCCAAAAGAATATTTTATTTGTGCATAAATATTTAGCCGCTGAACAATTGAAAATTGAAGCCAGTGATGTCGGAGATATTTATGCTCGTAAAGTATTATATTTTCCCGATACTGGCTGCGTGAAGGTAAGACGTATCAAAAATGTTAAAAACGATACCATTATTCGTCGAGAAGCTGAGTATGAAAAACATGTTTCTGTTGATAAAGATTCTGTACTTATGAACAATAATATTGAGTTATTTTAGGATATCTAATGGCTAAAATACGCGTATTAGTGATTGATGACTCTGCTCTAATTCGGCAGATGCTAACGGAAATATTAAATAGTCGTGATGATATTGAAGTGGTTGGTAGTGCTGAAGATCCGCTCGTCGCTAGAGAAAAAATTAAACAACTGTCACCTGATGTTTTAACCTTAGACATCGAAATGCCGAAGATGACAGGATTGCAGTTTCTGAAAAATCTTATGCGCCTGCGCCCAATGCCCGTAGTGATGGTATCAACGCTTACGGAGCGTGGCGCGCCAGAAACTCTTGAGGCTCTTGAGTTGGGCGCTGTTGATTATATTTGCAAACCAAAAGCAAAAACTGAAACTAAGCTACGCATCTTTGCCGACGACCTGGTTGATAAAGTTCGTATGGCCTCAACCGCCCGAGTTCAGCCTTTTCAAGAAAAGAAAGCGGCGCAAGCAATCGTGCCTATTACAGGAGCTTTTCAACGAATTATTGCGGTAGGTGCTTCAACAGGGGGAACGGAAGCAATTAAAACCTTGTTATCGACAGTCCCTTCTAATTGTCCCCCTATTTTGATTACTCAGCATATACCAAAAGTATTCAGCACTTCATTTGCTGAGCGTCTAAATCGATGCTTAGAGATGGAAGTTTTTGAGGCTCAAGAAGGTATGATTATTCGCCCTGGCTGCGTTTATATCGCCCCAGGTGATTTTCATTTAACCATTGCGACGTCGGGGGCTAAAAAAGTCTGTCGTATTATTCAAACAGAGAAAGTGAACCGACATCGTCCTGCTGTTGATGTTATGTTTAATTCCATTTTAGACTCTTATGGCTCTAAAGTGGTTGCGGTAATGCTAACGGGAATGGGGGCGGATGGTGCTAATGGTATGCTAAGGTTAAAGCAAGCAGGGGCGATTACCTATGCGCAAGATCAAGCTACTTCAGTCGTATGGGGAATGCCTCAAGCAGCGTTCAATATCGGTGCTGTTGATGAAGTCTTGCCGTTACAGAACATTTCACAACAGATGTTGAAGTCTGCTCAGAAAAAATGATAAATCTATATTTTAGGTTAATGCTAAATTTGGTCTAAGATTAGATTAACGGCCAAGGAGATATAAAAGATGGGTGTTCAATCAGATTTCAATAATAGTGAAAAAGAGTTAACAATTAAGGTTAATGGGCGCTTTGATTTTAGTTCGCATCAAGAATTTCGGGATGCGTATGAGAAAGTAGCTTCTAGCGTTGATACTTATAATGTGGATTTAAGCGGCACATCGTACCTCGATAGTTCGGCATTAGGCATGCTGCTATTGTTACGAGATCATGCTGGTGGTGATAAATCCAACGTGAAAATTTCTAAGTGTAATGATGATGTTAAAAAAATCTTAACAATTTCAAATTTTGAACAGCTTTTTACCATTCAATAATATAACGATTGGGTAATTTGAATGAAAATTTTGATTGCTGATGATAATTCTTCAGATCGTTTATTATTAAGTAAAATCATTAGTAAACAAGGTCATGAAGTCGTTCAGGCGGAAAATGGCAAGGTAGCAATCGAATGCTACGTCAAAGAATCCCCCGACATCATCCTAATGGATGTATTAATGCCTGTATTAGATGGCAAGGGGGCTGCAAAAGAGATCAAGATTTTAGCCGGTGAAGATCTTGTCCCTATTATCTATCTAACATCCTTAGTGGATGCTCAAAGTTTGGCTGACTGCCTAGAATTTGGCGATGATTTCCTTTCTAAACCTTACAATCATATTATCCTGAAAGCTAAAATTGATGCTTTTAGTCGTATGCGTATTATGCATGAGACCTTGCAGAAGCAGCGGGATACGATTGTTGAAAATAATCAGCACATGTTGCATGAGCAGCACGTGGCGAAGACGGTTTTTGACAATGTTGCCCATTCCGGTTGTTTAAACGCTTCCAATATACAATATATTATATCGCCATTAGCTGTTTTTAATGGTGACGTATTGCTGGCAGCGTATAAGCCTTCTGGTGGTATGTATGTTTTTCTAGGAGATTTTACCGGGCATGGTTTACCTGCTGCTATTGGTGCTATGCCACTCGCGGAAATATTTTATGGCATGTCGGCCAAAGGGTTTGGCATTCAAGAAATTCTTAAGGAAATCAATTTAAAGCTTAAAACGATTCTTCCGGTGGGATTTTTTTGTTGTGCGGCGGTCATCGACCTAAGTTTTATTAAACGCAGCGTTAGTATTTGGATGGGCGGCGTTCCTGATTGTTATTTATTGTCTGATAATGGCGCCAAGCTCGAAACGATTCGTTCAAATCATTTACCGCTAGGGGTATTGAGCAGTGAACAGTTTGATGCTGATATGGTTGATTACTCAATGGCTTCAGGAGACCGATTGTATATGTGGTCAGATGGCGTCATTGAAGCCCGAAATGCTAAGGGAGATATGTTTGGAGAGGATCGCCTAAAGGCCATATTCAGCCACGGCTTATCCCCTGAATTTATATTTGATACTGTTAAGTCGCAAGTGAGTGATTTCGTAGGAAATTCTGAGCGTGATGATGATACAACCATTATAGAAGTCAAAATGGTTGATGAGAGTGAGGTTGAAGAATCCGATCAGGCCATTAAAAAGGGGGCCATGGCGGGTCCGAGTGATTGGGCGCTGGAATATGAGCTGAGGGCTAATTCGCTAAAACATTTCAACCCGTTACCATTACTCATGCACATAATGATGGAGGTTCCTGGTTTAAGGGGAATGGGAGGGCAATTATTTACTGTCTTGTCAGAGCTGTATTCTAATGGGCTGGAGCATGGCATTTTAAAACTGGATTCCTCTTTAAAATCCAGTCCTGCGGGTTTTGCTGAATATTATGGATTACGCCAAGAACGCCTTGATCAATTAACAGAAGGCACTATTCGAATACATATGAAGCATGAATGTTCGGGAAATTCAGGAATATTTACGTTGAGCATTGAGGATAGTGGCCAAGGTTTTGAGTATCCAAATAAGTTTGTACAAGTATCGAACGAGCCGCAGAAAAAGCTCAGTGGCCGAGGTATTCCATTGATTTATTCACTATGTCATTCTTTAGAGTATTTAGACTGTGGAAATAAAGTGGTGGCAGAGATACACTGGCCATCGAAATAGTATTGTTAATTAAATAATATGTATAAAGCAGTTAGGTGAAATAAGTGGGTGATCGGTTTGAATAAAGCATCGCATTTTGATACAGAAGCATTATCGATGCTTGAAGAGATTATGGAAGATGAGTTTCCTGAGTTGATTCAGGTTTTTATTGCTGACTCAGATCCAAGAATTAAGGCGTTAGAACAAGCGCTTGAGCAAAACAACTGTAAGGAATTAAGAGAGATTGCTCACAGCTTCAAAGGTGCTTCAGGTAACATTTCTGCGTTACCTTTGGCTGATTTATGTTTCCAGTTAGAAGAAAAAGTACGTAACGATATACTGGAAGGCGTTTCTGAATTAATCATTCGCATCAATGACGAATATAAGACGGTCAGAGCGATTCTTCTTACCCTCATTTCTTAGTCTTTATCTACTTTTAATCGTTCCTCTTCAAAAGTTGGCCCGCCCTTTGCTCTTACCTAGTTAAGACTCATGGGAGGTATTATGGAAACCCAACCAACACAACAAGGTTTAATGCAGCTGTTTATGGGCTTAGGTCTATCAACAGCGAATCCACTGGCTACTCTCGGTGCTAGTGATAAGCCCAGCGAAGCGGGCTTTGATAGCTTGTTAGCAGGCTATTTACCGGATTCAACACTGACCGATTCTGAATTATTACCTGCTACAACCGCGCCTATAGCTGACTCGCTATTAAGTCCAGAGGCGAGTTTTGAGGTTATTACTGGGGTAGAAAACTTGCCGCTTGATGCCTCTTTACTCGGTGATCAATTGCCGCTTTCTATGGCGGTGGCGGCTGGCAAGATGCTCGGCCAAGACCCGGCGCTTGCGCAAGCCGTTAACGATGATGCGGCTAAGCAGGCGTCTGAAGATGATCAGGCTTTGGCATTATTAGAGAATCAGGGGTTTTATGCGCAATCATTAGTCAGTAGCGCATTACAAGCCGGAAATGCGGCTAAATCTTCAGCTTCCTTAGCGCCTCAAGCCAGTATGGCTGCGATTAGTGAGCAAGATTCAGCGGCTCATGCTCTGGCAAGCCTTCAGGCTAAGAGTGCGCTGGCCAATAAAGAATTAACCGATGCTAGCAGTGCCTTATCCGCTGCAGACGTAAGCGATTTAGCGGAAGATGATTCTACTCTAGATCGTTTTTTAGGGGCGCAGTCAAAAGGTTTAGATTCGGCCTCCACATCCTCAAATACGACATTATCACCGTTAGCGTCGGCTTTATCTTCATCGGCCAGTACCGTTGCGCCACCACCATTGATGGCCTCGGCTGAAAGTAATGTCAGTTTGGCATTGGCGATGAACGAAGACCCTGTACAGCAGTCTTTGCAAGATTTAACGGCCGCTGAGCAAGGAGAGAAAACAGAAGTCGAAGCGAAGTTATTATCCAGCGAGCGTAAGCAAGATGATCAGACGCTAAAACTGACAAAAGGTCAGCAAGCTTGGGGGGATGCTTTATCTGAACGTATCAGCATGAACGCGGCAAAAGATATCAAGCAGGTCACGATACACTTAGATCCTCCTGAGTTAGGAAGCTTAGAGCTTAAGATGCAGATTAAAGACGATCAGCAAACTCAGGTACAGGTACACGTTCAGAATCCTCAAGTTAAAGAAGCATTAGAAAGTAGTGCGCATCGTTTACGTGAAATGCTAGCAAATGAAGGATTAGAATTAGCAGGCTTTGATGTGCAAACAGGTTCTGAGCAGAGTGCTGGTGGTCAACCTGGTGGTGATCAAGAATTAGCCGGAGACCAACAGAATTCTGACACTTCATTTGTTGAAGGCGAAGAAACCGTAAATATACCGATTCCTAAAAATAATAACTTATTAGATACCTTTGTTTAGGTAGACCCTCCATTGCTTGTCTAAGCTGTCTATAGCGCTGTTTTTTAATTAAAAGCAGCGTTTTCAATTATGTTAGTTTTTTTGACGGAAAAAGCTGGCATACCAATTGCTAAATTGACTATGTCTATCGGAGAAATGACGTTATGGCTGATGAGCAAGATTTAACATTAGATACCGGTGCCCCTGAAGCAGAAGGTGGTAGTAAGAAGAAACTTATTTTTATCATCATTGGCGTGATTTTGATTATAGCCATTGCGGTAGGAGTAACTCTTTTTCTAATGTCCTCGGATGAGACAGAAGAAGGTGCTGAGGCTGGAGAGAATGCCGAAGACGTCGTAGAAGTTGCTGATGTTCCGACGCCTGCACAATACATAAAAATGAAGCCGCGATTTATCATTAATTACAATGTCGGCACTCGGCAGCGTTTCTTACAAGTTAGCATAGAAATAATGACTCGATCGCAAGAGACAGTGGATGCGATTGAATTGCACAACCCTATGTTAAGAAATGAAATTGTCCGCATGCTGTCCGATCAGAATTTTAAGCAGCTACGAACCCCTGAAGGGCGTGTAGAGCTAAGAACAAAACTACAAGACCAGCTGATAACAGTATTGAAGCGTGAGTCTAATGTCGATGGTATCGAAGCAGTATTGTTTACTGACTTCGTTATGCAATAGGGAAATTACGTGCAGGACTTATTAAGCCAAGACGAAATTGATGCGCTATTGCATGGTGTTGATGACGTTGATGTTGAACCAGATTCTGATATCGATGCAGAGGGTGTCAAATCTTATGACATTACTAGCAACGACCGTATTGTTCGCGGTCGGATGCCGACTCTGGAGATGATCAACGAACGTTTTGCACGTTATACCCGTATAAGTATGTTCAACTTTTTACGCCGCAGTGCTGATGTGTCATCAGGTGGTGTGCAAATTATGAAGTTTGGTGAGTACGTTCATACTCTTTATGTCCCCACCAGTTTAAACCTTGTAAAAATCAGACCGTTGCGTGGAACTTCTCTCTTTATTTTAGATGCTAAGTTAGTTTTTAAACTGGTTGATAACTTTTTTGGTGGCGATGGCCGTCATGCAAAAATCGAAGGGCGTGAGTTTACGCCAACCGAAATACGGGTTATTCAATTGGTTTTGGCGCAGGTATTTAAAGACTATAAAGAAGCTTGGAGTACGATTCTGGATGCCGATTTTGAATACGTTGGTTCTGAAGTGAATCCTGCGATGGCAAACATTGTCAGTCCTTCTGAAGTGGTTGTTGTGAGTACTTTCAATATAGAACTGGATGGTGGCGGTGGCGATTTACACATAACCGTTCCTTACTCAATGATTGAGCCCATTCGTGAAGTGCTTGATGCCGGTATGCAAAGTGATATCGATGATGTGGATGATCGTTGGCAGCAGTCATTGAGAGAAGATATTTTAAGTGCCAAGGTTGCCATTCACGGTACCGTTGTTGAACATGAAATGACTTTGCGTAAAGTGGCTGCGTTAAAAACAGGCGACATTATTCCGATTGATATGCCTGAGTATTTTACTTTGCAAGCTCAGGGAATTCCTATGTTTAAGGGTAAGTTAGGTGTTTCTGATGAAAACCTAGCCGTTAAAATTATTGAACAATTTAATCACAAGCGACGCTAGTGCGTTGATTAGGGGGATGCTATGAGTGATGACTCTCAAGACGAGAATGAAAACGAATCAGGTAGTGAGCAAAGCCCTGATTTACCAGAAGGTACGGATTCGGGTTCTGATGCGAATGCAGAATCTGGCATGGTGGGAGATATCGATATTGATAGTCTCGCCGATGATGTTGCGGCGGGTGTAGAAGATGCTGCGGATGCTGATGCGGCCGTCGGTGATGAATGGGCAGCCGCTTTAGCGGAAGATCCTACTGCAGAAGAAGCCGGTAACGTAGGTGATGAGTGGGCGGATGCCATGGCGGAAGAAACAGATTCCGTAAAGCAGGCGCCATTGGATGAGCTAAAAGACGAAGGGAAGTCAAGTGATGACCTTTCGCCAGAATTGGATGTGATCTTAGATATTCCGGTATCTATTTCCATGGAAGTGGGGCGCACTGAAATTCCAATTCGTAACTTATTGCAATTGAACCAAGGTTCGGTTGTTGAGTTGGATCGACTAGCGGGTGAGCCTTTGGATGTGCTGGTTAATGGCACCTTGATTGCTCATGGAGAAGTTGTGATGGTCAACGATAAGTTTGGTATTCGATTAACCGATGTGGTGAGTCAAAGTGAAAGAATTCAGCGCTTACGTTAAACACAAAATAATACAAACCATCGTATTATTGGCTGCTTTTACTCCTGCCTGGCTACAGGCAGAGGAAGTCGTATCAGCTCCTGATCCTATGTCTTCGGCATTACGAGTTGCGCTAACCTTAGCGGGCATGATCTGTTTTATTTTTCTATTGGCTTATTTCGCCAAACGCTTACAAGGAATGACTCGTTCAAGCGGTAGCTTTTCTGGCCAAGGCAAAGCGATCAAAACGTTAGCGACGTTATCACTTGGTTTAAAAGAAAAAGTATCGTTAATACAAGTGGGTGAGCAGCAGTTATTAATTGGTATTACCTCGCAATCTATTCAGACGCTATTAGTATTAGATACGCCAATAGAAGCTAAAGATATCGAACAGCAAAGCCCTGCATTTCAAGCCATTTTTAATAAGGCGCTGAATAAAGTATGAAGTTTTTAAGCGCTGTTATTATTGTATTATTTCCTCTTTATAGTTTTGCTGATATCAACGCTTTAGGTATTCCCGCGGTGACATTTAAGCAAACCGATACCGGTGGTGAGTATACGGTAACCATTCAAATTTTAGCGCTAATGACGCTATTGAGTTTGTTGCCTGCGATTATCATGATGATGACCGCTTTTACTCGTATTATTGTGGTGATGGCAATCCTGCGCCAGGCACTTGGTTTGCAGCAAACACCTTCTAATCAGGTTGTTTTAGGGATGTCACTTTTTTTAACTGCATTTATCATGATGCCGGTATTCGAAAAAGTAAATGAAGTGGCTATTCAGCCTTATTTAAATGAAACCATAAAACCATTAGAAGCTTTAGAGAGAGCCACTGAGCCCATGAAAGAGTTTATGTTGGCTCAAACTCGGGAAACAGATTTAAACTTATTTGTAAGAATATCAGGCAGAAAAGATTTATTAAGCCCTGATGAAACCCCTTTGCATATTTTAATTCCAGCGTTTGTGACCAGCGAATTAAAAACGGCTTTTCAGATTGGATTTCTCTTATTTATTCCTTTTCTCATTATAGATCTGGTCGTCGCCAGTATTTTGATGGCGATGGGGATGATGATGCTATCGCCGATTATTATTTCTTTACCTTTTAAAATCATGCTGTTTGTTTTAATTGATGGCTGGGCATTGGTTATGGGGACGTTAGCCAATAGTTTTGGGACGATTTGATGATGACCTTAACGTTTTTTAAGGAGGCCTTATGGGGGTAGAGCAAATTGGCGATTTATTTTCACAGGCTTTATTCATCATCGTAACCATTGTCTTTGTTATGGTTATTCCAAGCCTTATCGTCGGCTTGGTTGTTGCTACATTTCAGGCAGCAACGCAAATTAACGAGCAAACCTTGAGTTTTTTACCACGATTAATTATTACCCTGATTAGCCTGATCTTTTTTGGTTCTTGGGCTGTGAATAAGGTGGTTGAATTCACGCTGGGTATTTATACCAATATCCCTTTTTTGGTCGGCTAAGGTGATTTCGGTATATGCTTGAATTTACCGCCTTAGATCTCAATGGCTGGGTTAGTCAATATTTTTACCCTTTTGCACGCATCGCGGGCTGTCTTGGTGTCATGCCTCTTCTAGGCAGTAAATTAGTACCTAGGCAAATCCGAATTTTATTATCGGTTTTTATTACGTTAATTATCGCGCCTTTATTACCTGCAATGCCAACCGTCGATCCAATGTCGTTAGCGTCTTTTATTATTATTTTTCAGCAGATGCTGATTGGCATTGTGCTTGGGTTCATGGTGGAAATCGTGACGCAGGTTTTTGTATTAGCAGGGCAATTGATTGCGATGCAAACAGGTTTGGGGATTGCGACAACGGTTGACCCTGCACAAGGGGTTTCAGTGGTGGTTGTTAGCCAATGGTTCTTATTTTTAATCAGCCTCACGTTCTTAGCGCTGAATGGTCATTTAATTGTTATAGAAGTGGTCGTCGAGAGTTTTTATACCATGCCTATTGGTAGCGGAGCTTGGACGGCGGAAGATTATGGAAAAATGATACGTTGGGGGGGCTGGATGTTTGCTTCAGCATTGATCATCGCACTGCCTGCGTTAACCTCGTTATTGATTGTTAACTTTGCTTTTGGTGTGATGACAAGAGCCGCGCCACAGTTAAATATTTTCTCTTTAGGTTTTCCTGTCACCATGATGGTAGGCCTTGCCATTATTTGGTTAACCATTGGAGAGCTTGGAGAAAGTTTTCATGGTTTGTTGGAAATATTATTTGAATTCTTGCGCTCGTTAATTCGAACGCCATAACGATATTGATCAAAATACCCTTGGAGTATTGATATGGCTGATGAAGACAGCAGTCAAGAAAAAACAGAGGAACCCACCGAGCGGAAGATCCAGAAATCGAAAGAGGATGGACAAACCGCTCGCTCAAAAGAACTGAATACAACAGCCATTTTATTATTTGGTGCGCTGGGTCTGGTGGCGTTTGGCCCATATATGAGTGATAAAATTTATCATATTGCGCGTTTTAATCTTGATGTTGAACGCGCGGCTGTTTTTGATACCAGCTACATGTTTAGCCATATGTCTGAATCTATGTGGGAGGCCGTGGCTGCGCTATTTCCATGGTTTATTTTAGTGCTTATAGCCGCTTTTTTATCACCGCTTGGGGTGGGTGGTTGGTTATTCAGTGCTAAATCGTTAGCACCAAAAATGTCGAGAATTAGCCCTTTGGCGGGAATAAAACGCATGTTCTCGGCCAATTCATTGGTCGAGCTGTTTAAAGCTTGGGCCAAAGTATTAATTGTGGGAACGGTGGCCTACTTTGTTATTGAATATTATTTTCAAGATGCAATGGATTTACAGAATGCCGCTGTTCGACCAGCCATTAAGCGCTCTACCGAAATTGTTTTATGGGCGGCTGTGATTCTATGTGCTTCAACCTTAATCATTGCAATGGTCGATGTGCCTTGGCAAATTTATAGCCATACCAAAAAGCTGCGCATGTCATTACAAGAAATTAAAGACGAATTTAAAGATACCGAGGGTAAGCCGGAAGTTAAAGGCCGCATTCGTCAATTACAGAGAGAAATGGCCCAGCGTAGAATGATGGGAGCCGTACCTGATGCCGACGTTGTTATTACTAACCCAACCCATTATGCCGTCGCATTAAAATACAATGGCGGCGCAGGTGCTCCAATTGTGGTGGCTAAAGGCGTTGACCAAGCCGCGCTTAAAATTCGAGAAATTGCCAAAGAACATAATGTTCCGCAAATGGAAGCGCCGCCTTTAGCGCGTGCTATTTACGTTCATACACGCATCGATGATGAAATTCCTGAAGGTCTTTATACCGCCGTTGCACAAGTATTGGCTTATATATTTCAAGTGGATCAACATGCCAAAGGGCAGGGGGCTAAACCTGAACGCCGTCCTGATATGCCGATTCCAGCGGATTTAAGAGTTGATGCGAAGGCTGATTGAAATTAAATTCCTGAAAAAACAAGAATGTGCACCCTTTTTGCAGACAGACTTATTAACGTCAATTTTTATGCATTAGGGTATTTATGGCCACGTTAGATCGCGGACAAATATTTCAACAGATACGAGGCAACTTTATTACCCTAATTACGGGTAATCTTGGCATTCCTTTAATGCTATTAATTTTGCTTGGCATGATGACTTTGCCATTGCCTCCTTTTCTGTTGGATACCTTTTTTACCTTTAATATTGCCATCTCTATCGTTGTTCTCCTCATTTGTGTCTACGCAACAAAGCCATTAGATTTTGGTGTCTTCCCCAGTATTTTATTAATCGCGACCTTATTACGGCTAGCCTTGAACGTTGCGTCTACGCGTGTCGTATTGTTAGAAGGACATGAGGGTGGGGATGCCGCGGGTAAGGTAATCGAAGCGTTTGGCGAAGTATTAATTGGCGGCAACTATGCCGTTGGTTTGGTTGTTTTCGCTATTTTAATGATCATTAATTTCGTGGTAGTAACCAAGGGTGCAGGCCGAGTAGCCGAAGTGAGCGCTCGCTTTACCTTGGATGCGATGCCAGGTAAGCAAATGGCGATTGATGCGGATTTAAACGCCGGGTTAATGGACGCTGATCAAGCTAAAGCACGACGCCAAGAAATTGCGGCAGAAGCTGAATTTTATGGCTCCATGGATGGTGCGAGTAAGTTTGTAAAAGGCGATGCGATTGCGGGTATTTTGATTTTAGTGATTAACGTCGTCGGAGGTTTTGCGATTGGTATGGGACAGCACGACTTATTATTTGCCGACGCTGTGCAAAAATATACCATTTTGGCCATTGGTGATGGTCTTGTAGCTCAAATTCCTTCGCTCTTACTATCAACCGCGACAGCCATTATGGTCACGCGAAATAGCGATGCAAAAGATGTTGGCGAGCAAATTATTGGCCAAATTTTCGCCTCGCCTCGGGCACTTGCTATTACTGCACTTGTTTTATTCTTTATGGGGATTATCCCAGGAATGCCTCATGTGGTTTTTTTGTTTGCCGCCTTGTTATCCGGTGCAGGCGCTTATTTTATTCACTGGCGCAGTGAGGGAGGCGTCTTTGTTGATGGCAAGCCCGTCACTGGAAAAAATGCAGAAGCCGCTCAAAATAACAGTTCAGCAAGCAAAGCCGTATCCAATGCCGGGGCGCCGCCTTTACCTGGAGAGGCTTTACCTGAGCAAGAAATAAAAGAACTTGGTTGGGACGATGTTGAAGCGGTTGATCGCGTTGGCTTAGAAGTGGGTTATCGATTAATTCCTTTAGTAGACAAAAATCAAGGTGGCCAGTTATTGGCACGTATTAAAGGTGTGCGTAAAAAACTGTCTCAAGACATTGGTTTCTTAATGCCTTCGGTTCATATTCGAGACAATCTTGATTTAATGCCTAGTCAGTATCGTATTACTTTAATGGGGGTGACTTTGGCGGAAGCTGAAATTTATCCTGAACGTGATATGGCGATCAATCCCGGCCAGGTTTTTGGCAAATTAGAAGGCATTGAAACATTAGACCCTGCTTTTGGCTTAGAAGCGATGTGGATTGAAACCAGCCAAAAAGATAAAGCACAGACATTGGGTTATACCGTTGTCGATGCCAGTACCGTTGTTGCAACTCACTTAAATCAATTATTGCATCGACATGCCCATGAATTGATTGGTCATGAAGATGTGCAAAAAATGTTGGATATCTTAAACGAAGCATCACCGAAACTGGCCGAAGAACTTGTACCGAATACGGTCTCTATTAGTCAGTTGTTATCGGTCTTGCAGACCTTGTTGCGTGAAGATGTTCCTGTGCGTGACATGAGAACCATCGCCGAGTCTCTGGCGAATATGTCTCCTCGTAGTCAAGAAATTGCCGCTTTAACCGGTGCTGCACGTGCGGGACTCGCCCGCTTAATCATTCAAAACATCTTTGGTACCGCGGATGAGCTAAGTGTTATGACACTGGATCCCGCTCTGGAACAGTTGTTGCTTAAGACAGTACAACAGAGTGCACAACAGACAGGCAATATGGATACTTTAGTAATTGAACCCAGTATGGCTGATGCCATTCAGAGATCATTGATGAATGCGACGCAAGAACAAGAAAATGCAGGTCGTCCTGCAGTATTGGTAGTTTCAAGCCAATTACGCCCAGTGCTTTCTCGTTTTGTTCGCAATACCATCGAGCACTTAAGTGTCTTGTCGTATCAAGAAATCCCAGATAATAAAACCATTACTATCGTGGCTACGGTGGGGGCGCAATAAATGAAAGCGAAACGATTTACTGCCAAGAACATGCAACAAGCCCTACGTATGGTCTCTGATGAACTTGGGCCTGATGCTGTTATTTTATCAAACAAACGCTCTGGTAAAGGTGTTGAGGTAATTGCGGCGCTTGATTATCAAGAGATTGCTAATGAGCAACAGCAGCAAGAACTTGAACGACAGCTCATACTGCAGCAAGAGCTTGAGCAAGCGCGGCAGGTAACGGGTGAAATTCGCCAGGAACAGCCAGCACTCGATAAAGTGTCTTTTAGCAGCGCTTCTTTGGATAATACCAACCTTAATAAATCCTCCAGCTTTGATCACTCGAACGTATCTTCTACGGCGGCCTTAAAAGAGGCTTTGTTAGGTATTAAAGAAGGGACTATTGCGCAATCAAAAGCGCTTGAAGCCGTCATGCTAGGCGAAGAAGAGCTGCAAGATACAATAAGTCAGCAAGCGGCAAACATGAGCCACGATGAGGCAGCTCCGTTTTTTAATAGAGTTTCGGATGAATTAAAAGATTTAAAAAATTGGTTGGTTAGCCAGCAAGGTAATGCTTGGAATCCGACGCGGCCTTTAAGCTGGCAGCAGGCGCAAATATGGCAGCGTTGCCAAGATTTAGGCATTGATCCTTCTTGGGCGGATAAGTTGGTGAGTGCTTTACCTGAAGATGATGACGATATTGAAAAAGGCTGGGCTCAATGCCTACGCTTTATTGCTGAAGATTTGCCACTCGCCGAAAATAATATGCTGCAAACAGGTGGCTGTTTTGCATTTGTTGGACCAACGGGCGCGGGCAAATCAACGACGATTGGTAAATTGGCTGCTCAGTATGTGATCAATCACGGTAACGATGATATCGCTTTGATTACTATGGATAATTATCGCATTGCGGCTCATGATCAATTAAAAGCCTTTGCGCGCATCATGGAAATCCCTTTATTGATACTAGAACCCAATGGTGATTTGTCTGCGATGCTAGAACAATTAAGCGATAAAAAATTTATTCTGATCGATACCGCAGGTTTAGCGATACAAGATCCACATTTTTCCGTGCAGTTGTCTATGCTTAAAGGGGCAGGAAATAAAGTGCAAACTTTATTAGCCTTGCCATTAACGAGTCAGGCTCGTTGCTTACAAGAAAACTTTGAGCATTTTAAACCTGCAGGAATTGATGGCTGTATTTTTACCAAGTTGGATGAGTGTTTTAGTTTAGGGCAGGCAATGAGTATTGCCTCTGTAACACGACTTCCTATTCACATGGTAACCGATGGACCTCATATTCCAGATGACATCCATTTTCCTAATGCAAAGAAAATGGTGCGCCTTGCAGAACAAATGGCGCGAATGGCTCAAACTCGTTGGCAGACATCAGAAGTGAGTTCGGCAATGAATAATAACTTTATGCAACACGGAGTGTAAGCATGGCTCAACACCCAGTACAAGTAATTGCAGTCGCTGGTGGTAAAGGCGGTGTGGGTAAAAGTAATGTGACCGTCAATTTAGCGTGCTCGCTCTCAGAGTTGGGTCGTCGAGTCGTTATTCTCGATGCTGATTTAGGCTTGGCCAATATCGATGTTCTATTGGGTATTAGTGCTAATAAGACGATTGAAAATGTTTTGCGTGGTGAATGCAGCTTGCGCGAGGTTATGGTTGATGGCCCAGGCAATGTCAAAATTGTCCCAGCTACCTCCGGTGCACAACACTTATCCATGTTAACCACACAAGAACATGCGGGATTGATTCAGGCATTCAGTGATATTGGTGATGAGCTTGATATCTTATTAATTGATACTGCGGCGGGTATTTCAGATGCGGTCATGAGCTTTGCTCGTGCTGCGCAAGAAGTGCTGATTGTTGTTACCGACGAACCTACATCGATTACTGATGCGTATGCCCAAATCAAATTATTGAATCGTGATTATGGCGTATTTCGTTTTCGCGTGATTGCCAATATGGTGCGCTCTCCTCAAGAAGGTCACGCATTGTTTGCAAAATTAATCAAAGTGACGGATCGTTTTTTAGATGTCGCCATGCAATATGTCGGTTCCGTTCCTCAGGACGATGCTGTTAGACGTGCAGTGCAGCGCCAAAAAGCGGTTGTAGAAGCGTACCCAAGATCGAAAGCCGCCACAGCATTTCGTGGTTTAGCTAAAAAAGTAGATGCTTGGCCATTGGCATCAACTCCACGAGGCCATCTTGAATTCTTCGTGGAAAATTTAGTCCAAGCAGGAGCCCATGGGTAGTACCTGTAATGAATGGATGTGCTATGTACGATGAAGTCAGTAGCCCCAATTTTGATGAGTTGGTGCGAGACCATGCTTTATTAGTGAAACGAATTGCTCATCACTTGCGTGGGCGTTTGCCCGATAGTGTGCAATTAGATGATCTTATTCAAGCGGGTATGATCGGTTTAATAGAAGCGGCGCGAAAATACGATGGTAGTAAAGGTGCGAGTTTTGAAACCTATGCAGGCATTCGTATTCGAGGCTCAATGTTGGACGAAATTCGCCGCGGTGACTGGGCTCCGCGCTCAGTTCATAGAAATTCTCGTCGAATCAGCGAAGCGATTAAAGAAGTCGAGCTGGCCAAAGGCCGCGATGCTGAAGATCAAGAAGTTGCTGAACACTTGGATATGAGTGTGGATGAATACCATACTCATTTAAAAGATTCTGCTGGCTGTCGCTTATTCAGTTTTGAAGATGTGATGGAGAAAGGAGAGCAAGGTCAAGAGCAGTTAGTAGGTTCATCACCGAGTCCTTTTATGGGAATAGAGCGTGATGCGTTTCAGTCCTCTTTAGCAGAAGCTATTAAATGCTTGCCGGAAAGAGAGCAGCTAGTATTAGCTTTATATTATGACGAAGAATTAAATTTAAAAGAAATTGGTGCGGTATTAGGGATTAGTGAATCTCGGGTTAGCCAAATACATAGCCAAGCCGCCTTGCGACTTAGATCACGATTAACAGACTGGTCTGAGTAGGTATTCAAAGCGAGAGCATTCTGCTTAAAGATTAAATAACTGGTTAACCAGTAAGCAACCACATATTTTTTTTATCCATTATCTAACCCTTTGTAATTTCTATTAATTTTCTTTCTGGCTAAAGCTCTATCTACGACTACACTTTTAGATAGAAGACAAGAGTATTTTAAAAGCTGGCATTCGGAGGTCGCTTTGGACAAGAACATGAAGATTCTCGTTGTAGACGATTTTTCTACTATGAGACGTATCGTCAAAAACTTACTGCGTGACTTGGGGTTTACAAATACTCAAGAAGCAGACGACGGTTTAACTGCCTTGCCTATGTTGCAAAGTGGTGACTTTGACTTTTTAGTTACTGACTGGAATATGCCAGGGATGACGGGATTGGATTTGTTGAAGCATGTACGTGCTGATGACAAACTCAAAACGCTTCCGGTATTGATGGTAACGGCTGAAGCAAAGCGTGACCAAATCGTTGCAGCTGCACAAGCAGGAGTAAATGGCTACGTCGTTAAACCTTTTACTGCAGCAGTACTAAAAGAAAAAATTGATAAGATTTTTGAACGTGTTGACGGTTAATAACAAGGGTATGGTATGGCTGAGCTGAATATAGACCCTCATGCGCCATCCTTTCAGCAAGAGATGAAAGCACTTGCTGAAGACTTGTTGCATAAGATCGAAGGTGGTGATCTTGGAAAAGTTGTTGGCGTTGTCAACAATATCAACGAAGCGCGTGATAGAACACTGTATGTCGAAATTGGTAAGCTAACTCGTGGCTTACATGAATCGATTAAAAATATAACCACCGGAGACGAACTAAGCGAAGAATCCGGTATGGGTCAGGCATCCGATAAGCTTTCTTATGTTATCGAAATGACGGATAAAGCAGCCAATAAAACAATGGATTTGGCTGAAGAAGGAATGCCTCTAAATCAAGAAAATTTAGAGGGTGCAGCCGAACTGCAAGAACAATGGCAAAAGTTTTTACGCAAAGAACTTAAGCCGCATGAGTTTCGAGAATTAACAAAAAAAGTTGATGCTTATTTTTCCCAAACCCAGATTAATTCTAAAAAAATTGGATCACAGTTATCAGATATCTTGATGGCGCAAGATTTTCAGGATTTAACTGGGCAAGTAATTCAACGAGTGACTAAATTAGTCTCAGAAGTTGAATCACGTTTAGTAGACTTAGTCGCTATGGCTGGTGAAGTTGATCGTATTACGGGTATTACCCATAGCGAACCTCATCAAACTGAAACCCCACAAGAAGATAATCAAAAGATCTTGGCAGAAGGGCCGCAAATCGATACCACCATTGAAGGTGTTGTTGACGGTCAAGATGACGTAGATGATTTATTATCCAGTCTTGGTTTTTAAGGAGCTAATGGATGAGTTTCGATGCCGATGAAGAGATCCTGCAAGACTTCCTGGTTGAGGCTGGAGAAATCTTAGAGCTTCTTTCTGAACAGCTTGTAGATCTAGAGCAACGCCCCGATGATTATGATTTATTAAATGCAATCTTCCGTGGGTTCCATACTGTTAAAGGGGGCGCTGGTTTTTTACAGCTCAATCCTTTAGTTGACTGTTGTCATGAAGCGGAAAATGTTTTTGATATTTTACGTAACGGTAAGCGAAGAGTAACGTCCGATTTAATGGATGTCATCTTGCAGGCTTTAGATACTGTTAATGAAATGTTTGAAGCGGTTCGTAATGGCCAAGCTCCAGAGCCCGCAACCCCTGAATTATTAGCCACCTTAAATACCTTAGCTCGGCCAGAAAGTCAGGATGCACCTGCCGCAGAAGCGGTAGCTCCTGAGCCGGTTGCACCAGCAGCATCTGCTGAAGATTCAGCCCCCGCAGACGAATCTGAAGACATCACGGATGATGAATTTGAGCAACTGCTTGATGCACTTGATGGCAGTGAGCCTGCTGCAGAGACTAGCGCAGATTCTGGTTTAGGCGATGATGGTATTTTCTTTGACGTGAGCGATGAGCCTGCGGCAGCAGAAACTAATGATGAAATAACAGAAGATGAATTTGAAGCATTATTAGATCAAATTCATGGGTCCGGCAAAGGGGCGACTCCAGCGGCGGCTGAAGAAGCACCATCAAATAGTAATGCGCCTTCGGGTGGCGACGATTTAATTACTGATTCAGAGTTTGAGGATCTGCTCGATCGTTTGCATGGAAAGGGCACAAATCCTGCGGCGAGTACGGCGAAAACTGCTGAAGAAGCGGCCCCTGCAAAAGTAGAAGCACCGAAGGCAGAAGCACCTAAAGCTTCCGCTCCTGTTGCTAAACCTAGTGCTCCTATTGCAGATAAGCCTAAGCCTCCAAGCAAGGCTGCTGATGCTCCGCCAGCGGCAGAGACAACGGTTCGTGTTGATACAAAGCGCCTTGACGACATTATGAATATGGTTGGCGAATTAGTGCTTGTTCGTAATCGTTTAGTTCGCTTAGGTTTAAATAGCAACGATGAATCAATGCAGAAAGCGGTATCGAATCTCGATGTAGTTACCGCTGATTTACAGTCTTCTGTGATGAAAACACGAATGCAGCCAATTAAGAAAGTATTTGGTCGCTTCCCTCGAGTTGTACGAGATCTAGCGCGCTCGTTAAAGAAAGAAATTAATTTAGAATTACGCGGTGAAGAAACAGATTTGGATAAGAATCTGGTTGAGGCATTAGCGGATCCACTGGTTCACTTGGTGCGAAATGCGGTCGATCATGGTGTTGAAATGCCTGACAAACGCGAAGCGGCGGGTAAATCTCGTGTGGGTGTCGTGGTATTAGCTGCCGAGCAAGAAGGCGATCATATTCTATTATCGATAGAAGATGATGGTGGCGGTATGGATGCCGATGTATTGCGCAATAAAGCCGTTGAAAAAGGCATGATGGAGCAAGATGCAGCTGATCGTTTAACCGATAATGAATGTTACAACCTAATTTTTGCTCCAGGGTTTTCAACCAAAGAAGTTATTTCTGATGTATCGGGTCGTGGCGTGGGAATGGATGTTGTTAAAACAAAAATTACCCAATTGAACGGTACGTTAAATATTGATTCGAGCTTAGGGAAAGGCACGCGCATTGAAATTAAAGTTCCTTTAACTTTGGCAATTATGCCGACGTTAATGGTGATGTTAAAAGACCAAGCGTTTGCCTTCCCGTTAGTCAGCGTTAATGAAATATTCCATTTGGACTTGTCTCAAACCAATGTGGTTGATGGCCAAGAAGTGATTGTTGTACGAGATAAAGCAATTCCACTATTTCATTTGAAGCGTTGGTTAGTAAAAGGAGAGTCTCATTCTAAAGTCGATGATAGCGCCCATGTATTAGTCGTTTCCATTGGTAATCAGCGAGCGGGATTTGTTGTTGACCAATTAATTGGTCAAGAAGAAGTTGTCATTAAACCCTTGGGGGCCATGTTGCACGGGACCGCTGGGATTTCAGGAGCAACGATTACTGGTGATGGTCGTATTGCGCTTATTTTGGATGTGCCTAGCATGTTACAGCATTATTCGGCACGCCAACTTACCGCTGCTTAAAGGATGACCTTTTACCATGACACTATCCACAAAAATCAAGGTATTGGTTGTTGATGATTCAGGTTTCTTTCAGCGTCGAGTGACTGAAATCATCAATGCAGATCCACGCTTAGAAGTCATTGGAACGGCCAATAATGGCATTGAGGGCATTGATAAAGCCGCGGCATTAAAACCCGATGTCATTACCATGGATTATGAAATGCCGATGATGGATGGTGTGACAGCCGTTCGTCAAATCATGAAAGATAATCCAACACCGGTTCTTATGTTTTCGTCTTTAAGTTATGAAGGCGCTCGCATTACGTTGGATGCTTTAGAGGCTGGAGCTGTTGATTTTCTTGCTAAACAGTTTGATGCAATCGCTGCCTCTGAAGCTACTTTGCACAAAGTATTAACCGATCGCATTTGTCAGGTAGCCGCTTCTGGCAAAAAGAAAACGATTAGAACTCCAGTCTCTTCAGTTCCAAGAACCGCGCCTACTCATAGTAGTACTGCATCTGGCAGTGTCGCCTCTAAAAAGTTGGATGCAGCGACTGCTCATGTCCCTGTTGCTAGCGTATCGATTGCAAAATCACTGCGTCATGTTGAGGTCGTTATTATTGGCACGTCAACGGGGGGGCCAGCGGCACTGCAAACCGTTTTTAAAAATATTCCTGCCGGTTTTTCTAAGCCCATAGTCATTGTTCAGCATATGCCAGGGTCATTTACCAAGGCATTTGCCGAGCGTTTAAATAAATTATCACCGCTCACTGTGAGTGAAGCGGCTGATGGTGATAAATTGAAACCTGGCCATGTTTATGTCGCGCCTGGTGGCATGCAGCTTATGGTCGATAAGCGTAATGGTGGCTCAATTCATATTCATGAAAGTGATAATCGAGTGACCTATCGCCCGAGTGTGGATATCGCCTTAGCGTCTGCCGCCAAACATTTTGGTCGTAATGCTTTGGCCGTTATTCTTACGGGCATGGGATCAGATGGTAAAGAAGGTGCGCAGTTATTAAAACAAGCGGGTGGTACGGTTTGGGCTCAGGATGAGGCCAGTTGTGTCATTTATGGGATGCCTATGGCGATTGTAAAAGCTGGACTTGCGGCAAAAATTTTGCCACTTGATGATATAGGTCCGCACATTTCTAATGAGGTCAGCTGATGGATCGGCTTGTCATACTGGTACTCTTTGGAGCAATAGCCAGTGTTATTTCTGGCCACCTTCTAGAGGGAGGTTCATTAACCTCTCTTTGGAATGGCCCTGCTTTATTAATCGTTTTTGTCGGCTCAATATTAGCCACAATCGTACAAACCCCTATGTATATGGGTGTTCGCGCACTTAAGTTACTGTCTTGGTTAATTTCCCCTCCTAATGAATCACTTGATCAATTATTAACAAAATTAACCACGTGCAGTAATGCTTATCGAAAAGATGGCGTTTTGGGATTAGACCGCATTGCTCAAACAGAAACCGACCCGGTGATGAAGCGCGCCTTGGTGATGCTCGCAGATGGTCAGCCTCCTGATGCAATTGAGCATAGCATTCGTTTAGAAATTGAAACCCATCATGAAAAAGATATGTACGCTGCTGAAGTATTCGATAACTTAGGGGCTTATTTACCAACTCTTGGCATTGTGGGCGCTGTTTTAGGCTTGATGCAAGTATTATCAAACTTAGACCAAGCAGAAGAATTAGGTCGTGGTATCGCAACGGCATTTGTGGCTACATTTTATGGCGTTGGTGCCGCTAACTTAATAGCCATTCCAATTGCTGGTCGTTTACGCTCTTTTATTCAACGACGTACCCGCTACCACAAAGCAATGATGGTGGGTGTTATGGCAATGCGTGAAGGTATTAATCCACAGTTAATTCGCTATCGTCTAGAAGGTATGGATTTATGAGTCATGAGCAGGGTCCAGATAAACATCGTTGGTTGATCTCTTATGCCGATTATATGACCTTGTTATGTGCTTTTTTTATCATGATGTATAGCGTTGAATTATTGGATGAAAATCAATACAAAGCCGTCCAAGAAGCACTTGATGGCATGTTTACAGATAATGCGCAGCAATTACTTCCTCAGCCAGAAAATTCTACGACGGTATTAGATCATAATAACGGCATCATGCCGCTGTATGAAACGATTACTCAGCAGCTTCAAGTTTTTATCGATAGCAATGAGCTTGTGGTTGAGCAAGAAGGCGAGTGGATAAAAATTCGTTTAAAGGCCGATACGTTATTTCCATCCGGCGGCTGGGAAATTAGTGATGAAATGATGGATTTACTAGAGCAGATCGCAATGACGATTCGACCGATTCCTAATGAAATTAATGTCGAAGGTCATACTGATGATGTGCCCATCAGCAGTGCTCGAGTCGTCAGTAACTGGGATTTGTCGGCATTAAGGGCAGTCGCCGTGGTACGAGCTTTTGAATTATTTGGCATTGCACCGCAAAGAATGGCGGCGATGGGGTTTTCTTATCATAAACCGATTTTTGCCAATAATAGTGATGAACATCGTTTAGCAAATCGACGAGTAGAAATATTAATTAAGCAAGGTGGTATGAATCAACCTTGGGCGAGAGAGGAAAATATCGAATGAGCACAAAAATTGCAGTGTTTCGGTATTACTTGTCTCGGTGTCAAAATAAAGGTGGCATAAAGTGCGAATTTGGTCGATAGCAAATCAGAAAGGTGGTGTTGGTAAAACAACCTCCGTAGTCTCACTAGGCGGTTTGCTAGCCGAGCGTGGCGCGCGAGTATTGTTGATTGATCTAGACCCACACGGTTCTTTGACCAGTTATTTTCGTTATGATCCTGATAGTCTTGAAACAAGTTTATACGATTTGTTTTTTGAACAGCGCTGTAAAAATCTGGATTATATTCATAAAGTAATAAAACCGACATCTCGTAAAGGGGTCGATTTATTGCCGGCAACGACCGCCCTTGCCACCCTAGAGCGGCAAGTAAGCGGCCAAGATGGTATGGGATTAGTCATTGCAAAAACTCTGGCTCAATTGTGGGATGATTATGATTATGCCTTATTGGATACGCCACCTATTTTAGGGGTGTTATTGGTTAATGCGTTAGCGGCTTGTCAGCGCCTCGTTATTCCAACCCAAACAGAGTATCTTGCTTTAAAAGGGCTTGAGAGAATGGTGCATACTCTGAAAATGGTAATGTCTTCACAGAATCGACAGCTTCCTTTTACCATCGTTCCAACATTGTTCGATCGCCGAACTCAGGCATCTTTAAAAACGCTGAAAGAAATGCGCCAGCTGTATCCTGATCATCTTTGGAAAGAAGCCATCCCGATTGATACCAAATTCCGAGATGCGAGCCATGAAGGGTTGTTCCCTAATGAAATGGATCGTTTATCGCGAGGTGTGCGTGCGTATCGCCATTTATTATCCGAGCTGGATCAGATGGAGGAGGCGAAACATGAGCGCTCAATCGCACAATAACCAACATATCATCACGGGTTATTTAGATACGCTATTGGTTGATAATTTTATTTGGGACGAGAAATTAGCACGGGCTATTAATGCGCCCATTCGTCCACAAGATACGATCAACAAAGAAAAATGCTTGTCTGTCACAGAACGTTTTGGCAGTGGCACGAGTACGCAAAAGTATGTGCATCTTTTAAGAGGATTGAGCCTTGTTCAAAAACTTCCTTCGTGTCGAGTTAAAAAGGTTCTATTAAATAGCTGCCGACCCTTGGCGGCAGAGGTGATGACTTGTGACTGAGTTTTTGAATAGGCAAGGTGATCAGCCCTCAAAACCTCAGGCAATTAAAGAAAATGTTGTCGAAGGCGTTTTGCAAAATTATTTGGATCAGTTACTGGTTACTGCAACACAGCCTCAGCGTGTCGAAAAAGCGATTCATATTCCTGATATTGATGATCAGGATGCGGTTAAATTAGAAGAAAAAATCGAAGCTGATGTTGTAGTGCCAGCAATAGAGACTGAGGTCGTCAAAGTTGAGCGCATTAGTATTGCGACAGTGGCCGTTCAGCCTAAGACCGATAGTCTGGTAGAGAGCGCTAGCAATAATATTGCTGAGAGTATCAGTACAGAAATTGAATCTGCTATTAAACAATCAATGTTAAAACTGACGGATCAAGAATCTTGGTCAAGCCAAGGCGTTGAGTGCTTACTTTTCAGTGTGGGTGGGTTAAAACTTGCGGTGCCTTTATTGCTTTTAGGCGGGGTGCATGAAGTAATTCCTGATAATGTAAAGCCATTAATTGGTCAGCCAAACTGGTATTTAGGCCTTATTCATAGGGAAGATCAAAACTTGCAGGTCATTGATACAGCAAGTTTTATCATGCCAGAACGGGCTGAATCATTGGCGGAACAAGGGTATAAATATTTAATTCAACTTGAAAAAAGCCCTTGGGCAATTGCTTGCCAATCTATTGACGATACTGTTCGGTTAGAAGCGTCAGAAATTAAGTGGCGTGGCGATCGTGGAAAGCGAGTTTGGTTAGCTGGAACGGTTATTGAAAAGATGTGTGCCTTGATTGATGTGTCTGGGTTACTACAAAGAGTGGAGTCGAGTTGTAAGCCTGTTTAAATATATTTAATTTTAAGCTGGTACACTTTGTGCTCTCTACTATAGTTAAGGAAGGTAAATTACATTTTTTGACGCGAGCCAATTAATCTGGCCTTTCTAATGAGGAATTTTTTATGTCTGCAAATGCCACGAAAAGTGCAGAGGATCCAATTTTACAGTGGGCAATTTTTCGTTTAGAAAATGAGTCTTACGGTATTAATGTGATGCAAGTACAAGAGGTTTTACGCTATACCGAGATAGCCCCAGTTCCTGGTGCGCCTCCGTATGTTTTAGGAATTATTAACCTTCGGGGTAATGTTGTTACTGTGATGGATACGCGATCAAGATTTGCGTTACCCCATGCAGAAACCACAGATCAAACTCGAATCGTTATTATCGAAGCGGAAAATCAAGTCGTTGGGATTTTAGTAGATGCGGTGGCTGAAGTTGTGTATTTACGACAGTCTGAAATTGAAACTACACCTAACGTTGGTAATGAAGAAAGCGCTAAATTTATTCAAGGTGTTTGTCATAAAAATGATGAACTATTAATCTTGGTAGATCTAGAAAAGCTTATGACTGACGAGGAGTGGATGGAAATTTCTGGTTTTTAATCAGAAATAGGAGTTCGAAATCATGTTGTCATTAACATCAATGTCGATGGTTCATTGGCTATTAATTAGCAATGGTTTGTTATTAGTAGCCACTGCGGCTGGTTTTTATTTAGTTAAACGCAAATACCAAAGCGATTTATTAAATTGGCAGCAGCAAACGCAAAAATTGAGACATGATTTAGAAGCGATGAACAAAAGTACGTTTGGCATCGGTCGATCTGTTAAAAAACTTGAACAGCGTTTAATTGAAAATGAGCGCAAGCCTGCGCTTGCATCATCTGATGAAGCTTTGTACCAACAAGCACAGCGCTTGGTCGGCATGGGAGCTTCAGCTGATGATCTTGTATCTAGTTGCGGTGTTGCGAGGGCAGAAGCAGAGCTACTGGTCTCAATGAATCGCCAGTTTGCGCATTAATTTTATGTGTTCATTACACTATACTGTTAGTATTTAGACGGTATAGTGTAACTTTCAGCGTTATTCTTTTTTCACCTCTTTAGATATCTTTTATTACAAAATAATCCGAGCTTCAGCTACAGACTTCCTATACTTGTTATATACAGGTATTAATTAGGAGACTCTTTATGAAAGCGCTGAAAACAGTGGGCTTATCGGCTTTGATTACTTTCATGATGGTATTGACAGCTCAGCGTTCAGATAACCAATCTTCTAGTCACAGATTCGTCAACCAGGCATGGCTAGCTAGCCAGATTTATAGCGCTGCTTTTAATGATGTTTCTCCAGGGTTTGATGACCTGTATGTGATTAAAACGCAAGATAAAGGCCGAGAGATCGTCATTTATTGCAATACAACCTATTGCTATAAAAATCGTAATTCAATCATGACGACCTAAATTTGTTTTAATACCTGATTATTTAACAGCCTGCCATTTAATATTTCAGTCCAAAGCGACGATAAATAAATCCCATCAGCCAAGCAGGTCCTATCATCAGAAATTGCACATCTTTAAAGAAAGAAGGTTTTTTCCCTTCAAGATGATGACCAATAAATTGGAATACCCATAAAATAATAAATAAAATCGTACAGGTTAAAGCCAGTGAGGCGACCTGTAAGCTTTCATACCAAGCAATCAGTCCATAGCAGGCTAAGGTGAAAAGTATTAATCCGATCGATAACCGCGGAGATAACCGTATATAAAATCCAGCGATGAAGATGAACGCGAGTATCGACCAGTTCAGGCTTGGGTGAATGTTTAATAAAAACTCAGGAACGGGGATTGCCCAGACGAGTCCTAGAATGACTAGAAAGATTAAGGGCACACAAAGCCAATGAATTAATTTATTGGTTTTGTTTTGGTGGCTATCGCCGTATTCGTTGAACCACTGATCGGGTGTTTTTTTCGACATGTTGATTCTCTTCTCTTGTTATTGTGACTATCAGCTTACGTGAATAATTCTTTCAAGACATTAACCTCTTAGGCCAGTATATTTGACCTAGAAAGACAGTTGGGTAGGTCCTATTGGTATGGAGAGTATTTTGCGGTGAAGACAGTTTCTGTTATTTGGGTGAAAAGTTTATTACAGGCAGCAAGCTTGCACGGTGTGAGTGAAAGTGATGTTTTAGCGGCGGCCGGGTTGCCAGCTGAGCGTTTATCCATTGCCAGTGACCGTATTAGCCTGAATGATACATTATTACTCTGGCGTGCCTCAGAGCGCCTTAGTGCAGATCCTCTCTTTGGTTTTAATATGGGGAAATCGATAAAGCCAACTTATTTTCAATTGATCGCTTTTACTATGCTGAGCAGTAAGACGTTGGCTAGTGCGCTGGAGAAAATTTTAAAATATCAGCGTCTAATCAGTGATGGTGGTGCATTTTCTTTAATTCGCCAAGTCACTTCATCAGGTCCAGCAACTGGCAATACACAAGCACAAATAAGCGCATTGGTTTATCAGCCGACAGTCAGTGATTTTAGTTATCATCAGATAGATGCTGTTATGGCCGCTGTGGTTGGTTTTATTAATTGGCTATTGGCTCGTGATGATGTGGTTGTGGAGGTGCACTTGCAGCATGATGTGCAATTAGGCGTGAATCAATATCGCGAATATTATCAAGCCCCTGTTGTATTTAACCAAGCCGATAACAGTCTTTTATTTGACTCCGGCTTATTAGAACTACCTTTGCCCGGCTTTGATGCAAGTTTGGCAATACTGCATGAGCAAATGGCTGATAGCCAGCTTAGGCGCTTATTAGAGCCCAATATTATCACGCAGGTTCAAGAGCAGTTGATTGTTTGTGGTTGCGGAGTCAGTCGAGATGTTATTGCGAACAACATGGCAATGAGCAGCCGCAGTTTACAGCGTAAATTGCAGCAGGAGGGCAGTAGCTTTCAGCAATTATTTGATGAATATCGACATCAGCGTAGCTTGTTACTGTTACAGGATAAGCAGGTATCGTTAGCGGATATTGCTCAGCAATTAGGGTTTTCTGAAAACAGTACGTTTTATCGAGCCTTTAAGCGCTGGCAGGGTATAACACCGGGAGAATATCGCCAACGTCAATTGCACGTTAAAGCAATATCCTAGCCCGGTATTTTGGCTACAAGCTATTAATGACTTCTAATACATCATCATGGTGGCTCTTGGTTTTAACCTTGGCCATGATGTGTCGTAAAGTGCCTTCTTCATCAATAATAAAAGTAACGCGATGAATACCAATATATTCTTTGCCCATAAACTTTTTCAATGCCCATACACCATAGCTTTCAGCAATGGAATTATCTTCATCAGAGAGCAAAGGAAAATTCAGTTCTTGCTTGGTTGTGAAGTTAGTTAATCGCTTCGTCGGATCTGGACTGATGCCAAGGACAACGGTATTGGCTTTTTCAAAATCGGCTTTATGGTCGCGAATACCACAGGCTTGAACAGTACAGCCAGGGGTTGAGGCTTTAGGGTAGAAGTAAAGAACGACTTTTTTACCTTTGAAATCGGCCAGAGAGACTTCTTCACCATTCTGGTCAGTTGTTGTGAATTGAGGGGCAATTTGATCGAGAGGTGGGAATGCTAAGCTCATGAAGACAACCTGTATGATAAATTAAGTAAAACATTAAGTGATGAATGAAAACGATCACGTTATTGATTGCTTAAGTTTGCCATAAAACAGCTGAGATAATAATAGCGGCTAGCATTACTAACCGCTATTGCTTAGAAAATTAACAATTAATCGATTGCTCGGTTAAGTAATTTTCTAACGTTTTCTTGGCTTTATTGCCAGCAGGGCTATTGCGGAAAACAAATTCATGCGTTTTATTTTCTAAAATAATAAGAACGTCGGCACAAAAATCGCCATCGTGATTTTCACGAACAGCTTTCATACGAATCTCGATGACTTTCTCAAGATTGATGTAGAACTCACCTGATAATTCTTCTAACTGTTTGCCAGCATTAAGTCGAACAACGGCTACATTTGGATTAATACACAGAAATGACATACCAGATTCCTTGTTTCTTTTATCGATTAAAATTTAATTCAATACTAGATCATGCTGGGGAATACTATATTGATTTGTATCAGTAATGACAACAGGGTAATTAAGTTAACTTGATGCGAATGGCTGTTTTAGGAATGCAGCAACAAGGAAGGATCTCATCGTCATTAATCCACGCCATAGGCTCTTCTGTGTAATGCACTTCGCCTTCTAGTAACTGGGTGCGACAGCTGCCGCAATAACCTTCACGACATTGGTAATGAACCGGAACGTCTTGCGCTTCTAATGATTCCAATAGCGTATTGGCATTCTGAAACGACACAGAATGAAACTGCTCGGCGCTATTAATAATCGATACGGTGTGAACAGGCTTATCCATACCATCTAAATCAATCTGAGCGCTAGGCTCTGGGTGCTCAGGGTCTCCTGTATTTAGAATCAAACTGTCTTGCACAGGCTCATGGTCGAGCTCTGCTTCGACTGTCTCCGCTTCTAATGAGAAGTCGTCATGTTCTTGTGCCAAACCATCAAGAAGAAATTCTTCTTGATGGTCATTTGCAGACATTGTATTCGTTGATTGATTCATAGCATTTGATTCATGGGCATTGATTAAAGATCAAAATCGCCAAAGTCATCCGTATCAACTGCGCTGTCCAATGCGCCTACCAAGTAAGAGCTGATTTCAGCTTCTTGTGGGGCTACTTGCACGTTATCGCTGTTCAACCAAGAATTGATCCATGGTAGTGGGTTGCTCTTGGCATTAAAAATCGGTGGAAGGCCAATCGCAACGATACGCTGATCAGTAATGAACTCTACGTACTGAGCCAAAATTTGCTGATTAAGGCCAATCATAGAGCCATCTTTAAATAAGTAGCCAGCCCATTCTTTTTCTTGTTCAGCAGCTTCTAAGAAAATATCACGAACTTCTTCTTTGCAGCTTGCTGCGATTTTACCCATTTCAGGATCATCTTTACCCGCCGCCATAATTTGTAAAATGTGCTGGGTACCGGTTAAGTGCAATGCTTCGTCACGAGCAATCAATTTAATAATTTTGGCGTTGCCTTCCATTTTTGCACGTTCAGCAAAAGCGAAAGAACAAGCAAAGCTCACGTAGAAACGAATCGCTTCTAATACGTTTACCGAGACCATGGTTAGATACAAGGTGCGCTTTAAATCCTGTAGGTTAATATCAACCACTTTACCATTGATGGTATGGGTGCCTTCACCTAGCTGGGTATAGAAACTGCATTTTTCGATTAATTCATCATAGTATTTTGTAACGCTTACTGCGCGACGCGTAATGAAATCATTACGGGTAATGTCATCAAATACTTCAGCAGGATTCGGCACAACGTTACGCATAATGTGCGTATAGCTGCGGCTATGAATCGTTTCACTGAAAGACCATGTTTCGATCCAGGTTTCTAATTCTGGTAGCGATACGATGGGTAAGAAGGCAACGTTTGGTGAGCGACCTTGTACTGAGTCCAAAAGCGTTTGGTACTTAAGGTTGCTCAAGAAAATGTGCTGTTCATGATCTGGAAGATCGTTGAAATCTTTGCGGTCATTGGCAAGATCGACTTCTTCTGGGCGCCAGAAAAAGGATAGTTGCTTTTCAATTAAATTTTCAAAAATTTTATGCTTTTGAATGTCGTAGCGTGCAACGTTCACGGTTTCGCCAAAGAACATAGGTTGCTTCAACGTATCAAAAGTTTTCTGGTTGAACGTGGTATAGGACATAAATGGCTACAACTATAAAAATATAAAAGGTTTTAAAATATAAAAAGTTTTAAAAGTAATATCGATGATAACGAAGGATAGAACGATAAAAAATACGCTGACTGATGTGTATCAAGTTCAGCGTATTTTTTAATCAAACGAGTGAATAAGATTAAATCTTACACGCACCGCCTTCACAGCCATCGTCTTCAACTTCCGGTGCTTGCGGATCAGACATACCATCACGAGTATTGTGATAATAAAGCGTCTTAAGACCGTTTTTATAAGCACTTAACAAGTCTTTTAATAGCACTTGCATCGGAACTTTATTGCCTTCAAAGCGTGATGGATCGTAGTTGGTATTGGCTGAAATCGCTTGGTCGACGAATTTCTGCATAATTCCTACAAGTTGCAAATAACCTTGGTTATTTGGAATGTTCCATAACAGCTCATAGTTTTGACGTAAGCGATTAAACTCAGGTACGACCTGCTTTAAAATGCCGTCTTTTGATTGCTTAACGCTGATATAACCACGTGGTGGTTCGATACCATTGGTTGCGTTACTGATCTGAGACGACGTTTCAGAAGGCATTAATGCAGTTAAGGTTGAGTTACGCAAACCTGTCTTTTGAATCTCGGCGCGTAATGCTTCCCAGTCATACGCCAATGGCTCATCACAGAACTTATCAACGTCTTTCTTGTAGGTATCAATCGGTAAGATACCTTGAGCATAGGTTGTTTCAGCAAACGCTTCGCAAGCACCTTGCTCTTGTGCAAGCTTGTTAGACGCACTCAATAAATAATACTGAATCGCTTCAAATGTGCGGTGGGTTAAACCATTCGCGCTGCCGTCAGAATACTTAACGCCATTTTTGGCTAGGTAGTATGCGTAGTTGATGACACCAACCCCTAGAGTACGACGGTTTAAGCTGGCTTTTTGCGCGGCGATCATTGGGTAGTCTTGATAAGATAATAGGCTATCCAGTGCACGTACCACTAAATCAGATAACTCTTCTAGTTCATCAAGATTCTCAAGGCTGCCTAGGTTAAACGCTGCAAGTGTACAAAGCGCGATTTCACCTTCTTCGTCATTTACGTCTTGCAGTGGCTTAGTCGGTAACGCGATTTCTAAACATAGGTTAGATTGGCGAACCGGGGCAACTTCAGGATTGAACGGACTGTGAGTATTACAGTGATCAACGTTCTGAATGTAAATACGACCAGTACCTGCGCGTTCTTGCATCAAGGTAGAGAACAGGTCAACGGCTTTAACCGTTGTTTTACGAATAGAAGCATCTTGTTCGTACTGGGTATATAAACGTTCAAATTTTTCTTGGTCAGCAAAGAATGCATCGTACAAACCAGGAGCATCAGAAGGCGAGAATAATGTGATGTCTTGATTCTTTAATAAGCGCTCATACATCACTTTGTTTAGCTGAACGCCATAATCTAAGTGGCGCACACGGTTTTCTTCAACACCGCGGTTATTTTTTAATACCAGCAGTGATTCAACTTCTAAATGCCATAGTGGGTAGAACAATGTCGCTGCGCCGCCACGAACACCACCTTGAGAGCAGGATTTAACTGCGGTTTGGAAGTGCTTATAGAATGGGATACAACCTGTGTGAAAGGCTTCACCACCACGAATAGGGCTACCCAGTGCACGAATGCGTCCACCGTTAATGCCAATGCCAGCACGCTGAGAGACGTACTTAACGATGGCACTGGATGCTGCATTGATTGAATCTAGGCTATCACCAGCTTCAATCAATACGCACGAGCTGAATTGACGGGTGGGTGTACGCACACCGGCCATAATAGGCGTCGGCAAAGAAATCTTAAAGCTAGAAGCCGCATCATAGAAACGTTTGATGAAATCTAAACGACGCTCTTTGTCGTATTGTGCGAACAGGCAGGCCGCAATTAATACGTACAAAAACTGTGCGCTTTCGTAAATGTCACCGCTCACACGGTTTTGAACGAGGTATTTACCTTCTAACTGCTTAACCGCAGCATAGCTGAAATTCATGTCGCGGCTATGATCTAGGAAAGCATCCATCGCCGCATATTCTTCAGCGCTGTAGTCTTTTAATAACTCACTATCGTAGCGGTTATCTGCCACCATTTTTTGCACATGGTCAAAAAGTGCAGGTGGCTCAAATTGGCCATAAGCCTTTTTACGCAAATGGAAAATATTTAAGCGCGCGGCTAAATATTGATAGTCTGGAACTTCTTCAGAGATTAAATCGGCAGCCGCTTTAATCAAGGTTTCATGAATTTCGGATGTGGTAATACCATCAAAAAATTGTAAGTGAGCTTTTAGCTCAACTTCAGAAACAGAAACTTTGTCCAATCCTTCGGCTGCCCAATCGACAACTTTGTGGATCTTATCTAAATCAATTGTCTCTTGGCGACCATCTCTTTTGGTTACGTAAAGCGCGCTAGTCATATATTTCGGTGCCTGTTGAAAATCGTGTGATCTCTATATTGCTCACATTAAGTGAGCACGAAAATACGGTTAAGTTTGACGCTCTGCTTGATCTTAAATCGAATGACGTGTAGGCCATTGTTAATAGGCGTGTTCTCTAACCGAGACACAGGATATTGCGGTTTAGGGTTCATTTCAACCCCTTATGTAGTGTTTGCCTGTGGATAACTTGTGGAAATTACGTGGACACATATTTCCTCTAAGATAGCTGAAAAATAGCTTGAATGTAGAGTAAAAATACAGTGCGCTTTTACAATTTTCACTGAATTAAATAATACTCAGTGCAATCAAGCCATTTAGCGTCTAAAGTTATATATAAGCCTTTCAATATAACGGCAGTTCAGAAATTGGATAGGAAAATAGCGTGGAATTAAAGCAAGGCAGTGGCCAAGACGAAAACTGGCGTATATTAATCGTAGAAGATGATGAACGATTAGCGACTCTAACCAAAGACTATCTTGAAAGCAATGGCCTTCAAGTATCAGTAGAAGGTGATGGTAGTCGAGCCATTGAGCGAATTAAAACTGAGCAGCCAGATCTTGTTGTATTAGATTTAATGCTGCCGGGCGAAGATGGGTTGGCGGTTTGCCGCATTGTACGCCCACATTATTCGGGTCCTATTTTAATGCTAACCGCACGTACTGAAGATCTTGATCAGGTATTGGGGTTAGAAATGGGGGCGGATGATTATGTTGCCAAACCTGTGCGCCCACGAGTTTTATTAGCTCGAATTCGTGCGTTATTACGTCGAGTTAAAGAGCAAGCAGAAAATCATGATAATCAAGACGAAGCATCGGCTAAGCGCTTGACGTTTGGTAACTTGGTAGTTGATAGCTCAATGCGTGAAGCCTGGTTAGACGGTGAAAGTATTGACTTAACCAGTGCCGAGTTTGATTTGTTATGGTTATTGTCGAGCAGTGCTGGCCACGTATTAACGCGTGAAGAAATTTTCCATCAGTTGCGCGGCATCGAATACGATGGGCAAGATCGATCCATTGATGTGCGAGTTTCTCGCATACGTCCTAAAGTCGGTGATGATCCCATCAATCCTAAGCGTATTAAGACAGTGCGCAGCAAAGGGTACTTGTTCGTTAAAGAGATTTAATCTTAAGATCCTAGTGTGTTAATGCACCACTCGTTCTGGGTGGTGTTCTTTGTATCTGCCAATCAATATTAGAAAAATTAGGAGTAATACACATTTTTATTCGAGTTTATTCCGGCTTGTTAGCAGCGCTGGTCAGTGTTGTATTACTGTGTATGTTGGCGTTGAATCTAGTGGACCATGTGCGCAATGTTCAATTCAACCAAGACGTTGTGCGTGGCAGTCTTTATCAAATCTCTCAGCGGTTACAGTATGATTTAACCGAGAAGGCTGAATTAGAAGCCCTCTTTGATTTGCAAATCGAAATTATTAGTCGTGAAAATGCTCAGCTAGATGAATATCAACTTAGCCGTTTAAGTCGCAATGATGTATTAATGCTGAGTGATGAATTGGGTTACGAAGCTCAGCTTATTCGCGGCTTAAATGATGACAGCGTTATGCAAGTCACCTTGAGCAGCGTCAGCGAAGTACAAGGTCAGGCAACCGGTCGTCTTCTATTGCAAGACTGGCAGCGCAGTGGCTTAAGTATTGAAGAATTTTTACTCGATGTATCCCCACATTTTGGTTATCCGTTAACGCTCTTACCGCTTTCACAGCTTGATTTAAGCAAGAACGATTTAGCACGTTTGCACGATGGTGATGTTCTGGTACGAATTACTATTGATGGTGACGGTGCGGAAACGATTGTGAAGTTGCCAGAAAGTAATCGGGCGATTCGTATGGGGCCTGTGAAAGCGTTTAAACAATACGCACCTATGGGGATGGGAATCATTATATTTATTGGTTTCATGCTGCTTGGTTTAGGGGTTTATTGGGTTGTTAGCTCATTTGAAATGCGCTTGCGAAAACTTGAACAGGCTACTAGCCGACTATCTCAGGGGCACCTTAATGCGCGTGTTGGTATTCATGGCGCTGATCCTGTCAGTCGCTTAGGGCAATCATTTAATAAAATGGCGGAGCATATTCAACGCTTAATCAGCGTTCAGCGCGAAATGGTTCGGGCTGTTTCTCATGAATTAAGAACACCGGTTGCCCGCATTCGCTTTGGGTTACAAATTATTGAAGATACGGCTGGTGATGATCCTTTTGTAATGAAACAACTGACGGGCATGGATTCCGACATTCAGGAATTGGATGAGTTAATTGACGAAATTCTGACCTATGCACGTTTAGAAGAAGGTGGGCCGCTACTTGATTTTGAATTGACCAATATTCAAGAGTTGGTTTTGCAGCTGGTCGATGAAGCGCGCCCGCCTGAGCATGTAGAGGTCAAGTACGGGGGTTCAATTGGCTCGCAGCATGAAGCAGAAGTTGAATATCGTTATATGCATCGTGCCATTCAAAATTTAATTGGTAATGCCTGTCGTTATGCAAAGTCGCAAGTGATTGTGACGTTTTCCGTCGGCGCCGATACTTGCCGTGTCGATGTTGCGGATGATGGCCCTGGCATTCCCGAAGAAGAGTGGAATCGAGTTTTCACGCCTTTTGCACGCCTTGATGATAGTCGCACTCGAAGCTCGGGAGGGTATGGCTTAGGGTTGTCGATTGTTAGACGAATTACTTATTGGCATGGTGGTCGTGCGATGGTGAGTCGTGATGAGCGCTTAGGTGGAGCAAAATTTAGCTTAGTTTGGCCTAAGCGTCACCAAGAAATTGTTTAAGTCATCTTGAGTATTGTAATCAATGATTACAATACTAACAAAACGTAACGATTAACTACTTAGAATTAACAGACAGGTATGACAATGACTGGCATATTTACGTTACGTATCCTTTGGACACGTGGTGAGAATGTAGCGAAAATATTCGCTTTTAGGGACTCTATTATTATTAATAGGGCCCCTTTTTTTGCCTAGCGTTTATCGCTTAATGACGCCGCATCTTTTAAAGCTTAACTGGCTCAATTCCTACCAAGTTGTCATGACATACCTGCAGAGACTGCTGCAAAAAATCACTCATATAGCTTGTTTCTTTTTGATCTTCGCGAATAGCGGCGTAGAGCGTTGGCCAGATGCCACTTTTACCCAATGGTTTTGAGGTAATCAATCCGGCATTCAAATAAGGCTGTAAAGCCCAGTTTGGCAAGCAAGCAACCCCCCGGCCACTAGCAACTAATTGTACGATCATCAAGGTTAAGTCTGCTTGGCGAGTACTGTTCGGTTCAATATTGTTGGGATCAAGAAATTGAGTGAAAATATCAAGGCGCTTGCGTTCGACAGGATAGTGAATCAGTGTTTGATCGGCTAAATCGTGCGCTTCGATATATTTACTGTCAACTAACGCATGTTGATTGGCGATGGCCAGGAGTGCTTGGTAGCGAAATAATGGCTGATAATAGATGCCTGCCATGGGTATGGGGTCGGCGGTAACAACAAGATCTAAATCGCCACGGGCTAGTGCCGGTAGCGGTTCAAAGTGAAAACTGGCCATTAAATCTATTTCAACTTCTGGCCACTGGTCGCGAAAACTATTAATCGCGGGCATTAGCCAATCAAAACAGCTGTGGCACTCAATGGCCATGTGTAAGCGACCAGCCTGTCCACCCGCCAATTTTTTAATGTCTCGATTGGTTTGTTCAAGCTGAGGCATGACCTTGTCGGCAAGCTCTAGAATATGCTCTCCGGCTCGAGTGAAACGAATGGGTTTGGTTTTGCGTACAAATAAACTCAAGCTTAAACGTTCTTCAACATCTTTTAGTTGGTGAGACAGCGCTGATTGCGTTAAATGTAAGCGTTTGGCCGCTTCTACGAGAGAGCCGCCATCACGAAGTGCGCGCACGGTTTTAAGATGCTTGATTTCCAGCATGGGAATATTCTTTATTGAGGAAAATTAATGAAATTCTATAATTAACATGTGATTTTTTCAAGTTTGTCTTGCTAGAGTTTCCAAATTTAACTAAAGCGTTCAATAATACTTTCTTGCTCGGCCATGAGTCTGGCTAATTCATCGCTGGCTTGAGCACTGCGCGTCGATACGGCTTCGACTTGTGACGATAAGCTGGCGAGGCGATTCAAACCTTGCTCTATTTGTAAAACCGTATCGGTTTGCTGGCGAATGGATTGGCTATTGGTTTGCGTACTGGTATGAATGGCATCAATATTGGTTTGGATGGCCGATAGCGAGCTATCAGCTTCATTCGCTTGTAGCAGGCAGTCCGCCGCATGCTGATTCCCTTCATCCATCGTGACTACGGCTAAATCTGCGCCTTTGGTTAACTTGCTTACAATGGTGTGAATTTCATCGGTGGATTCTTGGGTGCGTACCGCAAGATTTCTCACTTCGTCAGCAACAACAGCAAAGCCTCGCCCTTGCTCACCGGCGCGAGCCGCTTCGATAGCCGCATTCAGGGCCAACAGATTGGTTTGTTCAGCAATGGCTTTGATCGCATCTAGAAAGCGTTTAATGCTTTCCGTTTCGGCAGCCAGAGTGCTGACGGCATCCGATGCGGTAGTGAGCTCTTGGGCCAAGTTGTTGATTTTAGACGCGGTATTGGTGACGAGCTGATGCCCTTGTTTTACTTCTTCTTGCGCATCGGTTGCTGCGAGATCGGTTTGCTCGGTATTACTGAGAAGTATTTGCGCTGATTCAGTAATTTGATGGCTGGCTTGAGCCAGTTGATCTGTTTCTTTATTTTGGTTACGAACTTGCTCTAAATTGTCATCACTCATTGAGCGTGCTGATTGTGCCAGCGTATTGAGCCTCGCCATGTTGTCGTTGATACGAACGAGCACGGTTTGTAAGCGACGTTTAAGAGTATGTTGAGCGAAGCAGAGTTTTCCTTGAGTACTGGTATCTCCGGAATAAATATAAGCGGCAAGCGAATCATCAATAACACTGCTGGCAATGTCACTGAAGGATTTATTATCCTGTATTTTGTGAATGATGGCCCAGACAATGGCGGGCAGCATGATCGCCAGAGTCATTATCCAATTATCTTGGCTTATGAGCATTGCCACCAGTGCTATTAACCAAGGCAAAAGCAGGGTGATGAAAGGCAGTGCTATTATTTTGGGGAGTGGAGCCTGACCTTTTTGTATTTTTTTATAGGCATTTTCTGCACGATCTATTTGATCTTGTTTAGGTTTGATACGAACGGATTCGTAGCCAACGATTTTACCGTTATCTAATACCGGTGTGACGTAGGCATCGACCCAATAGAAATCACCATTCTTGCAGCGATTTTTAACCAACCCCTGCCAGTGATGGCCTGCGCTGATTTTATTCCACATATCGGCAAAGGCGGCTTCGGGCATATCGGGATGGCGTACAATATTGTGTGCATGATCCATCAGTTCTTCTTTGCTGAAGCCACTTATGTCAATGAACGCTTGATTGCAGTGCGTAATCAGGCCTTTAACGTTTGTTGAAGAAACAAGGTGCGCACCATCACTCAGTACGACTTCATTCTGAGTAATGGGTTGATTGTTTTTCATACTTACACCTAATTAGTGACAGAAATTTAAGACGGCTCTCTAATAACTATAGACGTATATTGTGGAAAGGCTTGGCGCAAAGCGTCAAGGCACGTAAAATCTTGAACATAACTAAAAAAATACCGTTAATTCAAGGAATCACCTCATGTCCCGTTACCTTTTGGCTATTGATCAAGGTACTACTAGCAGTCGCGCCATTATTTTTGATCTTGATGGGCATATTATCGCCACCAGTCAGCAAGAATTTGCGCAAATATTTCCTAAGGATGGTTGGGTTGAGCATGACCCTGAAACCATTTGGAAGACGACCGAAGAAACCTGTCGTGAAGCAATTAAAAAAGCCGCATTGCAAGGTGAAGATATCGTCTCAATAGGCATTACCAATCAGCGTGAGACGACGGTGGTTTGGGACAAAGAGACGGGGCAGCCTGTTTATAATGCGATTGTTTGGCAAGACCGTCGTACCGCCGATCGCTGTCAAAAACTAAGACAGCAAGAAGGCTTGGTAGAAAAGTTAACATCGAAGACGGGATTATTATTGGATCCTTATTTTTCGGCCAGCAAAATCGAATGGATCTTAGATAATGTAGAAGGTGCTCGAACGCGAGCAGACGCTGGCGAATTATTATTTGGCACCATTGATAGTTTTTTATTGTGGCGCTTAACGGGTGGTCAACAGCATGCTACGGATGCGACGAATGCTTCGCGCACATTATTATTTAACATTCATACCAATGAGTGGGATCGTGAGCTATTAGAGTTATTTAATATACCTGCCTGTATGTTGCCAGAAGTGCGTGATTGCGCCGCTGATTATGGTTATACAAAAGCAGATTTGTTTGGATCAGAAATCGCTATTGGTGGCATCGCGGGTGACCAGCAAGCGGCATTGGTTGGCCAAGCGTGCTTTGCTCCCGGTATGGCGAAAAGTACCTATGGTACTGGTTGTTTTATGATTATGAATACTGGCGAAAAAGCACTGCAATCGAAGAATCGTTTATTAACGACAATTGGTTATCGGATAAACGGCAAAACCCGTTATGCCTTAGAAGGCAGCATCTTTATGGCGGGGGCAACGATTCAGTGGATTCGTGATGGCCTGCAACTTATTTCAAATGCTAAAGAAAGCCAGTCATTAGCAGAAGAAACGGGCGCCGATAACTCTGTTTATATGGTTCCTGCTTTCACTGGACTCGGGGCACCTTATTGGGACCCAGAAGCGCGAGGTGCGATTTTTGGTTTGGCTCGCGATACGGGTATTAAAGAAATCGTTACCGCAGGTTTGCAATCGGTGTGCTATCAAACACGTGATTTGTTACAAGCTATGTCGCAAGATGGTGCGCGCCCGGCGAGTATTCGCGTTGATGGTGGCATGGTGGTTAATGATTGGTTGATGCAGTTTTTAGCGGATACTTTAGGGGTAACCATTGAACGCCCTCAGGTGACAGAAACGACGGCACTGGGCGTTGCCTATTTGGCAGGCTTGCAAGCGGGGATTTTTGAAAGTCTAGAGCAAGTTGCGAATTTATGGCATAACGAAGCTAAATTTGAGCCGCAAATGAGTGAGTGCGATCGTGAACGCTTATATGCTGGTTGGTTAGAAGCTATTGGAAAAGTCTTAGGGAATAAATAAATTTTAGGCCTTATAATCTTGAAGCAGTCTTTTTTGTCAAAACGTTGTTCAGCATTTCGAAGTGGTCAATATAGCTTATGAAAACATCCCAAGATGTTCAACGAAGTGCTCTGCGTAGAATGCTGTTCGCTAGTGGCGGAATATTCTTATATTCTGCGCTAGTGATTATTTGTTATAACCTAGGTTATATACTGATTGATAGCCCACAATTTGTCGTGCTCATGGTGACATTTTGGTGTGGCCATGCCGCAGCGCTCTTGTTCCTCTTTTTACGTTATCGAAAGCATCTATTGGTTCCCGATATCACCTTGCTTCACATGGTATGGGCAACGTTATACATCAGTATCATCATGTACCATACCGTTGAAATACGCCCCGTTCTTATGATGAGTTATTTAACGATTGTCTCATTCGGTGTTTTTCGTTTGCAGTGGCGAGGCTTGTTTGGCATTACGTTATTTACCTTTTCTTGTTATGCCATCACATTATTTTTATTACAGCAACATCGCCCAGGGCATTGGGTACCTGAAGTTGAGATAATTGTTGGGGCCGCTTTTTTATTAGCCATGTTTGGTTACAGTGCTATTGGTCATGAGTTCAGTTTGATACGCGATCGTTATAGTGATAATAAACAACAACTTCAAATCGCGTTAGATAAAATAGAAGAGTTGTCGACTACGGACAGTTTGACGGGGTTGCATAACCGCCGTCATTTAATGAAAGTATTGGATCAGCAAAAAGCGATTAGTAATCGTGAAAATACGTCGTTTATTCTGGCATGCATTGATTTGGATGATTTCAAAAAAATTATTGATCGGTATGGTTACGAAGTCGGTAATGAAGTTCTGTGTAAATTTTCAGAGTTATTAAAAGACTCCATCCGTGAAGTCGATGTCGTGGCACGAACAGGCGGTGAGGAGTTTATTTTATTATTAAACGGTATTGGGATTGAAACCGCATCGATTGTGGTAGAGCGAATTCGTTACGCAGTTGAAGTATTGCTTTTCTCGAAGTTAGAGTTAAGCGTGACAATTTCGGTAGGGATTACTGAATACCAAGCACCTGAAAGTATCGCTGATATATTGGAGCGTGCTGGGAAATTATTGCATGATGCCAAACGAGAAGGGTGTAATAGAATAAAACAGTAGAACTGTATTTTAGAATAATCATTTATTTATAAAAATGTAGGTCGTGGCTTTAGCCCGACAAATGCTTCATTAAATGAAGTGTCGGCCTAAAGGCTGACCTACAATCGATCTGATATTCAGTCTCTATTTTTCCTGACACATCAAAAATTCAAGCAGCGCTTTCTGAGCGTGTAAGCGATTTTCGGCTTCGTCCCACACCACAGAGTCCAAATCATCCATCACTTCAGCGCTCACTTCTTCACCGCGGTGAGCAGGCAAGCAGTGCATGAATAACGCATCGTGATTGGCTATGTCCATCAGTTCTTTGTTTACCTGATAATCTTTGAACTTCACTTCGCGTTCTTTTTGTTCTTCTTCTTGGCCCATTGAGGCCCAAACGTCAGTCACAATTAAGTCAGAATTGATCACCGCTTCTTTCGGATCACGAATAATCTGAACGCGATCAGTATTAGCGTCTAACAAGTTCTGATGCGGATCAAAACCTTCAGGGCAGGCAATGTTCAATTTAAAATCAAACTGGCGTGCCGCGTTGATGTAGGAGTGGCACATGTTATTGCCGTCGCCTACCCACGTTACTGTTTTGCCTTTGATGCTGCCACGATGTTCTTTATACGTTTGCATGTCAGCTAATAACTGACATGGATGAAAATCATCGGTCAAGGCGTTGATCACAGGCACTTTTGAGTAAGCGGCAAACTGTTCAACGGTTTCATGGTCGAAGGTACGAATCATAATCGCATCAACCATGCGAGACATAACACGTGCACTGTCTGCGACGGGTTCGCCACGACCGAGTTGTGTATCGCGTGATGATAAGAATATTGCACTACCACCAAACTGTGTCATGCCCGCTTCAAAAGAAATACGCGTACGGGTAGAGGATTTTTCAAAAATCATTCCTAGTACTTGGTTTTTCAATGGCTCGTAAATTTCACCCGCATGCTGCATCTTTTTTAATTCGATGGCGCGGTTAATCACCCACTCAAGTTCTGCAGGTTCTAAATCTAATAATGTTAAAAAGTGTCTAGCCATGATGGCAGTTCCTTACTTTAAATTTTCTACCAGCTGGCAAACTAGGTTTACCACCTGATCAGTATCTTGCTGATTAATGTTCAATGGGGGTAATAAACGAATTACATTGCCAGAGGTGACGTTAATCAGTAGACCGATGTCTAATGCTTCTTTTACAAGTTGTGGGCAGTCTTGGTTGATGACGATACCCACCATTAATCCTGTGCCACGTAATTCTGTCGCTAAGCCTTTTTCGATTAAGCGAGTTGTGAAAGCGTTGCGCATTTGTTCGCTACGCGCTTTCACATTTTGATAGATGTCTTCTTTCTCGATGCTGTCGATAACCGCAATAGCCGCAGAGCAGGCTAATGGATTGCCGCCATAAGTAGAACCATGATTACCGGGTTGCAATACATTGGCCGCTTTGCCTTTTGCAATACAGGCACCAATCGGTACGCCGTTGCCCAAGCCTTTGGCTGTGGTTAATACGTCTGGGGTAATACCATGCTGTTGAAAGTTAAAGTAGGTACCGGTACGTGCGTTGCCGGTTTGTACTTCGTCTAACATCATTAATAGGTTGTTCTCATCACATAGGCTACGCAAACCTTGGATGTATTCGCTGCTTGCGGTGGCTAAGCCGCCTTCGCCTTGAATAGGTTCTAGCATAATAGCAACGATGTTTGGGTTCGCAGCGACCATGGCTTTCGCTGTGTCTAGGTCTTGATACGCGATACGGATGAAGCCAGATACCAGTGGTGCAAAGCCTATTTGCGCAGCAGGGTTGCCCGTGGCGGTTAGGGTTGCCATGGTACGACCGTGAAACGCTTTGGTCATAACAATGATCTGTGGCTCTGTAATGCCTTGATCATGACCGTATTTACGCGCAATTTTAATCGCGGCTTCGTTGGCTTCGGCGCCAGAATTAGAGAAGAATACGTTATCCATACCAGAGATGCGCGTTAAGCGTTCTGCCAGCTCTTGCTGTCGGCCAATACCGTACAGGTTTGAGGTGTGCACAAGGTTGTCCGCTTGATCGCGAATGGCTTGAGTCACTGCAGGGTGTGCGTGGCCAAGGCCGCACACGGCGATACCGCTTAATGCATCCAGATATTTTTTGCCGTCAGTATCAAAGACCCAAGAGCCTTCACCTTTGACAAAAGTAACTGGAAGCCGACCATATGTATTCATGATTGGCTGCATGGTATTACTCCGAATTCTTTAAAATTGATATTTCATTGATTGCAAAAACGCAAAAAGGCGACATGGGTCGCCTTAAAATCAAGCACGGATCATACGAAAGTATGT
>CAWVSY010000014.1:0-68914 GCA_963933055.1 uncultured Oleispira sp.
ATACGATCTCGGGAATCGAATCAAATTCTTGCATGGCTATCCTTAGCACTTAACGCCCGGCACAGCGGCAGCCGTAACGGAGCGGTTTTGTGTTAATGTTTGAGCGCAGCGAGTAACACAAAACCGCGTAGTGTAGGCTGTCCGCCTGCTGCCGATTGTTAGATGCCAGTGCCACTTAATGAACGCTTGCCTTAGAAAGCAAATTTAAAACCAATACACCGCAAACTATTAAACTAATACCCACGAAACCCCATGCATCAATCTTTTGCCCGTAAAGCCCCCATGCAACAGCAGTGACTAATACTACGCCAAGGCCAGACCAAACTGCATAGGCCACCCCTACAGGAATAGACTTCATGACCAATGAAAGGAAATAAAATGCAATTCCATAGCCAACAATTACGATGAAAGATGGTACGAGCTTCGTAAAACCTTCACTGGACTTTAATGCAGATGTTGCAACTACCTCTCCAAGAATCGCAATAGTAAGAAATAACCAGCTTTTCATGATCCGCCTCCAATATGATTCGAAGGGAGTATATGTCTTTTTCTCTTAAAATTGCAGTCTTGAAGAAAAAAATTATTCGTGCGCAACTTTCCGGTTAATTACATCTAACAGTGGTTTATGCGACAGCATGTCGCATAAACCCTTATATATGGGAAGTGCGAATAAGAGGAAAATTCCTTTAAGATCATACGACTATCCCTGTTATTGATTCTCACAACACTATATTCCGCTGTCGCTTTTGTCAATTTGATAACAATTTATATTCAATGTCGCTTAAACAAGCATGAATTTAACTCAGTAATATTTCTTATATTTTTCAATCACTTAGGGCCTATCACTAAAAATTGATAGGCGAACGATGTATTTAAATTTACGGTATCTTTTACAAAATATCTTTCAACGCTTCTAGCAGTAATCCATTTTCGTTTTCAGTGCCAATGGTGAAACGCAAACAATTTTCTAATAACGGATGCCCACCCGCTAAACACTTAATCAATACATTGTGCTGTTTAAGCTGTTCAAATATTTCTTTTGCTTGGCCTTCAAATTCCATATCGGCGCGGGCCAAAATAAAGTTCGCTTCACTTTGATAACATTTAAAACCGAGTTCGGTTAATGCATTGTGCATGCGCGTGCGTTCTTGTTTTATCAGCTCGCATTGGCCTAATAAAATATCGTAATGCTCTAGTGCGAATTCGGCGCTGATTTGTGTCAGTACATTAATGTTGTATGGCATACGAATTTTATCAAGTTCGTTTAGCCATTCGCTGCGTCCGAAGATCATGCCTAAACGTAATCCTGCTAGGCCAACTTTTGATAACGTGCGCATCACTAGTACGTTGTCGAATTCTTCTAAAAAGTGCAGGTGGTTGCGGCTAGAAAATGGCAAGTAGGCTTCGTCCATTATAACTAAGCCTTCGCTGGCTTGAATCAGTTCGCGCAGTTGTGATTCGCAGTATAAGTTTGCAGTTGGGTTGTTGGGTTGCGCTAAGAAGATAAGTTCTGGCTGTTGTTCGGTGATGCATTTCAACATGGCGGGCATGTCGAGTTCAAATTCCGATGTTAGCGGTACGCCAATATAATCGAGGCCACAAAACGTTGCGATCATTTTGTACATTACGAAGCCTGGATCAGGCGCCATTATTGTTGCTTTTTTCTCAGGATTTAAAGGTGCCACCAGCATGGCGAGCAGTTGAATAATTTCGTCTGAGCCGTTTCCTAATAAGCAGTCGAATTGTTCAGGTACGTTCATCGCTTTGCGCAGGCCTGCTTTTACTTTAGGTGCTTGCGGGTGTGGGTAGCGATTGATGTTGGCGTATTGCAGTTTTTCTGCCCAGGCTTGTTTGAGTTCTTCTGACCACTGATGTGGGTTTTCCATGGCATCGAGTTTTACCATGCCACTGGCATCGCCCACAGGGTAAGCTGATAGTGCTCGAATTTCTGGGCGGACTAGGTTTTCAACCATTTGGGTAATTGTTGTCATGGGGTTCTCTATAGGCAAAAGACTAATTGGTTTTCAAACGAACTCTGATTGAATATTTGTGCCGCAAAACGGCGTAAATACTTCCCTGTAGCCTTAAGCTCAGCATCCCTGCTTCCCATATTTGCTCTACAATTACTCAATCATAATTCTTAAAAATTTTTATACTAAAGCAGTTTCTATTATTTAAGCATTCGTTAAATAATCTATGTAATACAAAAAAGGCCTCGAATGAATCACCTAGTTTTTTAGGTTTACACTCGAAGCCTTTTGAACATCACATGACAATGCATATAGGTTTTTTAACCTACTGTTTTTTAATGCGATACTCAGCAGATCGTGCGTGCCCTTCTAGTTGCTCGCCACGGGCTAGAACGGAGGCAATTTTGCCCAGTTCTGATGCGCCTTCTGGGGAACACATAATCAGCGACGAACGTTTCTGAAAATCATATACACCGAGCGGTGATGAGAAGCGTGCAGTCCCCGACGTTGGTAAAACGTGGTTTGGCCCTGCGCAGTAATCACCTAGTGCTTCAGATGTGTGACGACCCATAAAGATCGCGCCGGCGTGACGAATCTGCGGCAATAATGCCTGCGGATCTTCTACCGATAATTCCAAGTGCTCTGGGGCAATGCTATTGCTCACGGCGCACGCTTCGTCCATATCTTTAACTTTGATCAAGGCGGCGCGTGCGCTTAGCGAGGCACGAATAATATCTTTACGGGCCATGGTCGGTAATAGCTTTTCGATCGATGCGTGTACTTGATCTAGGAAGTCTTGATCTGGGCTGATTAAAATTGCCTGTGCATCTTCGTCGTGTTCAGCTTGCGAGAATAAATCCATCGCAATCCAATCAGGATCGGTTTGGCCATCACACACTACTAAGATTTCAGACGGGCCAGCGATCATGTCGATGCCCACCGCACCAAATACTTGGCGCTTGGCGGTAGCAACAAAGATGTTACCTGGGCCAACAATCTTATCTACTTTCGGTACGGTTTGTGTGCCGTACGCTAATGCGGCAACCGCTTGTGCGCCACCAATGGTGAATACTTTGCTTACACCAGCCACTGCGGCCGCGGCCAATACTAACTGGTTTAATTCACCACCGGGCGTTGGTACTACCATTATGATTTCTTGTACGCCGGCAACGTGTGCTGGAATGGCGTTCATTAATACAGAAGATGGGTAAGCGGCTTTTCCGCCCGGTACATAAATACCAACGCGATCAAGCGGCGTTACTTTTTGGCCCAATAAGGTGCCGTCTTCTTCGGTGTACTGCCAAGAATCTTGTTTTTGCTTATCGTGATATTTGCGCACACGATCAGCCGCGGCTAATAGCGCGTGACGCTGGTCGGCTGGCAAGGTATTTAACGCATCTTCAAGTTGTTCTTGGTTCAGTTCTAGCTGATCCATGTTTTCAACATGCAGGTGGTCAAAGCGATTGCTGTATTCGATAACGGCGGCGTCGCCACGGGTTTTCACATCGTCAAGAATATCGGTAACGATGGTTTGAACTTGTTTGTCTGAAACAGATTCCCAAGCGAGTAGTGTTTCTAACTCGGCAGAGAAATCATTTGCGCTGGTATCTAAACGACGAATTTCGATAGTCATTTTTAAAATTCCTAATTTTCAGAAAGGGCTTATTACTGCCCTGCTTCTTCTTGCTGGCGTTTCTCTTCTTGACGCTTCTCTTCTTGACGAGAGACAGCCGCTGACATTTGGTCAATAATCGGCTGGATTTGTGCGTGCTTCACTTTCATGGCGGCTTTACCGACAACTAAGCGTGAGCTGATATATGCCATGTGGTCGCGTGGCTCTAAACCGTTCGCAACTAAGGTTTTGCCCGTATCAACAATATCCACAATCAAATCGGCTAGGCCAACGATTGGAGCCAGCTCCATACCACCATACAATTTGATGATGTCGATCTGGCGGCCTTGTTCGGCGAAATAACGTTTAGTCACATCCACGAATTTAGTGGCAACTTTTAAGCGACCTTCTGGAAGTACAGCGCCTTTAAGGGCCGCGGTCATTAAGCGGCAAGTCGCGATTTTTAGATCAAGAGGTTCGTATAGGTTTTCGCTATTGAACTCCATCAATACGTCTTTGCCCGAAATGCCTAGATCGGCTGCGCCGTATTCAACGTAGGTTGGTACATCGGCTGCTCGAATAACAAGCAGCTTGATATGATCATGATTGGTATCGAAAATCAGTTTACGACTTTTACTAATGTCCTCTGCTGGATGGATGTTTGCCTCAGCTAATAAAGGCAAGGTGTCATCCAAAATACGTCCTTTTGATAAGGCAATCGTGAGAGGCTGTGTCATAACGTTTTCAATCTTCTCTAAATGTTCTAAATAAGTGGCAGTCATTATTATATGAGGCCGCCACTGTGAAAAAGCAAACAAGGTTTTATAGAAACTAATGCTTATACAAGATAAGCGCTTGCTTTAGTCTCCAGGTACGCGACGAATCTTAACCCCTAAGATTTGTAGCTTTTCTTCAATACATTCGTAACCACGGTCGATGTGATAAATACGATCAACCAAGGTATCACCGGTCGCAACTAATGCAGCAATAACCAATGATGCCGATGCACGTAAGTCGGTCGCCATTACTTGTGCAGAGCTTAAAATATCTTTACCCGTAACGGTCGCAACATTGCCTTCAACATGAATGTTTGCACCCATGCGAACCAATTCATCAACGTGCATGAAACGATTTTCGAATACGGTTTCGATGACGGTTCCAGTACCTTCGGCAACGCAGTTCATTACCATGAACTGAGCTTGCATGTCGGTTGGGAATGCTGGGTGTGGTGCGGTGCGTACGTTAACCGCTTTCGGGCGTCGCCCTTCCATATCCAACGAAATCCAGTCTTCGCCACATTCAATTTTAGCGCCCGCTTCTTCAAGCTTGGCTAATACCGCATCCATTAATTTAGGGTCGGTATCTTTAACTTTAATTTTGCCACCCGTCACCGCTGCAGCAACTAAGTAAGTCCCTGTTTCAATACGGTCTGGTAGCACATCGAAAGAACAGCCATTTAACTGTTCTACACCTTCGATGGTTAATTTGTCGGTACCACCACCGGTAATTTTAGCGCCCATTGCATTTAAGCAGTTCACCAAATCAACGACTTCAGGTTCGCGGGCTGCGTTTTCAATAACGGTTGTGCCTTCGGCTAATACCGCGGCCATCAAGATATTTTCGGTACCCGTTACAGTAACCATATCAAGATAGATATTGGCGCCTTTTAAACGACCATCGCTGCGGGCGTGTACATAGCCATCGATCACTTCGACCGTTGCGCCTAGTGCTTCCATTCCGCGTAAGTGTAAGTCAACCGGACGACTACCAATTGCGCAGCCTCCTGGTAAAGAAACAACCGCTTCGCCATAACGTGCTAATAATGGGCCTAATACCAAAATAGAGGCGCGCATTGTGCGTACTAGCTCGTAAGGCGCAATACGGCTAGTCATGGTGGAGCAATCGGTCTCAACACTCATGTCTTCGTTAATAACAACCGATACACCCATGCAGCCTAATAGCTCGATCATGGTGGTGATATCGTGTAGGTGTGGCAAGTTGCCAACACGCATCACGCCGTGCGCTAACAAGGTTGATGCAATAATCGGTAGTGCTGAGTTTTTAGCACCTGAAATGCGAATTTCACCGTCAATGACGGCGCCGCCTTCAATTAGTAATTTATCCATAGTATTTTATTATTCTTTTTAGGCTATTTTTTTTCGGCTGGTGTTAATGCACTAATCTTTACAGCGTGCACGGTTCCGCCCGTAATTAAATCGGTTAATGGCTTGTAGACCATTTGCTGTCGCTTCACTGCTGACATACCTTCAAATGCGTCGCTCACCACTTCGATTTCGTTGTGGTAGCCTTCTTCGATGGTGATTTCACTTCCTGGAAATTCTTTTTCTAATAATGCTTGGATATCAGCTGAAGACATAAATCACCCATGTTCATTTAATATTAGGTTTAAAGATGAGCGCCAATAAATCCGATAGATAAGGCGGTCAATCATACAAAGGGCGTAATGATAGCGGATTTATGAGTTAAGACGAAGTACGTTCTTCGCTCTGTTGGCAGGAATGCTAGCTTATATGACCTAGTTCAATGTTAAAAACTCGGTTAAACCACTGAATTCGATCACATCTTGCATTTTTTTGGGTACATTCAAAAGCTCTAGGCTGATATTTTTTCCTAGGCTATAGCGCTGCCAATCTAATAATAAAGCAATGCCGACACTGCTTGAATGGTCGACACCTGCAAGGTCAACTTGCCATTTACTCTCTGCTTTGGCTATTAGGTTACGGCCTTCTTTGATGAGTGCCTTGCCCGTTAAACGGTCAAGACGACCGGATAACTGAGCTTGTTGAGGATTGATAGCGATCAATTGTGCAGTCACGTTCGTATCCTATTCTTCGGCTTTACTGAATAAAAACTGACCAATCAGCTCTTCTAGCACGAGTGCTGATTGAGTATCTTCAATCACACCACCGTCTTCTATGTATTCGTCTTCTGCCCCCACGGTAAGGCCAATGTATTTTTCACCTAATAAACCTGCGGTTAAGATAGCCGCCGATGTATCCAGTGTGAGTGTCGACATGCTTTTATTAATTTCCATTTCGACGACCGCTACGTAATCTTCGGTATCAAGATAGACCTTGGTCACGCGGCCAATAGTGACACCCGACATCGATACTTTGGCGCGCTCAGTTAAGCCACCTAAGTTTTCGAAGTAGGCTTTAACCGTGTATTTATCTCCGGTATCTGACGCCGAAAGACCACTCACTCGAAATGCCATTAAAACAAGGGCGATGATGCCCATGACAATAAAAGCACCCACTGCTAATTCCATTAAACGTGTACGCATTTCTATATACTCCCCAACATGATGGCCGTTAAAACAAAGTCTAAACCTAATACCGCTAACGATGCGACAACCACGGTTTGTGTTGTCGCTTTACTGATTCCTTCGGATGTCGGTATGGAATCAAACCCTTGATATACTGCAATCCAAGTAACCACTAAACCAAATGCTAACGATTTAATAAGCCCTTTAATTACATCATCATAAAATTGTACCGATGCTTGCATATTGCCCCAGTAAGCACCTTCATCAACGCCTAGCATATTGATGCCCACGTAAGCGCCACCCCATATGCCAACAAGGCTGAATAACAGCGCCAAAATAGGCATCGCTATAAAGCCTGCCCATAATCGCGGCGTGATAATACGCTTTAATGGGTCAACCCCCATCATTTCCATGGCCGAAATTTGCTCGGTCGCTTTCATTAATCCAATTTCAGCGGTTAATGCCGAACCTGCTCGACCAGCAAATAATAAGGCGGTGACGACTGGGCCAAGTTCTCGCAATAGGGTGAGTGACACCATAGTGCCGAGCGCAGCTTCTGAGCCAAAGTCGGACAAGATGGTATAGCCTTGTAAACCCAATACCATGCCAACGAAAAAACCCGCGACGATAATAATGGATAATGAGCGAACACCAATGGAATAAATCTGCTTAATAAGGTCACCAAAGCCTGCACTGCCTGGTCCACCCCACATCAGCGAAGAGAATAAAAATACACCCGCTCGACCCAGTGCTTGTAAGCGCGCAAGAGCGGCACGTCCTAATAGCTGAGTAGAGTCTATAAGTTTATTGATCATGTTATTTCACCCGCTTTAGCAAATCAGCGCTAAAGTCATTCGCAGGAAAGTGAAAAGGCACAGGGCCATCGGGCTTACCTTGCATAAATTGGCGAACTTGTTCAGAGCCGTTTTCTATAAGATTTTCAGGCGTATCAAAGCCAATGACGCCCCCTTCGGATAATAGGCAAACGTAGTCGGCAATGGTGCAAGCTTCTTCAACATCGTGTGTCACCAGCACACTGGTTAAACTTAATGCATCGTTTAAGCTTTTTATCAGTTTGACGGTGACGCCTAACGAAATCGGATCGAGGCCGGTAAAAGGCTCATCGTATAGCATCATTTCAGGATCAAGAGCGATGGTTCGTGCTAATGCCACTCGGCGCGCCATTCCTCCTGATAATTCTGCTGGCATTAAATGACGAGCACCGCGTAAGCCTACCGCTTCTAATTTCATCAAGACAAGGTCTCGAACCATTGATTCTGGTAAGTCGGAATGAACACGAATCGGAAACGCCACATTATCGAATACCGATAAATCGGTAAATAGCGCACCCGATTGAAACAGCATTCCCATGCTTTTCTTTCGCAGCTCGAACAGTTGTGCTCGCTTTAAGGTCGGCACGTTGTAGCCATCGACTTCTATCGTGCCCGCATCAGGCAATATCTGACCGCCGATCAACCGCAATAATGTGGTTTTACCGGTGCCACTAGGCCCCATAATGGCCGTCACTTTGCCTTTGGGAATATCCAAATCAATATTGTCGAAAATCAGACGATTACCACGGCTAAACGACATCCCGCGTATTGATACAAAAGCTTGTTCGCTGGACATTCAACGTCCCTTATTTTAGCGAGTAATATTAATATGTAGTCATAACATATCGATTTTTAACATAGCATAGCGGAATGTAAAACAAGAACCAATCACTCTGGTGGAACAAGCCATACCGACAATGAAAATTTACAGGTACAATGGCGCACTTTTTTCTTGAGGCCTTAACATGACTCTTACCGCCCTAACCCCAGCCATAGCCGCATTATTAGCAGGCTTAGTCATTCTTGTTTGGAGTGCTGACCGCTTTGTACTCGGTGCCGCGGCATCCGCTCGCTTTATGGGTATTTCACCTTTAGTTATTGGCCTAACGATTGTTTCGATAGGAACCTCTGCTCCTGAGATGTTTGTTTCAACGGTAGCAGCTTTAGAAGGTTCCGGTGGTTTGGCAGTAGGCAACGCGATTGGTTCAAACATCGCCAACATTGCTCTTGTTTTGGGGGTAACCGCGCTGGTTGCTGCGATTCCGATTCAAAAGAAACTGATGAAGAAAGAAATTCCTCTGCTATTACTGGTAACGATCATCGCGGGTCTTGTGCTGATGGATCTGAAGCTTGATCTTTTTGATGCTGTCATTTTGATTATCGCGCTGGTTGCTGCCATTTATTTGTTATTTCAACAAACGAGCGACGCTGGCGAAGCCATTATTGATGAAGATGAACAAGCTGAAATTGATGCTATGCCAGCCAAGAATGCCGTTTTCTGGTTAGTTGTTGGTTTGGCCGCGTTAATGATCAGCTCTAAAATGCTGGTATGGGGCGCTACTTCAATTGCACAAGCATTTGGCATTAGCGATCTTATTATTGGTCTTACCATTGTCGCTATTGGTACCAGTTTACCGGAGCTTGCCGCTTCTGTAACAAGCGCACTGAAAGGCCATCATGATATTGCGATTGGGAATATTATTGGTTCAAACATTTTTAATTTATTGGCGGTATTGCCGATTCCTGGTCTGATCGCACCGCTTGTCATTGATAGTGCCGTTATCGAGCGTGATTATATGACCATGCTGGGTCTTACCGTTGCATTGGTATTGATGATTGCCTTGAGTTTCCGCAAAGGGGTTATCCCACGCTTTGCTGGAGTGATTTTATTGGCATCTTATGTTGCTTATATGGCGCTACTTTATAGCCAGAGTATTTAACGTTTTATATAACTAAGCATTTAAGTATGCGAAGAACTTAACTAAATAGAAGCAATCAGATAGAGTGTTTCTATTAAACATATTTTATATAATCGTCACTCATTGATAACTGTAAATACTAAGAACACATATTATTATGAATCTAGATTTTGATTTCAGCGCTTCCGGTATTCGTACCATTCACATTGAACAAGAAGCCATTGCCAACTTAAAAAACCGCATCAATGAAGACTTCATTGCAGCTTGTAAATACATGCTTGCCTGTGAAGGCCGCATTGTTATTACGGGCATGGGAAAATCTGGGCACATTGGTAAAAAGATTGCGGCGACTCTTGCGAGCACAGGCTCCCCTGCATTTTTCGTACATCCTGGTGAAGCGAGCCATGGCGACATGGGCATGATCACCAAAAACGACGTCGTTATTGCGTTGTCGAACTCTGGTGAAACCGCTGAAGTAACAAGCCTATTGCCGTTATTAAAACGCTTACAGATTCCTGTTATCAGCATGTCGGGCAAACCAGGCTCAACGCTTGCGCTAGGCAGCCACTGCCATTTAGACATCAGCGTAGCAGAAGAGGCTTGCCCACTCGATCTTGCACCCACCTCAAGTACCACCGCAACGCTAGTAATGGGTGATGCTTTGGCCATTGCGTTATTAGAAGCACGTGGCTTTACCGCCGAAGAATTCGCATTTTCTCATCCCGGTGGCAGCTTAGGCCGTCGTCTATTATTGAAGGTTGAGACCTTAATGCACTCGGGCGATGACATGCCGAAAGTATTACCTTCCACTCCACTTGCGGAAGCCTTGATGATTGTTACATCTAAAGGTTTAGGCATGACGACCGTCATTGATGAAGATGGCCAGTTACAAGGTGTATTCACCGATGGCGATTTACGTCGCGCTATTGATAATGGCACCGACATTCATCACAGCGAAATTGCTAGCCTAATGACTGTGGGGGGTAAAACAACCAACCCTGATTTATTAGCCGTAGAAGCATTAACCGTTATGGAAGATAACCAAATCAATGCCTTGGTCGCGATGAAAGACGGTTTGCCTGTCGGTGTAATTACGATGCACGATATGTTAAAAGCAGGTGTAATCTAAATGCTGCGTAAGCGTTTTCTATTATTGTTCATTGCGGCTGCGGTTGGCATTGGTCTGTTATGGATTGAAGACTATACAACAGCGCAAACGCAAGAAAATATCGAAAGCGCTTCGCTATTGCCCGACTATTATGGTGAAGGCCTGCGGAATCGCAGTTATACCGAAACAGGAATGCTAGAACGTGAGTTTATTGCTAGCCATTCAATACACTACCCTGCCCAACAATTAACTCAACTTGACGACCCTGAAGTTCATTCGGTTGCTGATGATGGCGACATTTGGGTGCTTAAATCGCTTTTAGGCTTTCATTACGAAGCCCGTAAAACCTTATTTTTACAGCAAGATGTTTTAGTCACACCTTTTTCAGAATTAAGTACGGGTACGGCCTTACAAAACAGCATTCGTACGACAGAACTTACTTTATTTACTGAAGAGAAATTGGCCAAAACAGATAAGCCTGTTGAGGTGATTAGTCTTAATGGTCGAATTAATGCGGTCGGTATGATTATTAAACTCGATCAGCAAAAAATAGAATTTTTATCTCAGGTGAAAGCTCGTTATGCTCAATAAAAACCTACTGATTCTTTCGTTATTGTTCACTGTTTTCTCAATACCCACCGCCTCCGCGTTAGAAAGCGATGCGAGTAAAGACATTACCATTCAATCAGATAGCGCTCAGTTTGACCGTAAGGCCAGAACAGCCGTCTATATTGGCAATGTCACTTTAGAGCAAGGCACGCTGAAAATAACAGCCGATCAAATGACTCTCTATAGCAATGAAGAACAAAAGCTTACGCAAGCCATTGCATTAGGCCAGCCTGCTCATTTTCAACAGCAAATGGACGACGATAAAGGGTTAACGAAAGCACAAGGCAAAAGCATTACCTATTTAACCCTGGATAAAAACATAACTCTGCTTAATGATGCGACACTTGAGCAAGAAGGTAATATTTTTACCGGCGAAACCATTATTTATAACATGTTGAATGAAATCGTCTCTGCAAAAGGTGGCACTCAAACAGAGCTGACACCCAATAGTGATAGCGAAGCGAAGCCAAGCCGCGTGAAGATGATTATTCAGCCAGCCAGCACTGAACCTGAAAAGACAGAGCAGCCAGGCACAGATAAGGTACTACCTAGTGAAGACGCTTAAAGCCGCCAACTTAGCAAAGAGCTATGACGGACGCCAAATTGTAAAAGACGTATCCATGGAAGTGAAAAGCGGGCAAATTGTCGGCCTTTTAGGACCCAATGGTGCGGGTAAAACGACGTGTTTTTACATGATCGTAAACTTGGTACAAGCCGATCATGGCACCGTTAGCATAGACGATCACGACATTAGCCACTTGCCGATGCATGGTCGAGCGCAGCAAGGAATTGGCTATTTGCCTCAGGAAGCCTCGATTTTCCGCAAGCTTTCTGTGGCTGATAACATCATGGCTATTTTAGAAACGCGCAGCGATCTCACCAAAAGCCAACGCAAAGAACAACTCGAAATATTGCTGGATGAATTTCACATTCAGCACATTCGCGCCAGCATGGGTATGGCCTTATCTGGTGGTGAACGCCGTAGAGTCGAAATTGCTCGTGCGTTAGCGGCGGAGCCTGCTTTTATCCTTCTGGATGAGCCTTTTGCTGGGGTTGATCCCATTTCTGTTGCCGATATTATGGCCATTATTCGCCAGTTAAAAGACCGTGGTATTGGTGTATTAATTACCGATCATAACGTCCGCGAGACACTCGCAATCTGCGAAAAAGCTTATATTGTGGGCGGCGGGCACATCATTGCAGAAGGCAGCGCAGAAGAAATTTTAGCCAATCAGCAAGTAAAAGATGTTTATTTGGGTCACGACTTCAAGCTTTAGCATATACTTAAAGTCAGTACCCTGTATTATCAATTAAGGCATTAGATGACGAGGTGAGTACCTCTCTTCTAAGTTAGATATTTATTATGATTTTTTTGAAAAGTGATTTTACGACTGTATGAAAGCGTCATTGCAATTAAAAATCGGCCAACAGCTAACCATGACACCGCAGTTGCAGCAAGCCATCCGCTTGTTACAACTTTCGACTCTTGATTTACAAGCCGAAATTCAGGAAGCGCTTGAGTCAAACCCAATGCTTGAAGTAGAAGAGGCAGACCACCAGCCCACTACGAGCCCAAGTGAACATACAGACCAGCACGACTCTATTGCCAGCGCCGACTTAGACGGCAATCCTAATAATACTGACAGCTTTGAACATAGCAGTCAGGATAACAATCCCGAAACATCTCTAGAAGAACATCTAAGCAGCGATACCATTCCTAATACTGGTGCGGATGAATTGCCTGCTGACAGTCAATGGGAAGAATCTTATCAAACCAGTGCTGGGGTTAGCTCAAGCTCGGGTTCTATGGATGACGATTTTGATCACGATGGGCGCAATAGCACAACGGATAATCTGCAAGATCATATCCTATGGCAGCTCAATCTTATTCCAATGAGTCCTACCGATACTGAAATCGCCATGGCGTTAATTGATGGCCTAAGTGATGACGGCTATCTATCCGTCAGCCTTGACGATATTTTAGAAAGCCTGGATACCGAACTGGAAGTGGAAGAAGACGAAGTACTTGCCGTACTTCACCGCTTACAGCAATTCGAACCGGCGGGTGTTTTTGCGCAAGACTTACAAGATTGCTTATTGCTTCAACTTAAGCAATTGCCACCAGCAACGCCTTGGCTTGAAGAAGCGAAAGTCGTGATTGGACAGCACATCGCACTATTGGGCAGTAAAGATTATGCCCAAGTAATGCGCAAAACGAAGCTGAGTGAAGAAAACCTCAAAGATGTTTTACGTTTAATTCAAGAGCTTACTCCACGCCCGGGTGAGTTAATTATTTCCGAGCAATCAGAGTATGTTATTCCTGATGTGCTGGTACGTAAGGTAAAAGGCGAATGGCGCGTTGATCTAAATCCAGAAATTGCGCCCAAGTTACGAGTGAATTCCGATTACGCATCTTTGGTAAAGCGTGCGGACAACAGTCCTGATAATGCTTACTTAAAAGACAATCTACAAGAAGCACGCTGGTTTATTAAAAGCCTTCTTAGCCGCAACGATACCTTGTTAAAAGTCGCGAATAAAATTGTTGAATACCAAGAAGATTTCTTTGAAATTGGTGATGAAGGCATGAAGCCTTTGGTATTACATGACATCGCCGAAGCCGTAGAAATGCACGAGTCGACGATCTCGCGGGTGACTACTCAAAAATTTATGCATACCCCTCGTGGAATTTTTGAATTAAAATATTTCTTTTCAAGCCACGTAAGTACTGACAGTGGTGGTGAGTGTTCATCAACGGCTATTCGCGCAATGATTAAAAAGTTAATTGCTGAAGAGTCATTAAAAAAACCTTTAAGTGATAACAAGATTGCAACTATCCTTGGGGATAAAGGCATTCAGGTTGCCCGCCGCACGGTAGCAAAATACCGTGAGGCTATGATGATTCCGCCTTCTAATGAACGTAAACGCCTACTATAAATGCATACTGTAAACGTTTATTCGATGCGGTTGCTGTAAAGATTCTTGTAAAAGAAGTTGTTGTACAAAGAACGTCCGAAGGTTAACTAGGAGTAACTTATGCAAATAAACATCAGCGGTCACCACATTGAAATCAGCACAGCACTAAAAGAGCATGTGGAAAGTAAGATACAGCGTTTAGAACACCATTTTGATCAAATAACACGCGCCGATATTACGTTAACGGTGGAAAAAACAAGGCACAAGGCAGAATGCAATGTGCACGTCAGTGGTAGCGATTTGCACGCTTCCGCTGAAGATGAAAATCAGAACATGTATGCCGCCATCGATGCGCTTAGCGATAAGCTTGATCGCCAATTACTGAAACATAAAGAAAAATTCGTTGCTCGCAGCAAAGGTCATGGCTAAAAATTGAAGGCTAAGAATTAGATGAACCCGGTGATAGACTCCATACTGACTGCAGAGCGCACCGTAAAAGGTGTGCCTGTTTCGAGCAAGAAAAAAGTTCTTGAATACCTCGGTAGCTTTATTGCTGAGCATATTCCTGAAAGCTCTGCTGACGATATCTATGAACGCTTATGGAGTCGTGAACGCATGGGCAGTACCGGTATCGGAGAAGGCATTGGCATTCCTCATTGTCGCTTAAAACAATGCAATAAAACCTTTGGGGTTTTATTGCAATTGGATGAGCCCATTGATTTTGATGCCATTGATAACCAGCCTGTTGATTTGATTTTTGCCTTATTAGTCCCTGAGGAAGCAACCGATGAGCACTTAAAAACGCTCAGCATGTTAGCCCAAAAATTAAGCCTAGCGGATTATCGTGACGCGTTACGCTCATCCACTGATAGCCAAGATCTTTATTTAAAAGCAACGCTTTAAGCGTTTTAACGTACTGCCGAAGGAGCGCCAGAGTAATAGATTATGAAAGATGAAATGCGATTGATCATAATTAGTGGCCGCTCAGGATCAGGAAAATCAGCTGCACTTAATGTCCTAGAAGATCTAGGATTTTATTGCATTGATAACCTGCCATTAGGTTTATTACCCGCGCTTACCGAACAAGCCCACCAGCAACGACTTATGTCGTCGACGCAAAGTGATGCCATCGCGGCACAAGAAACGTCTTTGCAGAAGCTGGCCGTTAGCATTGACGCACGAAATGTTGCTCAGGATATGAGCAAATTTCCAGCGATTCTTCGTAGTATCGAGCAAGGCCCTTTCAAAGCAGAAGTACTGTATCTCGATGCGCACAAAGATACGCTCATGCAGCGCTTTAGTTCTACTCGCCGCAAGCATCCGTTAACGACAACGGAAACATCGCTAGCAGAAGCGATAGAATTTGAAGGGCAGTTATTGCACCCTATTAGTGACCTTGCCGATTTAAATTTAGATACTACTCGGCTTTCTGTCCATGAATTACGCAGCCTGATTAAGCTGCGTGTTTTCAACAAACAATCTGCCGACATGGCCCTGCTATTTCAATCCTTTGGTTTTAAACACGGCATCCCTGTTGATGCCGACTTGGTATTTGATGTGCGCAACCTCCCTAATCCTTATTGGGACCCTTGCTTACGCCAATTTACCGGTAAGGATGTTGAGATTATTGATTTTTTAAAAAAAGAACCTCTTGTGCAAGAGATGCTCAACGACATTCAACAATATTTGGTTAAGTGGCTGCCGAGTTTTGAACAAGCTAACCGCAGCTATATGACGGTAGCGATTGGTTGTACGGGTGGCCATCACCGGTCTGTCTTTATTTCTGAAGCATTAACTCAATTATTTTCCGCACAGTATCCTAACGTACAAGTCCGCCATAGAGAGCTACCCGATTTATGATTAAAACCACTGTATTAATCATCAATAAATTGGGGCTACATGCTCGTGCTGCTTCCAAGTTAGTAACCACCGCTTCTGGCTTCGCTAGCCAAATTCGTATTGGCCGTAATACCCAAATGGCAGATGCCAAAAGTATTATGGCGGTGATGATGTTAGCCGCTTCTAAAGGCACTGAACTGAATTTAGAAGTTGAAGGCCGTGATGAAGAAGACGCTTGCCAGGCTGTGATCGATTTAATCAACCAACGCTTCGAGGAAGATGAATAATAAACCTGCTCAAACCCTGCTCTCGATAGCAAATTTCTGTTATTCCAGCTAGAATGATCAACTCACCCTATTGTTATCTTCATCCAATAAGAGCGGCGTTATGGGCCAACAAAGTCAACGCGCAAAAGCAAAACTAAACAGTATCAATATCGCGCTTCAAAATGGTGGTCTACAAGAAGTTAAGCGCACGATTAATACTGGTTTAGCCCCCGCAGAAGTCGCTCACCTAATTGAATCATCTCCTCCTAAAATACGAAAAATGTTATGGGAATTGGTTGAGACTGAAAATGAAGGTGAAGTACTCCAACATCTAAGTGATGAAATCAGTGCGTCATTCTTAAATGCAATGAGCGCCTCTCAGCTGGTTGATTTAACATCAGAGCTTGATACTGATGACGTAGTGGATTTATTGCAGCAGCTTCCTGAGCAGCTTAGTAATGACGTTTTACGTGAAATGGACAGTAAAGACCGCAGTCGCTTAGAAGCCGTGATGTTTTATCCGGAAGATAGCGCCGGCGGCTTGATGAATACCGATACCGTCACCGTTCGTGCCGATATCAAACTGGATGTTGTTTTACGTTATTTACGCCGTCATCGTTCATTACCTGCGATGACCGATAACATACTGGTGATTAACCGCAGTCATGAGTTTATTGGTATTTTACCGATCAATAAATTACTGGTTAGTGACTTGAACCAGACCGTACGTGAAGTCATGACAACGGATACGCAAGTGATTCATGCCAACATGGATGAAGAAGATGTTGCGAAAATATTCGAACGTCATGACCTCGTATCAGCACCGGTTATTGATAGTGTCGGCAAGCTCATTGGCCGAATTACTATTGATGACGTTGTAGACGTTATTCGAGATACCGCTGATCACTCATTAATGAGTATGGCGGGTTTAGATGAAGAAGAAGATACCTTCGCCCCAGCGTTGAAAACAGGTCGACGTCGTGCAGTATGGTTGGGTATTAATTTAATTACCGCGTTTATTGCTTCTGCGGTCATTGGTTTGTTTGATCAAACGATTGAGCGTTTGGTGGCCTTGGCCGTACTTATGCCGATTGTAGCGAGCATGGGAGGGATCGCGGGTAGCCAGGTTTTGACCTTGGTGATTCGGGGTCAGGCACTAGGCCACATAAGTAGCCGCAATATAACCTGGTTGATGAACCGTGAATTAGCGGTTGGCTTCTTTAATGGTTTGCTCTGGGCATTTGTTATCGCAGTGATTACATTTTTTTGGTTTGACGACTTACAGCTGGCGTGGATAATCGGCGCCGCTATTATTATTAACTTTTTAGTTGCTGCTCTTAGTGGAGCCGCACTTCCTATAATACTGAAACGCCAAAACATCGATCCCGCCCTTGCTGGTGGTGTCCTTTTAACGACAATTACTGATGTTGTTGGCTTCTTTGCCTTTTTAGGTTTAGCCAGTATATTTTATCTATAAAAGGCAGCTTTATCATGGCCAAGAAAAAGAAAGACCCCTTCGCGGAAGAAATTGAATACGAGATTGTTAGCAAATCAGAAATGAAGCGCGACATGATTAAACTTCAAGAAATTGGTGAGCGCATTGTCGCTTTACCGCGTAAAAAATCGATGGAATTGCCGCTCTCTGAAATGATGAAAGCCGCTGTTCGTGAAGCCGATCGTGTTGGTAAAAACGAAGCCATGCGCCGTCATATGCAATACATTGGCAAGCTGATTCGTAGCGAAGATATTGAAGCGATTCAAGAAGCGTTAGATTTGTTAGACCCATCCACAGAAGCTTATGGCCGAGTGACTGGACAGCAAGAGCAATGGCGTACTCGTTTAATTACTGATCCAACCGCGCTGAACGATTTCATTGAAATGTTTCCACAGGTTGATCGTCAAAACTTGCGTACGCTAATCCGCAATGCTGAAAAAGAGATGAGTAGTGAGCCACCAAAACCTGGCAGTAACTATAAGAATCTATTTAAACTGATCAAAGAGCAATATAACCAAAAGGACGATTAATCGCCCTTGTAATCGGTATATTATTTAAATGTACCGATTACGCTATCGCTTACGAATATTGCTAATGATTAACGTGGTTTAAATATCTCGCTGGTGATTAGCAATTGGCATCTCACGTCGAATTCGCTTCACCTCTTCCAAATCAATTTCTGCACACGCGATACCCGAATCTTCTGGCTGCTCGTCAAGTATTTCTCCCCAAGGCGAAACCACCATAGAGTGCCCAAACGTACGACGCTTGCTATCGTGCTGTCCCCACTGATTTGAACCTAAAATGTAGCATTGCTGCTCTATTCCTCTAGCTTGCAATAAAGGCTGCCAGTGAGCTCTACCAGTCGCCTCAGTAAACGCTGCAACCACAGAGATGATATCAGCACCGGCTTTGCGCAAGCGGTCAAATAGGTAAGGGAAACGCAGATCATAACAAATCGTTAAACCTACGTTGCCATAAGGTGTTGGGAATACTTTTATTTGATCGCCAGATAAAAACATATCGGATTCTCGATAGCGACCTTGAGCATCTGCAATATCCACATCAAACAAATGAATTTTATCGTAATATCCTTGCTCTTCACCTTGGTCGTTATAAAAATAACAGCGAGGATATACTTTACTTAATTTGGGCTCTAAAACCGGAATAGTACCGCCAATAAGATATACTTTATTGTCTCTCGCCCAGCTCGCCATGCGGCTGCGTAAATTGCCTAATACCGTCATTTCTTGCTTGCCTAGCGCAAGGTATTTTTGACTGTCGTAGCAAGCAAATACTTCAGGAAGCGCGATGATTTTTGCGCCTTGGCTAGCAGCTTGGATAATTTGAGTTTCTATCGCCTGAAGATTTTTTTCGACATCAGGGCCGGTGGTTATCTGTACCGCGGCTATTTTAGTTTTCATAATTAATCATCACCTAAACCAAATATATCTAGAAATCTATTCGAGAAACTGCGCGTTTCTTTGCCTTCTAATTCGTTATCAAAAGCTTGATCAATCTTTAGCTTTGGATCTTCTAAAGTGCCGGTAATGGTATAACTGGCGCTGGTGAACTTTTCTAATTCCTCACCAATTAATTTCTCTGTGACATAAATAGCACCTGCAATAGGAGGCGCTAATCCAGCAAGCACGGCGACCACTGGTAAACTACTGGTAATCGGGAACGTTACGATCATTTTTTGATTGATGGTTTCAGTATTAAAATCGACGCTACCCGAAGACTGAAACTTCGCTGATGGGCTATCAATAACCAAAGGATCAACAAAGGTAGCAATACCATTTTCAAATGACATACGACCTTTCAAGTTGTCGAATACAACTCCCGATTTATATAAGTCAGAAAAGTCTAATTTTAGGCGGCGTCTAATGCTATTAAAATTGAGTACCCCAAATGCTTTTAAGCCACCGGTATTATCACTAACCAGTACGCCTTCTTTAATCGATATTTTTGCTAGACCATTAAGACTGGCGTAATTAAATCGCGCAGGCGATCCTTGCCATTTCATGTCAATATCGAAACGTGCATCCTTAGATTCAATCGCGGCCGCTTTTCGAAATGCACGCTGAGTATCACCTAAGTTTTTGCTGCTAATTCGCATTAATTCTAAGTGAGTTTTATGGCCACTATCGTCTTTGCTCCAGTTAATATCACCTTGAACCTGCAATGCTTTTGTTAATGAATCTTTAACATGTATTTGCGTATGACTCGGGTGCTGTTTAACCATAACATTCCAACGACCATAGTTGCTGGTACCTAGAAAGATTTCTTCAACGTTTAAGTTCATCTCTGGTATTAAACCCGGATCAACATCTTTTAAACTGTCTTCAATATCTTTTGAGCCAAATTTAACGGTTTCAGTTGGTAGTTCATCACTTACGGGCATATGAATATAGTCCAATGCCAGAGTCATTGGTTCAGATCCGTCAGGCATTATAATGTTACCTTTAACCAAATTACTGGTTAAATCAAATTGCCATTGCCCCCATTTATATTCCCCCCTGATATGGGAGGGTCCCATCATTTGCTGCCAAGCATTGACTTGCGCAATGGAAATATCAATATGGGTTAATGCAGGCGGTTTATCATCGGCATTCTTATCAGCGACTGCGCGTTCACTTTCTTTATTCGTCTCGCTAGCGCGGTTACTTGGATTAATTTTTTGCCACAATTCCCACCAAGCTTTAGCATCAACTTCTACCGGGATATTGCCGTTAATTCTTAAACCAACATCGCTTGGTAAGTACGCAGGGGTTGTTCCTAAATATACTTGCCCGCGCTTCACGCCCCCATTCTCTAACGCCATCACACCGTTCGCCCACTTACCATAATTAAAAGTAAGGCGCATATCATGGGCTTTATTTATCGAAAATTCGAAGGGCATGATTTGTTTTGCCGTTTTACCAAAAGGCGCGGGAGTATCGACAGTGATACCAACAAGATCGCTATTTAAGGTTAAGCGGGTTCCTCCTCGACTGAGGGGTTTCAGATCAACATCTAGCGTGTAATTTAATTCGCCACTCATAGGCTCGAGCAAAAATAGCGGCTGCCACTGCTTTATTTTATGGGCCGTTCCTTTTCCTTTTGCGCTGATATTGATATCGAATTCGCCGGCGATGCTTTTAGAACGAATACGACTAATCACTTCTCCACCAAAGGTCGTCGCGATTAATTTTTCGGCACTGATGCCAGTTTCACTATCAAATTCTAAGGCTCCGGAGATGGCATTTAAATTTAATTTAAGATCTTTAATTTTCAGATCAACAGCATCCAATTTGCTGGTTAAACGGATTTTAGGTTTTAAGCGTTTACTGGCGGGTAATTCAGCCTCTGCTTTACTGTCCGGTTGCGCAAGCGGAATACGAGCGTATAGCTTAGTATGCTGTTTTCCATTAGCGCGCCAATGATCAAAAGCACGGCCTAAGCTTTCTCGCAAAGGTGTTGTTTGCAAGTATTCCAAACCTTCTTGTGCAGACCCCTTAATTTCACCCCTTACCGTCATCCAAGGAATCTGATTTTTGTCTGTCCGTATACGAATACGACCACTGTTCGTCAGCAAGTCTCCGCCAAGTGTTTTTGCGCTATGCAACCAAATATTGGTCGTCGGTGAATCGACCATTAACTTAGCTTTAATGTCACTGACTTGAGGCCAATCTTTTAGATAATTTAAACGACCATTTTCAATGTCCATATACAGCTGTAACGTTAACGACTGCTTGGGAGCATCATCACCGCTATAGCCTGAGTAAATGAAACTGCCTTCATGTATATCACCACTGTGAATATTATTGGTCAGCCAAGCGGAAAGATCAGGCAATGCTGCTGGAGGCATAAATTGTTGCTGAGCTTCAATGCCTAAATTTTTAAAACCTAATAATAGGTTAAGTTGAGGTTCAACAAGGCTGTCTTTAAGCGGGATGTATAATGAAAATCCACCCGCAATTTGCCCCGCAATCATTTTATTCTGTTGCGGATATTTCGCTTTAATTGTCGGTGATGCTAAGCGTAAATAGTCTTCTTCGATCTGCCAAAATATTTGGCTGGACAAATCATCCAATGCCCAGCCTTCTGGATACAATTCAGGAAAGTGCAATAACGTATCATTGTGGGTGAGTATTACCTTTCCTTTGTCCGCATTTAATTCAACTTGCGCATTCAGCTTGGCAAGTGTTGGAATTCCACGCCAGCCTGTAATACTGGTATCGGCTAAATGAAGGTTAACCCCCCAAAGCCAATCTCGGTCGGGGATAAGATTAATATGCAGATTTTTTACACTGCCTTGTGGCTGTAGATTTACGATAAAGTCGGTATATACCTGCGGTAAGAATTCAAAGTTCTCAATAAGGCTCGCAGTGGTTTCAAGCTGTAAGTCTTGTAATTCTAACTGCCAGCTGCCCGTAAAATCAGATAAATAGCTCAGTCTTCCTTTCGGCAATGACGGGGCTAAATCCGATAACCAATGACCTTCGGTATTGAACCACAAGTGCCAATCCATCTTATCGCGACGGCCTGCGACGATGATGCGCCCATTTTCCAAAGACAGTGGCTGCGTATTTTCACGCCCTTCTTTTGTCATCGAGTACTGAGGGATATCAATATAACCATCTAAGGTATGCAATAACCCTTGTTCAATTTCGATCCATAATTTTCCGCCTGCTTTTAGCTGTTCTAAGCGTAGGTTTTTATCCTTTAAAGGGATCCAAGATTTCCATTCTCTAGGTTCTAGCTCAACATAGCCACGACCATCACTTTCTGAAAACTCCCATAGGTCACCCTCAACTTCCAACTGAGTTTTGAGTATTGCGCCTTTCTTACCGCCTAAACGAACTTCACCATCAAGCCAATGTTGCAGGCCTTTATTGCGCAGGCGCAAATCAATCAATTCAAGCTTTTTGGAAGCTTCATCAAACATTTGCACATCAACATGCCAGTTTAATAAATGCAGCTCACCTTGCTGGGTTAATAGCTCAAGCCAAACTGGCTTTGCATCATTATCCTTACTATTTTCGGGCTTATTTATATTGAACTGACCAATTTGCCAAGCAAGGTTTTCATCTTGGATAACGGATAACGTTACACCCTCTAAAGTAATCCGTTTGAAAACAAGAGAGCGGTAAAATAGGCTAGCACTGACATCCAGCTCTGCTTCTAAGCGCTTGGCATACAGTGCGTTTTTGGTATCACCTAAAAAAATATTATTTGCATTTACAATCGGTGAGAACCAAAGCCAATCCCCCTCAAGGGATTCAATGGTAACCGGCAGGCCTAGCTGAGCGGATAATATCTCTTCAATATTCTCGGTCTGAGTCTCAATTAAAGGGATTAACTGACGACCTACACTGGTATAAAAAGCTAGCAGGACTAAGCCAACAACACCGGTTAGCCAAACCTGAGCCCAAATAAAGTGCAATATACGTTTCATGGAAAAAAACTTTGCTTAAGGTAAAACGATATCATATTGATCCTGAGCATAATTTGCCTCAACTTGTAGCTTAATTGTTTTTCCCATAAAAGCTTCTAAGTCAGCGAGACTGCTTGAATCTTCATCCAGCAAACGGTCAATCACACCAGCAGAAGCCAGTACTAAATAGCTGCTTGCATCATAAGCACGTTCTTCGCGTAATATTTCACGAAAAATATCATAGCAAATTGTCTCTGCTGTTTTTACGGTACCGCGCCCTTCGCAACACGCACAAGGCTCCGTCAGCATCTGCCCTAAACTTTCACGTGTACGCTTACGGGTCATTTCGACCAAACCAAGATCAGATACGCCACTAATTTTGGTTTTCGCATGATCTTTTTCTAATACTTTTTCGAGCATGCGATGAACTTGTCGCTGATGCTCTACGTCAACCATATCGATAAAGTCGAGGATAATAATACCCCCTAAGTTACGCAGCCTTAGTTGGCGGCCGATTGCCGTTGCCGCCTCTAAGTTGGTTTTAAAAATGGTTTCTTCAAGGTTGCGGCGGCCAACAAAAGCACCGGTATTCACATCAACTGTCGTCATGGCTTCCGTTTGATCGATCACCAAATAGCCACCCGATTTTAACGGTACCTGTCGCTCAAGAGCGCGCTGCATTTCATCTTCAACGCCGTATAAATCTAAAATGGGTCTTGGCCCAGGATAATATTCAAGCAGTGATAATATTTCTGGAACAAACTGCTCAACAAACTTTTCAACACGTTGATAAGTTTCTTTTGAATCAATTAATACTCGACTAATTTCTGGTCGCGCATAATCACGCATCGTGCGTAAAAACAGCGGTAGCTCATCGTAGACTAAGCTAGGCGCTTTGGCCTTTTTTAAGCGATCGCCAAGTGTGACCCATAAACGCTTTAGGTAACGCGTATCGGCATTAATTTCGTCTTCGCCCGCACCTTCGGCGGCCGTACGTAAAATAAATCCACCTTTGTCGGTCAGCTCTTCTGCTTTGATACTTTCGACAACTAAGGCGCGCAATCGCTCACGTTCTTCTTCATCATCAATGCGCTGAGAAACGCCAACATGGTCAGTATCAGGCATATAAACAAGATAGCGTGATGGAATCGCCAGTTGATTCGTTAAGCGAGCCCCTTTGCTAGAAATAGGGTCTTTGGTAACTTGAACAACCAGAGTTTGGCCTTCGTGCAATAAACTGTTAATCGGGGTTTTTGAATCCCCCCCTTTAATATCGGAGGCATGAATAAAGCCTGCGCGCTCAAGCCCAATATCCACAAACGCCGCTTGCATGCCTGGCAAAACTCGAATCACTTTGCCTTTGTATATATTCCCCACCAGCCCACGTAGATGTTCACGCTCAATAAAGACTTCTTGCAAGACGCCATTTTCAACAACGGTTACGCGGGTTTCTGTCGGTGTTACATTGATTAAAATTTCAGCTTTCATATTGTCGCCCCAGCACCAGCATGTGAAGTATCTTGCCAGAGCGGAATATTAAATTGATTAAGTAATTTTGCAGTTTCAGATAACGGTAAACCAACAACGTTGCTATAGCTGCCAATAATACTTTCAACAAATACCGCTGCAAAACCTTGAATGCCATAACTACCGGCTTTATCTTTAGGCTCACCCGTATGCCAGTAAGCTTCTATTTCTGCTTCAGTCAGTTTTCTAAACAAGACCTGTGTTGTGACAACTTCTTGTATATTTATATCCGTGCCACAAAGACCAATTGCGGTTTTAACACTGTGTTCTCGTCCGGAAAGTTGTCCTAAGATTCTTTGACAATCGGCCAATGATTCAGGTTTAGCCAAAATAGCATCGTCACAAATAACCGTGGTATCGGCGGCCAGTACAAGGCTATTGATTTGTTGCTGTTGCGATAACCCCTTAAAACCCGCAAAGGATTTTTCTTTTGCTAATCGCAAAACATAATCTGTTGGGTTTTCGCCATCATGCACATCTTCATTGATATCGATTGCAAGCTGCGTGAATTTAACACCTATTTGCTGCAATAGTTCCTTTCTGCGTGGCGATGTGGAGGCTAATACGAGCTGTTTATTCATCTGTTTATCGCAACCTGTGTGACATGCTGGATAATAGCAAATACAACCAAGGCCAAACTAAGGCACTTATAAGTGCTGGTAACCATAGAGAGAGTGGTTTGCTGACATCATCGACCAGTATCGTCGCCCAATAGGATACCAATTCAAAACTGCAAATCAGCAAGAAAATAACAAGGGTTTGTTGAGCAACGTTGAATACTCTTAAGCGCTGATACATCATTTGCAGTACATAAAGTACGCAAGCTAATGCCACCACGGACGTTCCAAGAAAATCAGATTGCTGCACATCCAATAATAAGCCGATCGGCCATACCCACCAAAAATTAATCAAGCTTGGTTTCTGTATTTGCCAAAAGATGAAAATCATTAAAACCCACTGCGGCACAAACCAATTCATAAAATCTGCAAGGGGTAGGTACTGTAAAATAAAGCCTAGAGCGAGACTAACAACAATAAAAAGTATTTCGCGAAATGACATTATTTCACCTCCCATAATGATTGAGGTGGAACATTATTTGGTTTATCACTAAAGACTAATAACATGTGTCGACTGCGATCTAGCTGTGCGCTGGGTTCTGCTTTTACGACAGCGAATGCTTTTCCTGGAAAGTGCTCAACGGTCGCAACGGTCGCAACAGGATAACCACGAGGATAACGCCCGCCTAAGCCCGAACTGACCAATAAGTCACCTTCTTTAATGTCGGCGGTATCCGGCACATATACCAGATTCAGTTCGTTAAGTTTGCCAGAACCTACGGCAATCGCTCGAACCCCATTACGATTTATTTGCACAGGAATCGCGTGATTTGAATCTGCAATTAATAATATGCGGCTGCTATGAGGTAATGCATCAATAACCTGCCCCATCAGCCCATGGCTATCTAATACTGGTTGCCCAATAAAAACACCGTCTTCAAGGCCTTTATTAATCACAATTTGCTGAGTGAAAGGATCGGGATCAACCGCTACTAATTCAACAACAATGACACGCTCGCCAATACGATCAGCGGCACCGAGTAATTCACGCAGCTCACTATTTTCTGTTTCTAAAGAGATCAAGCGTTGGATTTTTTGCCCTAAGATTAAATTTCGGGCTGATAATTCTGCATTTTCGGCAATAAGCTGCTGACGGCTTTTGGCAGAGTCGCCAAACCAATCAATCAATACCGAGGGAGCGGATGATATTTGGTGCAAAGGATAGAGCACATACCCGAACGCCGTGCGAACAGGTTTGAAAATTTGACTATGACTGTCTAACCACATAAGTGAGAAGCATATAATCAATATGCCAACTAACCGAGAGGCATGTAACGGAGATATTTCAACGGGGGATTTAATAGCCGGATCCTTCTTGAATCGTCGAACTGCTACTATACAAGGAAAGTAAAGATAGGATAAGGCGTAATCAGCTAAAAGCACGAAAAATCATGCTTTTAGCATTACATTTCGCTTATGGGAAGATAAGCGATAAAGCGAAAATTATTGGTCAGCCGCTAACAACTCAAGCGCAGCTTCTGTCGCGTTTTCCAAGAACATACCGCCGCCACGAGCAACGCAAGTTAATGGATCGTCTGCAACCAAAACAGGCAAGCCCGTTTCTTCACTTAATAACTTATCTAGATCACGCAATAGCGCGCCACCACCAGTCAAAACTAAACCACGCTCTGCAACATCAGAGGCGAGTTCTGGCGGAGCTTGTTCTAACGCAGCCTTCACTGACTGCACGATGGCTGCAAGTGATTCTTGAAGTGCTTCTAAGATTTCATTGGAGTTCAAAGTAAAGCTACGTGGAATACCTTCGGCTAAGTTACGACCACGAACATCAATCTCACGCACTTCACCACCTGGATAAGCCGTGCCGATTTCTTGCTTAATGCGTTCAGCGGTTGCTTCACCAATTAAGCTGCCGTAGTTGCGACGAACATAAGCAACGATGGCATCATCAAAGCGATCGCCACCGACTTTAACCGACTCGGCATAAACAACACCACTCAAAGAAATAATCGCAATTTCAGTAGTACCACCACCGATATCAACAACCATAGAGCCTCGCGCTTCATCGACGGGTAAACCTGCACCGATGGCAGCGGCCATTGGTTCATCGATTAAATACACACGACGTGCACCAGCACCTAATACCGACTCACGAATGGCTTTACGCTCAACCAAGGTCGCAGCATGTGGAACACAGACAACAACTCGAGGGCTAGGCGCTAAGAAAGCATCTTGATGCACGGTTTTAATAAAATACTGCAGCATCTTTTCGGTTACTTCAAAGTCAGCGATAACACCATCTCTGAGCGGACGAATTGCTTGAATATTGCCAGGGGTTCTACCCAGCATGCGCTTTGCATCTGTACCAACAGCGGCGACACTTTTTTGGCTGCCCTGCAAACGAATGGCCACAACCGATGGCTCATTCAATACAATACCTTTTTCTTTGACATAGATAAGGGTATTGGCTGTCCCTAAATCGATCGACAGGTCACTTGAAAACAAACCTCTTATTTTTCTTAACATCCGCTAATTCCCAATTGGATAAGTGTTCCATAACAATAAAAAAAGGAACATGACTACAAAATTGCTTCTAACTCTAGCAATGGCGCAGGCTTTCGGCAAGCTCCTATATCACAAGTTGCATATTAATCGTCAACTTGTCCTCTGTACACGGTTGTTTCAACCAATAAGCGCTAATATCCTACTGCTAAATGTGGTAACTTATTGCCTTTAAATATGCCCTTGGCAGACAGCACCGGTACCGACCTATGTACCTAAACAGGTACCTGCATAAATAGTGGAGTAAACCCATGTCTTTGGACACGACTCAGGTTCTCGCAATCGCCGACCTTTCGCGCTTGCAGATAGACGAAAAAAGCATCACAGAATTTCAAACTAATTTATCCAATGTTCTGGATTTAGTTGATCAACTACAAGCTGTTGATACTACGGGCATAGAGCCAATGGCTCACCCAATGGATGCTGTACAACGCTTACGCGCTGATGTTGTTACTGAAGTTAATCAGCGTGAAAAATTTCAAAAGATTGCTCCAAGTACAGATAATGGCCATTACCTAGTGCCAAAAGTTGTTGAATAACAGAGCTAAGAATTGAGGATATATTATGCATAACAAAACCTTGGCTCAAATCTCTCAAGATTTACAAGCCGGCGAATACTCCAGTGTCGAAGTCACGAAACACTTTTTAGATCGCATTAAAGATTTAGACGGCCAGTACAACAGTTTTATTACTGTGACTGACGAACTGGCACTAAGCCAAGCAAAAGCGGCAGACGAATTGCGCGCCGCCGGTAATGCCAACGAATGGACCGGTGTGCCGATGGCGCACAAAGATATCTTCTGTACCGACGGTGTTCGCACTAGTTGTGGTTCTAAGATGTTGGATAAGTTCATCGCACCTTACGATTCCACCGTGGCTGACAACTTTAATAAAGTGGGCGCAGTCTCGTTGGGTAAAACCAACATGGACGAATTCGCCATGGGCTCTTCTAGCGAAAGCTCTTTTTACGGCGCGGTTAAAAATCCATGGAGCGAAGAGCATGTTCCAGGTGGTTCTTCGGGTGGTTCAGCGGCAGCGGTTGCTGCTCGTTTAGCCCCAGGTATTACAGCAACCGATACTGGTGGCTCTATTCGCCAGCCAGCCTCTTTTTGTGGCGTGACAGGTATCAAGCCAACGTACGGTCGCGTATCTCGTTTTGGTATGATTTCTTACGCTTCAAGTTTGGACCAAGGTGGCCCGATTGCTCGCACGGCTGAAGATGCCGCAATGATGTTGAACGTGATGGCAGGCTTTGATAAAAAAGACTCCACCAGTATCGAACGTGACGTGCCCGATTACCGAGCTGATTTAAATAAATCAGTGAAAGGCATGACGATTGGTTTGCCAAAAGAATATTTCAGCAGCGATCTTGATCCTGTTATGGCACAAACTATTCAAGATGCGATCAAAGAATACGAAAAGATGGGCGCGACGCTAAAAGAAATTAGCTTACCGAATACCAATCTTTGTGTGCCTGCGTACTACGTAATCGCACCGTCTGAATGTTCTGCCAACTTATCTCGTATGGATGGTGTTCGTTTTGGTCACCGCTGTGAAGATCCAAAAGATATTGAAGACCTTTTCAAACGTTCTCGTAGTGAAGGTTTTGGTGATGAAGTTCAGCGCCGTATTATGCTGGGTTCTTACGCATTATCCGCAGGCTTCTATGATGCTTATTATAAAAAAGCACAACAAGTTCGTCGCTTAATTAAGAACGATTTCGTTGCGGCATTTAATGATGTTGATGTAATCATGAGCCCTGTTGCTCCTAGCCCAGCGTTTAAGTTTGGCGAGAAGAGCAAAGACCCTGTGAGCATGTACCTAGAAGATATTTATACATTATCGACTAACTTAGCAGGTCTTCCAGGTATGTCGATTCCAGCAGGTATGATCAACGATCTTCCTGTAGGTCTGCAGCTAATCGGTAACTATTTTGATGAAAGCCGTTTATTAAACTGTGCACATCAATTCCAGAATGCCACTGACTGGCATACTAAAACTCCAACGGGCTTAAAATAAGAGGACTCTATCATGGAATGGGAAGTGGTAATTGGCCTTGAGATTCACGCTCAGTTGGCTACAAAATCAAAAATTTTCTCCGGTTCAAGTACTGAATACGGCGCAGATGCAAATACTCAAGCCAACATTTATGACTTGGGCTTACCGGGTGTTTTGCCGGTATTTAACGAAGAAGCATTACGCATGGCGGTTAAGTTCGGCCTCGCGATTGATGCTGAAATTGGTATGAAATCTGTATTCGACCGTAAGAACTATTTCTACCCTGATTCACCTAAAGGCTATCAAATTACTCAACTGCACGAACCGATCGTCGGCATGGGTCATATTGATATCGACCTAGGTGAAGGCAAATCGCGTCGTATTAACGTAACCCGCGCGCACCTTGAAGAAGATGCGGGCAAGTCAGTTCACGAGGGTTTTGATGGCCAATCAGGTATCGATTTAAACCGCTGTGGTACGCCGTTAATCGAGATCGTATCAGAACCTGAATTACGCAGCTCCAAAGAAGCGTCTGCGTATTTCCGTAAGATGCAAAGTATTGTGACGTACTTAGGCATTTGTGATGGCGATTTATCACAAGGCTCTATGCGCTGTGACTGTAACGTTTCTTTGCGCCCAAAAGGCCAAGAAGAATTCGGTACCCGTACTGAAATTAAAAACGTCAACTCGTTTAAGAACGTTGAGCGTGCGATTGAAGTTGAGATCGAGCGTCAGATGGACATTCTTGAAGATGGTGGCAGCATCAAACAAGAAACTCGCTTATTCGACGCCGATAAAAACGAAACGCGCAGTATGCGTTCGAAAGAAGTTGAAAACGATTACCGCTACTTCCCTGATCCAGACTTATTGCCTGTGATTATTGATGAAGAATACGTTGAAGCTATTCGCGCGACACTGCCTGAATTACCAGAGCAGAAAAAAGCGCGCTTTGAAGCAGAGCATGGTTTGTCCGCTTACAATGCAAGCGTATTGGCTGCCAACCGCGAAATGGCGGATTATTTTGAAGCGGCTGCAGACATTGCAGGCGACTATAAGATGACGGCTAACTGGGTAATGGGTGATCTTTCTGCCGCATTGAATAAAAACGAAATCAGCATTAACGAAATTCCGGTGAGCGCAGAACAGCTTGGCGCAATCTTGAAAAACGTTAAAGGCAACGACATCTCTAACGATGGCGCGAAAGAAGTCTTTAATGCGATTTGGCAAGGTAAAGGTTCTGACGTTGATCAGTTAATCGACCAACTAGGCCTTAAGCAAGTATCCGATACTTCTGCCATTGAGGAAGTCGTTGCGCAAGTATTAGCTGACAATCCTAAGCTGGTTGAAGGTTACTTGAATACCCCTGAAGATAAGCGTGCAAAAGCGATTGGCCCCTTCATTGGCGCAACGCGTAAAGCGGCTAAGGGTGTTAACCCTCAAGTTGTTATGGAAGTATTAAAGCAAAAGCTGAACGAGCTAGGCTAATACACTCTCTTTGCGCTTCAACTAAACCGCCACCTATAAATTCGAAAAACATTTGAGTTTATAGCCGGCGGTTTTTTACGCTCAGTTTGTGATCAGATTCAATGACAATGTCTTAGAGGGCGCATATACTCGTTGAAGTTTTTATTAAATGGATTCATTTTTTATGCGTATTTTCATGCTTTTATTTGTATTCGTTAGCCAGTATAGCGCCGCAAATTTTGACTGGTCGGATTACTCCTCACTACTGGCAGATAACATCACACAAGCTGAGAAGTCAGGAATCACTAGCAATCTAGTGAATTATCAAGCCTTTGCCAATGACCCCAAATTTCACTCGTTAATCAATCAGCTCGCAAGCTACGACCCTTCAATACTCGAAGGTAATGATAAAATGGCTTTCTATATTAATACCTACAATATTTTTGCTATTAATCTGGTTATTGAAAATAAACCTCATAAGAGCATTCGTAATATTGGCAGCTGGTTTAGCCCGGTATGGCAAAAACCTGCGGGCATTTTAAATGGCAAGCCCGTAAGTTTAGATACGATTGAGCATAAAATATTACGTAAAATGGAAGAACCACGAATTCATTTTGCCATAGTATGCGCTTCAATGAGTTGCCCAGACTTACGAAAAGAAGCTTATGTTGGCAAAAATTTAGACCGCCAACTTGAAGATCAAACACGATCATTTTTAGCCGATAAAGAGAAAGGCTTGAGAATTGATAACGAAAAAATCTATATCTCAAAAATATTTGATTGGTTCAGCGAAGACTTTAGTAAAGATAAAAGTGAAGCAGGTATTTTACAGTTCATTGCTAAATACCAAATTGAAGCAAGACGCTTCTCTGGCTACAAAACGCTGGATTACGACTGGCAACTTAATAAAGTAGAATAAAAAAAAACCCATAAGGCTTATCGCGTTATGGGTTTTTTTCTGCCTTTAAAGTATCACTTAACTACTTTAAAAACAGGTCTCGCTTTAGCAGGCTTATCGGCTTTAGCATCTGGCTTTTTAGGCTTAGGTGGCTGATCAGGATCAGGCGCCCCTGCTTCATTACCAAATACCATACCTTGACCGTTCTCTTTGGCATAAATTGCCAAGATCGCGACCATCGGTACGTAAAGATCGATAGGAACACCCCCAAAACGGGCATTAAATGACAAACCGTCATCATCAATAAGTAACGATTTAACGGCTGACGTACTGATATTCAATACGATCTGTCCGTTATTCACATAATCTTCTGGAACTTGAACACCCGGCAAGCCGGCATCAACCAATACATAAGGTGTACAGTCGTTTTCAAGTATCCATTCGTTTAACGCACGCATTAAATACGGGCGACTAGGCGTCATTGTCTGCATCTTAATTAACCGCGCATTTCTTGCTCAGCTTCAGACAAACTTGCCTGGAAGGATTCCCGATCAAACAAACGCTCCATATAATGGAACAAAGGCTCAACCGCTTTACCGCTAAGTTCAATGCCCATTGCTGGTAAACGCCATAAGATTGGAGCCATGCAGCAATCAACAATTGAGAATTCTTCACTCATGAAATATGGCTTATCTTTAAAGATAGGAGCGATAGTAATCATGCTTTCACGTAATTCTTTACGCGCTTTTTCTTTGTCTTTATCTTTTGCTGTTGCAGAACAGATTGTATCTACAAGTACACACCAATCTTTCTCGATGCGGTGAATCAACAAACGGCTTTCAGCACGAGCAACAGGATAAACAGGCAATAATGGTGGATGCGGGAAACGCTCATCCAAGTATTCCATCATTACGTTTGGCTGGTATAAAACCAACTCACGATCAACCAATGTTGGCAATGAATTATACGGATTCAAAGTAGCCAAATCTTCTGGCTTATTATCAGCGTCTACATCATGAACTTCTACTGTTACGCCTTTTTCAGCCAAAACAATGCGTACACGATGGCTATAATGATCAGTTCCATCCGAATAAAACGTCATTGAAGAACGTTTAGCAACAACACCCATATAATTCCCCAGCTAAATAATTTTTAACTATTCAAAAACAAATACAGCCCGGACACGTTTCCGTGCCGAGCAGTACAGGTAACTCAACTAATTCTAAGACGAATTAGTGAATGTCTTTCCAGTATTCTTTGTTTAACAAGTAAACAGGAATTAGGAAGATAAACAAGAACAACAATACCCACAAACCAAGACGTTGACGCTCTAAAGCGATCGGCTCAGACATGTATACTAAGAAGTTCACCAAATCATACACTAAATTGTCATATTCTTTTGGAGTTAATTGACCTTCTTCAGCCAAGTACAATACTTCTTTAGGTTCTGCTAGTTCACAGCTATCAACCATGATTTCAGTACCGGTTAAAGAATCAAAGCCTGTTGATACTGGTGCGCAACCTAATTTTTGTAGACCTTGAAGATCTGCAAGAACGTGTGGCATACCAACGTCTTTAAAGGCTGTGTTATTCACACCCCAAGGACGGCTTTTATCTTCGTAGAAAGAACGTAGATAGGTATATAACCAATCGCCGTCGCCACCACGAACTCGAGTAACCAAAGTAAGATCTGGAGGTGTAGCACCGAACCATTTCTTAGAATCTTCAGTACGCATAGCAATCGTCATTAGATCGCCAAAACGCTTACCCGCGAAGTTTAAGTTTTCTTGCATCAACTCTTCTGGAATATCCAAATCTTTAGCAACACGGTTATAACGACCGTGCTCTAATGAGTGACAACCCATGCAGTAGTTCATGAAAGTTTGAGCACCACGCTGCAAAGATGCAGTATCGCCCAAATCTGTTTTATGTTCGTCTAGGTGAATACCACCACCCGATGCATACGAAAGCGAAGAAGCCATCAAAGCGAACAGAGCTATAACTTTTTTCATTCTAGTGGCCTCCAGTGATGCGTTCAGGAACAGGTTTGGTTTTTTCCATACGAGTATAGAAAGGCATCAATAGGAAATAACCGAAGTAGAATGCAGTTAACCAACGAGCCAAAGTAGTATTGTTAATCATACCTAGGAAGTAACCATCAGATGGCTGAGTACCTAACCAAGTTAAGATGGCGAACGCTACACCAAATACAGGAATCAACGTCTTACTGATTAAACCTTTGTAACGAATACTTCTTACAGGGCTCTTGTCCAACCAAGGCAATACGAACAAGATAGCAATTGCGGCCCCCATTGCGATAACACCTAACAATTTATCAGGGATTGCACGCAAGATGGTATAGAACGCACCGAAGTACCATACGGGAGCAATGTGCGCCGGAGTTTTAAGACCGTTAGCAGGCTCAAAGTTTGCGTATTCAAGCATGAAACCGCCACCCATTGGGAAGAAGAACATCACTGAACAGAAAACGATCAAAAATACGACGATACCGACCATGTCGTGTATGGTGTAGAAAGGGTGGAAAGGAATGCCGTCTAGCGGTACGCCGTTCTCATCTTTATGTTTCTTAATATCAACGCCATCAGGGTTGTTAGAACCTACTTCATGAAGCGCTAATAAGTGCAATACAACCAAAGCAACGATCACTAATGGAACGGCAATCACGTGCAATGCGAAGAAGCGATTCAAAGTAGCGCCTGAAATCAGGAAGTCACCACGAATCCACGTAGTCAGGTCATCACCAATAACGGGGATTGCACCGAACAAAGAAATAATTACCTGAGCACCCCAATAAGACATCTGACCCCATGGAAGTACATATCCCATAAAGGCTTCTGCCATAAGTGCTAGATAGATACCCATACCAAACAACCAGATAAGCTCACGTGGCTTCTGGTAGGATCCGTACAGCAAAGCACGCATCATGTGTAGGTAAATAGCGATGAAGAAGAAGGTCGCGCCGGTAGAGTGCATATAACGCAATAACCAACCCCATTCCACATCACGCATGATGTATTCAACCGATGCAAAAGCCGCATCAGCACTTGGCGTGAAGTTCATCGTTAACCAGATACCCGTTAGGATTTGGTTAACAAGCATTACCATCGACAATACGCCGAAGAAATACCAGAAGTTAAAGTTTTTTGGGGCATAGTACTTAGACATATGCTTTTCGTAGGTCACAGTTACTGGTAGACGATCGTCAATCCAGCCCATGATTGGATTTTTCTGCTTACTCATTATGCAGTCTCCTCATCAATACCGATCACTAAGGTATCACCGTCACGCGTATAAGGAGGAACTAGTAAGTTATCGCCCGCTGGAGAACCATTAAATACACGGCCAGACATATCAAAACGAGATCCGTGACAAGGACAAAAGAAACCGCCCTTCCAATCAGCATCGAATGGTTCTGGTTTAACTTCAGCAAAGAACTTAGGAGCACAACCTAGGTGAGTACAAACACCCAAAAGAACCAGTAGCTCTGGATCACGAGAGCGCTGTAAGTTATCAGCATAAGCAGGCTGTTGAGCCTTGTTACCATTTGCTGGATCTTTTAAGCGATCTGAGAGACCTTCAAGCATACCCAGTACTTCTTGAGTACGGCGTACGATGAATACTGGTTTGCCACGCCATTCGGCGGTCAGCATAGCACCAGGCTCTAATTTACTAATGTCTACTTTAGCAGGTGCACCAGCAGCTTTTGCTTTCTCACTAGGGTTCCATGAAGCAAGGAATGGAACAGCAACAAAGCCGGCGCCTACAGCACCAACAGCAGCGGTCGAACCCAGGAGTAGCAGACGTCGACTATTATTTACGCCGTCTTGACTCATCACCTATTCTCCCATCATTATAATTTTTTGGCTTAACGCAGTATAGCTTGTATTCTCATACAAGGGCGCGCCAGCATCAGCTAGATATACCAAGCGGCGCACATAGTAATGAAATTGCGCTCCGCTGACAACTAAAAAGCCCCGAGTTACAGGAGCTTTAGGTAAAAAAAAACGCCCAATGCATAAACATTGAGCGTTTCTTGATATAGCGCAAGTTTGATCTTAACGCTTGCTGAACTGTGGCTTCTTACGTGCTTTACGTAGACCAACTTTCTTACGTTCAACTTCACGAGCATCACGAGTAACATAACCCGCTGCACGAAGAGAAGGACGAAGTGTTTCGTCATACTGCATCAATGCACGTGTAATACCGTGACGAATCGCGCCAGCTTGACCGCTATTACCGCCGCCTTTAACGTTAACAATAACGTCAAATTTTTCTAGGCTTTCAGTCAATTCTAGTGGCTGACGTACAACCATACGTGCAGTTTCACGACCAAAATAAGCTTCGATAGCTTTTTTGTTAATCTGGATAGTGCCTGTACCTGGACGCAAAAATACGCGTGCAGTTGAGGTCTTACGACGGCCAGTACCGTAATATTGAGTAGCTGCCATATCTTATCCGTTTATCTCTAAAGTTTGTGGCTGTTGAGCTGCATGTGGATGCTCAGAACCAGCATACACTTTAAGCTTACGATACATATCACGACCTAAAGGATTCTTTGGAAGCATTCCTTTAACTGCCTGCTCGATAATCATCTCAGGCTTGTGATCAAGTAATTTGTCAAAAGAGATAGAACGTAAGCCACCTGGGTAACCAGTGTGACGATAATACATTTTATCAGTCGTTTTGTTGCCTGTTACACGAATCTTGTCCGCATTGATAACAACGATGTAATCGCCAGTATCTACGTGAGGAGTATATTCTGGCTTATGCTTGCCTTTTAGACGAAGAGCAATCTCAGTTGCCAAACGCCCCAGAGTCTGTTCGGCTGCATCAACTATAAACCACTCGCGTTGTACGCTTTCTGGTTTTGCACTGTAAGTTTTCATTAATTTCTCGCCTTTCTAGGGCTCTGCAATCTTAAAAAAGAGGCGAAATTCTACACAAGTAGAAACCACCACGCAAGCCCAATTTACGAAGTTACAAATTCACAATGCCTTTATGAAGCTCAGGGGGACGGGGCGAGCTAAATTAAAGCATTGTATTAATATTTTTCAGGTTGATGAAATCTCACCAAACCCCAAATCAAAGTCAGGAGGGCTGCCATAATGTCTAACAAGATGGCCAACGCCATAGCACTAGAGCTTTCTTCCTGATTACTGTAGCCCAAAACTTGGCCTACATAGAAGCTAAGAGCACTACCTAAGAAGCCAATCAATATGGCTGCTATCAGATAATAGCCTTTTGCATCATCGAGTGTCAGCAAACCGGAGTTAACCCGCTGCTGGAAAATTCGGTACGCACCATAACAGATTAATGCCGTCATTGAAATTGAAATTACAAAATAAGCGATCATTCTTTATTCATCCCTAATCATTTAGCCAGTCACAAGAGCCTCACTTTATTAGCTCAACTCTTGTGACAAGGTTAGTTCAGAATGACAGTATTGCTAGTCGTGTAAATTCACAGCGTCGTGATTAGTGCTCGCGCGTAGCGCTAAACTCAACTTCCGGGAAGCGATCTTGGGTTAAGCTCAAATTCACTCGAGTAGGTGCAATGTAGGTCAGGTGGCCACCACCATCTAACGCTAAGTTCTCTGCAGACTTGCGCTTAAATTCTGTGAATACTTTTTCATCGTCACAGTATACCCAGCGTGCAGTACTGACACTGATAGGCTCGTAAATACACTCTACTTTGTATTCATCACGTAAACGCTGTTGAACAACATCAAACTGCAGCACACCCACCGCACCTAAGATTAGGTCGTTATTATTTAACGGCATAAATAGCTGAGTAGCCCCTTCTTCTGACAACTGCTGCAAACCTTTTTGCAACTGCTTCATTTTAAGAGGGTCTTTTAAGCGCACACGCTTAAACAATTCTGGAGCAAAATGAGGAATGCCGGTAAAACGCATATCTTCACCTTGAGTGAAGGTATCCCCAATCTGAATGGTCCCGTGGTTATGCAAACCAATGATTTCACCCGAAATGGCCTCTTCAACATTGGTCCGGTCGCCTGCCAAGAACGTTACGGCATCGGCAACCTTAATATCTTTGCCTAAACGCGAGTGCTTCATTTTCATGCCTCGGCTATAGGTGCCGGAGCAAATACGCATAAATGCGATACGGTCACGATGCTTAGGGTCCATATTGGCTTGAATCTTAAAGATAAAACCACTGAATTTTTCTTCTGTTGGTAGCACAGCGCGATCGCCCGCTTGACGCGCAATCGGCGCTGGCGCCCAATCAACAAAATAATTGAGCATTTCACGAATACCAAAATTCGCTAATGCCGTACCAAAGAATACGGGGGTCATTTCACCCGCAAGGTATTCTTCCAAATTAAATTCATAGCTGCCGCCACGAACCAATTCAACTTCATCAATCAACTCTTCAACGAGGTCATCGCCAAGCTCCGCACGGGCCTCAGCAGTATCCAAACCTTGAATTTGGACATCATCAGGGACGACACTGGCTTGGCCAGGCTTATATATATGCACCGTATCGGTATACAAGTTATACACACCGCGAAATGCTTTACCCATGCCAATTGGCCAAGTGATGGGGGCGCATTTAATGTTGAGTACAGATTCAACTTCATCCAATACATCAATTTGATCACGGACTTCGCGATCCATTTTATTAATAAAGGTAAAAATAGGCGTATCACGTAAACGGCATACGTCCATTAATTTAATCGTTCGATCTTCAACACCTTTGGCGCCATCGATGACCATTAAAACAGAGTCAACGGCGGTTAGAGTACGATACGTATCTTCCGAGAAATCTTCGTGCCCTGGTGTATCCAGAAGATTAACCATACGGTCTTTATAAGGAAACTGCATGACGGAAGTTGTGATCGAAATACCACGATCCTGCTCCATTTTCATCCAATCTGAGGTTGCCATACGGCCAGTTTTTTTACCCTTCACCGTGCCTGCTAACTGAATAGCGTTACCTAATAATAAAAGTTTCTCGGTGATGGTGGTTTTACCCGCATCAGGGTGGGAGATGATAGCAAAGGTCCTTCGCTTATTGATTTCATTAAGAAAATCTTGGTTTGCCATGTATAAATTCTTTTAGTTTGTACACGGATTTGTACACACTTTTGGAAGTACTCTCTTTTCAGTTCTTCGCTTGTCAAATCCGTCGTGTTAATCGTAATTGGCCGCTATTTTCGCTGATCTTGACTTTATAAACAATCAATGGTTATCTAATCGGTTACCATTTACTCTCAGCGTGCGCCAATGCTCAGTTGTAGCTGTTTGCAATCGTTGCTTCTTCAGCTCATGAACAACTGTGGCTAAACCACAAATTCCTTCGCTACCAAAAATCGATGATAGCTTGTCGTACTACACCAATGATGGTGCAGTTGCCGTTGATCGGTATTGCAGGGTATTGCGGGTTCAAAGGTTTTAGGTACTTCTGTTCACCATCAATAACCAATTGCTTAAAGGTTGCTTCTTTCGAATCATCCAAACGCGCAACAACCAATGAACCTGATGAATAAGGTAACTCAGGATCAACAACGATCACTGCTCCCTCAGGTATGGATTTTTTTCCGCTTGGATTTTCCATACTGTCGCCTTTTACGCGAAGTGCGAAACAACCCTCATGTGCTTTCCCAGTGACTTCACGCCACTCCTCAGCATCTTCATGGGCAAATCCCTCCGCTATTTCAGTCCAATCACCGGCCTGAACCCAGTTAATGAGAGGAATACTCCCTTTAATATCAGGCCCGACTTCTACATTACCGACCCCCAAGCCAATCTCGCCATCACCTGTGGCGAGCCAATGAGCATTCACGCGAAGTGCCTCCGCGATCTGCATGGTGTAACGAGACCTAGCCGATTTACCAGAGCAAATCTGGCTGATCGACTGCTGTTTGATACCAATGCGGCGAGCCAACTCAGACTGAGTCACCCCAGTAAGCTGCAAGGCATGGTTTAGTCGTTCGGATAAAGTTTTCATAAGCCCGTATTCTACAAATAAAACTGTAGCCTTTCAACAATTTTAACTGTTGACTAATCTACAGTTTAAACTGTAACATTCAATCTTGTAACAGTTATTATTGTAACAGGAGACGGTATGGAAGTGTTCAACACAACACAAAAACATCTCCGCCGTGCCATTGACTTGGTCGGCGGGCAATCAGCATTAGCACGAGCCATCAACTCAAAACAGCAAAACGTCTGGTTTTGGTTGAATAAATCAGGGCGTGTTCCCGCTGAATTCGTTTTACCCATCGAACAAGCTACGCAAGGACAGGTAACCCGATCTCAGTTAAGACCGGACATCTACCCCGAATGCCCAAGCGAGCTGAAAGCCAGTAACCAGTAGGATTAAGGGCAAGTAATGGTCAGCATTTTACGTAAACACAGAAGCGAGTACCTCCATGCGTGATTATGGCAAGGTCTATACCCGCTTTTGGCTAAAGCAAAACGTTTTGTCCTGGAGTGACTCTGCGAAGTTGCTAGGACTGTATTTGCTTACATGCCCACATTGTAATTTGCTTGGCTGCTTTCGACTGCCGATTGGTTACGTTGCTTCTGACTTGAACTGGGATGAGCAACAGGTTGCCAAGGCGTTAAGTGAGTTAGAACAAGATCAGTTCCTGATTCGTTGCGAGGAATCCGGTTGGACTTTGATTCGAAGCTTTCTGAAGCACAACCCAATCGAAAACCCAAACCAAGGTAAGGCAGCCTTTCGGTTGCTTAAAGATGTACCTGCCGACTTCGTTGGTATGGCATCGCTTTTGAAATCTCTTGCCGCTTTTCAAGCTCGGCTACCAGAAGAATTTTCATCATTGTTTATGCCTGATGGCAACCCGGTAAGGGACTCTCAACGGTCGGATGACTCTGAGAGAAGCAATAAACCAACAGTTAAAACTGTTGACCACATACAGTTTGAAGACTTCTGGGATGTACAAATACGCAAAGAAAAAAAAGCGAAAGCCAAAGAAGAATGGCTACGCATGGGCCTCAATGAAGACCATGAACTCGCCTTGGAAGTGCTAACACGCTGGAAAGAGCAACGAGACAACCGATTGCAGTATCAAGATCGGACTAAGACCCCTATGCCACATAACTGGCTTTTAAACCGGCAATGGGAAGACGAGTACGTTCGCATTGATGAAGTACAGCAATCATCGACGAGCCTAAAGGGCAGCAATCACCAATTGAATATTGAAGAAAGCAATCGTCGCATCGCTGAAAGCTGGGCCGGACCAGGTATTCGGGAGGTTCGTTCAAGTGCAGGAGGTTGATAAACGCGAGTTTGCTGAAGTTTGGGGAGCAGCTTGGGCCATGTATGGCAAAAGCGTATCACCGCAATTGCTATCCATCGCATTTGAAGCCCTTCGTGCTTATAGCATTGAAGAAGTGCGAATCGGTCTGACTCGGCATATTCAATCACCGGATACTGGGCAATTTTTTCCAAAGCCCGCTGACGTCATCAAGCATATCGATGGCAACTCGGGTTCAAGAGCCATGGTTGCTTGGAACAAAGTTGACAAGGCTGTTCGTCAGGTTGGCGCTTGGACATCCGTGATGTTTGACGATGCGCTTATCCACCGCGTGATTTCGGACATGGGGGGATGGGTTGAACTCTGCAAAGTTGATGACAGGGAATACCCCTTTAAGCAAAAAGAGTTTTTAACACGCTACCAGGCTTACTTGCTGCGGGACGAAGTGGGTGAATACCCAAGGCTATTACAGGGTATTGCAGACCATCAGAACCAGCAAAAAGGATTTGATATGCAAGCGCCTGTTGCCGTGGGTGACTGGTCAAAAGCGGCACAAGTTTACACGAGAGGCATCGCCAATTTTAGCGCAGTGCCTTTGAAAAGAATAAGCCCGAAAGCCATTCAGGCGCTTCTCGGAAATCAATTAGAGGACAAAAATGAAAACGATTAAAGCAAAAACCGTTGCCCTAGTGATAGCCATGTCCGCAAGCACTTCAGTCTATGCGTTTCCGGGCTATCAGTGGGAAAAAGCAGCACAAAGTGTTGGTATTGATCCAGTCATGCTCTACGCCGTTGCCTTGGCTGAGTCAGCCTCACATCGAGGTCTTAACATGACCAGTCCATGGCCATACGCAATTCGCAATGGTTCAAACGCAACCTACGCCAAATCTAAGACAGAAGCGGAGCAACTGTTAAACCAGGCACTTCAAGAGAGTGAAAAATACCAGCTCGATATTGGCCTTATGCAAATCAATTTGCATTGGCATGGGCATCGAGTGAGCTCAGCAGCTGAACTGCTAGACCCCATCACCAACCTTACTGTCGGCTCCAGTATTTTGGCCGAAGCAATCAAGTCTTCACCAAACGATTTAGAGCTTGGCATAGGCCGCTATCACAGTTGGAACGAAGAGCGTGCACGCTGGTATGGGCAAAGAGTGCTTTCTATCTATCGCAATATTTTACATGAACTGGAGGTCCGTCAATGACAACCAATCAACAAGACTTCTATCAATTAAATTTGGCGTACCTACACGCAGCACGTGAATTGGCGCGCATTGATCCGCAAGAGGCGGTCTTGCGCTTTGGACTTACACGCGACGTGGTGGATGCACTTATTAATGCCGGTGTTGACGACCTGCAACGAGTGGCGACCTCATCATTCATGCTGTTTCAACCAAGGGGTAACCAAAGCCAACTGATTGAGATGGTGAAGAGCAAAGGTACAGGTATCCCAAGAATCGCTTATTTATTATCAACCCTAAACAACAAGGGGGATGCATGATTGATAACCTGTCCAAAAGTGAGCTGTTTACCCGAGCCTCGCTGCTTATTAAGTACGGATTTCGAACGACCATTATCGCGCTCGATACAGGTTTGCCAATCCACATTATCAGAAGGCTGCACAAAGAAGTGACTGGCAAGTCACCTTGTCCTGGTCAATTGCCAGAATCTGATGCCATCGTTAAAAGCAGAAGAGCCCTAGTTGAAGGCTCCCTGCTGATGGCGCTTTATGTCAATATTGGTGGTGATAATGTCTACAAGAAATTAAATATCGATGCTTTGATGAAGGCTTACGATGCGTACTTGGTTGCAAGAGAAGAGGCAGATCTTCCAGCTGAGATCCCCTGGAAAAAACTGACCATCAATGAAGGTTGGGTTCTAGCTCGTGATTTAAGATCACAGCTTGCATCCTTACACCGGTGTCGATGCGGCAGTCTGTATTTGACGGTATCTCAACAGCGCATTCAGCTTAAATGTCCTGTGTGTGAGATTATGGCCGAGCAAACCACTAGAGCACTTTTTGAGAACTAACATGCTGATGCATGATTTGATTGTGCACCGCCCGTGCACTTTGAGAGTACTAAGAAGATGACAAACTTACTTAAATCTTTACCAGCACGCTGCTGGTTTATATCACTGGGGCTTTTTCTGGCGACTTTGGCTTCGGCTCATTTTTTTCCATCAGAAATATTAACGGCATCTGCCAAGTTAGCGGCTTTGCCATTTCTGTTCTGCACCGTCGTTTTTTTCAGCTACTTGGGATTCAAAGCGACCTGTAATCCCATCGGACTTATAGCCATCATCACTATGCTTGTAGCAATCGCATATTGGCAAGCGAGTTGGACAATTGTTGGTTTGGGACTCTTCTTCTTAGCTATTTGTACTGGAATTAGATTCTTGAGCAGCCAAGTTAAAGATTCGGGTAGAACTTTGAGCATTGAAGAAAAATGGTATTGGTATAAGCTCCATTCGTTTTTTGATGGCTTTTATCCTAGGTATCCCAAAAAGCCAAAAAAATAGCCAGCCCACCACAAGCTGGCTACCTTCTGTTTTTAGTTCCTTCCTGATGCCTGGTTATAGGCCCTAATATCGATCAAGTTGTTCTGAGCATAATCTCCCGCAAGGGATGCATTTGAGATCACTGCAATCTGCTTATCCACAAATGCTTTATCTTCTTCGGACACACTGTCGGGGATGTAAGAGCCACTCTCATCCTTTTGACGATACTCATTTAGTATTTGTTCCCTTAAGCCAAGCATTTCAGGCGACCAACTCGATGAGTCTTCAGAGTTGAAAACGCGCCCCGCCAAACCTTCATTGAAAGCTTGAGCGAACACTTGACTTTGAATCGGGGTCAATCCCATTCTCTGCCCTTCGCTGTATGCTTCCTGTTTAAAATCATCGGCATACTGTTCTAAGAACTCACCATATCGATTGTTAACTGCCGCACCGAATGCCCCAGCCAACATGGCTTCAGACTTAGTGCCCCAGTTTACTTCGGAGGCATACTGCGAACTCGATCCACTGTATGCATCATTAAACGCCGTCAATGGATTTTCCAAAGAGGTTCCGGCATCAACGGCGGCTTTTAAGCCATCCCAGGTTGATTTGCTGGCCACCGTTGCATTGTGCAAGAAACCTCTTGAGCCAGGATCTTCAAGCGCTTGTTCTTTGTAACTCTCATAGTCTTCGCCAAAGTGATTCAAGGTATGCAGTGCTGCATCAGTATGCTTGCCACTGAAATCACCAATAGCACTGGCGCTGTTGAAGAACATTTCAGCACCAGAGACTCCGCTATCATCAGCCATAATGCGAGATCGCCACTGAGATCCAGCTTCACTGTTTAGTCCAGATTGATAGGTACTTGTGTCAGAAGCTACGGCCTGCTGGGCTTGCTGCTGATGCGCATTCAACTGTCCATCTATACCAGACAGATTGGTTTGGTAAGCCGATTGAGCTGCGTTGAACTGAGTTTGAACTGTTGCTGCATCCTCGTAGCCGCCCAATACACCCGATTCAACTTGGCTTTGAGTACCACCAAAAGTAGGTGCAGTTGATGACATGCCTTCATTTGAGCGCGGCTGAATTGATCGTAAATCGGCTCCGGTAGCCATGGCCATAACAGTCATTGCAGCTTGATAATCATTGTCTCGTTCAGCGGGCGTTGAGGAGTTGCTATAGGTTAAAGACTCCATAGCTGCGGCTACATACGCCTGATTATCATCAGGTAGCAAGCGCTGATACATTGGAAGGTTTTCACGTAAACGGTTACCTGCTTCAACATGCTGGTTCATATAGCGACCTAAATAATCCATGACTTCAGGATTGTCCGCTGCTAATCGGGTTAACGTCGCACCATCAGTATTTCTTTGTCCTGATAGACTGTAGCTGGCCTGATCAAGCTCACTAAAGCGATTTGATGCCGTGACAACGTCTTGAGCTGAACTCTGAAGTGACTGATAGTCTTGGTTAGACAAGGACATCTCAACGCCAGAACGTCTTGAGTCTGAAAGGTCCTTAACCATTGCATCGCGATACTCAGCACGTCGTGAATCACTCGATGCCAAGCTTTGCATCTCCCCAGTGAGCGTATTTGCGGTCGTAGATCGAGAACTGCCTTCTGACGACTCAACTTGGCCACTAAAGTTACCACCTAAATCCAGCCCTGCTCGTACCCTTGATAGTTTTGGTACACGAGATGAGTCTGGCTTATCGACTCCTGGCAAGTTGCCCTGTGGAGAATCATTGCCGCCAGTACCAAGAAGCCTTCCAAGAAAGCCCTTATCAGCAACTTCTTTCTCACCGGGATTAGTAATAGTTCCATCGCCACCGACCCTTAGGCCTCCCGATAGCACGCCCGATACCAAGCCACGTACAGCATCTTTTTTATCGTCTCCAAAACCATACCGAGTTTGCAGGTCATCAGTAACCTGATTAACAACGGCGCTAGATGCGGAGTTAGATGAGCCGATCTGACGTCCAACCGAAGACAGGTTGTCGTAACTTAGCTTTTCACCAAAAGTTCGACTCATAGTATTCCCAACCTGACGACTAAAGGCTTGGGTTGCTTGAGTCATGGATTCTTTTGCAGAGCCAACCATTGAACCCACTGCGTTTCCTACAGAGAAACTGCTTAGTAGGTTTGACGCGCCGGTCATAGCAGAACCAGTGAGGGCTGAATTTTGGAACATTGACTGTGATTGCATTACCGGGGCATTTTTCGCGACATCTGGACTTGTCATCTTTTCATCAATGGCATCACCGTTTTGAAGACGTCCAGCCAAGTGGGTAGCGGTTATTGCTGAGCCATAAACGAGCATGAGCGAAATCGCCGGAACACTCGACGCCAACATGCCGCCAGTCGCTATCCAGGTTTGCAGCACTGAATCCATCTGCATCATCCCGGCAAAAGATGGCACTTCTGTACCTGCAAAGGCATCAAGAGCCGACATTTTCCCTGCAACGGTTAAATGAATATACAGGTTAATGATGGCCATGACAGGCATCCAAAGTTGAATCCAAAGCAGGATTAACAAGTACTTCCCAGCCATTCGCATCCCGATTTGGCCAAGGGCTATCACAAAGGCCATCAAAGGGGTGATGGCGTAAATGAAACCCTCAAAAAACGTCATCATCGGACGAACGATACTTTGGAACAGGGTCTGCTCCGCCGCCCATTGTGTATTGCGCTGTTCAATCGCTTGGTTAACCATAACGGCTGCGGTGAAAGCTTGATCATCCATATACTTGCCCGTCACGCTTTGCTCATAAATAGGCAAAAGCACCGACGCGGTCATGTACTCTTGGGTGTTAACCGAGGCCAAACCAAGATTATTCAGTGCATTTCGGATCACGTCATCAGTATCAGTGGCTGACGAAGTTCCCAATGAGGCTGACAGAACCTGTTTAAGCCTTGGAATGAAGGTTGATTCTGTCATGAGTTTCAGTTGGCTATAGGCATCGGTGCAGTCCAAATCGCTACTGCTACCACTGAGCATGATGCGCGTGCCATAAATGCGCGAATCAAACCTAATCGCAGTCATCGGGTTAGGATCACTCAGCACCTGATCGAGGTTCTTTTGGCCAATGTCGATACCAATCAAGGTGCACTCTTTAATGTAGTTAAACCAAGATTGCTCGATATCCGAGCCGCCGACACGATTTGCATCACCCAACCCAGAGCGATCCATCACCTGTTTTCTCACTTTAATCAGTGTCTGTAAACTGGATGCAAAGCCGTATTCCGTCATGGCGGGAGTTGAGAACGCCGTTTCAAACAATCGCGTGATTTGAAATCCAACAGTCGAAATTGTACTGCCTGCGGCAGCAACACCGATGGGCACATTATCAACCACTCGAACTTGTCCCGTGTACGCATCCTCAATGCTCACACGGGCACTGGGTCCAAACATGGTTGCAAAGACTATCCATGAGACTAAAACGTGCTGAAAGTTAATCCCTCGACCACCTTGCATTAAGGCCTGAACAGAGACCATCAATACCCCAATGAGCAAGCCAATGCGAACCATTGAAGTAAAGTCGCCTGTACCAGTAATCATCGCGACAGCGTTCAAGACCTGCTCTAAAAATGCCGAATCCCCGATGGAATAGATCTCCCACATGACCTATTCCCCCAGTGCCGTAGATTTAACGGTGTAATAACGCTGCTTGCGAATGGTCTGAATCACCTGGTTAAAATGCGCCAGCAATTCTTGCTCTGAACCGTATCTTCGCTGTAACGCGGCGTATTCCTCATTGATTTGGCGACGTGCACGTTCAAGGTCTTCCGTTAACAACTTCGCATAGGCATGATCTTCCACACCGGAGGTACTTCTAGCTGCATTGAGCATGTCTTCAACCAATGCTCGGGCCATCTCAACAGCAATAAATGGCGCAGCTCTTGAAGCAAACGACCTAGCAGCCCCTTCATTTAATGCAGAAAGTGTTCGAATCATGCCGCCAATACTTGCAGGAGCCGAGGTCATAAAAGCCTTTTCGGTGGTGCTAGCTGCCCCAGTATTTCGAGCAAACTTAAATATAATGCCGTTACTAGAACCTGTACCAAGAAGTAAATTTTCGACCTGAGTTGATAACCCGGTTAGGGTCACGTTAGTGATTGTCGGATTTAGACAGCCGTCTTGTGTCACTGTGTCACATCGGTACATAGCGACGTTACCGCCATGAATTAGATGCTCAATAGTCACTTTATTGCCATTCAGTCTGGTCAGTTTTGGGGCTTTACCTTGACCATCAGCCGCATTCGCTAAATCACCAACGATGATCGAGCCCGTCACGGACATAACCGCTTCAAGAAAACGGTCATCCCCCGATGCAAACCAGCTTGATGCCGAGTGACGTTTCAGTGCTCGCCAGACCAAGTTACCTTTAATCGTTTTGTTCACATCAGATGCCGCGACACTTGAAGCATTCTCGTAAGGGTTCTTACCATTGGACTCACTCCAACTGGTAAAAATGTCTCCAGCCCCTTTAAGTGAGCTCAACATGCTGGCCTCTGTTTGCCCCTTCTTACCAAAGGCGGCCAGGGTATCGTTCACGACTCCCTGAGCCATTTGACAGGAATTGCCAAAATACTCGTTCAACTGCTGGATTTTCTTTTGCAGTGTCTCCATGTGCTGGGAGCATTTCTCACACATAGCACTGAGCGCCAATTGGAATGCGTATCCCTTGGCATTTGCCGCTACAGAGCGAAGTAATTGAACAAACTGATCTGCATTAACAAATGACAAACTTCCAGCGAACATATCAATGCCGCCACAACCGGCTTGGAATGACGGAGGCACCATAGAGACGAGGTTCTCGTTCATGATCCTGTTACGAACAACAACACTTCCACCAGATATAACGCCACGCCGCTGACTCTCGAATACACCAGGCGCAGTGGTGTTGGTCATTGAACCAAACAACTGATTCATCTCCTGTTGCAAGCTTGCTTGGCTCATAGATGAAAAACCAATCGCACAGGCGATTAGCGATACTTGGAATACTTTTTTCATCGTTATAACCCTCCTTGTGCACGCAGATAGCGAACAAGGAACTCAGGGTCCTGTAATATTTTTTCGTTAAGCTCTTGGGCTGACATCGCGAGTGAAACGCCGGGCTGAACAGGTCTGGTGGCATAGTAAGTTTGATCGTCAATCCAACCGGCTTGATGGGCTGCAAGAATGATTCGATTATTGAGCTCATCAAGGCTCATTGCGCCCTGGCCAATCGGAGTGATGACATTAGGCGGGTCTACTAAGAAGACCGCAGGAACAGTCGTAACGGACAACGATTGTGCTTGTCCTGAATCGACTTTGTAATTTGGAAATTCTCCACTTGGTAAAGGCAAGCCATCGACAGCAATAGCAAACACCTCGAAACCGTAGTTCAAAGCCATGGATTCGATGATAGGCGCTTGAGCATGGCAATAAGGGCAATCCGAACGATAGAAGAAGAACAAGCCAGCCCGTTTTGCTACTTCACCTAAAGCTACATCACGTTGAGCGCCAGCTTCTCGATCCATCCGATTGGCAGCATAGGTCGCCAAGGGTCTGCGACTGATTTCATCTAAAACAGGATCGCCCATGACCACCTGCTGACTAACATCAGCAAACTGTGAGCCCTTATCCATCATGACTCGCTGGAGATACAGATAGGCTCTGACATTCTCATTCGTCGGCTCATCAATCGCCTTGTCCATAAACGACTGCATGTGCTCACGAAACCAAGCTGCACTGAAAGGCTTTAGTTCGCTCTGACTGGACTCCACGACACCAGATTCCGGCTTTGTAAGCTCATCAGGCTGTTCAGGCTCAGCTATAACCTGATACCAAAACCAGCCTTCCTGACCACGCTGATAGAATGGCCCATCATTAGCATGGGCGGGCAAGATGAATACAAAGAAAATAATGATTGGGATGGTCACCCATAGGATAAACCAAGGTAACAAAGGGGTTCTCATTGTCAGCTCCAGAAAATTTCATAGAGCTAACATGCTAAAGGTCCCCTTTAGAGCGATAGGCCAGATAGATGAAGGAATCGTGTGTGTTTCTGACTAGCTGTCTTGACCAGTAACAGCTAACTTTAATAAGCCAAAAATATGGTTTTCCGTTTTGAGCTAGGAGCGGACATCGAACTATCATACTTTGCAGAGGAAATATAGCTGTGGGTTAACTTTTAAAGAGTGATCGTGTACATTGTCCAGATTAAATCAAGATGACACTTTTTTATGGCAGTAGAGACTATCAATAGGGAAGCTGGAGACTCTGGCAAAGGCTTTAGATTACAGCTCATAAGGGCGATTAAGCTCATGCTGCAAACGATTCAGCAGGATAGAAGTACTGTATTTTTTACTGCGGTGGAAAATCTCGAAGATGTTTCCCATCAGACTATTGTAGATGGAGAAGTCAGTAATTACTTCGAAGAAGACAAGAATTATGACTTGAATGGCAATTTCACAATTTTTAGTCCTCCGGTTATAAATACGTTGGTCAGTTTTTATGACATCTATGTAGATCAATTTCGCACCAGCAACAGCGTATATTTGGGCTTTTACACGACGAGGGATGTCGGTAAGGAAAGAAAATCCAAGCTCAATAGCGGTAAAGAAATAGCTCTACCAGAAAAACCAATTTTAGAAATTCTTCAATCGTTTGATGATGTTTCAGACGATACAATTAATTTAGTAAAAGAAATTCTTGTTGAAGAGTACGCTTCCCAATATAAAGAAAAGTCTAAGTCAGGAAACTTAGAAACGCTTCGGGGTCTAAGTGCTGATAGGTTTAAAGAGTTTTTGAGGAAAATTTTATGGCATTTCGGTCAGGAAGATGAGGATGCTCTCAAGCAGACAGTTTTAAAGGATATTGAGTATTCACCACTTCACAACAATGCTCATATAGGCAAAGAAAAAATAATATTTTGTTTGTTAATGGATAAGCTGAGTGAAAGGCAAAATAGTAAAAACTTAGTCGATAAGTTGGTTCATAGTTCAGATGTAAAACTGATTTTTAAAGAAGCAGAGTCTCAAATTCCAGACGAGAGTATAGACCCTACTTGGCGCTATATCGCCGAGCTTGAAAAGGATGTGACCGACAAGCGAAATCTGAAGGAAAAAGTACTTTCAGTAATAGAGGATATTTCAGATCGTCGAATTAGACTGTTAGCAAGAAAAGCAAGTGGCTCTAAGTATGAAGAGCGTGAAGCAGACAAGTCTTTTTTGTCTTTGAAGTATCGTGTTTTTGAAGCTTGTGAAGAATATTTTTCAGATGATGGATATGTAGCCCCTGAAAGCGGCAACGACTTGGATGCTGTTCTTCAAACGCTCTTATCAAAAGCAGTAGAAGATATTTCTAAGTTAAAGACCGATTACAAATATACGATTTCTAATGATAAAACAATAGAAGGAATTATTTGGAATTTATTTGATGGGTGTTTTTTAGCTTTTGATGAGTGTAGTGATGAGTGATGTAAGTACAAAGAAAAGGCTAATGTACTTAAGCGGTGAAGATTTCTATCTTTATTGCTATTCCGTTCTTGTTATTTTGGATTCTTTAGGTTGTCGTGATGGGAGATTTTTTAGAGACTACAGGAAGTTGGCTTTTTTAACTGACATTATCAGTAATGATAAAACAGTCTATGTGGTTTCTCATTCTTCAGCGGAAAAAATGAACCCTAAAGATTATGAGTGTTTACTTGACAGCTATTCGAATGGATTAACTAGAAGAAGTGAAATTCTTAAGTTGTTGTTTGTTCTTGAGAAGAGAGGCTATGTGACTTTGAATCGAGGTAAAGCACAAGAAATTGATGTTTCTTTGACTAAGGATAACCTTCCTAATGACTTTTTAAACAGCAATGTTTTCGAGTCGGAATCTAAGAATATAATAAAAATATCAAAGAAAGTGGGACGGTTGGCATCGCTAACTCTGGATACCATGTTAGGTAAAATTTATGTTGAAAATGGAGTTCGAACATGGGTCTGATGCGAGTTAATAAGCTTATTTATGAAGGAAGCAAGTATTTTTTCGAGTCTAAAGAGTTCGACGAAAATATCATCCTAATTGAGGGCGATAATGGAACAGGGAAAAGCACCTTTTGTAATTTGATTTATTTTGCATTGGGTGGAGAGGTTCCAATATTTCGAATAAATAATGATAAGCGCCACGATGAAATAACTTCTGATAGTGATAACTATGTTGATCTTTATATCTCAATCAATGATGGCAGTTATTTACTAAGGCGCTACTTTGGAGATAATGAAGTAACAGTAATCCCCTATGAGCGGGTGGTTGAGAAGATATATTCAGAAGATAAAAATACTTTAATTGAAGAGAAGGTAAGATTTTCTCTTTCGGAAGATAAGACTGAAATATATCCCGTAAACAGAAGCAAAGATTCATACGTTTTTTCTGACTGGATTCTCGAGAAATTGGAAATATCTGTGGTCGAGCTTTTTCATGGATATAATACATTTAAAATTAATATATCAGACTTGATGCGGCTGATTTATCACGATCAACAGCCGAACCCAGAGGGTATTTATAAAAAGCCAGATACTAATTCAACGTATGTTTCTGATTCTGAGTTGGTTCGAAAAGCTATTTTTGAACTCTTAGTTGGTAAAGCCTATTCTGATTACTACGACTCTATTGTCGAGGAAAAGAAGCTGTCGAGAGAGAAAAGCTTGGCTAAAGCGGTTGTGAATGAGTACACGCTTTTAGCCGACAAAATGCGAAAAAATGGCGGGGCTAAAAATGTCAGTTTTTTACAGAAAGAAATCTCTGATAAAGAGCAGCAAATTGACAAGTTGCATGATGCCAGACAGGCATTCAAGCGAAATCGAACTGGATCAAATACAATTAATCAAGATATTGAGTCGTGCAAATCAGAATTAATTGATTGTGAACTTAGATTAAGCCGATTAAAAGAAAATCTGGTTTCAGCTCTTGATGAACGGTACAAATTAAACGTAGTTAGAAATGAATCTGCTTCAGAGATTAGACGTATTGAAAAAGTTATTTTTTCACACGATCATCTAAACCTTTTTACATCTGATACTTGTCCATACTGCTTAAGTCACGTGGATCGTGTGGAAGGGCATTGTGTTTGTGGCGCTTCGATAGAAGAAGAACAATATGAGAGGTTTTTCTACACATCAAAAGAGTATAAAGATATTCTGAAAACGAAACTTAAGGCACTGTCAACAATTAAAACCGCATATGATGATTGTGACTCTGAAGTTCAAGAGATTAAAAAAGAAATTGAGTTGATAGAGAAAAAGTCGGTGACTTTCCGTGAAAAGCTACAAGAAATGCTTGGGCGGGTCGATGAAATTGTTGACATTGAAAGCCTAAATGATATTGACGATAAAATATTGCAGCTTAGAGAAGATGTTGCGAATTTGAATCGATTGTTGGAGATTGAATCAAAGCTGGAACGTATCCAAAAAGATTTTGATCTGGTTAGCTCTAAAGCAAAAGACGCTGAGTTAAAGAGGAAAGGGCTTGAGATTAAAGCTCAACAGGATGTAACTTCGAAGGTAAATGCGTTTAGTAAAAAGTATGATGAGCTGATGAAAAATACTTTGCCTGATTGCAGATCGGCAAAGATTGCGCTTGATAACTATTTGCCTTCAATTAATGATGGTCTCTATCGAGAAACAAGTTCACTTGTTTCAATTCGAATGATGTACTTTATCACTCTCATGCATTTAGCTTTGTCTGATGAATCAGTGACATTCCCGCGCTTTTTACTTATTGACACACCTGAAACTGCCGGAATCGAATTAGAGTATCTGATTAACTGTATTCGTCAGTTGGAAGAATTGAAAAATTATGGAACTGACTTTCAAGTTATCATTTCGACAGGTTTAAACAAGTATCCCGAGTCATTAAAGGACAATCGTGTACTCTTTATGCCCGATAAGCAGAAGGAACATATGCTCTTGAAGAAGAAGAGCCTTTCTAAGTAATAACGTCAAGCAATTTAGATTCAACTAGTTAGTATGATTAGTTACTGAAGTTCTGCTATCGGCACGTAAGTAATATTCAGAAATTTTGAATACTACATTAACTCACTTTACTGCAAAAACCGTAACCAACGTTTTAATTGAGTCACCCGGAACCATAACAAAGTGCATTTTGCTACCAACATGCTGCCATAACTCGGCCTCTTGTGCATATTTTTTGGCTTTTTGGATAGTGACCCTTTCAGGTAACTGGGCTTTAGTTAGCGCAGAACATAGCAGCTTTGTGCACAAAGCCTTCCAAGGATGCTTGGGCACTCCATCAGAAAGCCGTTCCACAAATCTTTCAAGCGCGTGACGAGTCACCACGACAGGTCCAATGTTCGGAACGTTGATGACCTCATCGATTTCTCTCACTGTAGTATTATCGACGCTGTATTCTTCGAAGGAATGTGAGAGCCAATCGTCCCGCTTCTCTACCGAGATCTGTGCTTCCTGGTAGCGGGTGAGCAAGAACCTGGTCAGGCTGTAAAGTGAATGCTGAGTTGAGCGTTTTTTCTGTAACTTTTTGATAGCTCCTTTACTGACCCGGATTTGAAGCCCAGTAAGCGTCTGGCGAACCACACATTTTAATCTTCTTCAAATCCCCTAAAGTCTGTTGTCTTTTAAATCCGAGGAACAGACTCATGTTCACTGCATCATCTCAACTCAATGTCATTCTTATTTGTGGGCCTACCGATATGCGTAAAGCCATTGATGGACTGTGTAATATTGTCGCCTACGATCTTGAGCAAGAACCTTGCAGTGAACAGCTCTTTGTCTTTTGTGGTCGAGCACGTGACAAAATCAAACTATTGCAGTGGTCACACAACGGCTTTTGGTTGCACTACAAGCGCCTAGAAAAAGGCCTCTTCCAATGGCCGGGCATTGAGGATGAGGATTTATCATTACACATATCTCATCGACAACTCCATTGGCTGTTGGATGGTTTACCGCTCCACTCCCAAGATGCACATCCACATTTAACGTATCGATATCATGACGAATAGCCCATTGGCTTGGTATAATCCAACCCATGAAATTACTTCCAGAAGATCTGCCCAATAACGTTGAAGCGCTTAAAGCATTATTGTTTGAGCAAGCGCAGCTATTAGGGCAAAAAAACAGTCTTCTGGATGAAAAAGACGCTCAGCTTGCACAGTGGCAATCGAAATACGCCTTCATTTTAGAGCAATGGCGCTTGGCACAACAAAAGCAGTATGGCAAAAGCTCGGAAGTCTCCCCTGGACAAGGTGAGTTGTTTGATGAAATGACCGTCGACTCCGATGTCACCGACGCAGAGCCTGAAATACAGACCGTCGCCTATACGCGTCAGAAACCTAAGCGTCAGTCTCTACCCAAGGACTTGCCGCGTGAAACGGTGGTATTGGATATCGCCGAGTCAGATAAAGTCTGCTCATGTTGCCAAGGCGCACTTCATTGCATCGGAGACGACCGCTCTGAAAAGCTCGACTTTATCCCAGCGCAGCTAAAGGTCATCGAAACGGTTCGTCCTAAATACGCCTGCCGTAAGTGCGATAAAACGGGCACGCAGAATACGATTAAGCAAGCGGTGGTACCACCAAGCCTTATCCCTAAAGGCATCGCCACCCCGAGTCTGCTGAGTCAGATTATCACGGGCAAATTCCAATACAGCTTACCGCTCTATCGACAAGAAACCGTATTTAAACAATACGGTATCGAGTTGAGTCGGCGTACGATGTCAGATTGGATGAAAAAATGCGCCGATGCCTTAGAACCTCTTTATAACAGGCTGCTTCAAGTATTACGAAAACAGCCCGTCATCCAAGCCGATGAAACCACGTTGAATGTGATTAAAGAAGCCCGTTCAACATGCTACATGTGGGTGTATTGCACAGGCAAAGAGGCCCCAGATAAACATAACCCGATCCCGAATATCGTCTTATACGATTATCAACCGACACGAAGTGGGCAATGCGCTGTTGACTTTTTAGATGGCTTCAATGGCTATCTTAACGTGGACGGTTACCAAGCGTATAAATCGACCCAAGCCACACTGGCAGGCTGTTGGGCCCATGCTCGGCGCAAATTTATTGAAGCAGAAAAAGGCATGCCCAAAGGCAAGTCAGGCAAAGCCACCATGGCGGTGAATCACATCAAAAAACTATACGCCATCGAAACGCTTGCCAAACAAGCAGAGGATGCCGAAGCCGCGTTCAAAATCCGCCAAGAGCAAGCGCCCGAGGTATTAGCGAATTACAAAGCTTGGTTGGAGAAATCGGCTCAACAGGTGCCCCCGAAATCTTTATTAGGTAAAGCCATCCAATACAATCTCAATCAATGGGACAAACTTACCGTTTACCTGAGTGATTATCGTATTAACCTCGATAACAATCGAGCGGAACGCGCGATCAAGCCCTTCGTGATTGGACGTAAAAACTGGTTGTTCTCAAATACAGGTAGCGGTGCCACATCCAGTGCGGTGCTTTACAGCATTATAGAGACAGCCAAAGCCAACGGCTTAATCCCATACGATTACTTAGTCACCTTGTTTGAAGAACTGCCAAAGTGTCATAAAGAAGCGAGTCTAGATGATCTGCTACCTTGGAATGTGACGCTGAAATCACAATAAAACGGACTGAATAAAAAAGAATAAATGAGGATGGCAGAAAGAGTTCTCCGCCGCATCCATGCGGCTCTGAGTTCCTCCTGAAGAGAGACAGCGCTCTCATCCTGAGAGCGAAGATCGTCCTGATCACTGCCTACACATAAATCTAACATACCGACAGGCGCTGTAAAGGGCAAAACGGAAAAATCTCAGCACAGACCCATTGTTACTGGTAGGTGTGGTTCGCCAGACGCTTACGCCGAACAACCCGGGCAGCTGAAGACTCTGAAAAAGCATCCTCGCATCAATAAGGTCAGAATCCCCGCACCGAGTATCTGAAGGCCAGCCTGCGTGCCAAGGTTGAGCATCCGTTCCGGATCATCAAGTGCCAGTTCGGCTTTGTAAAAGCCCGTTACCGTGGTCTGAAGAAAAATGACGGCAAACTGGCGATGCTGTTCGCGCTGTCAAACCTCGTGCGCGTGGATCAGATGTTGCGAGCACAGGGTTAATCAGTCTGAAGTGCCTGAAAAGGCGCTGTCCGAAGGAAAACGCAGGATAATGACGTCTAAATGGGGCCCCAATTGCTACGGGTTCTGGTTGGGCAGAAGTGGAGGCTTAATTACAGGTTCCTTAGTCGATATAAAAATAAGTCAGGCTATTATCAGGGATAAAATAATATAAAAAAGTTAAAAACGGTAACTCCATAGTAGAGTTACCGTTTTAATAAAACTATTCTTTTGGTGGGAACCCAGCTTCACGTAAAGCCTCAGAAATCTGCTCTAAAGATATTGATGTTTGCACATCTACCTTACGTATTGGTGGGTTGGTTACGATTTTAGCCTCTGGATCCATATTCTGAATAACTTTAGTCACTGTTCGAGCGCAGCCACCGCATGTCATATTTTCTATATGTAATTGCATTTGTATATCCTATTTAGTTGTGGTGACCTTTAGGATAGAGTTTGCCACTGTTGTAAGGTCAAGCCCTATCGCCAAAGATTTTCGTGCTTATCCTCTTTGACTAAACGTTTCACCAGAGGTATCAACTTTTCGCCTTGAGGAAAAACTTCGCACAACCACATAAAACACAGGAGTAAGCAGTAAGCCAAAGAAGGTTACTCCAAGCATTCCCGAGAATACGGCAATACCCATAGCATGCCGCATTTCGGCACCAGCCCCACTAGCTAATAGCAAAGGTATAGCACCCGCAATAAACGCCAGAGATGTCATAAGAATCGGACGTAAACGCAAGCGAGCAGACTCAAGCACGGCCGCCAATGGTGATAGTCCTTCACTCTCCTTGGTTCGGGCAAACTCCACGATTAAGATTGCATTTTTCGCGGCCAGCCCCACCAAAACAACAAAACCAATCTGAGTAAAGATATTGTTATCACCATTAGAAATCCAGACTCCCCCAATTGCAGAAAATAGCGCCATCGGCGCAATCAGCAATACAGCAAATGGCAAAGACCAACTGTTATATTGTGCCGCCAAGATAAGGAAAGCAAAGAAAACAGCTAGAGGGAAGATATACAGTGCTGAATTACCCGCCAATTTTTCCTGATAAGTAAGGTCAGTCCATTCATATGCCATCCCTTCAGGTAAACTTTCCTTAACTATTTTCTCAATAGCATCAGTTGCCTGTCCCGAAGAATAACCTGGTGCTGTACCACCTGTAATATCTGCAGATGGGTACCCGTTATATCGCATCACACGGTCAGGTCCAGAAGTTCGCTTAATATTTATCAGAGCTGATAAAGGAATCATGTCACCTGCTGAGTTTCGCACCTTAAGCAACCCGATATCTTCTGCTTGCATACGGAATGGCGCATCGGCTTGGGTAATGACTCGATACGTCCGACCAAACCTATTAAAATCATTTACATAAAGCGATCCAAGATTCACCTGTAAAGTATCAAATATATCTGTTAGCGCAACCCCCTGAGATTTTGCTTTCACACGATCAATATCTACCTGAATCTGAGGCGAGTTAGTTTCAAAACTGGCCATCATCCCTGCCAACTCTGGAGTTTGCATAGCTTTAGCCATGATGACGTCCTGCACACGAGCAAGCTCTTCAAAACCTAATCCGGCCCGGTCTTCAATTTGAAGTTTAAATCCTCCCATACTCCCTAAACCAGGAACAGGTGGTGGGGGGAATATACCCACGAAACCATCAGGAATTTGACTAAATTTCCCCATCAGACTACCAGCAATAGCCTGAGCAGATAATGATGGATTTCGACGTTCTTTAAAAGGTTTCAACATAGTAAACATTAATGCTGAATTTGGCATGTTAGGGCCGTTTACCGATAAGCCAGGGAATGCAATCACACTTTCAACTCCAGGCTGAGATAAAGCAATCCTGGACATTTCCTTAACTACAGCTTCGGTTCGGTCGAGTGAAGCGCCGGAAGGAAGCTGAGCAATGCCAACAAGGTAATATTTATCCTGAGCAGGCACAAAACCACCAGGAACCTGTTTGAAGCCCAGGAAGGTCAGTGCCAGAAAACCAGCATACAGAATGAGTACAATTGTACTTCCGCGAACGATACGTCGAATCGTCCCAACATAGGAATTCGACAGGCTATCAAAGAAACGGTTAAAACGACGGAAAAAAGATCCGAAAAAACGATCCATTACACGAGTCAACAAATCTTGCTTCTCTATACCTTGATGTGGTTTCAGTAGTACGGAAGCTAATGCCGGAGACAATGTTAAGGAGTTGATAGCCGATAAAATCGTTGAGATAGCAATCGTCAATGCAAATTGACGATAGAATTCGCCCTGAAGCCCCGAGAGGAATGCTGATGGAATAAACACAGCTGCCAGTACTGAGGTAATAGCCAGAATTGGCCCCGTTACCTCGTCCATTGCTTTTCTTGCGGCGTCTTTTGGTGAGAGTCCTTTTGCAATATGGCGCTCAACGTTCTCAACCACAACGATTGCATCATCAACAACAATACCAATTGAAAGAACCAGACCAAATAAAGATAGCGTATTGAGTGAGAACCCAAATACATCCATTAATGCAAACGTACCCACTAATGAAATAGGCACTGCGATCAATGGGATGATTGATGCTCTCCATGTTTGCAAAAATAGCATCACGACCAGCACAACTAATATTGTGGCCTCTAATAAAGTCGTCGTGACAGATTTCAGGGAAGCACTAACAAACACGGTCGGATCATAAGCGATACTGTACTGAATACCTTCCGGAAACCTTACTTTCAGGCGTTCCATTGTTGACCTTACCGATGCAGACACCTCAAGTGCATTGGCGCCCGGGGTCATAACAATCTGCATACCCACTGCATTTTTATTATTTAGTAAACTCCTCATGGAGTAGTTATCTGAACCGAGTTCAAGACGAGCCACATCACGCAAGCGCGTAATTTGTCCGTCATCTCCGGTTTTAATAACTATATCGCCGAACTGTTCCTCAGTAGTTAGGCGCCCTAAGGCATTCACAGTGACCTGGAATGATGACGATGCATTAGGTTGCTGTCCGACAGAGCCAGCCGCTACCTGAACGTTTTGTTCTTTAATCGCAGCAGTGACATCACTTGATGTTAACCCTCTGGAAGCCACTTTATTAGGATCTAACCATACTCGCATGGCATATTCCCCTTCACCTCCCAGCGCTATGCTTGCGACACCTGGTAAGCGTGAAAGCTCATCACGTACGTTTAACATTGCATAGTTAGAAACATAAAGTGGATCATAACGCTCATCAGGAGAGAACAAATGCACCACCATAAGAATATCCGGCGAGGTTTTTTCAGTCACAACCCCTATTTGCTGGACTTCCGTTGGTAGCCGAGGCAAAGCCCGTGATACCCGATTCTGAACCTGAATTTGCGCAATATCGGGGTCAGTTCCCTGTCTGAAAGAGATGGTTAAAATCATTCGGCCGTCAGAAGCAGTTTGAGAACTCATGTAAAGCATGCCTTCAACCCCATTGATGGCTTGCTCAAGCGGGGCGGCAACAGTATCTGCTATTACATTGGGGTTTGCTCCGGGGTAGCTTGCCGTTACCTGAACGGTTGGCGGTGTTACGGACGGATATTCACTGAGAGGAAGTTGAAAAAACGCTAAAGAACCCGCTATCAGCATAAAAACTGATAAGACAATTGCAAATATGGGGCGCTGGATGAAGAAATGAGGAAATTTCATTTACTACCTCCCTCATTTTTGCCATTCGATTTTTTAGATGCACCTTCAGGCTGCCTCTCAGGTACGCTCAACAGCGTTTGCATCGATACGATGTCTGGCGTAACGGCCATCCCCGGTCGTACGAGCCCTTTTATGATAATTTTTTCCCCGGCCTTCAGACCGTCGCTGATAACACGTAATCCATCGACCATTGGCCCCAACACTATCGGGCGATACTGCGCCTTATTATTGGCATCAACAACAAGGACATACTTATTGCCCTGATCTGTGCCTACGGCTTGATCGTTTACCAAAATTACTTTTTGCTCACTACCAGTGCCTAACTGAACTCTGGCAAATGCTCCAGGAGTAAGAAGACCATCAGCATTCGGGATAATAGCCCGGACACGAACAGTGCCGGTATTACGATCAATTTGGTTGCCAACAAAATCAAGCGCCCCCCCGTGCGGATACCCCTTCTCATTTGCCAGACCTATATGTACGGGTAATTTTTCGTTGCTACGTCCGACAACATCAGGCCGAGCCTTACTGACAGTATTGAGATATGTCGCTTCATCAATATCAAAATAAACATATAAAGGGTCGGACGAAACGATTGTTGTCAATAGAGTCGCGGCCCCCCCTGGCTGCTGCTAACCAAGTTACCTTCAGTTACTAAAATCCGATCGATACGGCCATCAATTGGCGCAGTCACACGCGAGTATGACAAATCCAGCTTTGCTGCTTCGACTGCAGCCTTCGATACCTGAACCTGTGCAACGCGGGCATTTTTCTCAGAAGATGCATCATCATAGTCTTTACGCGAAACAGCACCTCCGTTTACCAGACGGCTAATACGCTCGTAATTGCGGCTTGCCTGGAACGCCTGAGCTTCTGCCTGTCGTAATTGCGCTTGTGCACTATCAAGCACAACCTGGTAGGGCCGCGGATCGATTTGAAATAACATCTGTCCTTTCTGAACCAGACTTCCCTCCGGCACCGTAACAGATTCGATTGCCCCTCCTACCCTGGGGCGTAGCTCCACTGTTTTAATAGCCGCTAAAGAACCGGTAAATTCAGCAGAAGGTATAATATTCCGTGATACGGCAACAGCCACGGGTACCTGTGGACCTGCAGGCGCATTTGCAGTTTTTTTTTGCGTTTCGCTTGCATCATCATTTGCAAGTACCACTTCTGTATTGGCTGTCACTGCAACTGCCATCAGCAATATCCCAACTTTCATTTTCATCATAACGATCCTTTCATTCACCAAAACTCTTCGGCCAGTCCGAAGTTGGCGTCTGTAGTAATTTCTTACAGGCTAAAGCTTGTAGTAACTGGAAGGTCAAGGGGGAGGATGATAAAAACTTAGAAAGATCGCACTGATAAAATTGATTAAATCGGCTATTGAGGTGAATTCGTACAAAAAATTGAAAATTGTTTAAAACATAATGTTATTCATAGAAAAAATCAGGCCACTGAAATGGCCTGATGTAAAGGATGCTAATAGCTAGTACTTACCTCAAGCATCAATCGTGATATCACCGGCAGGAATGCACTGACATGTCAAACATGCCCCCTCATCAGAGGGCTCCACACCATTCAGATGCTGTACGTTCCCTGCAATCACCCTAGTTGAACAGCTTTCACATTGTCCAACACGACAACCACTAGGCATTTGAATCCCAAGCTTTTCCCCAAAATTAAGTAGAGTACCTTTATCCGTGGTCCAAATCTCTGTTCTTCCTGATTTTGCAAAAATGACTTTATGACGTAATGAGGGATCATTATTTATTTTTGCTGGAGAACGAAATATCTCGTAGAAAATAGCAAATGCAGGTACACCTCTCTCCTGAAGCCCTCGCGATATCGCATCCATCATAGGCTGCGGACCACACATGTAATAACGAGCATTATTCTCAATAAGATATGCCTCGACATCTCCCGCACCAACGTAACCAGCTCTATCATAATCCAATCCTGGAATATCACAGTCGAGGGGCTGATTGTAGATATTAATTACTTTAAGCCTGTCAATAGACGCATTTAGCTCCGCAATTCTTTTCTTAAACGCATGTAGCCTACTATTTTGATTAGCATAGAAAAGCCAGATCTCCGGACCTTCCGCTTGGGGGTTAATAGACTCCAGATAGGAAATGAATGGAGTAATTCCAATACCGCCAGCAAAGATTACGACAGGCTGGACGGCATTGAGCGGGACAATGAAATTCCCCCCAGGAGGGGTAAGTTCAACATCCTTGCCTATCTGCAAATGCGTGTTTATGTAGGATGACATTATTCCTTCAACATACTCACCTTTCTCATCAGTCGCTTTCTGATGACGGACAGAAATGGAATAGGTTTTACGGTCATGAACAAACGCAGGGCCTGTCAGCGAATACGCCCGGGTAACGATCTCTTCAGAATCGCTCATCGGACAACAGCTAACAGTGATATGCTGGCCCGGTTCATAATCAGGTAAGTAGCCTTCACTGTTCGATTGGAAGGTAATTGTCGTAACATTATCTGCTTCTTTTTTCAGTTCAATGACTTTGAATGTTTTACGACCTTCCCAGGGGCGCCTTATCAGCTCAAAATCATTCAAGCGGCGAATGCGGCAGCGGAATGAACGCAAAGGTAAAGCACCGCTGACTGGATCATAGCTATCACCGCTGATTAAACTATTGTAATTGCTACTGTACTCACCTTTAACCGGGTATGAAGGTTTGCCAAAATCAGGACAAGCCTGCCACCACCCAAACTCAGCAATTACAGTTTCATGAGAGAGTTTGGCTTCCACTTTTGCTCTAAATCGAGCAAGACCTGCTCTCGTTTCAATTTCTACCCAATCCCCCGTCTTGATACCTTCTTCGTCAGCCAGAGTTGCCGAAATGTCTACCGTTGGATAAGGTGCTTTTTTTCGTAGGCTAGTCAGGCTTCGATGTTGGCTATGACAGAAGAATCCGCTTTTAACGGATGTCAGCATTAATGGATAATCAGGATCGTTGCGCTGGTATTCTTGCGGCTGTACATACTCAGGTAAAGGATTGTAACCATAGTGATGAAGGATCTCAGAGTAAAACTCTGCACGTTTTGTTTCTGTATTGAAACCTGCCAGATATCCACTATTTGGGTCTCTGAAAGCATATTTTCTGACTTTATGCTCAAGCGGGATATCGTAACCTTCTGGCTTATTTCTGAGCATCTCAACAGTCAAACCTAATGGTTCTAGTTGATAATTCCAGGCTGCCTCAATATTGCCGTCGAAGAACGCTTCATTCATTCCTAACCGGCATGCAAGATCGAAAACAATCTCAAGGTCGGAACGGCTTTCACCGCGCGGAGAGACCATTTTTTTTCTCAACTGAATGTGGTCCTGAGCAGCAGCACTACTTTCAAACCCGGTTCTTAGGCCTTCGCGCTCCCAGGCAGTGTTAACTGGCAGAAGGATATCAGCATACTTTGATGTAGGCGTTTCAAACAAATCTACATGGGCATAAAACTCAAGCGCCTCAAGCGCCTGTTGTCCGAGAGAAGTATCACTTTGTGAAAGTAATATGTTGGCACCAAAGCCAATTAACCCGCGAATTTTATAGGGTGTACCTTCTAATACTGAATGCCAGATATCCTGAGAATGAACCCAACCTTGTGAAGGCGGCCCGATAGGCCTTTCTTCAAGGCCTAATGCTTTATCCCATTGTGATTTAGGCATCAATGTCGGTGAATTAACCACATTTACCGGGTGGCTGGCATAGATTCGATTACATCCTTCCTGATCGAAACAACCGGTTAAAGCATACAGTGTCGCAATCGCACGTTCTGTTTGGGTGGCATTAGTGTGTTGAGCCACTCCAGACCAACTGTGGTAGGCGATTTTCTTGGCCCCGGCAATCAAACTCGCAGCGGCTTCAATTGACGCAACAGATACCCCGGTGATACGGCTTACGTTTTCTGGGTCATAATTAGCCAACATATCTTTAAAAGATGAAAACGCCGTTTGGCAGGAAATTTTTGCACCATCAGCTATTGCGACTTCAACATTGCCCTCAAGTGCAGCTGTAGGCATCAGCGTTTCTTCAGTTCGAGTCTCGGAATCGATAAATGTGACTTGCTGGTTGTGTTCGTCCCAAACTGTATAGCGATTACTGATGGCAAGTGGGTTAATATCTTTTTCCCGAAGAAAATAACCATTATCATTTCGAACCAACAAAGGACCATTAGTCCAGTTTCGAACAAACTCATGATTAAACAGGTTTCGTTCTACCAGGAGATGGCTTAACCCCAAAGCTAATGCACCGTCAGTTCCAGGATTGACATCAAGCCAGGCATTTGCTTCTTTCGCTAAGGGTGTCGGGCGAGGATCCACGACAATCAGTTTTGCGCCGTTATTTCGACCAGTACCAATCGCACTAGCCTGGGCAAGCCAAGTATTCGCGGGGTTATGCCCCCAAAGAAGAATAAGATCGGCATGGGAATAATCAGCAACAGGAATGCCGCAGCCAAAGGTCCATCGATGTGCAACGTCTTTATGCCAGTTACATATCTCAGTTCCATAGCTGGTATTTGGGCTGCCATAGATACGAACAAATCGCTCTAACCATTCAATTGCATCACTGAGGGGGGTACCGCTTGGGCTCGTAAAGCCGAAAGCGACAGATTCAGCTCCATCCTCTCGTTTAAATTTTTCCAGTTGTCCGGCTATCGTTGACATAGCCTCTTCCCAACTTATACGTTGCCAGCCCGGATCCTCTGCACCTTTAGGATGAGTTCTCTTCATCGGGTACAGAATTCTATTTGCGCTGTCCACCAGCTCAGGTGCCGCTTTCCCCTTCATACACATGGCCTTACCATTAGGGTGTTCAGGGTTAGCCCGTACCTTGATCAGGTGGTCATTTGCTACTTCACTCAGCGTCCCACACCGCGAACGGCAAAGTGTGCAATATCCGGGAATAATATCTGACATTGGAAACCTCACTACTAAAAACAGTTAATATTCTTTAAAAACCACATTGATTTCTTTTTACCCAAGAGTTACTAACCCAATTAATGTCATCTTGTTTTGTAGGCGTAATTTCAGTTGAAATTACTGTCATCTATGGATTGCGGCTAAGAAATTTCAGGACCAGAGTCTGATTTTTGTAAACCGTTAACATCTGCAAGATACAGTGCACTCAAAATAGGGCATTCAGGCTTATCATCCCCTGCACAGCAATCAGAAAGCGTTGTAAGTATTGATGCCATACGCTGAAATTCTTGAATTTTTCGCGTCAACTCGTTGATGTGTGACTCGACTAATTTTTTTACATCAGCACTCTGGCGCGAATGGTTCCCCCACAGACAGAGAAGTTCCCCTGTTTGTGCCAGAGAGAAACCTAATTCCCGACATCGGCGTATAAAATGTAATTTGTACACATCAATATCGCGGAACATCCGATACCCGGCTGCAGTTCTGGCTACTTCCGGTATTAATCCCGCCTCTTCATAATAGCGGATCATTTTTGCGGAAACTCCGGATAACCGGGCAGCATCACCAATGTTCATCCTTACCTCCCAAAATGTATTCTGTTGATACCAGATCCAGTTTCAAATGACGTCGTTTCCGGCGCTCTTACCTTGCATACGTAGTGATACGGTTACCGTCTGGCTCATCAATATTGAGTCGATATCCAGCCTAAACCTTCCTGTGGCGGTAAGGTCAAGAAAAAAGATCATCAAGATAAGCTGTATAAGAAACCAGATGTGACGAAAATACTCATCTCCCTTATGACCACATACTTAATGACTCAAAACACTCTTCTTTGGGTTTAGAAAGGTAAGCGTCCGGCAAATCACACATTCACTCGTTAATCCTATCACACTAATCTCTGTATTTTTACGGAGATTTACATGATTGGATTCTCAGACTCTTTGCCTGTCATCTTGATATGCGGTGCGACCGATATGCGTAAATCCATTGATGGGTTGTGCTCCATTGTAGCTTATGAACTAGATCAGGAACCTTGTTCTGATCGCCTGTTTGTTTTCTGTGGACGTACTCGTAACCGCCTCAAAATTTTGCAATGGTCGGCAAATGGCTTTTGGTTGCATTATAAGCGCTTGGAAAAAGGGACCTTTAAGTGGCCGGGGATCGAAGATGATGAGCTGTCTCTTACCATTTCAACACGCCAGTTACATTGGTTGCTTGAAGGGTTGCCTCTCGAATTAGAGCAAGCACATCCTCATGTTGTGTACCGATATCATGGTTAGAGCGCTTTATATTATGAAGAGCGTGGTATAATCCACACCATTATGAAGACAATGAATAACCTCCCTGACGATATTGAATTGCTTAAGAAAATGTTGCTGGAACAGCAACAATTATTGAGTCAAAAAGACACTGAAATCACACAGTGGCAATCACGCTACCAGCATGTTTTAGAACAATGGCAACTGGCTCGCCAGCGTGCGTTTGGTAAAAGCTCTGAGGTCATGCCAGGTCAAGGCGAGTTATTCGATGAACCACAATCCCTGCTCGAAGAAGAGGCAGAGCTGAAGACGGCTGAAAAAGCAGTTGTACAAACTCGCAAACAGCCAAAACGTCAGCTTTTGCCAAAAGGTCTACCTCGTGAAGTGGTAGTACTCGATATTGCGAACAGTGAAAAAGTCTGTGACTGCTGCCATGGTGTATTGTATCGCATGGGTGAAGATAAAGCAGAGCGTCTAGAGTTTATCCCCGCTCAACTGAAAGTGATTGAAACCGTTCGCCCAAAATACGCATGCCGACAATGTGATCAGACGGGGACCAACGTACAGATCAAGCAACGAGTACCTGAGCCAAGTCTTATTCCAAAAGGTATCGCCACACCGTCCTTACTAGCGCAAATCATCAGTGGCAAATATCAATACGCCTTGCCGCTCTATCGCCAAGAAGCCCTGTTTAAGCAATACGGCATTGAGCTGAGCCGACAAACGATGTCGGACTGGATAGAAAAGTGTGCGATCGCGATACAGCCTATTTATGATCGCCTACATGCACTGCTGTTGGAGCAACCAGCGCTTCATGCAGATGAAACCACATTGAATGTGGTTAAAGAGGCGAAAAGCACCTGCTACATGTGGGTGTATTGCAGTGGTACCGATCAAGATGTCTCACCCCCAAAATTATTGGCAGCGGGAGCTCAACGCATCGTGCTGTACGACTTCCAGCTCTCACGATCAGGGCAATGCCCGAAAGCGTTCTTAAAAAATTATCAAGGCTATCTACAGGTTGATGGCTATAGTGGTTACGAACAAACAAGCGCACAGCTGGTCGGTTGCTGGGCCCACGCACGTCGCTACTTTATGAACATTGCAAAAACGTCACCGAAGGGAAAAGCGGGCAAACACACGCTAGCACTGAACCATATTCAAAAGCTGTATGCGATTGAAGCCCGAGCACAGCAGTGTAAGACGACCAAAGAAGCGTTTGCCTATCGTCAGGCCCATGCGCCGCAAGCGCTTGCAGAGTACAAAGCATGGTTAGAGAAAACGGTGCCACTGAAGCCACCATCTGACAAACTGACCAAAGCTCTGAACTACAGCCTAAACCAATGGGATAAACTGGTGCGTTACGTTGACGATCCATCGCTTAATATCGACAACAACCGCGCCGAACGAGCCATCAAACCGTTTGTAATTGGTCGTAAAAATTGGTTGTTTGCCAACACAGCCAACGGCGCGCAATCGAGTGCAAACCTTTACAGCTTGATCGAAACCGCTAAAGCCAATGGCTTGATTGCCTATGATTATCTTGTGAAGCTGTTTGAAGAACTGCCAAAACGGGAAAAGGGAGCGGATCTGGATGACTTGCTACCATGGAACATCAAACTGACGCCCTAACAAATCACTCTCGCCGCCTCCATGCGGCTTAGGATCTTCCTGAAGAAAGACAGAGCTCCCATCCTGGGAGCTTAAGCTATTCTTAGCTCTCTGCCCTAGAAATACCTTAAAGGTACCAGTGTTTGGTTGCATCCCTTGAGTGTCAGAAAGATGTTGTAGATCAAAAAATAGACTCAAGGTGTGGATGGCCGGACGCTTACTTAGAAAGAATGCTATCTCTAGTGGAATCATTTTTATATTCGCCAACACTCACTA